>CBDFAX010000018.1:0-41747 GCA_965245735.1 uncultured Abiotrophia sp. | reverse complement strand
CAAAAGAGGTTAGAGAATGGTAAAACGAAAGAAGTTAGAGAATGTGACGTCCCTTGGAATCGTCTTTGGGACTTTCGCCCCGCTACACGTTGGGCATATTGATATTATTAACCAGGCCAAGCGCCACAATGATGGGGTTCTAACCATCGTATCAGGTTATGACGGGGATCGAGGGGATCTAATCGGGCTGAGTCTACGCAAAAGATTCCGTTATACGCGTGAGACTTTCCGCTATGATGACTTGGTCATTGTCGATAAGCTAGACGAGAATCATATTCCGGCCTATCCTAATGGTTGGGTAGAGTGGCTAGCTAAGCTCGATGAGTCCATTGCTCAGTATGTGACCTTCAGTGGCCAAGCTAAGATTGTGGTCTACTGTGGCGAGACAGAGTATAAGGACAAAATCAATGAATTGCGCCCTGACTGGGAAGTAGTTCTGGTAGACCGATCCTTAATTAAGATTTCCGGGACCATGATTCGGAATAATCCTCGTGCTCATTGGCATCAAATTGCCAAGCCGTTCCGCCGTTTCTTCTCGACCAATGTCCTCATTGCAGGATCAGCTTCCAACGGTAAGACGACCTTGGCGCGGGATTTATCACGCCTCTTCGGTTGCCCTTGGTCACCGGAATATGCCCGCGAGTATCAGGAACGCTACAATGTCTTAGATGATGAATTGGACAAGAATGACTACACCTATCTCTTTACCGGCCAGTTCCGTCAGACGTCGGACTTGATTGATTCGCCAGCTAACAATGGTTTAATTATCGCCGATACCAACTCGACCATTACCATGGCCTATGCGGAGTACTACCTCAAGGACAGTCTGTCTGAGGAAGATTTCCAAGCCTTGACCGACGTTTACCAGTCCATGATTGAGAAGGAAAAGTGGGATAAGATTTTTGTTGTCCTGCCACAATCTAACTATGTGGACGACGGGGTTCGGGATATGACCATGGCGGATGAAGAAACCCGCGATGCCTTCACCTCCCTAACCATCCAGCTCTTTGAAGAGGCGGGATTAGCTGACAAGATTGTCTACTTGGGGAATCCTAAGCCGGGCCAGACCTTCTTCGAGAGTCTTTATGAAACAGCCAAAATTGAAATTGCAAACCTATTGAATCAGGAGGTATAGAACATGTCAATTGTTGAAAATTTTAAGACCAAGTGGACCAAGCTCCGCGATTACTGCACATCAGGCTATAAGGTAACAGGGCGCAACCTCAAAGTCTTGGCCGGCGACACCAAGAAATTAGGTTTTGGTGGCGTGGTTAAGGCCATCTATGAGGATTTAGTAGTGGGCCGTAGCTCACTGGAATGGGCTTATTTAATCATTATGTCCATTGTGCCAATTATTGTTGCTTTGCGCGACCCAGATTCAACCTTGCTAGGCTTTATCGCTTCTATTACAGGGGTTATTAACGTTATTTTGGTAGCTGAAGGCCGTAAATCTAATTACTTCTTTGGTGTCATTACGACCAGTATTTACTTATTCTTAGCTATCGGTAATGGATTCTATGGCGAGGTTTTAACTAATGCCTACTTCGTAGTTATGCAACCGATTGGCCTTTATGTCTGGCTTATGGCAGACCGAAAGCGTCGAGAACAAACCCATCAAGTAGAAGATACACCTACTAATGTCAAGTCCCGTCGCATGAGCTTGGTGGACTGGATTATTGCTTTAGCTCAAACTGCCATTGTTTGGCTACTTATGGGCTTAGCTTACAAATCTATCGGTGCTAATCGACCTTTCCGTGACTCTGTGACTGATGGGACCAATGTGGTGGGTCAGAAGTTAATGACCGAGCTCTATGCCGAACAATGGCTCTTCTGGATTGCTACCAATCTCTTCTCCATTTACCTCTGGTGGGGCACTGATGGCTCCGTCGATATTGTGGTCATGTACCTGCTCTTCACAGTAAACAGTATTGTCGGCATGTATCGTTGGATTCAACAGGCTCAGGCCAATCAATAAGGAGGGACTTCATGCCTGAATTTAAGGATCCTCAAGCCGAAAAGCACTATTATGAGACTGAGGCCAGCCAGGAAGAATTTTTGACCTGGTACCAAAAACAGGAATTTCCCAACTATCCCAAACCAGCCCTAACAGTAGACAATGTCATTTTGCGCTGGTATCAGGCCGACCAAGAAGAGACGCCCCAATTACAATTGCTCTTGATTAAGCGCAAGGCCCATCCTTTCTTGGGTCACTATGCCTTGCCGGGTGGCTTTGTCGAACCAGATGAAGACACCACTCAGGCTACCATTCGTGAGGTGCTAGAGGAAACTCATATTGCTTTGGACCCGTTGCGAATTGAGCAGTTGGAGACCTTTGCCAGTCCAGGTCGCGATCCGCGGGCCTGGGTGGTCTCGGTGGCCCACATCGTCTACCTGCCCTATGATAGCGGCCAGGAGGCGGTGGCAGGGGATGATGCCAGCGCCATTTGCTGGGCCAATCTCTCGGTGACCGAATCAGGAGCTCTCTTGTTAGTGGATAGTGAGAATCAAGACTTCATTCACGACTTGGCCTTTGACCATGAGTTGATTATTACCAAAGCGGTGAGACGCCTATCCAACAAGTTGGAGTACCATCCGACGGTTCTGTCGCTTCTGCCAAGTACTTTCACCATTAAGGATGTGCGGGCCATCTTCGATGTCTTCAATCATCCCCAATTCCGCAATGTGGGCATGACGGCCTTCAGATTGCGTCAGGAGAAGTATCTGACCTTCCTGGAATTTGGCCATGCAGGTGCTGGTAAACGAGGGCGTAGTCACAAAACCTACACCTATCAACTCAATCCATTTTATTAGTAAGGAAAGACTGCCTGAGGCGGTCTTTTTTTGCGTCTTCTTCTTGCTAGAAAGAGACGATTAGAGTAGAATAAGCCTATGTGAAAGGATGGGAGAGCTAGCTATGAAGAAACTAAGCCTAGATTTGCGGGTTAGCCATATTTTTGGGGTACGGTTTTTGTCCGTCTTGGTCTTGTTGCTAGTCTTTATGTCCTTAGTAGGCTGGGGGCTACTTTCCTTATATGAGCTCTCCCCTAAAAGCTGGCAGCCAGTCTTAAGCGTATGTTTCTATATTGCCTGGCCCTTTATCGCGGCTCCTCTGGTTCGGTGGTCCTATGACAAGATTTGGCTCCGACCGGTTACCATACGCGATATTGGGAGTCAAATTGCCATTAAGGTAGGCCATCGAGAGAAGTGTCATGCTTGGGACGACTTGCGCAAGGTCAAGGTGTCGACTGAAGGGCAAAGTAGATACTATGCCTCTCCCGTCATGAGTCTAAATCTGGTGTTGATTTTCAAAGGGCGGACCTATCGCCTAGGGACGGATGATTATATAGAAGACTTGAGAAGCCTAGAACGGTACTGCCAGAGTAAAATAAGAAATAGACGCAAAAAGTCTAAGAAGTCCAAATAGACATTTGGAAGCAAGTCAGCCACTAATTGGAAGGATTGAACTAGAGTAGAATAAGCCTAGATGAAAGGACGGGAGAACGAGCTATGAAGAAATTAAGCCTAGATTTGCGGGTTAGTCAAATTTTAGGGGTGCGTTTTTTGTCCGGTCTGGTCTTGGTGCTAATCTTTATGTCCTTAGTGGGCTGGGGACTACTTTTCTTGTTTAAGCTCTCACCCAGAAGCTGGCAGCCAGTCTTAGGCCCATGTATGCTTCTTGCCTGGCCCTTTATAGCAGCTCCGATGATTTTTTGGTCTCATGACAAAATCTGGCGCCAATCAGTTACCATACGCGATATAGGGAGTCAAATTGCCATTAAGGTAGGCCATCGAGAGAAGTGTCATGACTGGGATGACTTGCGCAAGGTCAAGGCGGAGCCAGGTTTAACAAAGCATGGCACTGTTACTACACCCAGGAGCTTGAGTCTATTGCTGATTTTCAGAGGGCGGACCTATCGTCTATGGACGGATGAATATGTAACAGAATTGACAAAATTCCAACATTATTGCCAGAGTAAAATAAGGAATAGAGGCAAAAAGTCTAAGAAGTCCAAATAGACATTTGGAAGCAAGTCAGCCACTTGCTGGAAAGATTGAACTAGAGTAGAATAAGCCTAGATGAAAGGACGGCGAGTCAGACATGGAGACACATCATGAAAATAAAGAGCTAGAATTCAGCAAGGTCTTGCGGGTTAGCCATGTCTATGGCGTGCGTTTTTGGTCTATTGTGGGGCTGATTCTGGTCTTTATGTCCTTGCTAGGCTGGGGGCTACTTTCCCTGCTCGATTGGCTATGGAAAAGGACGCCAGAAGGCGCTCATGAAGCCTTATTGTTGTTAGTCTTCGTGATTTGGCTTTTAGGGTCATCTGCTTTAGTTCAGTGGGCCTATGAGAAAATCTGGCGCCGTCCAGTGGTCATACGTGACTTGGGTAGCCAAGTTGCTATTAGCATAGGGGATCGCGAGGATCGTCATTCCTGGTCGGATTTAGTCAAGGTCAAGATGCACCGTTATCGTGTGGGCCGCACAGGCCAGACGCGGGTCAAGAGCTTGAATTTGGTCCTGACCTTCCAAGGCAGAAGCTACCGCCTTGGAACGGATGAGCATCAACGTCAGCTAGAAAACCTACAAAATTATTGCCAGCATAAAATCTTACAAAATGGTTCAGCTTACTATCAATAAAAATACAAGCCCTCCTTAGGATTCCTAGGGAGGGCTTATTTTACTAGCTAGTGAGACTTTTGACGTCGTTTTTGAATGAGATGGTTGGTGGCCGCCACATCCAAGCGGCGATGCCAAATCATACCTTGCCAGATTAGGATGTAGATGACCAAGACAACTCCAACAAAAGGAAGTAAATCCTGCCAAGAAAAGCTAATCCAGCCATTGTAGAGGGCCGTGATACCGACAATGATAAGGATAGAAGCGAAATGAAGAAGCAAGGCCAAGGTCAGGTTATGATCTTCTTCCCACTCCCGATAGTGGAGGGTGACAAGGCCGATGAGGCCACTCATGATGAGCACGGTAACGACTTCGGCAGGTCTAATGGTGCTGGTCCGAAGGAAGACCAAGGTACAGAGCAGATAGGTGAGTGAGCCAACCAGAAGGCCATTGACGAAGGCTAAGGTATGTGTTTTTAACATCTTATATCCCTCCCATGCCCAGCGCTTGCTTGAGTGCTGGCAGGTATTTACGGCTAACGCCAAGTTTGATTTTGTGGGTCAGTAAGGCCACCATATTGCCAGAAAATCCCATTTCAAGCGTGTGCAGATGGTTGATATTGAGCAGGGCGCTCTTGGAGACTTGGACAAAGTCTCGCCCGTCTAAGCGTTCCAACATCTTATTGAGCTGGCCTTTGACTAGGTAAGTAGCCTCTTGAGTGTAGACGGTCAACTCATTCTGGTAGACTTCCATAGCAATCAAATCTTGACTAGCCACCATGATGGTCTTGTCATCGACTAGGAGCGGAAGCCGTGTAAGACCTGAAGAGGCCTTTTGATTTTCTTCCAAAAGCTGCAGGACTTGCAGGGCCTCTGTGTTAAGCTTAGCCGCTTCCACCGTCACATTGACCGTATCAGGGGCGAGTTGGGGATTGGGCTCAAATCGTATATTCACAAGGGCTCCCTCCTAAAACAGCATCTTCCTCCCTATTATAGACTATGTAAGGCCAGTTTGCGACTAAATTTGCCTAAGATTGGCATGAGAATGAGGAAGAGGAGGCCGAAGCCTAAGAGAATGAGGACTTCCTGGCTAGCGCTGGTTAAGAAACCGACATCCAAG
The DNA here is from genome assembly GCA_965245735.1 of uncultured Abiotrophia sp. Lineage (GTDB taxonomy): Bacteria > Bacillota > Bacilli > Lactobacillales > Aerococcaceae > Abiotrophia. The sequence goes on along the minus strand of CBDFAX010000018.1, from coordinate 36,010 downwards.
CCGACACCGGTGTGGCGCAAGATTTGTTGTAACATGAAGTCAGGCACCTGCTGGGTCATGGCTGCTTGCGTAGGCGCTAGTAGAATGTGACGGAAGAGAGAGGAGAAGTAAGGGGCTGGGGTGACTTGAATGACCCAACGGCTTGCTTGTGGCAAGAGCCCTAGTGGTAGGTAGACGCCAGCGAAGAAACCTAGGGAAGTAGATAGTAATAACATAACATGGCCGAAGCTAGTCAGGCTTCTAACGAAGCCAAAGAGTAAGACATTGAAGCTAGTCCAAACTAGGGCCGACAAGACCATAGCACCCAAGACCTGAAGTAATTGCAAGCCTGATAGGGTCATGCCCGCCGTTAGCGCGTAGTAGGTAAATAATAAGACTAGGGCAAGAACCTGCATAATCAAACTGATTAGGGCGCTGGCTAGGAAGTAGCCAAATTGCATTTGATTATAGCTTAAATCAGTTAAGAGGAAGTCGGCTAGGACGCCTTTTTCTTTATCCGCTACCATTTGACTGAGACCTGCTGCGCTAGTGGTCGCCCCGACGATGGCCAAGATTCCCCCTAAGAGCCAGTAATCCAAGAAGGTGTTAACACCTGGCAACTGTGGCCAGGAAGAGGCCATGTTGTCCTTGAGAAAGGCTAGGTAGAGAATGAAGGTGATGAGGGCACCTAAGAGCGAGAAGAAGACACGGCTCTTTTGGATGAAGTAGAGGCGAAGGCAACGAAGTGTGAAGTGTAACATATTAGCGGATCTCCCTTCCGGTTAAATTAATAAAGAGGTCATCGACACTACCGCGATGGTATTCAAAGTGCTTAATAAGTGGGCGGTAACGATCTAAGAGGGGCCAGACGGATTGCTCAGGCTTGAGGTCAACCTTCAAGAGCGGGCCATCTAGACGGACTTGGTAGTCGGGGGCAAGTTCTTGGGCTAGGGCTTGCGGATCTTCAAGGTCTAGGCTCAGGGTGTCATAGGCATATTGAGCTTTGAGCTGGCTGACTGTGTCGGCCGCAATCAAGTGACCGTGGTCAATAATGTAGACATAGTCAGCAGCTTCTACTTCTTCTAAGTAGTGGGTGGTTAAGAGAATGGTCAGGCCCTGTTCTTGGCGTAGGCGCAAGAGGGCATCCCAGATGACATTACGGGTTTGGATGTCTAAACCAGTTGAAGGCTCATCCAGAATCAAGAATTTGGGCTGGTGGACCAGGGCGCGCGCGATGTCGACACGACGGCGTTGGCCGCCAGATAAGGTGCCATAGCTTTGCTTCAAAATCGACTCGAGTTCAAAGACTTGGATCAGGAAGTCCAGCTGGCTGGCTTCAAAGTTACGGTAGCATTTGGCCCGATTTAAGAGGTTTTGGCCAACGGTCAAGTCTTGGTCTAAAATACTGTCTTGGAAGACCACGCCCAGTTGGCGCTGATAGTCTGAGCGAGAAAGCTGTTGACCTTGGAAGATAATAGAACCCTCGCTAGGGGACAAGAGGCCGGTTAACATCTTAATAGTGGTGGATTTACCGGCCCCGTTAGGACCTAAGAGCGCCACTAATTGACCTTGGGGGATGGATAGGTTGAGTTGTTGTACGACGGTTTTATCGCCGTAACGTTTGGTTAGGTTTTGGGTTTGAATTAACATTTGGGGTGTCCTCCTTTACTACAGGCTTATCTTACCATGATGTTTGGACCTTGAGTTGATCAAAAAGCTAAGTGGTCAAAATTGGGGCTTAAGTGGTAAGAGAGGGGAGCTGAAATGCAAGAAGTGGGAAATGAAGGAGTTTAGGAGGGGGCTATCTAGCAAAAAACACTCAAGCAGTCGGTTATTTTTTTGATTATCTTTTTGGGTGGCTTCTTTACTTAAATAATAGCGAACAATCTAATAAAGATAGCGCTTTTACGGGGCGCGAGGCTTTCTTTTAACGAGCCAAGTCCATCCTAATATGTTATAATAGGGTCAAGAAAATTAAAAGGAAGTGCCCTAATGTCTCAATATGATGTGAAGCAAGTGGCTTGCCACCAATGTCAGGCACCAATCGACGTCAAGGTCTATGGAACAATCGATGTCACTGACCAGTCACCGGAACGTGAAGCCATTCTGTCTGGGGAATTTTTCAAAGTAAAATGTCCTGAGTGTGGCTATGAGGGCATGGCGGATTACGGCTTCCTCTATCAAGATTTACAAAAGGGCCTTGTCCTCTTCTACGAACCAGATCCTAGTTTTTTTGAAGAAGATGTGCAAGTATTGAAGGACACCTTCACCCCCGAACAGATGGCTGTCACCACTATCCGGATTGTACACGGCTTGCCCAATCTCTGGGAGAAGATTCAAATTCATGAAGCGGGTCTAGATGACCGCATTGTAGAGTTACAAAAATACTTGGTCTTTGCTGGTTTCCACCAACAAATGCCAGACCAGCCAATTAAGCATATTCTTTATGCATTGACCAAGGAAGGTAAAGCCCAATTTCTGCTAGGGGATGACCATGAATTGGTCGCGACGGTGGCCTTTGACCAGGGCCAGTATGACCTAACCAAGGACAGCTTTGCCCAGGAGCTAGCCCGCTACGGTGGTGGCTTCTTCATCAATCAGCAATGGGCAGAATGGCTCATGGCCCAACTAGAGCAAGACCAAGACTAGGTGATGAGAATGAATCAACAAAGCTCAGAAACCATGGCGGCCATCAATCGTTTCCGCGATGAACGTCATTGGCGACCTTATCATAATGAGAAGGACTTGGCTATATCGATTGCGATTGAAGCGGCTGAATTGATGGAAATCTATCAATGGCGGACGCCTGAGGAAGCTAATAGTCAAGACTTAGAACATATTAAAGAAGAAGTAGCAGATGTTTTAATCTATACTTATATGCTGGCAGATAATTTAGGCCTGGATATTGACGACATTATTGCGGATAAACTGCGTAAGAATGCCATTAAGTATCCGGCCCCGCCAACAGAATTAGATGGAGCTGCTAGTGAGTAGCTCTTTTTATATTTAAATCACATCTTCGCAGAATGTGGTGGAGTTTTTCATATCTTTTTCATATACGTGGTGTAAACTATGAATTGTAGAAAAGTAATCACTTGTTCTAGTAGAGAACAAGGAAATGTTTGGAGTGAGTGAGTATGTTGAAATTTATGCAAGCAATCCAAGCCCATCGTAACTCACAGGTCCTTGCTTGCCAATTGAATCGTTTGAATCAGGATGCCCAAACACTCACCTATCAGGACATGTGGCTAGCCGTTGACCAATTAGCAGGCTGGTTGCAGGAGACCTTGGGCCAGGACCGTTCACCCCTAGTTGTCTACGGACATAAGCATCCCTACATGTTGGTTTATTTCTTGGCTTGCCTTAAGTCAGGTCATGCCTACTGTCCCATTGATTTGTCCATGCCCTTGGATCGGGTGGCCGCTATCATTGAGAAGTTGGCGCCGCCTTTGGTTCTTACGACCGAAGACTTGTCACTCGATTGCCGGCAAGTCACTTTAGCCCAAGCTCAAGCCATCGTGCAGGCGGGGAGCTATGATGCGCCGGCTGATGACCTGGCGGTTAAGGGGTTCGAGACAGCCTACATTATCTATACCTCTGGCTCAACTGGCCAACCAAAAGGGGTCTGCATCTCAGCCGAGAACCTAGACAATTTCTTGACTTGGTATCTGCCACTGATTCCAGCCCAACCAGGCGAGAGACCTGTATTCATCGGACAGCCGCCTTATTCCTTCGACCTGTCGGTCATGAGCGTCTATCCTGCTCTCTGTATGGGGGCCACCTTATATCAATTGGACAAGGGCTTGTTAAGCAATTATGGGGCCTTGTTCGACTGCCTCAAGCAGTCGGGCATTTCCACTTGGGTGTCCACGCCGTCCTTTGTGGACACTTGTTTGGCCGATCCGCAATTCAATCAAGAACTGCTGCCCCAAGTCAGACGTTTCGCCTTCTGCGGCGAGAAACTTCAGGCTCGTACGGCTCAGGCCCTCTTGGATCGCTTCCCCTTGGCCAAGGTCTATAATTCCTATGGGCCAACCGAGTCGACGGTGATGATGACTTGGGTGGATATCGACCAAGCCTTGATAGATGCCTATCCTGACAATTTACCGGTTGGGCGTGTCCGTCCTGGCAGTCAGGTCAAGTTGCTGCCCCTAGAAGAGGCAGAAGAAGGCCAGGGTGAAATCCAAATCATTGGGGATACAGTCGCGCAAGGCTACTATGGTCAACCTGAATTGACCGCTCAGAAATTTGGCCAAGTCGGTGGGCAACCTGCCTATAAGACAGGGGACGTGGGTTACTTTGAAGATGACTTACTCTTCTGTAATGGTCGTATTGACTTCCAGATTAAGTGGCATGGCTACCGAATTGAACTGGAGGATATTGATGCCAACCTAATCAAGCATCCTCTGGTCAGCCAAGCCATCACCCTACCTAAGTACGAAGGCGATAGGGTCAGAAGTTTAGTCAGCTTTGTGGTTTATGACCAAGTCATCCAGCAACGTTTCCAAACGGTGCGTGAACTCAAGGCGCATTTGAAGCAAACCCTGCCAGACTACATGATTCCTAAGAAAATCGTCTTTCTGGATAGCCTACCCCTTAATCAAAATGGCAAGGTCGACCGGAAGGCCTTAGGAGGGCTCTTATGACCTACTTTGGCGATGAAAAGTTTGCTCTGATAGCAGCGATTTTCTGCCTAGGCGGACTGGTAATTCGTTGGCGCCAATGGCCAATCAAATATTGGCTGGCCCTAGGCTCCTTGATTATCTATGCTGGTGTCTTTGGCGCAGATTTCCAACATTTGGCAGTCTCGCTCGGCTTCTTGGTCTTTCAGTATGGCTTGATTCAATACCAATTTCGCCACCCTAAGATCAAGTGGCCAGTCTATCTGTCCTTTTTGCCTCTGGTTTTGGCTAAGTTACATGAAATTTGGCCTCTCTACAGTTTTGGTTTTATCGGCATCTCCTACCTATCATTTAAGGTGGTGCAGATTCTGCTAGAAACTCAGGACGGCCTCATTAAGGAAATGTCCTTGGTCGATTACCTGAGCTTCCTGCTCTTCTTCCCAGTTGTCAGTGCCGGCCCTATTGATCGCTCCATGCGTTTTGTGGCGGATACGGAGAAGATTCTGGACTGGAAAGACTATTGGGACTTGTTGGGCATGGGAAGTTATCGTCTGCTACTGGGAGCCGTCTACAAATTTGTCATTGCTGCCGTCATTTTCAAGTGGCTGTCGGCATTGCAGGTGGGCAATTATTTTTACTATTTGATTAAATACGCCTACGGCTATACCTTCTATTTATTCTTTGACTTTGCTGGATATAGTCTCATGGCGGTCGGGCTCAGTAACCTGCTAGGGATTGAGACCCCAATGAACTTTAAGCAACCTTTTTTGGCCATCGATATCAAGGATTTCTGGAATCGTTGGCACATTAGCTTATCCCAATGGCTGCGGGACTTTGTCTTCTCTCGCGTCATGATGAACTTTATTCGTCATAAGCGTTTCAAGACCCGGCTTAATCGGGCCATGGCAGCCTATATGGCCAATATGCTCTTCATGGGCTTTTGGCATGGCTTCTCCTTCCATTACATCCTCTATGGTTGTTACCACGGGGTTTTAATGGCTGGCTTCGAAGCCTATCAGAAGAAATCAAAATTTTATAAGAAATACAAAAACCACTCCCTCTACAAGCTAGTAAGCTGGGCAGTGACTTTACAATTGGTTGTCTTGGGGATGTTCATCTTCTCCAATAAATTTCCAGAAGTCGTAGGGAAGTGGCTAGGATTTGGACAAGGTTAGGAGTGAGAGTATGGAAGAACAAGTATTAAGCCTTTTAGAAGAATTGTGTGAAGATGAAGTGGTTCGTGAGGATTTGGATATCAATCTCCGCGACGAAGGGCTCTTGGATTCCTTAGGTTTCGTTGAAATGCTAGTGCGGATGGAAGAAGTCTTCGGTTTCGCGACGGCGCCAACTGAAGTCACCTATGAAGAGATTGATACGCCACGCCGGGTCATGGCTTACGTTAAGAAACGAGTGGCTGCTTTATGATTAAAATGAAGGCCTTAGTCTATGCCATTTGCTTAGCCATTGTCAGCATGGTTGGCCTCAATGCTTCCTTGTCCGGGGCCTACCAGGTGCCAGATAACAGTATACGCTACGGCCGACAAGTGGAGAAGAACCAGAGTAAGGATGTTTTAACTCAGAATATGGACGCCCAGACCTTAACAGTCTTTGGATCCTCGGAGTTGGTCCAAACCTTCAAGGAAAACTTCGACCCTAGCGTGGTCTTCAACTACAAGGATTTTCACCTGATGGAAATTGGCCGCGGGAATTATCGCAACCTTACCTTGGCCTCCATCTTGGGTTCTGTAGGGGATAATTTGCCTCAACAAAAAGCAGTCTTATTGGAATCCCTGCAATGGTTTACCAAAGAAGGCGTACCAGCTAACGCCTTACTCTATCGTCTGTCTTTTGAGCATGTTTATAATACCTTGAGTAATCCTAAGGTGACGGAAGAACACAAACGTGCCTTTATTGATCGTCTGCTAGAAGCTTCGACTCAGCATCCCCAAGTGCACGATGCCTTGGCTCGCTATAAGAAGGCCCTGCTAGACGAGCCAGATAATTGGCTAGAGAACCAATGGGCGCGGGCTCATTATCAGCTAGATGTCTTCAAGAACAAGATTCGCTATGCCCTAGCTGACAAGGATCCTCTGCCAATGGCAGGTGACAAGACGCCTGACTATGATTGGGATCAACGTTATAAGACCATTGCTGAGCAAGAAGGGGCAGCAGACAAGACCAACAATAATGAATTTCAGGTTGAAAATCATTATTACACCAATGAAATTGGTCAAGATTTAGAGAAGTTTAAGAACAGTGATGTAGGAAAATACGTCACCGATTCACCGGAAATGAAAGACTTGAACATATTCCTCGACATTGCCCAAGACTTGGGCATAGATGTCCGTGTCGTCCTCCTACCTGTTAATGGTAAGTGGTATGACTACACCGGCTTCCCTAAGGAAGACCGCCGGGCTGTCTATGAGGCAATCAAGCAAGTGCTAGATCAACGTGGTATTAAATATTATGATTACCAGGATGATGATTACGAGCCTTATGTCATGCAGGATATGTTGCACTTAGGATGGAAAGGATGGACTCGCCTTGAAAAAGATCTTTACGAATATGGTAAACAAGATTAAATCCTCCAAAATTCTCCAACTCATTCTGTGGATTGCGATTTTCTATGTATTGATTATGATCCTCGTCATCTACGGTTTGGCTAAGGATACTGGAGGCGTGCAGCCTTACATTTATAGTAGCTTCTAAGCATTAAGGACTAGGTCAGCTGACCTAGTCCTTTTTTATGCTTTAATCGTTTGAGTGGTCCTAGCAAGTCAAAAAGACTATAATAGAGCTAAGAAAATAAGAAAAGGGGAAGTGCTATGACACATAAAGTAGAACGTGACCTGATTAAGACAGACCTCTTCCAGGCAGTTAATGGAGCCTGGTTAGAGACGGCTGTAATCCCGGATGATAAGCCCACAACGGGTGGTTTTTCGGATTTGGCCGACAAGGTAGAAGCTGATTTGATGAAGGATTTGGCCGACTTGATTGATCAGCCTCAGTCACTGACCAAGATGCAAAAGGAAATGGTGGCTTACTATCAGTTAGCCTTGGATAAGGAAGGGCGCGCTGCGCTAGGTATGAGCCCCTTGCGTCCCTACATCGACCGCATCCAAGCACTGACCTCAGTGGCTGACCTGACTGAGTGGGCTAAGACCGGTATTTTAGAAGGCCTACCTGGTCCCTTCGGTCTAGGCGTGATCCAAGATATGGCTGATTCCAATCGCTATGTGGTGCATCTGGGCCGTCCAGGCTTGATTTTGCCAGATCGGACCTACTATGAGCCTGACCATGCGCAAGGTCAGCAATTATTGGCAGTCTACCGCCAAGTGGCCTTGGACTTACTGGCTTTATTAGGCTTAGATGTGAAGGAAGCAGTGGAACTGGTGACAGCCGGCATGGCCTTTGATGCCCGCCTTGCCCCTTATACCTTGTCTAAGGAAGAAGCGGCAGAATATGTGGTCTTCCACAACCCTCGCAAGCTGGATCAAGTAGCAGCCTACTCCGACCAAATCGACTTCAAGGCAGTGTTGGAGTCTGTCCTAGGTGGCTTGCCTGAGACCCTAAACGTGGGCGAACCTAAATTCTTCGAGGCCTTTAAGGAGCTAGTGGATCAAGCTGATTTGACTGAGCTTAAGGCTTGGTTGACCTTGCGTCTGGTTACGGGTGCGACCAGCTATCTGTCTGAAGAAGCGCGGGCTATCAGCCACCGTATGACCCAGGCCTTGACCGGCAACCCAGCCATGAGACCTTTTGAAAAATTGGCCTACAGCCATGTCAATCAAGCCTTCGACCAAGTCTTAGGTGACTTCTATGCCAAACGTTACTTTGGCCCTGAAGCCAAGGAAGACGTGACCCAAATGGTCAAGAACATGATTGCCATTTACCAAAAACGCCTAGAGACCAAGGAATGGCTTAGCCCTGCAACCCGTGAAAAGGCCATTCTCAAGTTGCAAAAAATGGACCTCTTAGTGGGCTATCCAGACAAGATTCCGCCAGTTTATGAGGAATTAGTCGTCGGCGACCGCAACTTCTTCCAAGCTTCCATCTACTTCACCAAAGTAGCAACCCGCTACAACCTCAGCAAGTGGAACAAGCCGGTGGATCGCGACCTCTGGGAAATTAGTGCCAATACGGTCAATGCCTACTATGATCCATCCAATAACCTCATCTGCTTCCCAGCGGCTATTCTGCAGGCACCATTCTATAGCTTGCAACAATCAGCCAGCGCCAACTATGGGGGGATTGGGGCTGTGATTGCCCATGAAATCTCCCATGCCTTTGACAATAATGGCGCCCAGTTTGATGAGACCGGTAGCTTGTCTAACTGGTGGACGGAAGAGGACTTGGCTCACTTCAACAGTCTGGCCGATAAGATGATCAAGCTCTGGGATGGGATTCCATTTGGCGACGGCAAGATTAATGGGACCTTGACCGTGTCCGAAAATATTGCGGATGCGGGTGGTCTAAGCTGCGCCCTTGAAGCAGCCCAAGCTCTGCCAGATGCAGGCCTGGAAGACTTCTTCTTCAACTGGGCTCGCGTCTGGTGCCGCAAAGCAAGACCAGAGTATGTCAACCTGCTCCTCAATATTGACGTTCACTCGCCAGGTGAGTTACGGGCCAATATGGCACCTAAGAATTTGGCAGCCTTCTATGAAACTTTTGGGGTTGAGCCCGGCGACGCCATGTACTTGGCACCTGAAGACCGGGTAACTATCTGGTAATCTCAAGCTAAAAAAAAGCCCTTGGCGGATGGCATTTGTTCCATCAGCCAGAGGGCTTTTTTAGCCATTAAAGGCATTAACAATAGTGTCGACGTTCTTAATCATAACGGAGATAGAACCGTCAGGATTATTAATAAACTCAATGACTTCAGGGTCATCATAGAGTTCAGTTGGCACCATGAGCTCGATGCCATTAGCCAGCTTGAATTTCTGCTTGGCGTACTTCTTCTCATACTTAGGCACGTTGTTGACTGCAATGTTGGTTGGGACTTCTCGTTTGACTAAGGCCTCACGCGCCGCATCCTGGGCGCCAAGGTTGTCCTTGAAGACCTGGCGGGTGATTTCTTCCGCATTAATGACATGGTCCTCTTCTAGCTGTTGCAGGATAACCTTCTGAGTAGTCGCCAGGGCCTGATAAGGTTCTTGGTCAAATTGCTTGGCAGTATCGGCGACTGCCTTTTTGATTTGCTTGATTTGCTGAGGTGCCGCTTGTGGTGGGGCGATTTCCAGAATGCGCTCGGATAGGTAGAGGCAACGCTTGCCTTCGATGACATATTGCTTCTCTAGAATTTGGTAGTCACCAGTAGCCAGGTTAAGCAAGAAGAATTCCGATGGCGTCTGGGTCGGGCTAGGGAGAATAGCGTGGTGCATGACCAGCTGATTCACTAATTGCGATTCGGCTAAGAGAAAATGGGTCACCTGACTGGAATAGTCCAGGCGGATCAGGCCAAAATAGCGCTGTTCATGGTCGTCGCTAGCCTCGAAGAAGAGATAGTCAGCAGCGGCGATTTCTTCCGCCGGCCCAATCAAATCGAAAAGTTTATCGGCCAGATTAGTGGACTTGTCAATCAGGCTGGTTTGGTCATCCTTGAGACTAGTCCAGAGGGCGCTGTCCGCTTCAAGCTTAGCGCGTTTGGGTTCTGCCTTTTGGACCTTGGTCAGGAGCTTATCCAGGTAGGTCCGAATCAGGGGCGAGGACAAGTCCATGGCTTCCTGGGACAGGAAGAGATTACCGGCATCCTTATCCAGGATGTGGAGAATGGCTTGGTGAATGTACATGTTGAGGAATCCTTTCTAATGAAGAAAAAGGGGGCAGGAGCCCCCTGGTTTTTGAAATGCTTAGATGCGTTGGCCGACAAAACGGACCATATCATCAACAACTTGACGAGAAGGGGTCGTCATGACATAGAGACTGTCCCCAAGTAAATCAGCGAAAGCCTGCGGAATGCGGGCGGTCATCTTGATTTGGTCAGCGTATCGCTCCAGAATGTCTTGGTGGCTGGCCACATAAGTATGCTCATCGCGACGGGCTACCGCCAGGCAGTAGCGACCGTGGGCGGTCTGCTTAGATAGCTCTTGGCCGGTCACTAGCTTAGCCCAATAATCGTAGAGGTCAATATCATGGGCATAGTTGTAGATGTCGATACAGAAGCCACCGGCTGGGCGGTTATTGTATTCAATGGCGATAAAGTCATCGTCCGGCGTCCGGAAGAATTCGATATGGAAGAAGCGTTCCTTCATGCCAAAGGACTTGATGATGGCATGGCCATATTCACGCAACTTAGGATGGAGTTCTTTCTCAATATAGAAGGCGTTGTCCTTACGCTCCAAGACTAATTCCAGTGGCGGGTAGTAGTAGGTTAGACCGGTCTCGAAGACAATATTGCCTTGGGCATCAATCAGACCATCAAAAGTCGTTACCGTTGGATAGGAGACAAATTGCTCCAGGAAGTAAGGAGTGGACTCCCCCCAAGTAGCCTTGAATTGGTCGACATCTTCTGGCGTCATGAGTTTGTAGGTAGCGGCTGCCCCCACGCCATTGTCAGGTTTAGCGATTAGTGGCAGGCCTAAGTCTTGAACTGCTGCCTCGATTTCTGAAGTCTGGCTAACCACGCGACCGTCCACAACCGGTACGCCAGCCTTGCGGAAGTATTCCTTCATGACGGACTTGTACTTGGTCTTGGCCAAATCTTGGGGTTTGACGCCAAAGATATTGAACTGCTGACGCAAGCCGGCATCTAATTCCAGCCAGTACTCATTGTGGGACTCAATCCGGTCGATTGGTCCATATTTGTGGAAGAAGAAGGCGACTGCTCGAGTGACTTGATCTAGGTCTTCCAGATTATCCACGCGGAAGTATTCAGTCAGAGTTGCTTTGAGCTCATCGTTGAGTTGGTCATAAGGTTCCTGGCCGATTCCTAGGACATTGACGCCATGCTGGCGCAGTTTGTAGGAAAAGGGCTGGAAGTTAGCAGGGTAGTAGGGAGAAATAACAATATAGTTCATAGGAAATCCATCCTTTCTGCTAGGGTCAGGGCCTTGGCCTACCATTCTTCACTTAGGAAACGTAGGCAATCGGGTAGATAAGTCGCCCAAGCTTCTTCACTGTGGGTGGCGTCAGCCGCAATAATCAGTTGGAGTCGGTCCTGCGGCATGCCGCCAGCCAGTAATTGTTGATAGTAGCTGAGGGAGGCGTTGATGTAGATTTGCTTCATGTTACCGTGGGTCAGGTCGCGGTCGGTTTCGTCACCTTCCTGGGTCCCCACTTGGATAAAGATCCGTTGGCTAGGGTCTAGCTTTTGACGGCTAATGTAGCGGTTGAAGGCTTCGACGGTTAACCAGGAGGCACTAGAGAAGACCCCTAGGTTACCAATCTGGTCCGCATATTCCAAGCCCATAAATTGGGTAATATTACCACCCAAGGAAGAGCCGGCCATGGCGGTGTGGCGTTTGTCAGGTTTGGTCCGGTAGTGGCTATCAATAAAAGGCTTGACTACATTCATGACGAAGTCAGCATAATTAAGGCCCTTGCCTCCTAAGCGGATGCCTTCTGGAATGGGTGTATTAGTGAAAGGCCAAGGTGAATATTCGTTGAGGCGGTTCTCGTTATCATTGTCGATTCCGACTACAATCATTTGGGGGATGTCAGGATTCTTCTTGATGGCGGGAATGATTTTCCAGGAGTGGCCACTGAAGGATTCGCGGCTGTAGAAGACATTCTGGCCGTCATGGAAGTAGAGAACAGGATAGGACTTGTTCTCGTTCTTCTGGTAATCCTTAGGTAGGAGAACCCGAATACGACGAGGTTTGTTGGTGTAAGGGACAGTTAATTCATGGGTATGCATTTCTAGGTAAAAATAGGCTGCGTGATGCATGGCAGGGCTCCTTTCTTAGTCCTCCATATTTTAACATGAAGCCAGGGTCTAGGCTAGGGATTTTTGGTCAGGACTAGCCGTGAGAATATAAAGAAAGTGTGAAGAAGGCTAGAAAGTTCTAGGACGAGGCCAAAAGGTAGGCTTATCGGGGCTTAATTCTATCCCAAAAGATAGTAAGTCTGCAAAAAGTGCCTACTGGTTATTAGTAGGGTAAGCTTTTTATAATAGAGATGTATTTATCTCTCTATCCCAACGAAAGGAGTTTTTCATGTATCAAGAAACGTTTGATTTAGAATCTGTCACACTCAATGTGATGAATTTGCCCTATATGGTGACCTTCTATCGGCAGGCTTTAGGGATGGCTATCTTAGAAGAAAGCCCTGAGCGAGTGGGCTTGGGCGTCCAAGGCAGTGACCAGCCCTTGCTCTACCTAGAAGCAGTGGCCGCACCACAGGAAAGCCAAGCCCGTTATGGCCTCTATCATGTGGCCTATCTCTTACCAAGCCGGGAGGACTTGGGGACTTTCCTAGTCCATGCTATCAAGCAGGCCCTGCCGCTGATCGGAGCCTCTGACCATGGCTATAGTGAGGCCATTTACCTAGAGGATCCGGAGGGTAATGGCATTGAGGTCTATCGCGACAAGCCAATCAGCCAATGGGACATTGAGGCGGATGGTCGCATCCCAGGTGTAACCCTAGAAATGGACGGCCAAGGCGTCTATGACAGTGCCAAGCCTCTAGATGGGCCCTATAAAATGCCTGAGGGGTCGCGCATTGGCCATATTCACCTCAGTGTCCAAGACAGTAAGCGAGCGGCTGTCTGGTGGAATCAAGTGCTAGGCATGGAGACCAAATTCCAGATGTCTTCAGCGGCTTGGATGTCCTCTGGGACCTATCACCACCAGTTAGCTGCCAACCAATGGGCAGGCAGTCGCCTAGCGCCACAAGAACCAGACCAAGCAGGACTTAAGCACTTTAGTATTGTCGCTAGCTCGCCTCAAGAAGAGGCCGCCATCGTCAAGCGAGCCCAAGATTTGGGAGCTAAAGTTCAAGTCCTAGAAGGGGGCTGGCAAGTAACCGATAGCAATGGGATTAGCCTAGTTTTACGGAGTTTGTAAGCTTGTCCATACCTCTTCCTTACGCTATAATAGTGTAGCGTAAGGAGGTTATGGCATGAAATTCTATTCTTATGACTATATGAAGAGTCGAATTAATATAACGGACTGGCTCCAATTGACCATTTTCGTTGGCTTGGCTATCTTAATTGGCTTGGCTATATGGTTTTACTACCATCGCAACAAGGATTCTAAGTACCGTGAATTAGCTATTATTGGCATTATCTGCTTCTTTATTTTAGCTGGGACTCGTTGGCAAGATGCGCAAGCTAAGCAAGCAGCCCTTAGCCAATATTCAGGGGCTAGTCACTTGATGGAACAGGTGGCTGAAGATTTGGGGACTAAGCCCGAATTGCTCTATCTTAATACGGAAGCAGCGGCCGACGGAGGCATTATCAAATCCGGTGACCGCTACTATCGGACTATCATCGATAGAGAAGGACACTATATCCTTGAGGAAATGGCAGTTCAGCTGCCTAAGATCGAATTGGTGGAGGTAAAGCCATGACATTAAATTTTTTAGATATCGCCATTAAGCTAGCCTTAGGCGTGTTGGCCTTGGTTGTAGTCATTAATTTGACAGGTAAGGGCAATTTGGCGCCGGCTTCGGCCAGTGACCAGGTCCAAAACTATGTCCTAGGGGGCATTATTGGTGGGGTTATTTATAACCCTGGTATTTCTATCCTGCAATTTTTAATTATTCTCATGATTTGGTTAGTGCTAGTTCTAAGCTTCAAATGGCTGAAAACCCACAACCAAGTCCTTAAGAAGACCATCGACGGGGAACCAACGGACTTGATTAGCCGTGGCGTCATCGATGTGGAAGCGACACGAGCAGCAGGTCTAACGGCTCAAGATTTGGCTTTCAAATTGCGTAGTCAGAATATCTACTCTATCAAGAAGGTTAAGCGGGCAGTGATCGAACAAAATGGTAGCCTTAATATTGTGGTTTACGGTGAGGAAAATCCTAAGTATCCTCTAATTACAGACGGGCATATTCAATATAAAACCTTGGATTCTATTGACAAGACCGAAGAATGGCTCATGCAAGCTATTGCCGAGGCAGGGCAAGAAGATGTGGCCAAGATTTTCTTGGCAGAATATATTGATGGTAACATCACCATAGTGGAATACTAGCCATGCGTCTGGATCAAGTCATGAATCAGGCGGGCCTGGGTTCCCGGAATCAAGTTAAGCGTCTACTTAAAAGTTGCCAGGTGCAAGTCGATGGCCAAGTGGAGCGTCGCCCCAACCGTAATGTGGATCCTGGTTTGCAAGAAATCAAGGTCCAGGGGCAGACCTTGACCCAGCCGGCTGAGACCTATTGGCTATTACATAAGCCTCAGGGAGTCTTAACGGCAGTCAAGGATGACCGCTTCACCACGGTCGTTGACTGTCTAGCCCCTCAAGACCAGGCGCCAGGTCTTTACCCGGTAGGGCGTTTGGATCGTTCTACCACTGGCCTGGTCTTTCTGACCACCAACGGTCCTTTGGGTTATCGCATGTTGCATCCCCAATACCATGTGGAGAAGGAATACCAGGTGGTGGTCAATGGTCCGCTGACCCAGGACCATGTGGCTAGTTTTGCCCAAGGCATTCTGATTGACCAGAATCGTCCCTGTGCGCCAGCCCACTTGGTAATTGAGGCCTCTGGTCCGCAAGAAAGTCGGGCCCGCCTGACTATTCGGGAGGGCAAGTTCCACCAAGTCAAGAAGATGTTTCTGTCGGTGGGTGTCAAGGTGACGCAGCTTCACCGTCTGCGCATGGGCCATCTGGTCTTAGACCAGGACCTAGCCCCTGGTGCCTATCGGCCGCTTAAGCCAGAAGAACTGGATCAATTGAAGCACTATCTTTAAGGATAGTAATGGGAAATATTTAGCAAAAAGTCGATAATCGTTGAGAAAATAGGCTTTTAGCCGTATAATGTATAGTATCAAAAAATAGAGTGAGGAGTGTTGAGCGTGAAAGAAATCGTCATTGTCGGTGCCGGTTATGCCGGTATCTCGGCCGCCCGTAAGTTGGGCAAGACCTTCAAGAATGACGCGGATGTTAAGATTACTTTGGTAGATAAGCATGCCTACCATACCTACATGACTGAATTGCATGAGGTAGCGGGGGGACGTGTGGAAGCTAACGCGGTCAAGTATGACTTACAACGTATCTTCAACAAATACAAAAAAGTACAATTAGTAACAGACACGGTTGTCGGGATTGATGAAGCCACTAAGACAGTCCAAGGTGAAAGCTACAGCTATCATTATGATTATTTGATTTTAGCCATGGGTGGCGAAGCTAACGACTTCGGCGTCGCAGGTGTTAAGGAAAATGGCTTTACCCTCTGGTCACTGGCGGCAGCAGAGCGCATTCGAGCTCACATCAAGGAATGCTGTGCCAAGGCCGAACACGAACCTAACCAAGCTAAACGTCGTGCCTTACTCAGCTTCATCGTCTGCGGTGCAGGCTTTACTGGGGTTGAAATGGTCGGTGAGCTGATCGAATGGGTTCCTCGCCTAGCGAAGGATTACCACTTAGATGAAGAAGAATTCTCTGTTCATTTGGTAGAAGCCGCGCCAAAAATCTTGGCTATGGTGACTGACAAGGAACAAGACAAGGCCATGCGTTACATGACCAAAGTCGGTATCAAAGTCTCAACTGGTGACGGGATTCAAGCTGTTAACAAGCATAACGTAGAGTTAGCGTCAGGCAAGACCATCGACAGCTATACTACGATTTGGACCGCCGGGGTGCAAGGTAATACTGAAGCTAAGGTCTTTGGTTTAGAAACGGGCCGTGCTAACCGTCTGGTAGCAGACCAATACATGGAAGCTAAGGACCACCCAGGTATCTATGTGGTAGGGGACTTGGTTTACTATGAAGATCCAAATGAAGGCGGTCGTCCAACGCCTCAAATCGTTCAGGCAGCTGAACAAACTGGGGAAACTGCCGCTCACAACATTATTGCCGATATCAAAGGAACTGAGAAACACGCCTACAAGGGTAAATACGATGGCTTTATGGTTTCTATTGGCTCCCGTTACGGGGTGGCCTTCCTCATGGGCAAATGGCATTTGACTGGCTTCTTCGCTATGTTGATGAAGCACTTAGTCAATGTGCTCTACTTCTTCACCATTCGTTCCTTCTACTACATGTGGACCTATGTCCGTCATGAGTTCTTCAAGATTAAGGACAAACGTAACATTTTCCGCGGCCATTTAGCTGCTCACGGTAACATTCTCTGGTCCGTGCCACTGCGTTTCTTCTATGGGTCTGTTTGGCTCTTAGAAGGGCTTAAGAAGGCCTTCGGTCTCTGGGGAACCACTAACTGGTTTGGGGACAAAGTTGTCTTCCCATTTGCCTGGTTACAAGAAACTGCAAATGCTGCAGCATCAGCTGTGACTTCTGGGGCCTCTGAGGCAGCTAGCTCTGTGTCATCGGTTGTGACTTCTGGCGCCTCTGAAGCCGTTAGCTCCGTATCTTCTGCAGTGACTTCTGGTGCTTCTGAAGCAATGAGCTCTGCAGCTAGCTCTGCCGGCGGCGCTGTCGCTCAAGCTAGCCATGCAGTCTTCGGCCTCAGCTACGCTTATGGGGAAAGTCCAAAACCAGTCTTAGACGGTATGCCAGATTGGTTCGCGGCTATTATGCGTTTCTTCGTGCCTAACCGCGATATGGCCCTCTTCATGCAAAAATTCATGACCGTTATGGAAATCTTAATTGGTTTAGCCTTGATTGCAGGTCTCTTCGTCTGGTTAATCAATGCCGGGACGGTGGTCTTAGTCACCATGTTCTGCTTATCAGGTATGTTCTACTGGGTTAACATCTGGTTTATTCCAGTTGCTATCGCCCTTATGAATGGCTCTGGTCGGGCCTTTGGTCTGGACTACTGGGTAATGCCTTGGTTAGGTAAGAAGCTGGATCGTTGGCTCTATGGCCGCACCAGTCACCACTATGGTCCACCAGCCTAAAAAATCAAGTAAATAAGGAGGCCCCCGTGTGGGGCCTCGCTTTGTAAGAGGAGCTTCTTATCCTCTCACTTTCTAGAAAGGAGGCCACCCATGGTTCACCCGATATGGGAGTCTTTACCACGTATTCAAGAGGAACTCGTGGCGGTCAAAGCCCTGATGAAGTCAGAGCTCCAGCTTAAAATCCCGGATGTCCGGGAGAAAATTCTGGCCTATATGGATGCCCCAGGCAAGTACCTGCGGGCCGGTCTCTGTCTGGCCATGGCCCAGCTGACTCCAGAAGGCATCACCCAGTCCAAACGCTATATTGCGGCAGCTATTGAGGTCCTGCATTTGGCCACGCTCATTCATGACGATGTCATTGATGAGGCGGATACTCGCCGGGGCATTGAAGCCCTCCATATTCAAAAGTCTAACCGCTTGGCTATCTATGCGGGCGACTATCTTATGACCTATGCGGCTCGCTTGATTCAAAAGAGCCAACAGGAATTTGATCGCAATCCTCTGGATGCCTGGGTTATGGAGGGGATTCTGATTGGGGAGCTTAACCAACTTGCCAACCAATACCGTCAGGGCATGACCATGTATGATTACCTGCGGCAGATTCGAGGCAAGACGGCCCTCTTATTTGCGGCCGCGACTTTCTTCGGCTACTATAGCCTGAGTCAGTCAGCCCTGCAGAATCGCCAGGCTTTCTATCTGGGCCAAGCGATTGGTATGGCCTTCCAGCTCCGAGATGACCTAATAGACTATCAGGTGGATGTCAAGGTCAGTGGCAAGCCCCGTATGCAGGATGTCCAAAATGGTATCTATACGGCGCCCCTAATTTTAGGCTTGCAGGCTGATCCAAGTCTGCGGCAAGAACTTAAGGAGCGGGGTCAACCTTGGAGCCAGCAGGAGCTAGATCGCCTTTATCAAGCCCTAGTGGACTTAGGGACTCTGACAGAGACGGAGCGCCTGGTAGACAACTATCTAAGCAAGGCTGAGAAACGCCTGAGAGGACTCGGGGGCAAGCAAGAGAGCCAAGCATTAGTTAACTTGCTCAAGCAAGTTATGAAAGGACACTTTTAAGAGGGGCTTGTCATGGACATGAGACTCAAATTGCGTTAAACTATAGGATGTAAACATATACAGTAAAGGGGTATTTGGAATGAAAAAATCATTGTTGAAATCTACTATGCTCTTAGCAGCAGTTTTATCTTTGGGGACTAGCTTGTCTAGCGTTGTTTTAGCGGAAGATGCTAAACCAGCTGCAACCACTACTTTTGAAGTCAAAGACTTGAAAGACGGCGAATATACCGCTGTGTCTGACGCTGACGAACGTGGCTGGAAACTCCACCACACCATCGTGGTTAAAGACGGAAAAGTTGCTTCTTCTAACTACGACTATGTCAACGACAAGGGCGAGAAGAAGTCTGAAAACGCTGAGTACAACGACAAAATGAAAGAAAAAACTAAAGTTTCTGCAGCTGAAGCCATGAAGAAATTAGACGAAAGCCTGGTAAAAGACGGCAAGGCTGACGTAGTGACTGGCGCAAGCCACACTAGCGAAGTTTTCTTCTTCTCTACTAAGGTGCTCTTGAAACAAGCCAAAGAAGGTAAGACTGGCGAAGTCAACATCTCTAAATTACCACTTCAAGATGGCGAATATACTTTGGAAGCACCAGCTGACCAACGTGGCTGGACTACTAAGTTCGTCCTCACTGTCAAAGACGGTAAAGTAGAAAAAGCAGACTACGACATGTACAAAGACGGCAAACGTAAGTCTGAAGATGCTGACTACAACAAGATGATGGCAGACAAGACTAAAGTCTCTTACGCAGATGCAGTCAAGCAATTGAACGAAGCCTTAGTTAAGTCTAGCAATGCCAATGTAGATGTTGTGACTGGAGCAACCAACACAACTAACGCCTTCAAGACCTATGCTAAACAATTGTTAGAAGCAGCCGCTTTAGGTGAAAAAGAAGTCATCAAAGCAGCCGTTGTTGGCGAATAATAAGAAGTGAAGGGAGGCTGGGATTGTTCCCGGCCTCTATTTTTATGGCTCCAAGTAGAGCCGGCCTGATCTATCAGGTAAGATTAGCTAGGTGGCAGGCCAGATAGGGTGCCACCAAAAAGGAGTAAGTATGAAGAAAACAACTATAATGCAAGGCTTGGCTTTGGGCTTCTTAATCTTAGGCTCCTTGAGTCCCGTTTGGGTCAGTGCTGAGGAGACCAGCAGTAGCACCAGCCAGTCTGCTAGCAGCACCAGCTCAGAAGCGAGTTCGGAGCCCTTACCAGTGGTGACCACGCCCCTCATGCGGGCTGAGACCAAGCTCCATACGGCCGTCACCCTGCAAATTTTTCATGAAGGATCAGAGGCCGAAGCGGCCATGACCGAAGCCTACGACTACATGGACCGCATGGAGCAACTGCTATCCACTAACTTGGAAGGGTCGGATGTCTACCGCATTAACCAGGCGGCAGGCCATGAGGCGGTCAAGGTTGATCCAGCCACTCTGACCATTATTAAGCAGGGCCTAGAAACGGCGGAAGTATCAGGCGGTCGCTTCGATATTTCTATCGGGGCTGTGTCCAATCTCTGGAAAATTGGCGATGTAGATGCGCGCAAGCCTAGCGACCAAGAAATTCAGGCAGCCCTGCCTAAGATTGACTACCACAAGATCACTCTAGATGAAGCAGCTCAAACGGTGCGTCTGGAAGAAGAGGGCATGGCCCTAGAATTGGGTGGCATTTCCAAGGGCTATATTGCCGACGGCATTCGCAATATCTTCGCCAAACACGGGGTCAATACGGCCATTATCAACCTGGGCGGTAATGTCATTGTCATGGGCACCTCGCCATCCAGTCCTGAGGGGTGGAATGTTGGGGTTCAAGATCCTGATGAGGTGCGGGGTCAAGTCGTGGGAACCAAGCGGGTCATTGACGGGACAGTCGTGACTTCTGGGATTTATGAACGTTATGTGGAAGTGGACGGCGTCCGCTATCACCACATCCTAGATCCTAAGACGGGCTATCCGGTGGATAATGACCTGTCGGGGGCGACTATTTTTACCAAAGTATCGCTCAAGGCGGATGCCCTGTCGACCACGCTCTTCCTCTTGGGAACCAAGGATGGTCTGGCCTTTATTGAGAGCCTAGATGGGGTTGAAGCGGTGCTGATTGATAAGGATCACGGGGTTCACGTGACCTCTGGCCTCAAGGATAGCTTCCAACTAACGAATGAGGGGTATCATCTTGTTGAAGATTAAGCAAAAGCTAGCGATTTTCTTTGAGTTTGTTGAGCTCAGGACCAAGGTGGCCAGCGTCTTTCCCATGCTGGCGGGCTTCCTCTGGACCTATTACCGCTTAGGTCGCTTCAATTGGGTTAATGCTAGCCTCTTCGCCTTGGCGGTGCTGAGCTTTGATATGTGTACAACGGCCATTAATAATGCCGTTGATTATCACAAGGCCGTGGATCTGGATTACAAAACCAGCGAAAATGTCATTGGGGTCCATCAATTAGATTTTGGGCAAATGGTCCGAATTATTTTTGGTCTCTTGGCCTTCTCGGTTATCGTCTCCCTAGTCATTGTCAGTCAGACCGATGTTCTCTTGCTAGTGCTTGGAGGCATCTGCTTCCTAATAGGGATTGGCTATACTTATGGGCCTATGCCCTTGTCACGCCTGCCCCTAGGGGAAGTCTTCTCAGGCCTTACCATGGGTTTTGGTATCTTCTTCCTAGCCGTCTACATGACTGCCTACGACCAGCTGCTATGGAGCCAGTGGTCAGGCGGGATGGTGACCATTGGCTGGAACTGGGCCCTAACCCTGGAGCTCTTCTGCTACAGTCTGCCCCTAGTCAGCCTAATTGCCGCTATTATGCTAGCCAATAATACCTGTGACTTGGAAGTGGATATCCGTAACCACCGATTCACCTTAGTTTATTACTTAGGCAAAGCGCGAGCTGTGGCGCTCTATACGGGACTGCAAGTCCTACCTTGGCTAGTCTTATTGGGGCTAGCCTTGACAGGGCGTCTGCCAGTCTGGGGCTTGGTGACTTTTGCTGGGCTGGCCCTGCACTGGCCTAAGGTCCTAGCCTTCCGCGCCAAACAAGTTAAGCGCGAAACCTTCGTCTTGTCAGTCCAATCCTTTGTCCTCGTGGCCAGCCTCTATTGTGCCTGGTTGCTGCTGGGCATTGTCCTATAAAGCATGCGAGCCACTATCCCTTTCCACCAAATGGGATAGTGGCTCTTTTGATATGGGGGAGCAGTCAGGGATGATGGCTTGCGGAAGACTAAAAACAGTAAGCCAAATGGCTTACTGTCTTGCTAGCTTATTGCTTTTCTTTTACATATTGCTGGATGGCATCGCAGACATATTGGGCGGTGCCAGCCCCAAACTTATCGATGTTTTGTTTGAAGTCTGGATTCTGTACGTAGCCCTTGCCAATACTTGCGAACACCTCAAGCGGGCAGTCAAAGGCGTATTGGCACATATGTTGATGTAGTTTTTCGGCTAAAACGACATTCTCTGGAGCCGTGGCACTGATGCCGTTTGCCAGGTTGTCAGCAAAGGCAAAGAAACAATGATTGAAGCCATCTGCAATTTCTTGTTCTTTTCCTTTTTGTTTTTCAATCGCTGCCTCAACGACTTCTTTACCATACTTGTCCTTGGCTGCTTGCTCGTATTGTTGATTTTCATGGTAGGTGAATCCCTTAAATTTCTCTTGTGTTGACATTGTAACACTCCTTTCTTGAGCCTCGATGGTCTTTTCCAATGTTTCAATCAGTGTCAGGAGCTTTTGTTTTTCTATCTGCATTAAATCCAGTTGCCGTCTCAGGTGATAGAGGACCTCGCTATCCTCTTCTTGGAGCAGTCCCTTGATCTTCTTCAGCGAAAATCCCAGGCGCTTATAGAATAGAATCATCTGTAAAAGTGAGAGATCGTCCTCAGAATAGTACCGGTAGCCATTCTCTCTCTTTTGAGGAGACAGTAGGCCAATCTCGTCATAGTGGTGTAAGGTGCGCACTGAAACCCCACTTATTTTGCTCACTTCTTTAATCAAATACATAGACTTACCTCCTAACACACATTATTAATATACCCTTACGTTACGTTAAGGTCAACGCCTTTTTTAAAAATTGTTTCTCCCTAGCTTGGATGACAGGTCCAAGCCAGGGAGGCCTTTTAGTCCCTAAAAATAGGCTTCCTTTCAGTGCAATTTGTGGCGAAATGGTGTACACTAGTAGGTGATAAGACAAGAATGGAAGTGACTGTATGAAAGCAATCCGTCTCATGGATGTTGTAAAATATACCAAGGCCATCGACTATACGGCCAAAGATCGTCAGATTTCAATCACCAGTGTCGAATTCGACGCCCGTAAGGTGACCCCTGGCTCTCTATTTGTTCCGCTAGTAGGGGGAGCGACTGACGGCCATTCCTATATTCAACAAGCTCTAGATAATGGGGCCGTGGCGACTCTCTGGTCTGCGGACCCGGCTCATGCGCCGAGTGATGACCTAGCAGTGGTCTTCGTAGATGATACCCTCCAGGCTTTCCAAGACTTGGCTAACTTCTACCGTCGGGACCTTAATCCTATTGTGGTAGGGGTGACGGGGTCAAACGGCAAGACCACGACCAAGGACATGACCGCCATGGTTCTCCAAGCCAAGTACCGGGTTCACAAGACTCAGGGTAACTACAACAATGAGATTGGCCTGCCTTATACCTTACTTCAGATGCCGGAAGACACCCAAGTGGCGGTCATCGAGATGGGCATGTCCGACTTCGGGGAAATTAAGCAATTAAGTGAGATTGCCCAACCTGATATTGCAGCCATTACCTTGATTGGCGAGAGCCATCTGGAATTCTTAGGCTCCCGTGCTGGGATTGCCCAAGCTAAGTTGGAGATTTTATACGGCCTCAAGCCAAATGGCGTCTTGCTCTATCCTGCTAATGAGCCACTGATTGAGTCCGAAATGCCTGAAATTGATCAGCCAATTTACCTACGTTCCTTTGGCTTCACAGACCATGCGGATGCCTTCGCCTATGACATGGTGGAGGAAGTGGACCGGACCTACTTCAAGACCAATCTGGAACCTAATGTCACTTGCACCATTCCAGTCCTAGGGGCCTACAATGTCAGCAATGCCCTGATTGCTCTTAGCGTGGCAGAGCTATTAGATGTGCCGCTGGAACAGGCAATCTTCCAATTAGCCAACTTCCAGTTGACGGCCAACCGCCTAGAATGGTTGACTACCCACCAAGGGGCGCGCCTACTCAATGATGCCTACAATGCCAGCCCAACTTCTGTTTTGGCTGTACTTAAGAGCTTGGCTGCCCTTAACTTGGCGCCTGGCCAACGCCGAATTGCCGTCTTAGGGGATGTGCGCGAATTGGGTGAAACCAGTGCCCAACTGCACCGTTCTCTAGCCCAAGGCCTAGCGCCAGAAAGCTTCGAGCGGGTTTACCTCTTCGGTCCAGAAATCGCTAGTCTCTACGAGGCCTTGCAAGACCGCTATGAAGCTAGCCAACTTTTCTACGAGCCGGCTGACCACAGCCGCTTAATTGCGCAATTGCAGGCTGATTTAACAGATAAGGACCTAGTCCTAGTCAAGTCCAGCTTCGGGACAGACCTCTTGCAGGTAGTCACTGCCCTAACTGGCAAGGAGACACACTAGAAGAAAAGAAGAGCGACAAGCAGGAGATGGCTTGTCGCTTTTTTGCATAGGATGAAGGTGTATAGGGAGCCATTGGCTTAGCAATCCTATTGCATATAGGAAAGTAAAGTTGTACAATTATGGTAGCGTAACCATTTCTTGTCTAACTTGGATTTATGGGATATAGGTGCTATGGAAAATGAAAAATATTATCAAGTGGAATCTACTGTTGTTTTTCTCAATATTAACCTGTTTTTCATCATATACAATGGTTCGGTGGGAGCAAGATGCTCACCTGCGACAACTCTTCTTGCTCCCTGATTCCTATCAACAATTTAGGGTGCCAAGCTATATCAAAGAGCCAGAAAAAAGAGCGCGACTAAAGCAAAAATTAGTGATGCTGAGCCAAGAATTTGATGTCAATCTTGTTGTCAGAATCAGTAATTTAAGTGCTACTTCATTTCAAGAAAGTTATCAGCAAAGAGATAGCTCTCGGAAGAATTTTGATTATTTCATAACAAAATTGAATCGAAGTCAACTCTTAGAGCACCTAGAAATGAAGCCTCAAGCAGATGAGAGCTCGGGCCTTATCGCGTCAAGGGTATATAACCATGGGCATTTCTCTGTCTATCAGTTTGATCAATTAGAAGACCATTTTTATAGTCTGTTTCTTGAGACGGATAATCCCCAAACTTATTCGGCTTTCCTCAAGCAATTTCAATTAGCCTACAATGAGGTAATGGGGACAAACTATGGCTTGCAAGCCTTCGAATATAAGGGTGCCAAAGAAACTCTCCTAGGTAGAGATTTCAAACCTGCCATCAAAAGTATGATTTATGGTGCCATTATTTGGCTCTTACTCCTGATGGTCTGGCTACTCAGTAAGTCGAAAGAATTAGCTGTACTGAGAATGCATGGTTATAGCAGTCTTCATGCTTTGTGCCATCTTTGCCTTGATCGCGTAAGCCTTGGTTTTTTACTGACCAATTTGGCAGTTAATCTCTGGTTGATAAAAGATTTGAGCCGCTTAAATTTCCTATGGATAGGGCTGATTTACCTAGCTATCGCTTTGTTAGCTTGGTTGGTTATTGGCCTGCTCTCTTGGCTACCCATAAATTCTCTCTTGGGGCAATTGAAATTTAATCACTACTTTTTAATGCCTGTCATTGCCACTAAACTATTTGGTTTCTTTATTTGCTTTAGCCTGCTATTGCCAATTACGGGTTTGATGGCGGTCTATCGGGGAGGAGAGCATGACCCGTCTCTCAATAATTATGGAGTCCTCTATCCAGGGTTTCCTGGCAAGGACTTCTTTGCTGCGCGAGACGGGGACGATATCTATCGTGGTCTTTCTTTGGTTCCTTTATTTAAATATTTGGATCGCTTTAATTTAATTATCTTTGATACCAGTCAATTGGCTAGGCCTGGTTTTAATCAAGAAAAGCCATTCGGTAATCGTGTCATGGTAAATGAATATTACCTTCATAAGTATCCTTTGCTGACGACAAAAGGTCAGCCGATAAAAGTAGATACAGAGTCGCCTAAACGTATCGTAATAGTGCCTGACACACACTTGCCATATCTCAAAGAAATTAGGGACTATTATGCAGAAAAAAACAGGAATACGGAAGTGCTTGAACAAGATGTGGAAATCTACGTTCGCGATAGCAAGCAAGCCATTGTTGACCTCAATCATCCTGGTCGTAAGCTAGCTGAAGATGTGATTTTTCTGGTTCAGAAGTACAATGATCATGACCTCAATTGGTGGTATATAGGGGGATATGGGCTGGAGTCTCGAGCTAAGATTGATATGACGATGATGACTGCGCAAGACTATAGGGATTTAAAGAATCTGCTCAAGGACTTGGCCCAAGATGACAATTTTGCCTACCTCCTGCCTATCTCCAAGGTCAAGGAAGAGCGCTATAAATTAATTATTGGGGAAAGTGTGGTCTATCTAAGTCAAATTGGCTTTGCTGTCTACTTGTTGTTTGGCATTACGCTGCTAACGGTCTTGTTATACACTAAAGTCTATGCTAATAAGATCGCCGTAAAATACCTTCATGGCTATTCCTTATCCCATTCCTTTGCTTGGCTTTATCTCATTCTAGCGATTCAAGCCCTCATCTACGTCTTGTATATTTGGGGGAATGGCATGGCGGGTGAGTTTTATCTGGCCCTTGCCTTAATGACTTTAGGTGAGTTAGCAATGATAGGATACAGTATTCGCTCTATTGCCAGACGTCGGATTGTTGATTACATTCAAGGAGGCGAAAATACATGATACACTTAGCCCATATGGATAAAAATTTTGGCCGACACCAGGTCCTTAAGGACGTCAATCTAGATGTTCCTGCTCACTCCTTTACAGTTATTCATGGCAAAAGTGGTAGCGGCAAGTCTACGCTGCTCAATATTTTAGGTCTTTTGACTCATTATGATACGGGCCAATACCAACTGTTTGGACAACCCGCACCTGCCCCCTACAGCAGCCAAGCCATGAAATTGCGACGGGAAGCAATTTCCTATGTTTTTCAAAATTTCGCCCTCATCGACAATGAAAGCATCGAGCAGAATCTTAAGCTAGCCAGTCACTATCTACCTAAGTCTCAAGCTAGCCGACATGCCATGTTAGCGGCTTTAGAGGCAGTGAATCTCGACTTGCCACTTAAGACCAAGGTCTACACCATGTCAGGTGGAGAGAAACAGCGCCTAGCTTTGGCTCGACTCAAATTGCGGGACAGTCGTCTCATTCTAGCCGATGAGCCAACAGGTTCCCTAGACGCCGAGAATAAGACGATTATCATCCAATTACTCAGATCATTTGCTGACCAAGGAAAGGCAGTGCTTGTCGTGACTCACGACCCAGATTTCTTAGAGGTAGCCGACTCAAGGATGGAGTTGAATTAGGCTAGATGAGCTATGGCCTCCAGAGTCACGATTTCTAGGTAAGTCGGGATGTCATTTGCCTAGTCCTCTCAGTTGTGTTTCCCTCCTAGTCATGGTACACTAAGAGTTAGAGGTTACAACCATACAACGCGTTAACAAAGCAACATGTGTAACTTGACCGCTTGATGGCCGACGGATTCGGCATCGCTTGGCGGTCAATTTTGATGTCTTGATGACAAGATGCCACTGGAATCAACCCCAAAATTATAGATAGAAAAGAGACGATATACCTTTGAAATTTACAGAACTTAACCTGATTCAGCCCTTGCTCGACTCACTAGCCGATATGGGCTTTGAAGAGCCAACCCCGATTCAACAACAAGCAGTGCCTGTGGCCTTAGAAGGCCAAGACTTGATTGGTCAAGCCCAAACAGGGACCGGGAAGACGGCGGCCTTTGGCTTGCCAATGCTCAATAAATTGGACAAGAACCAATCCGCCATCCAAGGCTTGGTGGTAGCCCCAACCCGAGAATTAGCCATCCAAGTACAAGAAGAACTCTACCGCCTCGGTAAGTACCAACGTGCCCGTGTTTATGTGGTCTATGGAGGTTCTTCCATCGGTAAGCAAATCGAATGGATCAAGCGGAATCAACCACAAATCGTGGTCGGGACGCCAGGTCGTATTCTAGACTTGATGCGTCGTAAGGCACTTAGCCTCAAGCATCTCAAGACCTTAGTCCTAGACGAAGCTGATGAAATGCTCAACATGGGCTTTATTGAAGACGTCAAAGAAATCGTGGCGACCACACCAGCTTCACGTCAAACCCTTTTGTTCTCAGCGACCATGCCACCTGAGATCCGCAGCCTAGCAGACCAATTCCTTAAGGAACCTGCTCACGTCAAGATTGAAGCCAAGCAAATGACTGCTGACTTGATTGAACAGTTCTTCATCAAATGCCGGGATGACGAGAAGTTTGATATCTTCACTCGCTTGTTGGATGTTCAGATGCCAACACAAGCCATTGTCTTCTGCCGTACTAAGAAGCGGGTTGACGAAGTGGCGCGGGGCCTCAGCCTACGCGGCTACAATGCAGAACTCATTCACGGGGATATTCCGCAACAGAAGCGGACTAGCGTCATCAATGCCTTCCGTCAAGGTCAAGTAGAACTCTTGGTAGCGACTGATGTGGCGGCGCGGGGCTTGGATATTTCCGGCGTGACCCACGTCTACAACTATGATATCAGTCAGGATCCAGAATCTTACGTTCACCGTATTGGCCGTACAGGCCGTGCCGGCAACGAAGGTATGTCCATCACCTTCGTGACGCCAGCGGAAATGTCTTACCTGCGCGTTATCGAAGATTTGACCCGCAAACGTATGCAACCAATGAAGCCACCAACCTTGAAGGAGGCGCAAGCAGGTCAGGTTCAATCACTGATTGATCAGCTTAACGAGACCTTGGAAGCCGGCGATGCTGATGAACACCGCAACACGGCCAAGCTCCTGCTCAATCACTATCAAGCTAACGACTTGGTAGCGGCTATGTTAGGGCAAATCCTGTCTAGCAACAGCCAAGTAGAAGTTCAAATCTCACCACAAAAACCATTGCCAAATGCCCACCGCAAATCCGGTGGTTACAAGACTGGCAAGGGCGGCGGCAACGGCCGTCGTGGTCATCACGGTAAAAAGCGGGACTTCCACAAGGACCGTGGCGACCGTCAAGACCATGGTCACAAGGAGCGTTTTGACCGCAAGGACAAGCGGTCACGTTCAGCTGCTAAGCCTGGCGGCAAGCCTAAGGCGGACGGCAGCAAGAAACAATATACCATTAAAAAACGAACCAACTAACCAGAGAATAAGCCCAAAGGAGCGTGGCGATCGTGCGTATTGGAACTGACATTATTGAAATCGTCCGAATTCAAGAAGCAGTGGCGCGGTCGCCACGCTTTGCCTCTAAGGTCTTAACGGTAGAGGAATTGTCTCGCTATGAGACCATGAAGGACCATCGGGCCCTCGAATTCTTGGCCGGCCGCTTTGCCGCCAAGGAAGCCTATGTCAAAGCCCTGGAGACAGGCATTGGTCGCATTCGTTTCACGGATATGTCCATTGCCAACAAGCCTTCGGGTGCGCCTTATTTTGCGGCAGCCCCCCTGACGGCAGGCGTCCAGCTCAGTATTAGTCATTCGGACCACTATGCTACGGCCACCGTCCTGATTGAGCAAGACGAAGTCAGCTTGCAGGCGGCTTTGGATCAGTATTTGACTAGAGAAGATTAGAGTAAAAGGTAGGAAAGTCTTATGTCACAAGCCAGCGAACACCGCCCAACAGTGGCGATAATTAATCTCAATGCAATTCAACACAATGTGAGGGAAATGAAGCGTCATCTGGAGCCCGACCAGGCCCTCTACGCCGTTGTTAAGGCTAACGGTTACGGGCACGGGGCAGTTGCCGTCGCCAAGGCAGCCCTGGCCGCCGGCGCGCAAGGCTTAGCCGTTGCCACCGTTGACGAGGGGATTGAACTCCGTCAAGCAGGCCTCCTTGCCCAGCCTATCTTAATCTTGGGCTTGGTAGACCCTCGTGCCATCGCTGAGTTGGTCTACTATCGCCTGACCGTCATTGTCTCTGACCTAATCTGGTTCCAGGAAGCCTGGGCTCAGTTAGTGTCCAACCAACAAGAAAGCCTGCTGGATGATGCCAAGCTCAAGGTGCATCTGGCCTTGGATACGGGCATGGGGCGCATCGGCCTACGGACAGTAGAAGAAGTCCAAGCCTTCGCTGAGGGCATTCAGGCCTTCCCATGGGTCAACTGGGAAGGAGTCGACACCCACTTCTCAACTGCCGGCGGGGGTGATCCTGCCTATGTGGAGACCCAGTGGGCTAAATGGCAGGAGCTGCTGACCGCTGTGCCAGACTCGGTCACTGTGCGACACTATGCCAACTCTGCCATGGGCGTTTGGTTCAAGCGTCAACCGGTTTCTTCCATTGAGCGCTTCGGCATCTCCATGTATGGTATGCATCCTAAGGACGAGCGTTCTAGCCTACCCATTGATTTGCAGCCAGCCCTCCAATTGATTTCGGAGATTGTCTACGTCAAGCAAGTGGAAAAGGGCAGCAAGATTTCCTACGGGGCAACCTATGAAGCCCAGGAAGAGGAGTGGGTTGCGACCATTCCAATCGGCTATGCAGACGGTTGGTTCCGCCACTATAAGGACATTCCCGTCTTGGTGGAAGGCCATGCCTGCCCAGTCCTTGGCGTCATCAATATGGACCAACTGATGATTCGCTTGCCACATCAAGTGCCAGTGGGAACCACCGTTACCTTGATTGGTCAGGACCACTACTTGGAGAACCATGCAGCAGACTTGGCTCGCCTGGTTGGGACTATTTCCTATGAAATTTTCTGCGGGCTCAGCGATCGCATTCCACGGATTTACCTTCAAGATGAGGAAGGGGAGGACTAAGATGCTTACTGTTCATCAGCTGACCGTCGGGTCACTGGAGGAAAATACTTATGCAGTCGTCAATGAAGCTGGCCAGGCCCTCTTAATCGATCCAGGGGCTGACGCGCCTAAGATTCTGGACTGGATTGAGTCCAAGGGTTGGGCGCCACAGGCCATCCTTCTAACCCATGCCCACCACGATCATATCGGGGCGGTGGATGCGGTGCGGGACCGTTATGGCATCCCACTCTATATGCATCCAGTAGAGTCAGGCTTCCTCAATCAACCAGAACTCAACCTATCGGCTTACTGGGGCCAGCCTTTTACGGCGCGTCCAGCAGAAGTCCTCTGGGAGGATCTAGGGGATAAGGAAGTGGCGGGTTTCCACTTCAAAGTGGTCTTCGTGCCAGGGCATAGCCCAGGCCACGTGGCTTATATTTTTGCTGAGGATCATTTCGTACTATCCGGCGATACCATCTTCGCCCAAAGCATTGGGCGGACGGACCTGCCAGGTGGCTCCTACATTGAGCTTATGCAGTCCATCCATCAGGAGTTGATCCAGTTGCCAGAAGACTATGTCCTCTATCCAGGTCACGGTCCGGCTGTGACCGTGGGCGAGTCCTTGGCGACTAATCCTTATTTTGAAGTCTTTCGCAATTTGTTTAAGCATCGGTTTGAAGAATAAAATAGTTGAAGGGGTGGTGAGGACTGACCCCAAAAAGTGAGAATTAAATAAAAACACCTCCAAGTTGGATTTGGTACAATATAATCAAATGCACATGGAGGTGTTTTTATTTAATTCTCATTTACGGGGGTCAGTGCCAAAGGTTATGAAGTTTGGGCAAGAAAACACAATATCAAAACAATGGCTGATTCAATATTAAACTTAGAGAACAAGGAATTAATTCAATTACACAACTCGATGATCTAATCAAAAAATCTGCCGATGATAGACAAGTCTTGTTAGATAAAATAAAGATAATTGAAGAAGTTAAGTGGATTAACAAGATACTAGATCATACTTCAGGAAAACTGGCCGTTATTGGATGGACAAAAGAAGATCTTTGTGGTGATAAACTTTATCAGATATAGGAGGAAAAATGAAGAAAGCTAAAGTTGCCTTTGTGTGTGTTCACAATTCATGCAGAAGTCAAATCGCTGAAGCACTGACAAAGAAATTTGCAGGAGATTCTATAGAGGTATATTCTGCAGGAACAGAATTAAAGGATCAAATTAATCAGGATGCAGTAAGACTTGTCAAAGAAATATATGCAATTGATATGGAAGAGACCCAAAAGCCAAAACTTTTAGATGACATTCCTGAAGTGGATTATCTTATTACAATGGGATGTAACGTCGTTTGTCCTATTTTACCTTACACTGTTAAAAAAGATGATTGGGGACTTGAGGATCCTAGTGGAAAAAATGATCAAGAGTTTATTAAAACAATTAAGGAGATTGAAAGTAAGGTTCATAAATTAATAGAGGAAGTTGAGGCAATTTATTTTCGTGTGGAATTATAAAAAGGAGTCATCACTTGATGAACTCCTATTTTGAGACTATATAAGTTGCAGTTTTCTTATATGTATAACGATAGATTAGTGGATTCTCATCTAAGGTGCTTATGTCGAAAATGAAGAAGTGATCACGGTTATCTCTAGCCTTTTCCTTATTGAGGACAAAGTAATTCTTATGAGAAGTTGCCATTGTTTTGAGGATATCATCAGTCAGAAAGGTCAATGGAATATTCATGTTGGAGTAGCGGTAGAAGTCACGTTCAAAATCTTGGTAGCTCTCGTTGTAATAGTCCATTTGTAGGTGATTACGCTGAAATTCAAGCTGATTCATAGAGCACCTCCTCAACAAGTTCAATACTAATAATGTTATGTACTTAAAGTCTTATGCAGATTGGTTATTTTGTTATTAGAATTGGGTACTCCAAGTCTTTTTTTATTCACTCAAAAAAACACTTGAATTAAGTAATGAAAAGGGTTATACTATGTTCAAGCAAATACTTGAATGATATTGGGGTGAGAATATGATTAAAAAAGACACTTGTGAAATTTATTGTTATGACGAAGAAAAGGTCAATCGAATACAAGGTAATTTACAGACAGTAGATATTTCTAGTGTTGCCCAAATGTTAAAAGCTATTGCAGATAAAAATAGAGCAAAAATTACCTATGCATTGTGTCAAGATGACGAACTGTGTGTGTGTGATATTGCAAATATTATAGGTGTTACGTTTGCAAATGCCTCTCATCACCTGCGAACGCTCCATAAGCAAGGGATTGTTAAGTTTCGAAAAGAGGGAAAACTTGCATTTTATTCATTAGATGATGAGCATATCAGACAAATCATGATGATTGCATTGGCACTTAAGAAAGAGGTGAAGATCAATGTCTAGTGGGAAAGCAAAACTGTTCGAAGAAGAAATGAAAGCCTATCGTGTTCAAGGATTTACTTGTACTAACTGTGCAGCCATTTTTGAAAATAATGTTAAAGAACTTCCCGGTGTTCAGGATGCGAAAGTAAATTTCGGAGCATCTAAAGTTTATGTTAAAGGGACGACAACCATTGAAGAATTAGAAAAAGCAGGAGCATTTGAAAATTTAAAAATTCGAGATGAAAAAGAACAAAGGGTAGAAGGAGAACCTTTTTGGAAGCAGAAAGAAAACATTAAGGTATATATATCAGCTCTTTTACTTGTAGTTAGCTGGTTCTTAGGAGAGCAGTATGGTGAAGAGCATGTTCTACCGACAATTGGTTATGCAGCGTCCATTTTAATCGGTGGATATTCGTTATTTATTAAAGGTCTCAAAAATTTAAGCAGATTAAATTTCGATATGAATACGCTTATGACTATTGCCATTATAGGAGCTGCAATTATTGGTGAATGGGGTGAAGGGGCAACCGTTGTTATCCTATTTGCGATTAGTGAAGCATTAGAGCGTTATTCAATGGATAAAGCACGTCAATCTATTGAATCTTTAATGGATATTGCCCCAAAAGAAGCGTTAATTCGACGAGGCAATGAAGAAATGATGATTCATGTTGATGAGATTCAAGTTGGAGACATCATGATAGTTAAGCCCGGTCAAAAGTTAGCAATGGATGGAATAGTGGTTAAAGGTACATCGGCATTAAATCAGGCTGCGATTACAGGTGAAAGTGTTCCAGTAACGAAAATCACAAATGATGAAGTATTTGCAGGAACCTTGAATGAAGAAGGGTTACTTGAGGTTAAAGTAACAAAACGAGTTGAAGATACCACTCTTTCAAAAATCATTCACTTGGTAGAAGAAGCCCAAGCAGAACGGGCCCCCTCTCAAGCGTTTGTCGATAAATTTGCAAAATACTATACACCAGCTATTGTCATACTAGCTCTTTTAATTGCAGTAGTTCCACCATTATTTGGCGGAGACTGGAGCCAATGGATTTATCAAGGATTAGCTGTATTAGTGGTTGGTTGTCCTTGTGCCTTAGTAGTCTCAACTCCAGTTGCTGTGGTTACAGCAATAGGAAATGCAGCGAAAAATGGTGTATTAATTAAAGGTGGTATCCATTTAGAAGCAGCAGGACACTTAAAAGCGATAGCCTTTGATAAAACAGGAACATTAACCAAAGGGATTCCAACTGTAACAGACATTGTGACATATGGTAGAAATGAAAATGAATTAATAACCATAACATCAGCCATTGAAAAAGGATCGCAGCACCCTCTTGCTTCAGCGATTATGCGAAAAGCAGAAGAAAATGGATTAAAATTCAATGAAGTAACAGTAGAGGATTTTCAATCCATTACAGGTAAAGGCGTTAAAGCCAAAATAAATAATGAAATGTATTATGTGGGAAGTCAAAATCTTTTTGAGGAATTACACGGAAGCATTTCAAGCGATAAAAAAGAAAAAATTGCCGATATGCAAACTCAAGGTAAAACGGTGATGGTGTTAGGAACAGAAAAAGAAATTCTTTCGTTTATTGCCGTAGCCGATGAAATGAGGGAATCGTCTAAAGAAGTTATCGGCAAGTTGAACAATATGGGAATCGAAACAGTGATGCTAACAGGCGATAACCAAAGAACGGCAACAGCCATCGGAAAACAAGTTGGTGTTTCGGATATTAAAGCTGACTTACTTCCAGAAGATAAGCTTAACTTTATTAAAGAACTTCGAGAAAAACATCAAAGTGTGGGGATGGTCGGAGATGGCGTGAATGATGCTCCAGCCCTTGCGGCATCTACCGTTGGTGTAGCAATGGGTGGTGCTGGAACTGATACAGCTTTAGAAACGGCTGACATCGCCTTAATGTCTGATGATTTGAGTAAATTGCCATATACAATAAAATTAAGTCGTAAGGCTTTAGCAATCATCAAGCAAAACATTACCTTCTCTTTGGCGATTAAATTAGTAGCATTACTTTTGGTCATGCCCGGTTGGTTAACACTTTGGATAGCGATATTTGCTGATATGGGAGCAACTTTACTTGTAACATTAAACAGTTTACGCTTATTGAAAATCAAAGGATAGGTTCTAAAATGGGTGTCAACAATCGGGTGCGATCATTGAAAACAATGTTATGCTTCAAAAGGGATATTAACAGGAAATATACAACTAAAGGACGCTTTAACTGAGCAACGGAAAAAGCCAAATTTCTCAATTGATGTTGAGAAATTTGGAGAATGTTTATACGATTAGTAAAGTTGGCGAAAATAATAAAGTTATTAATCTCATGGAGTATTTGAACTTGCAAAAAAATATTTATGAGTCATTGTACTGACCCCAAAAAGTTAGACAAAAAATATTATTGAAAGGATTTAGTTCTATACTGAACAGGACTAAGTCCTTTTAGTTTTGCTTTAATGCGTTTATTGTTGTAGTAAAAAATATACTCGGTAATAGCTTGCTCCAGTTGATCCAGAGACTTGAAATTTTTCTCAAATCCGTAAAACATTTCTGTTTTCAAGATACCAAAGAAGGACTCCATCATGCCATTATCTATGCTGGTTCCCTTGCGAGACATGGATGGACGTATGCCTTTACTGGCAAGAACAAATTAAATGTACCGCATATTTATCTTTCAATTCTTCCACTAACTATACAACTACTTGTGGCGACACTTCCTTTCCAATTCCTTGTATTTTTTTAATATTTCTAATTCAACTTCTTTTCTTTTTAGTTCTAATTTTAATTGATCGATTTCTGAAAGTTCAGCCATTCCTTTTTCGTAAGAATATTGTTTTCCTATCTGTTGGTGGAAACGATGAGTTTCTCCATTTTTATACCATCTAAACCATGTTTCTACTTGAGTTTCATTTTTTTATGTTTAACTCCTGCATTATTTGTTTTGTACTATATCCCTGTAATTTCATTTCTACGGCTTTATTCTTTGTATCGACAGAATAGGCCACACGTTTTTTAACCATAAAAATAGCATAAAAATCTAGTTATCCGCATAAAAACTGGACTTATCACACTTT
>CBDFAX010000017.1:0-42653 GCA_965245735.1 uncultured Abiotrophia sp. | reverse complement strand
CTTCAATACCCTTGAGGCCGGCTGCCAAGAGGACAGACAGAGCCAAGTAAGGATTAGCCGCTGGGTCTACACTCCGCGCTTCAATCCGAGTAGAGTTACCTCGAGCTGCCGGAATCCGGATAAGTGGTGAACGGTTTTGACCAGACCAAGCTACGTAGACAGGGGCCTCGTAACCAGGCACCAGCCGCTTGTAGGAGTTAACCAGTGGGTTACAGATAGCGGTGTAGGCACGGGCATACTTGAGCAAGCCACCGATAAAGTAGAGGGCGGTTTGGGAGAGTTGATCTTCTGTGTCAGGATCGTAGAAGGCATTACCTGATTCGTTAAAGAGTGACATGTTACAGTGCATCCCGCTCCCGGCAATGCCGAAGATAGGCTTAGGCATGAAGGTCGCGTGCAAGTTGTGGCGACGGGCCACGGATTTGACGATGAGCTTGAAGGTTTGGATATTGTCGGCAGAACGGAGGGCGTCTGCATATTTCCAGTCGATTTCGTGTTGGCCAGGACCTACTTCATGGTGGCTGGCTTCAATTTCAAAGCCAAGAGCTTCCAGTTCTAAGACAATATCACGACGGCAGTTTTCAGCTAAATCGTTAGGCGCCAAGTCAAAGTAGCCACCGTTGTCGTTGAGTTGCATGGTAGGCTGGCCTTTTTCATCTAGTTTGAAGAGGAAGAATTCTGGCTCTGGCCCAATGTTGAAGGATGTGAAGCCAAGGTTTTCCATGCGCTTAAGAATACGCTTGAGGTTGCTACGAGGGTCACCTTGGAAAGGTAAGCCATCCACGCTGTTGACGTCACAGATTAAGCGGGCAATCTTGGTGTCGCCGGCACCTTCTTTCCAGTTGAAGACTAGCCAAGTGTTGTAGTCAGGTACCAAGTACATGTCACTTTCTTCAATCCGGACGAAGCCTTCAATCGAAGAACCGTCGAACATCATTTTGTTGTCCAAGGCCTTTTCTAATTGGGAGACAGGCACTTCGACGTTTTTGATGGTTCCGGTAATATCAGTGAACATGAGGCGGACATAACGAACATTGCGTTCCTTGGCGTCTAGTAAGATACTTTCTTTGGTCCATTGAGTGGTTGGCATGGAAATCCTCCTTTGATAGTAGGCTAGTCAGTCTAGCCAGACTTAGCGAAATCGACCTTGGATGTCTAACTCATCCCATAAAATCCGACGGACATCTTGGTCAGTCAGGGGTTGACTGGTAGTAGGATGCCCCATATGAGGGCGCTCAGCTTCTGTTTCCAAGCGGCGTTTAATGCCCTTCAGGGTCATGCCTTCCTCGAGCAGGTCACTAATTTCCAAGAGCCGATCTACATCGTTGAGGGAGTAGAGGCGGCGATTGGTTGAGCTTCTGCCCGGCACTACCAGACCGAAATCTTCGTAATGCCGAATTTGCCGGGCGGTCAAGCCTGTTAGGGTCATGACGGTTCCGATGGGAAATACGGCGAGAGATTTGCGGAATTCTTTGGCTGCCATAGTTGTCACCTTCTTTTATCATTTATGATTATAGGGAAAGTCAAATGAGGGGTCAACTGCATCCTGACCTCTTATGTTAGATAATATGACAAACGTTCGGATTCTGCAAGCCAGAGCCCTAGATCAGTCGCTAAGCCAAATAAAAAAGCTTGCCAAGTTACTTAGCAAGCCGGGATTAAGTTTGGGTAATCAATGTGCAGAAATAGCCTAGAGCCAAGAAATCGGCACTGCCGCCGGGGCTGAGGTGACGTTCTATGAGGACTTGGTCATAGGCTATAAGTCGCTCTTCTAGCTGGGCTAAGGATAAGTCAGGAAGTTGGCTTAAGAGTAGACTCATTTCGCCTTGAATCTGGGCTAGGGCGGTCAGTCCACCCCGATGGAGTAGGTTGCCATCTTGGACAGTAGCCATTAAATAGACCAGAGCCTGTAACCAAAGCTGGCGTTGATCCAGGTCTTGGCGATGATAGACAAAGGGTAGCAAGCCTTGGCGCAAGACCGGATAGCCTGCTGCTGCTTCGCCCCGGACCCCGGTAATACCATGCTCCAAGTAAAGGCGTTCGCCATAAGAGAGGGAGGTTTTTTGGGCCAAATGGGCAAAATCCTGGGTCACGAGATGCTGGGTCATGGACTTAATCAAAGGCCAACTAGCCTCCAGGTCGCCTTGACAGGCTCCCAAGGCACCCAATAGGAGGGCAAAGGAAAAATTGGCCCCCTTATGGGTGTTGACGCCAGCGGTGGCTGCTAACATGGCGGCTTCGGCTTCTTGCCCTAGGTGACGTAGGGCTAGGAAGAGCTGATCAGGCGCCCCTGCATGCGCTTGGCCTAATTGGACATAGCCCTTAAAATAAGGTCGCAAGGCCTCAATACTAGCGGCGAAAGTTTGGGGCGTCATATCACGGTGGGCACCATTGGACCAAGGATCAACTAGGCCAGGCTTAGGGGCCAGTTGAACTTCAAAAGCCAGGGCCTGGCAGGCTAAATCTGCCAGATAATCACAAGAGATAGTCTTATTAGTCAATGTGGAGTTTCTCCATTTGCTTGAGGATGAAGCGTAAGGACCGATCCAGATGTTCGTGGGTAATGAGGGTAATCTGATCAATATCGTGATTGCACATGCCACGGTAAATTAGCCAGTGTTCTTCTAAGGCTGCGCTCCGGCGTTGGGAAGATCGAATGGACAAGTCGCGGAAATAAATGACATAGGTCCGCAGCTCAGAGACGATATCCCGCAAACGGGTCATCTGGCTCTTAGCATAGATGAAGTCATTAAATTTGGTGAAGTTAGCCAAGACATCATCCACGCGGTTGGCTTGATTGAGACGCTCGCACTCTTCTAGGATAGCTTGAAGTTCTTGGAAGTCTTCGGGCGTCATCAGAGTCATGGCCTTGATGGTAGCCAGGGTGTCTAGGGCCTTACGAATATCGTAGATTTCTAGGGCATCCTTGATACTAATCCCTTTGACAATAATGCCAATTTTAGGAATATGCTCCACTAAGAGTTCCTTGGTTAATTCTGTTAGGGCATAGCGGATGGGCGTCCGACTAATATTGAGAGCTGTAGAGAATTCCTTCTCATTGATCCGGGTGCCAGCTGGGATTTGGCCCAAGATAATCGTCTTACGAAAGGCTTCGTAGAGCGAAATCTTGAGGGGTTTATTCTGAGTAATATCTAAGTTGCGTTTGACCGCCTCGATAATCGCAGACATAGGGATTCTCCTTTTCTATTTGATGTCATCATGTCTATTATACCTAAAAATAGGGACTTTAGCCAAGCCAAGGCCTTGTTAGGGCTCTTAGGATTTAGCGTGGCGGACAAAATATTGGATAGCTTGACTGACGGATGCTGCTAAATCGGGAGCAAAGCGATTGAGATTGTGGCGAAAATCAGGATTGTCTTGATAGTTTTGCCCAATGTAGCCGAAGACGGTCAGGGAGCAGTCAAAGGCATAGGTATTGAGGAGACGGTAGAGTTCTTGACATAAGCTTTGGATAGGCTCCGACTCGATTGAAAGTCCGGCCTCAAAATGCTGAGCCCATTGGCGAAAGACCGCATTGAATTTCTCGGCGACCTCTATTTTCTGCCCCTCTTGGCGCTTTTCAGCCTCAATCATGACGTCTAGGCCGTAATCTTGTCGCGCTTGGCTAACATAGGGCAGCATATCTGGATAGCTAAAACCGCGAAATTGCGCTTGTGGTGATAGGGACTGGCCTGCTTTTTTAGCTTGGATGCTAGCCGTTAAGGTTTCAATTAAGGTGTCTAAACGTTGGCGCTCTGATTGCAGTTGAGTCAGCTGTTGCTCCAGAAGTTGGAGGAAATTAGTGCTATTGGCCTCTAGCAACTTGCCAATGTCCTCTAGTGAAAGACCTAAGTATTTATAGTAGAGGATGAGCTGGAGACGCTCCAAATCTTCTTCTTGGTAATAGCGGTAGCCATTGGCCTCTTTCTTAGCTGGTAAGAGGCCAATAGCATCATAGTGGTGGAGTGTACGAGGGGAAACTCCAGCTAGTTGGGCAGCTTCTTTGACCCGATAAATCATGCCTGCTCCTCCTTTTTAGTAAAATCTAGTATTTAGTATAACATAGGGCTTGACCCTAACGTAAGGTTAAGGTGTAGACTAATAGAGAAAAAGGAGGAATTAGGATGAATTTAAAGATCATTCGTACAGATCAAGTCTATCGACAAGTCTTGGCCTTATCCCCAGATCAGGGCGAAGCCCTATTCAGGAAGGAAGTTTTAGCGCCTTTTCGGGGGAAATTTGCCCGCCAGGGTTTAAGTATAGAAGCTGGACAGGGGGCGGATGCCCTACAGATTTTGAGCTTGGCCAATTTAACACCCTTTAACTTAAGGCCTGAGCATAGCGCTGATATTGAAGCACTAGACGATTCAGTTTATCAGGAGCTAGAAAAAGCCTTCCATCTGGCCATTGACAGTTTCGAGCAGGCAGGAATCCATCCACCGTGCAAAGAATATGTCTTAGCGATCTTGCTAGGCAAGGCGGAGAGTCCTGTTATGCGCCTCAATGATAATTATCTGGGTGAAGGTGGGATTCCGGGCTACATCTTCTTGTCCTTGGTACCAAGCCAGGAGACCTTGCGACGTTTGCCAGCGGCCTTGGCCCATGAATGTAACCATAATGTGCGCTACCAATTTGTGGATTGGCAACAAGGCGCCCTGAAGGAACTTATGATAGCAGAAGGCTTGGCTGAGAATTTCGTGTTAAAACTCTACGGTCCCGACTATCTAGGTCCTTGGGTGACCAAGACCGATTTGGCGACCTTAGACAGTCTAATCAAGCCCAAAATCAAGGCTAATCTTGATATCTCTAACCTCTATGGGGCCGCTCCTTATCTCTACGGGGATGAATTGACTCAAGTGCAAGGGGGGCGCCCAGTCGGTCTGCCCTATGCAGCGGGCTATAGTTGTGGCTATCACTTGGTGCGCTACTACCTTAAGAAGACAGGCCTGAGTGTCGAAGAAGCCAGCTTGAAGACAGCTGATGAGATCTTGGCTCAGGTACCAGAATTCTGGGAGCAGCCAACTTCCCAACTCTAACCAAGCAATCTGGCTTTGCTACCCTATCTATCAATCTATCTATTGATAGATAGGGTCTGAGTTAGGAAATTTACGTGCATAAGTTAGCACAATTTGCATAGGGACACAAAAAAAGAGCTAGGACTTAGTCCTAGCTCTTTTGTCTTAAGTATTATTGTGCTAAGTAGAGTGGCATGTGGCCCATTAAGACGATGGTAACCACGAAGATAACGAAGACCACTGCAGCGTACTTAGCAGATTCACGTTGCCATTCGCCCATGTCCAAGCCAGTTAAGCGGAGCAAGAGGTAGATGAAGGCAACCAGTGGGCTCAAGAGGTGGAAGGCTTGCCCCATGAGAGAAGCCAAGGCCATTTGCATATCGGTGAAGCCATATTGACGACCGATTTCTGCGAATGGAATCAGCACCCCGTAGTAGAAACCATCGTTGGTTAAGAAGAAGGTCCCTGGTACGGAGATGAGGGCAATAATCAAGCTCCAGAAGCCTGCTAATTGTTGTGGAATGATATGGACGATGCTGTCGGTCAAGGCCTTGGCCATACCAGTCCCTTGGAAGAGCCCCATGAAGACCCCTGCCCCGAAGACGAGGAGGACCACTTGTACCGCATCCCCAGCGTTTTCACCAATACGTTTGGATTGAGTCTTGAGGTCTGGGTAGTTAATCATCATGGCTAAGCCAGTCCCGATTAAGAAGAGGACAACAGGCTTAACTTCTATAGCGTCGATGAAGGAGCCAGCTACTAACCAACCAACTAGGACGAGGGTCATAACGGCGTTAATCCAGAAGTTTTGAGGACGGCGGATAGCCAAGACTTCAGGATCAGAAATAGTAGTTAATTCATCCAGTTCAGCGTCGGTTAATTCCTTGATACCTAAACGAGCGCGTTCTTTTTTACCCATACCACGGGCAACGAAGAAGATAACGTAGAGAATAGAGAGAACCATCCCTGGTGCTAAGTAACCCAAGATGTCGGCTTCAACGCCCAAGACGGACATGGCACGAGCGGTTGGGCCACCCCATGGTAAGAGGTTCATGATGGTGTTTTGCAAGATAACTAAGACACCCAAGTTCATGAGTTTCATGTCGAGTTTCTTGTAGATTGGCACGAAGGCCGAGCAGCAAATCAAAGTAGTGGTTGTTCCGTCACCGTTCATGGAAACAGCGGCCGCAACAATAGCAGTAGCCACGAGGACTTTCATTGGATCGCCTTTAGCGTAGCGAATCATTTTGTTAGTGATTGGGTCGAAGAGACCGGAATCTAACATGAGGGAGAAGTAGAGGATGGCGAAGAGGAGCATAACCCCGGTTTCAGCCGTCCCTTTCATTGCAGTAAGTTTATCCTTGGAGTTGTTGCCAAAGAGACCTTGGCGAACGAGTGTCCCGATGTTGACATCTTGGACCACGCCGGTTAAGACTGCTACCAGCGCAAAAGCAAGCGGAATGAGTACTAGGGCAGTGAATGGTGACATTTTCTTCTTCATGATGACATACATGAAGACAACCATCATTGCATAAGCAAAGACTGTGAGTAACATCATATCTTCCTTTCTGAAATTAAAATAATAATAGCGTGGGCAGGAGCCAAAAGTCGCTAAAACCTTCTGACCCAGA
The DNA here is from genome assembly GCA_965245735.1 of uncultured Abiotrophia sp. Classification (GTDB taxonomy): domain Bacteria; phylum Bacillota; class Bacilli; order Lactobacillales; family Aerococcaceae; genus Abiotrophia. The sequence goes on along the minus strand of CBDFAX010000017.1, from coordinate 36,007 downwards.
CCCGACACGTCCATTCCATGAAATGAACGCGTTTACTTTATGCCTGTATCATAGCGAATGTTTAGACAAAAAGAAAGGGCTTTAGCTAAAAAGAACACTTAAAAAACAAGGGCTTAGGAAATTTGTATAGCCAAAAAAGACGCATTACTTAAATAAGAAGACTAAATCAAAATCTTGGCCTAATAGAACACAAAAAGAACAGTATTTGACTAGTGTAAGCGCTAGTTTAGGGTATAATACAAGTAGTAGATTAATCTGAAAGGGAGTGAAGAAATGGAACTACTCAGACGATTATTTGGCGGCCGACGCCGCGCTGAAGAAGCAGAGAGTCAAGCACAAGCGCAAGCTCAGCAAGCTGCTTTTGAGGCAGAATGGGAGCCAGTGGCAGCCTATGTGGCGGCCGACTCAGAAGAGGCGCTAGAAGTCAGCGTGATTGCTTCTGCTCTAGCAGCGGCCAATTATCCCGACAGTCAATTTGTGGTCAAGCGCGTCTTGAAACGCAACCCCGAAGCGACCACTGTATCGGTGATTGCGTCAGCCATTGCGGCTGGGGACGCCCCTGACAGCCAATGGGCGGTCAAGCACATTTATCAAAAACGCACATAAGGTTTATGGATTTATTTAGGAGGAATTATACAATATGTTACGCAAATTCAAAATCAAAGTTGACGGCAAAGAGTACTTGGTAGAAATGGAAGAAATTGGGGCCGTAGCGCCAGCTGCCCCAGTTGCACCAGCACCAGTGGCTCCTGCTCCAGCCCCAGCTGCACCAGTTAGCGAACCTGCAGCAGAAGCAAGCCCAGCGCCAGCCGCACCAGTTTCTGTAGCACCAGCCGGAGCAGATGCCATGCCATCCCCAATGCCAGGGACTATTCTCCGCATCTTAGTTAACGTTGGGGATACAGTGGCTGAGAACCAACCATTAATGATCTTAGAAGCCATGAAGATGGAAAATGAAATCGTGGCATCTAAAGCAGGGGTGGTATCGGGGATTCATGTGGCTAACGGCCAAGTAGTCAACCCAGGGGATGCCCTCATCACCATCAATTAATTTAGTCAGTAAAGGAGACAGACAGTGGAAACATTAATTCAAGGTATTACGACCATTAACATTGGTCAAGTTTTCATGATGGTCATTGGTGGCCTGCTCATGTATCTGGGGATTAAGAAGGAATACGAACCAACCTTGCTGGTACCAATGGGCTTAGGGACGATTCTGGTTAACTTCCCAGGTTCAGGGGTCCTAGACCAAACCGTCGGTAACGTAACTCAACACGGGGTCTTAGACATTCTCTTCCGTGCCGGGATTGAGACTGAACTTTTCCCTCTACTTATCTTCATTGGGATTGGGGCTATGATTGACTTCGGGCCATTACTTCAAAATCCTTTCATGTTGCTCTTCGGTGCGGCAGCCCAATTCGGGATTTTCTTCGTCGTCGTAGTTGCAGTATTAGCGGGCTTTGACATTCGTGAAGCAGCTTCTATCGGGATTATCGGTGCGGCTGACGGTCCTACTTCTATCTTCGTAGCCAACCAATTGGCACCTCATCTTTTAGGGGCCATCACGGTTGCAGCCTACTCCTACATGGCTTTAGTGCCAATCATTCAACCAGTTGCTATTAAGTTAGTAACGACCAAGGAAGAACGCAAGATCCGCATGACTTACCATGCTGAAGGCGTATCTAAGATGACTAAAATCCTCTTCCCAATCGTTATCACCATCGTGGCTGGTTTTATCGCGCCAATCGCCTTACCATTGGTAGGTTTCCTCATGTTCGGGAACTTATTACGTGAGTGTGGTGTCTTAGATAGCTTATCCGCAACCGCTCAAAACGAATTGGTTAACATTGTGTCAATCCTCTTAGGGATTACCATTTCGGTTAAGATGCAAGCTGGCCTCTTCTTGAATGTCCAAACCTTAATGATTATCTTGTTCGGTTTGGTAGCCTTCATCATGGACTCTATTGGGGGCGTTATCTTCGCCAAAATCTTGAACCTCTTCCGCAAGGACAAGATCAACCCAATGATTGGGGCGGCTGGTATTTCTGCCTTCCCAATGTCTAGCCGTGTCATTCAAAAGATGGCAACAGAAGAAGACCCTCAAAACTTCATCTTGATGTATGCTGTAGGGGCTAACGTTTCTGGGCAAATTGCCTCCGTTATTGCCGGCGGGCTCTTGTTGTCTTACTTCATCCACTAAGATTGCGAGGTAAAACTTATGAATTTAGATAACTTACGACAAGCTCTTGAACTCATGCTGATTGGGATGGGTGGGGTCTTCTTAGTTCTCGGTATCTTATACGGGGCATCTGAACTCCTCATCAAGTACTTCCCAGTAGAAAAGGACTAAGACAAAATGGACGGCTATGTGACCAGACGCCTCTGGTTGGACCGTGACCCGCAAGCCTTGAAAGATTGGCAGACCTTAATGCAGGCCGCCAAGCTGAGTGACCAGGAAAGGGTCGATTATACAATCGGCATTTATGATGGGGCACGCTTGGCAGCGACTGGGTCCTTGGACGGCAAGATTCTCAAGTGTTTGGTGGTTTGCGCCGCCTATCAGTCAGAGAATTTGCTGACGCAAGTGGTTATGGCTCTCTTGGAACGTTTGGACCAGGAAGGCTTGACCAATCGCTTCGTCTATACTAAACCAAAGAATCTTCCTTACTTTAAGGCCTTGGGCTTTCGGCTTCTGGCGCAAACCGAAGCCTTGCTCTTTATGGAGCAGGGCTTCCCGTCCTTTCAGGACTATCTGAGCTATTTGGCTCAGCATAAGGTGGATAGCTCCAAAAATGGGGCCATCGTCATGAACGCTAACCCCTTTACCCTAGGACATCGCTATTTGGTAGAGCAGGCCTTAACGGCCTGTGACCACCTTTATATCTTCGTGGTATCCGAAGATCGGTCCTATTTTAGCGCGCAAGATCGCTTCAAAATGGTCCAAGCCGGGGTGGCAGATTTAGCCAATGTTACGGTCCTGCCTAGCCGAGATTATATGGTCTCGCAGGCTACCTTCCCCTCCTACTTCCTTAAAGAAAGGGCGGATTTGGCGGTGTCTCAGGTCCAGGCAGAACTTGATGCGCAAGTCTTCAAGCAGTTCATTGCGCCTAGTCTAGAGATTGCCATTCGTTTTGTAGGGGAAGAACCCCTATCGCCGGTCACCCAAGTCTACAATCAGGCCTTGGCCCAAGCCTTCGGCCAGGACCTAGACCTAAAGATTATCCCCCGTCTAGAAAAGGACGGCCAGGTTATTAGTGCGACCCGCGTACGGGCAGCGATTCAAGCAGGGAAGCTAGCTGACTGGGTCAACCTAGTCCCACAGTCAACCTATCATTACATACAGTCACAAGACTTACTGGGCTAAGATGCCCAGAGAGAAAAGGTGGAATAAAGATGGAAATTAAAAAAAGTGCAGTTGTTGGCACCTTGGAATCAAGCGACATTATGATTACCTTGAATCCGAGTGATGCTGGACGCATTGACATTCAATTAGAAAGTTCAGTCGAAAAACAATTTGGGGCGCAAATTCGTCGTGTCATTGAAGACACTTTGACCCGCCTAGGCATTCAATCAGCTCAAGTAGTAGCGGTTGACAAGGGTGCCTTAGATTGCACCATCCAAGCTCGGACCATTACGGTGGCCCACCGCGCTGCTGACTTATCAGAATATAATTGGAAGGAGATTGACTCATGGAACGCTTAAGAAGAACAATGATGTTTGTCCCTGGTGCTAATGCTGCCATGCTACGCGATGCGCCACTATACGGGGCTGACTCTATTATGTTTGACCTAGAAGATGCAGTCTCCCTCAAGGAAAAAGACTCTGCCCGCACCTTGGTGCACTTCGCCCTCAAAACCTTTGACTACAGCAATGTCGAAACCGTTGTACGGATTAACGGGCTGGACACTACCGGTGCCCTAGATATCGAAGCGGTCGTCTTGGCTGGGGTTGACGTGGTACGTCTGCCTAAGACCGAAAACGCCCAAGATATCGTGGATGTCGATGCTATAATTACCCGTGTCGAGCAGGAAAATAATATTCCTCTTGGTCGCACCAAGATGATGGCGGCCATCGAATCAGCTGAAGGGGTGCTAAATGCTCGTGAGATTGCTAAGGCATCTGACCGTCTGATTGGGATTGCCTTAGGGGCGGAAGACTATGTGACCAACATGAAGACTCGCCGTTACCCTGATGGTCAAGAACTCTTCTTTGCACGTAGCATGATTTTACATGCAGCGCGTGCCGCAGGGATCGCCGCAATCGACACTGTCTACTCTAACGTAGACAACATGGACGGCTTCCGTGAGGAAGTAGCCCGCATCAAACAATTAGGTTTCGATGGTAAATCGGTCATCAACCCACGCCAAATTCCAGTGGTTAATGAAGTATATGCCCCAACTGAGAAAGAAATCCAACAGTCTAAGGAAATTATCTGGGCGATTCGTGAAGCTGAAGCTAAAGGCTCTGGCGTCATCTCAGTCAAAGGGAAAATGGTCGACAAGCCAATCGTGGAACGCGCTGAGCGGGTCATTGCCCTAGCCAAAGCAGCGGGACTCATTAGCGAGGAGGAAATTTAAGATGGTAGTCAACAAAGCAGGACGTGAAATTCCACAAGCAATCGCCGATCAATACGGCGTCTATGAAGGAGAGCTGGCTCGGATTAAGCCTTATGAAGCTTCAAGCCGTAAGGTTAAGCCCGTTGAACCACGCCAAGAAAAACTCTTGGGTAGCCTTCGCGAAGCCATTGAAAAGACCGGCCTCAAAGACGGCATGACTATTTCCTTCCACCACCATTTCCGTGAAGGGGACTATGTCATCAATATGGTCATGGAAGAAATTGCTAAAATGGGGATCAAGAATCTCTCCATCGCACCTTCTTCTATTGCCAACGTACATGAACCCCTCATCGAACACATCAAGAATGGGGTTGTCACCAACATTACCTCTAGTGGTTTGCGTGACAAGTTAGGGGCTGCCATTTCTTCCGGTATTATGGAAAATCCAGTAGTGATTCGTTCCCACGGGGGGCGTGCCCGTGCCATTACGGCAGGCGACATCCACATTGACGTAGCCTTCTTAGGTGCCCCAAGTTCTGACGAATATGGGAACGTCAACGGGACCAAAGGGAAAGCGACTTGTGGCTCCCTAGGTTATGCCATGATTGATGCTAAATATGCCGACCAAGTAGTGGTCATCACTGACTCCTTGGTACCATATCCAAACACCCCAATTTCCATTCCGCAAACAGACGTGGACTATGTGGTCGTAGTAGATGCCATTGGGGATCCTCAAGGGATTGCCAAAGGGGCAACTCGCTTCACCAAGAACCCTAAAGAGCTCTTGATTGCAGAATATGCTTCGAAGGTGATTACCGGTTCTCCTTACTATAAGGAAGGCTTCTCCTTCCAAACAGGGACGGGTGGTGCTTCACTAGCTGCAACCCGCTTTATCCGCGAACAAATGATTAAAGACGGCATTAAGGCCAGCTTCGTGCTAGGTGGGATTACCAATGCCATGGTTGAACTCTTAGAAGAAGGCCTCGTTGAGAAGGTCATCGACGTTCAAGACTTTGACCACCCATCGGCAGTATCCTTAGGTCGCAACGCAGACCACTACGAAATCGACGCTAGCATGTATGCTAACCCACTGTCCAAAGGGGCCATGGTTAACCGTTTGGATGTCGCCATCTTGTCTGCCTTGGAAGTTGATACTGACTTCAACGTCAATGTCATGACCGGTTCTGACGGGGTTATCCGTGGGGCTTCTGGTGGTCACTGTGATACGGCCTTTGCTTCTAAGATGTCCATGGTGATTTCGCCATTAGTACGTGGCCGTATTCCAACATTCGTAGACTCTGTTAACACGGTCGTAACACCAGGGACTAGCGTGGACGTGGTCGTCACTGAGATTGGGATTGCGGTTAACCCTAACCGTCCAGACTTAGTCGAACACTTCAAGTCTCTCAAGGTGCCTCAATACACCATCCAAGAACTCAAAGAAAAAGCCTACAGCATTGTGGGCAACCCAGAACCGATTCAATACGGGGACAAGGTCGTAGCGGTCATCGAATATCGTGACGGTAGCGTCATCGACGTGGTGCGCAATGTCTAAGGGACTCTTTGATGGGCCTGAAGTCCAGTTGGGCCAGGTTCTATCAGCCCGCGAGGCGCGGAGCCAGCGCCAGGCTCACTTACTTGAGACCTATGCGCCGGCTGTATTGGTCTCCATGACCCTCAATACGCCGGGGCCTGTCAAAAACTCTGAAGGCCTGTCCAAAATCGGTCACCGGCTAGCCCAGCTAGTTAGTGACCATTTGGCCCAAGAGGCGGTCCTCTACCAGGATTTGCTGGAGGCCGTGACAGGGTTAGAGGCCTATTGGGTGGTTAGCCAGGAGGCTGAGCTAGTCAAGCGGCATTTAGTGGCCTTTGAAGGGCAGCACCCCTTAGGTCGCCTACTAGACTTGGATGTGCTGGAACTGGTGGAAGGCATACCCTGCCCTATCAGTCGGCGGCAGTTAGGATTGGCCCCGCGCCAGTGCTTCCTCTGCCAAGCAGACGCCAAGCAGTGTGCACGCTCACGCCAACACTCAGTAGCGGACATGCAGGCCTATATCAGTCAGGCCGTCGCTAACTATGAGGCCCAGACTGAATCCCCTTAAGGAAAGGAATAAACTATGAGCAAATTAATTCGTATCACTGAAACAGTCTTACGGGATGGCCAACAAAGCCAAATTGCCACTCGTATGACGACGGAAGATATGTTGCCAATTCTGAAAACCCTGGATCAAGCAGGTTTCCATGCCCTAGAAGTATGGGGCGGTGCGACCTTTGACTCTTGCATCCGTTTCTTAAACGAAGATCCATGGGAACGTCTGCGTCAAATTCGCGCAGCGGTCAAAAACACCAAGTTACAAATGCTCTTGCGGGGTCAAAACCTGCTAGGTTACCGTAACTATGCGGACGATGTGGTCAAGCTCTTCGTGCAAAAATCAGTCGAAAATGGGATTGATATTATCCGTATCTTCGATGCCTTGAACGATGTGCGCAACCTACAAACTTCGATTGAAGCAACCAAGGAAGCAGGGGGCTTAGCCCAAACAGCTATTTCCTACACCACTAGCCCAGTTCACACCATAGACTACTATGTGGACTTGGTAGGACGCATGGCTAAATTCGGGGCAGATTCTATCTGTATCAAGGATATGGCAGGGGTTCTAACACCACAAGCTGGCTATGAATTGGTTAGCCGTATCAAGGATAAGGTAGATTTACCTTTGGAAGTCCACACCCATGCAACTAGCGGGATTTCTGAGATGACCTACCTCAAGGTAGCGGAAGCAGGGGCCGACATTATCGACACAGCCCTGTCATCCTTCTCTGGCGGGACTAGCCAGCCAGCCACTGAATCGATGGTCTTAGCCTTAGAAGACTTAGGCTTCAAGACAGGTGTGGATATGAAAGAAGTAGAAGCGGCAGCAGCTTACTTCAACGGCATCCGCGACAAGTTCCGGGCTGAAGGTATTCTCAATCCTAAGGTTAAGGATACTGAGCCAAAGACTTTGATTTATCAAGTGCCTGGCGGTATGTTATCCAACTTGCTCAGCCAATTAACCGAACAAGGTTTGGCTGATAAGTATGATCAAGTACTTGCTGAAGTACCAAAAGTACGGGCTGACTTAGGCTATCCACCATTGGTAACCCCATTATCACAAATGGTAGGGACCCAGGCAGTGATGAACGTCATCTCTGGCCAACGCTACAAGATGGTGCCTAAGGAAATTAAGGACTATGTGCTAGGTCACTACGGTCAAGCACCAGCCAAGATTGATCCAGAAGTCAAGCAAACCATTATTGGGGACGCAGAAGTTGTAACAGTACGACCTGCTGACTTGATTGAGCCGCAATTACCAGAATTGCGGGAAGAAATTAAGGACTACGCTAAGTCTGACGAGGATTTACTCATGTATGCCCTCTTCCCACAACAAGCCAAGGATTACCTAGGCCGCCGGGAAGATCCCTACTATGACGTGCCTGTGCAGACCGTGGAAGTTTCTCTGGATTTACAATAAGCTAGAGAGGATGGGAGTCATTCCCGTCCTCTTTTTTTGTTGGGTCGGGCCAGGAAATAGAGGAGTCGTTGAAAAGTTGTGACTAAATCAGCACGTAAAAAAGGGGGCTTCAGACCCTATCTATCAATAGATAGATTGATAGATAGGGAGAACAAAAAGGCAGCTAACCCTCACTGGGCTAGCTGCCTTTTGTCCTATACCCGCGGAAGTGAAGGAAGTGAGGCGGGTCTTGAGGCTTTATAGATAGTGTGCTTGGAAATGGGCCATGGCGTCAGCAAAGCTAGCTACCACATGAGTGGCTTGGGCTTGAACCTCAGCTGGAGCATGATCCATACAATAGGAAATATCAGCCACTGCGAACATGTCGCTGTCATTGCCTGAGTCGCCAAAGACTACCAGGCGGTCATAGTCAGACCGGATGATGGCTAAGCCGGAGGCCTTGGAGACTCCTTGGGCCGTTACTTCCAGCCGTGTAGAGCCTGACTTATAGGTAGCCAGTTGAGGAAACTTGGCTTGCAGGTCAGCTAGGTAGAAGTCGGCAGTCTCAGCACTTGGGCGGACATTGACCTTGTAGAGGCGATGGCCTTCTAAGGCCGGATAAGGGTCTGGCAAGCAAATCAAAGGCATATTCCAGAGCCGTTGTTTATGCTCGTGGTCGAAGTTACCAATGCGACGTTGACCGTCTAGGGCATCAAAGATTAATTTTTGCTCCTTGAAATAAGCCAGCAGCTTGGGCGTAACGTCTTCAGGTAAGTGATGCTCGGCCAGGAGTTGGGCATAGCGGGTCACCACCGCGCCGTTAAAGCCAATCATATGCGTGACATCGAGGTCATTGCCTTGGACAATGTACTGGATCTCTGCCAGGGAGCGGCCAGTGGCGATGGAGAAGTCGCCCAGCTCTTTGGCGGTATGGTAGGCCGCCAAATCAGCTGCATTGACCGTGACAGAATCCTTGACGAAGGTACCATCTAAGTCTGTCACAAAGAGGTTACGCATGACTTATTCCTCCATGCCGAGGATGTCTTGGATCTCCATTTTCAAGACATTGGCGTGGGCGCCATAGATGGATTGCATTTGCATGTCGTTTTCAGCAAAGCCCAGGGCACCTAATTGATGAACGATGGTGTCTTTATCCACTTGGGCTTTGTCTTTGACATTAATCCGTAAGCGGGTGATGCAGGCGTTGACTTCTTCGATGTTGTCTGGGCCACCATGAGCTGCAATCAAGCCCAGGGCTTGTTGATAGATGCCTTCTGGACTATCAGGAATGGTCTTCATGGCGGTAGCTGAGTTTAGTAGGGCTTGGTCTTCAGGATGTAAGTCATTGTTACTATTGTCTTGACCGACTTGGTTAATGGTCACACCCAGTTTTTCGCGCGCTTCTTTCTTGCTTGAAAGTTTGACTTCATCGCTATCTTCACGACCTGGTGTCTTCAAATCGAATTTGAGGATAAGCAAGCGGAAGACATAGTAGTAGAGGATGAAGCAAGGGATGCCGACGATGAAGACTAACCACCAGTGGGTCTTAGGCCCTTGCAGTACGCCGTAGATGATTAAGTTGATAAAACCGTGACCGGTTGGTGTTGCCACCCCAGCACCTAAGAGGTGCATGACCAATAGGGCAGCCCCAGCCATGAAGGCATGAGCGACATAGAGGATTGGGGCAACGAAGAGGAAGGTAAATTCAATTGGTTCGGTAATCCCGGTTAAGAAGGCAGTACCGGCAGCTGCGAAGAGCAGAGAGCCTACGACTTTGCGTTTCTTAGGATCGGCTGTCTTGTACATAGCGTAGGCAGCCCCAGATAAACCGAACATGAAGTAAACGAACTTCCCGCCGTTGAAACGGGTGATGGATGGGTCAATAGAAGTAATGTTAGGATCCGCTAGGGATGCTAGATAGGCATTAATGGTACCCACGACGCGTTCGCCATTGATGGTCCAGGTCCCACCTAATTCAGTAGTACGTACTGGCCAGTTCAGCCCATGGTGGAGACCAAATGGTAGGAGTGCCCGTTCAACTAGCCCGTAGAGGAAGGTGCCTAGAGGACCAGACTTCAAGATGAAGACGGACATAACTGAAATCCCTTGTTGGATTGGTGGCCAGATAAAGAAGAGGATAACCGAAACAAAGGCCATGGCAACGATAGTCACAATCGGTACGAAACGTGGACCACTGAAGAAGCCGATTAGGGCAGGTAATTGTTTCTTAACCGCCCAACGGTGAACGAAGAAGACCACAATCCCGACGATAATCCCCCCGAAGACGCTGAGGTCCAGGGTTTGAATCCCCATGACCTTAGTCTGCATGGCATTGGCCATGGCTAGTTTAGCTTCAGCGCTGGATAACTTGCTGGTGTCCACCAAGCTATGGCTTTGAACTAGGAGGAAGTTGAGGACAGAGTGTAGGACGATGAAACCTAGCACCCCGGATAGGGCAGCAGAACCTTTTTCGCGTTTTGCTAAACCAACGGCTACGCCGACAGCGAAGATGATTGGTAGGTTGTTGAAGGCGGTGTCCCCTAAGGTAATAAAGAATTTCATAATGAATTGGAAGATTCCGTTCTGAAGAACAGGGAACATCTTCAAGGTGTCTGAGTTAGAGAAGGCAGTCCCAATCCCCTTGATAATCCCGGCCCCTGGCAAGACCGAAACAGGTAAGAGGAAGGATCGGCCAAACTGCTCAAAGGCATAAACAAATTTGTTTTTTTGACTCATTGCTAGTCGCTCCTTCATAATTTGATAAGTCTATTCTAGCAAAAAAGCAAGCGCTTTAGGTAAATGTGCTAAAAAGTTCCCAAGGAAGATAAAATTGACTCCGACAGGTAAAATTACCTCTAAATTTTGTAGCTGGTCCCAGCTATGGTACAATAGAGATGTAAACCCTTAGGGGATAAGGAGGGATGACGTGTTTTTCGTTAATCTAAAGGCTCACTATGAAGAATTATCGGTCTATGAACAGGAAGTCATCGACTATCTCATGAAGCAGGATAATATCGAGGCCCAAACCCTCAAGTCTATTGGGGCGGCCCTGCATTTATCTGCTTCGACCATTGTACGGGCAGGTAAGAAGTTAGGTTATGCCACCTTCAATGAACTCAAGTATGACCTACGCCGCAGTAAGGAAACCCATCAGGAAGCCCATCATCTGGAGGCCAGCCACTTTGACTTAATGAAGGCCCAATTAACGGGCGAATTTGAAAAGACCATGGCCTTACTTGACCAGGCGGATTTCGAGTCAGTGGCAGACCGGGTTTTGGCGGCGCGGCGGGTCTTCTGCGTGGGGATTGGCTCTAGCTATATGCCCATGTCCGACTTTAACCGTAAGCTCAAGCTCATTGATGTCTGGGTCAATGATTTCTTCGAACAGTATAGTATTGAACGCATTCCCGATATTGTGACCAAAGAGGATGTCATCGTGGTCTTTTCCCTGGGCGGGGCCAACAAGACGGTCAATGAGACCTTGCTCAAGGCTCGCCAGAAGGGGACTCACATCGTGGCCATTACTAGCCTGACTCACAATCCTTTGGCCAAGCTCAGTGATCAACTGATTCAGATTTATGATGCGCCCAAAGCGCGTAAGAAGATTCGGTCCCGGCTCATGCTCAACCTAGCCGGTACCCTCCTCTTCGAGACCTTACTCAAACGCCAGGCTGCCCAACAAGAGCAGGCCTAGGCAGAAGGAAGCGATTGATTCATGCAAGCTGTAAAACTTGGCATTCTCCATACCAATGACACCCATTCCTATCTGGATTTATTTGGCCAGCGAGCCCATCTGATTAAAGGCCTGCGTGCGCAGTATCAAGCCAGCCTGTTGCTGGGGGCGGGGGACCTCTTTGTGGGTGGCCCTTACTTCCAGCTCTTTGCTGGTCAAGCGGAAATTGCCCTCTTGAACCAGTTGGGTTATGATGCGGTTACTTTTGGTAACCATGAATTTGATCTGGGACCTAGCTTTTTGGCCTCCTATCTGGCCCAAGCCCGGGTGCCCTTTGTATCCAGTAACCTGGACTTTAGCCGGGAGCCGGCTTTGGCTGACTTGGCGGCGCAGCAAGTGGCGCCTTACCGCCTCTATGACCTGGCGGATGGTGTCCGGCTGGCTATTCTAGCCGCTACGACCCTGGAAACCTTGGATAATTCTTCGCCAGGGGAGCTGATTGGCTTTGAAGAGCCTCGTCTAGCCTTAGAACGGAATCTGGCCTTAGCCCGTCAGGCTGGCGCAAGCCACTTTGTCCTCTTAAGTCATTTGGGCTATGAGACGGACCTGGCTCTGGCCCAAGACGTGCCGGACTTTGCTGCCATTATCGGGGGCCATACCCATACGGTGACAGAGCAACCCGCCCTAGTCGGTCAAACTTTGGTGGTGCAAGCCGGCTACTATGGCCGCCTATTGGGTGAACTCAGTCTCTGGCTCCATCCGGATGGCAGCCACCAGCTCGGCCACTACCAACTGCATGATCTCAGCCATTATGCCAAGGTGGCCCGCCCGGTAGCCAAGGAACTCAAAATCTGGCAAAGCCAGGCCCAAGCGCGGATTAGCCAGGTCATTGGCGTCAGTCGCCAGGCCCTGGATGGCAGTCGGGAGGCCTTGAGCCAGGGCCATACCAAGCTTAGCCAACTGGTCTGCCGGGCCTATGCGGCAGCTGCTCGGGCCAAGGGCTGGCAAGTGGACTTTAGCCTCATTAATGGGCGAGGCGTCCGCGCCAGTCTGGATCAGGGGCCGGTGACCTATGAGGAGGCTCTGGCTATTCTGCCCTTTGGCTGCCAGCTCTGGGTCCTGGAAGTAACGGGTGCCGACCTCAAGGAGGCGCTGGAATCCGGCCACTATCCTCGTATGATCGACAGTCAAGGCCAGCCCTTAGAGCTTGAAGAGGCAGTCAAGGGTCTGGACCCTGAGGCCACTTATCAGCTGGTGACCAACGACTTCTTAGGACGAGGCCGGGATGGCTATGAGGGCTTGGCCCGTCACCAGCTGCTGGATCAGCAGCTGGGTAGCGACCTGGATGCCTTGGTGGCCTACCTGGCCCAAGAGGCTTAAGCCTATTTAATAGTTACACTATTAAATAGGGTTTGAGAGGGCAAAAAATCTGGCTTTTTGGCAGTCGCGAACAGAAAAAGTCAAAAACAAGCCGGAAACGTTCGTCTTTTGGCGGCAAAAGCCTGTCAGAACGGGATTTGGCCCCGGCCACTTATGAAAAGTCAAATATATAATCATTTATATAAAAGGGGCCTCAGGCTCCTTTTTCTTTAGCCCTAGGCCAAGCAATTAGGTTGGCAAAAGGCCTGATTTGGTGTACAATAGTCAAAGAAAGTCAATGTAAGGAGGGGTAACATGTCAAGCCGCAATATGACCGACATCATTGAGGCCTACTTGAAGGAATTCCTTAAGCACCAAGAGCATGTCGAAATCAAACGTAGTGACATCGCGGAGCACTTCGACTGTGTCCCGTCACAAATTAACTATGTCATCAAGACACGCTTTACCCAGGAGCATGGCTACCTGGTCGAAAGTAAGCGGGGTGGTGGCGGCTATATCCGCATTCTCAAGATTGAATTGGCCGACGAGGCGGCCCTGATTGATCAGCTGATTGAATTAGTGGGCGATAAGATTAGCCAACGCAACGGCATTCATATGATTGAGAATTTGATTGGCAAGGGCCTGATTACCAACCGCGAGGGTACCTTAATCCTGTCCGTGATTGAAAAATCCGTCCTCCATCAAATCAGTGAGCAGGAACAGGCAGCTCGCGCCCAACTGCTCAAGACCTTTTTGCAACAACTCAAATACAGCTATTAAGAAAAGGAGTGAAGACGCGATGTTTGAAGAACTATTTACCGAGAGCGCCCATCAAGTCATGATCATGGCGGCTGAGGCCACCTACCAATTGCGCCATTCAGCCATTGGTACCGAGCATATCTTGATTGGTCTAGCCCGCGAAGAACGTGGCATTGCCGGCGTCATTCTCCGTGAATTTGGCGTGACCCCGGAACTCATTCTGAACGAGTTGCGGGCCATCCACGGCGATGTAGAGGCGCCTATGCCTCGGGGAGAAGTCACTCTACCTTATTCGCCGCGCGCCAAGAAGAATATCATGGATGCCTCCAATACAGCTAAGCGCTTGGGCGCTCGCCAAATTGGGACTGAGCACCTCTTATTAGCCATGCTGCCACAAGAAATTTTGGCCACCTTAATCTTACGCAACCTCGATGTCGACTTGGATGCCCTTAAGAAAGCCGTCTACCAAGCCATCGGCATTGATAAGATGCCAATGGGCCAAAGCAAGCCTCAAGCCCGGACCCAGAAAGCTAGCGAAACTGCGCCAAGTAAGACACCGACCTTGGATTCCTTTGCCCGCAACCTGACCCAAATGGCTAAGCAAGGCCAGATGGACCCAGTGGTGGGCCGCGAGAAGGAAGTCCAACGCATGTTGCAAATCATCAGCCGTCGTAAGAAGAATAACCCAGTCCTAGTCGGGGACCCAGGGGTAGGTAAGACTGCCTTGGCAGAAGGCCTAGCCCAACACATCGTGTCAGGCGACGTGCCGGCCGATATTGCTAAGAAGCGCCTTATGATGCTGGATATGGGGAGCCTGGTGGCTGGGACCAAGTACCGGGGTGAGTTCGAAGAGCGCATGAAGCGCATTGTGGAAGAAGTCATGGCCGACGGACAAGTTATTCTCTTCATTGATGAGCTCCATACCCTGATTGGGGCCGGTGGCTCTGAAGGGGCTATTGATGCAGCCAACATCCTCAAGCCAGCCCTGGCACGGGGTGAAATCCAAGTCATTGGGGCGACGACCCTAAGTGAATACCAGAAATACATTGAAAAAGACGCGGCCTTGGAACGTCGTTTCTCTAAGGTGCAAGTAGACGAGCCAACCCCTGAAGAAACCATCCAGATTCTGCAAGGGCTCAAGACCCAATATGAAGTGCACCACGCAGTGACTATTACCGACCAAGCCATTGAAGCGGCAGTCAAACTCAGTGTCCGCTACATTACGTCGCGTTCCTTGCCTGATAAGGCCATCGACCTGATCGATGAAGCGGCCGCTAAGGTGCGGATTGAAGAAGCTGTCTCTCACGATCCCCTTTTCGCTCTAGAGAAGGAAATGGCCAAGTTGCAGGCTGATAAGGAAGAAGCCGTGCTAGCTCGTAACTTCCCAGAGGCTGCTAGCCTTCGTGAAGCTGAACAAAAATTGGAAAAACGCCTGGCCCGGGCCCGCAAGAAAGCCCAAGCTCAGGTTGGCCAGCCAGCACATTTAGTCGTGGATGAAGAGCAAGTGGCTCAAGTCGTGGCCCTGTCAACTGGCATCCCAGTGACCCAAATGGCCATGAAGGAAAGCCAACGCCTAGTTAACCTAGAGCGGGAGCTTCACCAACGAGTTATTGGCCAAGAAGAAGCCGTGTCCGCTGTGTCACGTGCTATTCGCCGGGCTCGTTCTGGCCTCAAGGCGCCAGGCCGTCCAATTGGTTCCTTCCTTTTCTTAGGGCCAACTGGGGTCGGTAAGACTGAATTAGCCAAGGCCTTGGCCCAAGCCATGTTTGGTTCCCAAGACAATATGATTCGGGTCGACATGTCCGAGTACATGGAGAAACACACTGTGTCTCGCCTGATTGGTTCGCCTCCTGGTTATGTAGGCCATGAAGAAAGCGGCCAGTTGACCGAGAAGGTTCGCCAAAAACCTTACTCCGTTATTCTGCTCGACGAAATCGAGAAGGCCCACCCTGATGTCTTCAATATCCTGCTCCAAGTCTTTGACGACGGGCATTTGACTGACTCCAAGGGCCGCCAAGTCGATTTCCGTAACACCATCATTATCATGACTTCTAACCTAGGGGCAACCGCCCTGCGGGATGAGAAATCCGTCGGCTTTGGGGCTAAGCAGTTTACCGCTGACCACCTGGCCATGGAAAAACGTATTCGCGAAGAGCTCAAGCGTTCTTTCCGTCCTGAATTACTCAACCGGATTGACGAAACGGTGGTCTTCCACTCCTTAACTAAGGAAGAAATTCGCCAGATCGTGAAGCTCCATACCAAGGATATTATCAAGCGCCTAGGCGAATTGGCCATCAAGGCTCGGGTGACCGACACAGCGGTAGACATTATCGCCGAAGCCGGCTTCGACCCAGAATACGGGGCGCGTCCAATTCGTCGCGCGATTCAAAAACAAATTGAGGACCAACTCAGTGAGTTGCTGCTTAGCGGCAGCATTGTCACCGGGGACTCGGTGACCATTGGCGGCCGGTCCGGTAAGATCAACATTGCCGCTAAGGACCATGAGGCTGGCTCAAGCAAGGCCAAAGCTAAGCCCAAAGCCAAAGCCTAAATAATCTAAGACAGGAGCTAGCCCATGTTTGAACAACTGCAAAGACTCTATCCCCAGGCCCAAGCAGTCGCACCGGATGCGGTGCTGCCCGGCTATCTGATTGTCCAATTGGGGGATCAAGGCCTGGCCATTCCTCAGGCTGACCTGACCAGTAAGGAAGAAGAACTCTTGCTTATGATGAGCTTGGCCAAGGCCACACCCCAGGTGCCGGTCGTGGATTTAGCGCCACATCAACAGGCCTGGCGGGCCTTTCTCCTAGAAGGTCGGCCGCTAGAAGGCCAAATGCGGGGCAGTTTGGTCTGTATCTATTTGATTATGCAGGCCAAGTCAGAGACCTTCGACCCTGTCTTGTGGCAGCAAACCCTGGAAGATTCTCTGGAAGCCATTGAAGTGGTCATTCCGGATGAAGCCAATCGCTGGCTAGTCTGCCTTCGAGGCATGGAACACGTGGGCGCCTTGGTGGACATTATTAAGACCTTGGACATTGACTTTGAGACGGTGACTCGGGGCTGTGTCGGCCTAGTTGCCAAGTTGGACCAGGATTATGTGGCCCATTTCCAAGATGAGCGACGTCTGGTTCACAGTATTCTGTCTCAGATTATGGAGCCTGAAATTGTGCCCCTGACCTCAGTCCTCTTGCGCCTGGTAGGGCGCGAGGTGACCAAGCAGTATGCCTTTATGGATCGACTGCACGATGTCCTCAAGCACAATCCAGACTATGCGGCGACGGTGCGGGCCCTCTTTGAACACCAGGGCAACCTGAGTCAGGCAGCCGACGAACTCTATATTCATCGCAATACCCTGACCTATCGCCTCAGCAAATACACCAAGGAAACGGGGCTTAACCTGCAACATCTGACAGATCTGATTGTTAGCTACCTGGCTCTGGAACATAAGGGGTGAGGCCATGATGGATGCAAGCCAACTGGCGCCCACCGACTTGGCCCAGCACGAACATTGGATGCAGCAGGCCCTAGAACTGGCCGACCAGGCCCAAGCCCTAGGTGAAGTGCCCATTGGCGCCCTCTTAGTTAAGGATGGCGTCCTCCTGGCTTCAGCCTACAATCTGCGGGAGGTCAACCACCAGGCTACGGCCCACGCCGAACTCCTAGCCATTGAAGCGGCCAACCAGGCCCTGGGTGCCTGGCGCCTAGAGGGCTGTACCCTCTATGTGACCTTGGAACCTTGCCCTATGTGTGCGGGTGCCCTGGTCTTATCGCGGGTGGGTCAGGTGGTTTACGGCGCAAGTGACCCCAAGGGCGGCTGTGCCGGCAGTCTCATGAATCTCTTGGAAGACAGCCGCTTCAACCATCAGCCTCAAGTCATTAAGGGAGTGCTGGAAGCCCAGTGTAGTGACAAGCTCAAGACCTTCTTCCAAGGCCTCCGCAAGCGCAATAAGTTGCGTAAAGCGCAAGCCAAGCTAGCGGAGGGACAAGCTGACTAATTAATATAAAAATCAACGTTCAAGCCAGCCTTCTAAAAGGCCGGTCTTGAGCGTTTTTTGTCTTGATTGAGAGACGGATTAGAGGTAGTTTGCAATAATGAACTTTTTCATAAAAAAGTGTCAACAAAGCGCCCGCTTTGTGGTACAATGGAAAAGTTGACGGTCCAGGACCGTCTCAAAATTATTTAAGGAGGCATTATCAATTGCAAGCATTTGATAAGTTATTTGAGGTTCTAAGTAACCCCAACTTTGTAGCGAACATTTTCTCTACAATTTCTATTATCTTAGTCGGCTATTATATTCGTAAGAAGAACATTGTCGACGAAAAGAGCGGTAAGGTCATTAGTAACCTAGTCCTGTCAGTCGCGATTCCGGCTTTGGCCTTTAAGGCCTTTATGGCGCCAATTAGCAAGGAAACCTTCACCAAGGGTCTCAACGTCTTTATCTTTGGTTTTGTGGCCTATGTAATTCTGATTGTCCTAGGTGAGCTTTTCTTCGTTAAGGAAAAGGGCGACCGTAAGACCACCTTGTCCGTTCTGACAACCTTTGGGTCAACCACCTTCTTCGGTATTCCAATCATCAACGGCTTACTCGGGGCAACCGGGGTACTCTATGCCAATATCTTCAACTTGGCTTACCGGGTCTTCCTCTACTCTTACGGCTTAATCCGCATGAGCGGCACTAAGTTCGAGAAAAAGAACCTTAAGTCTATCTTCGGGAACATTATTGTGATTGCGACCTTCGCTGGTCTCGTTATCTGGCTCTTCCAAGGCTCTTTACCACAAGTATCCGTTATGGATCCTAAGACTAAGGAAATGGTGAGCGTCGCCTTCTTACGTATTGACTTAACCGCGCCATGGCTCTTCAAGGCCCTGACCTACTTGGCAGACTTGAGCTCTCCATTGGCATGGTTAGCTATCGGGATTACCTTGGGTAACATCTCGATTGCAGATGCAGTCAAAGAAAAAGCTGCTTGGTACTACTCAGTCGTTAAATTACTCTTTGTCCCTGCTATCTTTGTAGCCCTTATCTTCGCCATCAACTTCTTCTTGCCAATGGGCTTTGAAGCGGCTATGGGGATCATTATCATGTTAGCAACCCCACCTGCAACGGTTGCGGTGGCTTATGCCATTAAATTCGACCGTGAAGCGGTTCTAGCAAGTAACGTCTCCCTCTTGGCGACCGTGCTCAGCATCTTGGCGATTATCTTCTGGATTGTCGTAGGACAAGGGATTTTCGCAGGCTTATAATTAGTCACAAGCACTAGGCAAAGTAGACGGGGCTCCGACCTCGGTCTGCTTTTCCTCTTTTATAAAGGAGTATTATCAAATCATGAAAGTATTAGCGTATGGCGTCCGTGACGTCGAACTACCAATTTTTGAAGCCGTCAATCAGAAGTTTGGCTATGACTTAGTCTGTGTAGCCAATTACTTGAATGGCCCTGAAGATGCACGTCAAGCAGCTGGTTGCCAAGCTGTTATCTTGCGTGGCAACTGCTGGGCTAACAAGGAAGTCTTAGACATCTACAAGGAATTGGGCGTGGAATATGTCTTGACTCGGACCGTTGGTGTCAACCATATCGATGTTGCCTATGCCAAGGAATTAGGCTTTAAGCTGGCTTATGTGCCTTTCTACTCGCCTAACGCCATTTCTGAATTGGCGCTAACCTTGGCTATGACCCTCTTGCGTAACGTGGCCTACACCACTAACCGCACTAGCCAACAAGATTTCCGTGTGGACAACCAAATGTTTGCCAAGGAAATCCGTAACTGTACCGTTGGTGTGGTTGGGATTGGCCGGATTGGGTTGACGACCGCAACGCTCTTCAAGGGCTTGGGCGCGAATGTCTTAGCTTACGACGCCTTTCCAAAAGAAGGGGTAGATCATATCTGCACCCAAGTAGAACTGGATGAGCTCTTGGCTAAGTCAGACGTGATTTCCATTCATGCACCTTACATTCCAGCTAATGGCAAGGTCATCACCAAGGAATTCATCAGCAAGATGAAGCCAGGGGCCATTCTGGTCAACACTGCGCGCGGTGAGTTGCAGGATGTGGATGCCATTATTGAAGCCATCGAATCTGGCCATTTGGCTGGGGCATGCTTAGATGTCTTAGAGAATGAGAGCCAATTCTTCTTCAAGGACCTGCGCGGTCAAGAGATTAGCAATCCTGCGGTTAAGAAATTGGTTGACCTCTATCCTAAGGTCTTATTAACGCCTCACATGGGCAGCTACACCGATGAGGCAGTAGAGAACATGGTGGAAACCAGCTTCAATAACCTCAAGGATTATCTGGAAACCGGGGAATGTAAGAATGACATTCTGTCATAATAAAGGAAGCTAGGAAGAAATTCCTAGCTTTTTGATAGCATCAGCACAAGGCCTGTTAGCCCTTCTAGGCTTGCATCTTGCATTTTGAGTCAGCTTTTGCTAGAATAAGAGTAGGCAATGGCGGCGTCATGAATCGAGTCAGGACCGGAAGGTAGCAGCTATAAGTGACAAAGCCATGTGCTTATTTTTTTATTTATCGAATACTATTAAAACTGCCCATTATATCATATATGATATAATGGTTTTTTCTTATGCCGAGGTGTATACTAAGGTAGAATGATAAAAACACATGAATCGGTTGGTAGTCCGGTCCTAGCTTTGGCTAGCAGTAACCTGCCCCTCCTGGGTTGTCCCTTCATTTGAATTCAAAAAAGGAGGGACTGTTATGACGGAAAGCATCTGTCTCACAGTATATTTCGACGGGAGTTTTTGGCTAGGACGTATGGAATGGCGTGAGGCCAAGCGAATGCGGGTGGCGACCTACACCTTTGGCAAAGAACCGACTAATCCTCAGCTCTTGGCCAATCTACCCCGTATCTGGCAAGACTTGACTTGGAGTCCGGCGGTGGACCAAGCAAAGCTAAACCCGCACAAAAGGCTCAATCCAAAACGTCTTTTGCGCCAAGCCAAACGCGCCTTAATAGAGGCGCCAGTAGCCAGTACAAAGGCCCAGCTTGCCTTGAAGGCCCAGCAAGAGACCCGACAGCAAAAGGGCAAGCGCCAAAAAAGCGCCAATAAACGCGAGCACCAAGCGCGCCAATTTGCCCTTAAGCAGGCCAAACGTCGAGAAAAACATCGTGGCCACTAAGGCCAATTTGCCTCCTATTTGGAGGCATTTTTTTGATTGACAGAGCCATATATTGGCGCTATACTAAAGGTGCAATTCGGTAGGTGAGACTACCATAGGGATACGGATGACTACCGCAAAGAAGTGGAGACACTTCGCGTTGGTTAGCAGTTGCTGTCGAGAAGGCGGCGACTAACGTCATTTCATCGCCCTATGATGTTAAAGCTTGGACGATGAATGAGAAAGTGAGACGACTTTATCTTGTCATGGTCTAAGCCATCACGAGCTAAAGTCTTTTTTGATACCTACTGCGCAAAATTCCACTAAGAAAGGAGTGTTCAGTATGCCAAATGCCGATAGTGAACCAATACTGAGGCCAAAACCTGAATATCGAAACCTAGGCGCTGAACACGCCCTGGTTTGGCTATTCGGGTAACCTATAAATTAGAGAGGTGAACCCATGTTAACAGCAAAAGAACGTTTAGAATTAGCGATGATGCAACCTACGGCTGAACTCCTGACCCAAGTAGGGAGCTCTCCCCGTGGCTTGAGCCCAGAGCAAGTTGAAGCCAATCGTGAAACTTATGGCGAGAATGTCATTACCAAAGCCAACCAGGCTACTCTCTGGCAAAAAATTTATGAATCCATTATTAACCCCTTTACCGTCATTCTTCTGATTATTGCCCTAGTCTCCCTAGTGACCAATGTCATTTTAGCCGAACCTGGTGAGCAAGATCCGACTACCCCTATTATCATTATTATTTTAGTCATAGTATCGGGTGCCATTCGCTTCTTCCAAGAGCTCAAGAGTGACCAAGCTGCTAGCAATTTATCCAGCTTGATTGTTAACACTGCTACTGTCATCCGAGATGGGCAAGAGAGTGAGGTGCCGATTGATGAACTGGTTGTAGGGGACCTGGTTAAATTAAGTGCCGGTGACATGCTTCCGGCAGATGTCCTACTATTAGAATCACGCGACTTTTTCGTCCAACAATCTAGCTTGACAGGTGAAAGTGATTCCGTCGAAAAGAAGGCTTACCTCCTACCCGGTGATAGCCAAGCTAACAAGAGTCCATTAGAGGCGGAGCAACTCGTCTTTATGGGCTCCAACGTAGTGAGCGGTAGTGCTACTGCCTTAGTCTTGGTGACTGGGAACCATACTTTGATTGGTCGGATTGAGAAGACGCTGAACACCTATGATGAGCCGACTTCTTTTGAGAAGGAGATGAACGGCATCTCCTGGCTGCTCATTCGCCTGATGCTAGTCTTAGTACCGGTGGTCTTCGTTATTAATGGGCTGACCGATTCGGACTGGCTAGAGGCAGGGGTCTTTGCCCTAAGTGTAGCGGTTGGGTTGACACCTGAGATGCTCCCGATGATTATCACGGCCAGTCTAGCCAAAGGCTCCGTCATCATGGCCAAAGAAAAAGTCGTGATTAAGAAGTTGAACGCCATTCAGGATTTAGGCGCCATTGACATTCTCTGTACAGACAAGACCGGTACACTAACCCAGGACGAAATTATCCTAGAGTATCCCTTGGACATTCGTGCGCAGTTAGACCTAGGTGTTCTTAAGGTTGCCTATCTTAATTCCTACTTCCAGACAGGACTTAAGAATCTTCTGGATCGGGCCATTATTGGGCGAACAGAGAAAGAAGCCTTCGAACACGAGGACCTACGGGACCTAGCCAGTCGTTACAAAAAAATTGACGAACTTCCCTTTGACTTTGAACGTCGTCGCATGAGTGTCATTGTTCAAGAAGGAAGCCAAGTCCGCATGGTGACCAAAGGTGCCCTAGAAGAGATGCTGTCAATTTCCAATTATGTCCAAGATGAAGGTCAGATTATAGCGCTGACGGATGAGATTCGTGCTGATGTCCTACAAGCCGTGAGTGAGCTCAATGACCAAGGGTTACGTGTCCTAGGGGTTTGCTACAAGAATTATGACAATCCCGATCATGCCTTCACAGTCGAAGATGAATCGGACATGATTCTTATGGGTTACCTAGCCTTCCTAGACCCACCTAAGCCTTCGGCAGCTCCAGCTATCCAAGCTTTACGCGAACATGGCGTGGCAACTAAGATTCTGACTGGGGACAACGAAAAGGTTGCCCGGACAGTCTGTGAAAAGGTTGGACTAGATGTTAAACATATTCTGCTAGGGACAGAAATTGACACGATGACCGATGAGGTATTGGGTGAACTTGTCGAAGATATTACAATCTTCGCGAAACTATCTCCGGACCAAAAGGCCCGCATTATCCGCTTGCTCAAAGCTAAGGGCCACAAGGTCGGTTATATGGGGGATGGCATTAATGATGCGCCATCTTTACGTGTGTCAGATGTGGGTATTTCAGTAGACACAGCGGTTGATATTGCCAAGGAAGTGGCCGATGTTATCCTATTAGACAAGGATCTCTTAGTCTTAGAGAAGGGCTTGATTGAAGGGCGTAAGGTCTATGCCAACATGACCAAGTATATCAAGATGACGGTCAGCTCCAACTTTGGTAATATCTTCTCCCTCTTGTTTGCGTCTGTATTCCTGCCATTCTTACCGATGGCACCTGTGCATTTGATTGTACTCAATCTGGTCTATGACTTATCTTGTATTGCCTTACCTTTTGACAATGTAGATCCTGAATTTCTCAAGGAGCCACGGGCATGGTCAGCAAAATCCATTACACGCTTTATGGCGTGGATGGGGCCAACCTCTTCTCTCTTTGATATCATCACCTTTATGGTGATGTTCTTCCTGATTGGGCCCATGATTACGGGAACAAGCTATTTTGAGTCGGTTGATCCAGCTTACTTCCTCATGGTATTCCAAACAGGTTGGTTCATCCAGTCCATGTGGTCACAAACTATGGTTATCTATATGTTGCGCTCACCAAAACTGCCTTTTGTGCAGTCTCTACCAGCTTTCTCCTTAGTGGTAACCTCACTTTTCGCAGTTTTTGCCGTAACCATCTTACCTTATACGCCATTAGCTGGAGCACTTAAGTTGGCACCACTGAATGCGCCGTACTTTGTAGCCTTACTACTGATTATTGTAGCCTACATGGCCTTGGTGACAGTAGTGAAATCGGCTTATATTAAACGGTATAATGAATGGCTCTAAAACCTATGGCTGGGATGAAAATCCCAGCTTTTTTGTTTGCCAGAGTGAAGAAGCTATCTTTGGGTAAGGGACCCCATAAAGACCTAAATTTGAAAATATGTTAAGAAAAATAACCGTAGATTTGTTAACTTCTACCCTATTTATCTATAGAATAGATAAATAGGGAGGCACTGAAGCCAATGGAGATTTCTAAGTCACCGCCTAGCGGATAGGGGGTGAGGTATGCTATAATAGATAGGAAATATCTGTGCCCAAAAAGGAGGGTGGACAATGAGTTATCAAGCCTTATATCGGGTCTGGCGGCCCCAAAGTTTTGACGAGTTAGTGGGGCAACCCCTAATTGCCGAAACCCTAAAAAATGCGGTCAAGAACCAGCAATTAAGCCACGCCTATTTGTTCACCGGGCCACGGGGAACAGGGAAGACCTCTGCAGCCAAAATTCTGGCCAAGGCAGTCAACTGCCCACATCAGACGGATGGCAATCCCTGCAACCAGTGTGAACTTTGCCAGGCCATTACAGCTGGCCAATTGAGCGACGTCATTGAGATTGACGCGGCCTCCAACAATGGGGTCGAGGAAATCCGCGACCTACGGGACAAGGTGCGCTATGCGCCCAGTCAAGCGACCTACAAGGTCTATATCATCGACGAGGTCCATATGCTGACCACCGGAGCCTTTAATGCCCTGCTCAAAACCCTGGAAGAACCACCAGCTCAGGTCCTCTTCATCCTAGCGACGACGGAACCGCATAAGATTCCCGCCACTATTATCTCGCGGACTCAACGCTTCGACTTTGGGCGGATTAGTCAGGCTGATTTAGTCGGCCGCATGCAGTATATTCTGGAACAAGACGGGATTGACTTTGAAGCCGAAGCCCTGGCCGTGATTGCCCGGGCAGCCAATGGTGGGATGCGGGATAGCCTGAGTTTGCTGGACCAAGCCCTCTCCTATAACCGTTCAGCGGTGACCGTTCAATCGGCCTTGGAAGTGACGGGGTCCTTGTCTCAGCTGGTCTATATCGATTATCTGACTGCCCTGCAAGCCCACGATGGGCCTAAGGCCTTGAGTATTTTGCAGGCCAGTCTTCAAGAAGGCAAGCAGGCCAATCGCTTCGTGGAAGAGTTAATCCTCTTCTGCCGGGACCTCTTGTTGACCTTGAATTCCAAAGACAACTTCACCCTCTTGACCCAAGCAGAGCTCAAGCCTCTGCGTCAAGCTGGGGACAACCGCTTCTATTACAGTCTGATTGAAAGACTTAATCAGGTCTTAAACCAAATGCGTTTTGCTACGCAGGCAGACCTCTTCGTGGAAGTGGCCACCATTGAATTGGCTCAAGAGGTCTCAAATGAGCCGGTGGCTGCTAGCCCTGAATCGGGCGCCCTAGCCGATCTTGTGCGTCAGGTGCAAGCCTTAGAGGCCAAGGTCAGCCAACTGGAAGCCCAGTTGCGGGCAGGAGTACCTGCTCAAGCAGCCCCTAGCCCACAAGCGCCAGCAGTGGATGACCAACCTCGGGTGCCGCGCGAGCGTCCTGCTGGACAGCGCCAAGCCTATCATTTGAACACGGATGCCGTCTATGCCGTCCTTAATGAGGCCACACGTCAAGACGTCAGCCAGCTCAAAAGCGGCTGGGCTACTTGGCTAGAATCCTTGCCACCACAAGACCGCGTGCGCTTGACGGGAGCAGAGGTACAGGCAGCAGGTCCTGAACGCATTCTCTTATCCTTCAAGAGCCAGGATTTCTGTGGTCGGGTCCAACAAGATGCGGACTTCGTCCAAGAACTTAGTCGCCAATTGGCCCGCCACTTTGACCGGCCGGTCGCCCTAGCATTTGTCTTACAGAGTGAATGGAGTCAGGTGCGCCAGACCTATAAGGTCCTCTATGACCAAGCGGGCGGCCCAATCAAAATTGGTGCCGTGGCAGAACCTATTAGGCTAGCCCCTGAAGCAGAGCCTATAGAAGCTGAACAAGCCAAGCCACAGTCAGACGACTTCCAAAGCCTAGAGCAAGTCATGAAGGACTTGCCAGAGGCGCCAGAGGCAAGTGAGCCAGGCACCGATTTGTTTGGTCTGCCAATGGAAAGGCCAGAGCCCGCTCAGCCACTAGCGGACCAGGAGGATTTGCCGACGGTTGATCCTGTCTTCGCACAGGCACCAGATCAGGACAGCCTCCCACCTGTTGTCAGCCAAGCCTTGGCCCTCTTTGGTCAAGATGTGGTCGACATCGATTACGAAAAATAAAGCAAGCCTTAAAGGAGATATAAAGATGCGCGGAATGGGAAATATGGGCAACATGCAAGGCATGATGCAAAAAATCCAAAAAATGCAAAAGGAAATGACCAAGGAGCAAGCAGCGATTGAAGCTACTATCTTCCAAGCCCAAGATGTTAACCAACTAGTAACCGTCAAAGTCAACGGCAAGAAGGAATTAGTAGAATTGGATCTAGCGCCAGACTTGGTAGATCCAGATGATATCGAGATGTTACAAGATCTAGTGATTGCAACAGTTAACGATGCTTTAAAGCAAGTAGACCAAGCGACGGAATCACGCCTAGGTAAGTACACCCAAGGCATGAACCTACCCTTCTAGCCTATAAACCATCAAAGGAGGTGGCCACCCAGTGCAATACCCTGCACCTATCGCGAAGTTAATCAATAGTTTTACCAAATTACCGGGTATTGGGGCTAAGACAGCGGCTCGGTTGGCCTTCTATGTCCTTGACATGAAAGAATCCGACGTGACCGAGTTCGCCCAAGCCCTGATTCAAGTCAAACGCGACTTGCGCTTCTGCCCGACTTGCGGCAATATCACGGACAGCGAGCTCTGCGTCATCTGTTCCGATCAAAGTCGTGACAGCAAGACGGTCCTAGTGGTAGAAGATGCCCGGGATGTCATGTCCATGGAGCGAATGCATGAATATCATGGCCTCTACCATGTCCTTCACGGGGTCTTATCGCCCATGGAAGGCACAGGGCCAGAAGATTTGAATATTCCCTCGCTCCTGCGTCGTTTGCAGGAGACGGAGATTGAAGAAGTCATTGTGGCCACCAATGCTACGGCTGAAGGGGAAGCGACTGCCATGTACTTGGCCCGCTTGCTTAAACCAGCTGGCATTAAGGTGACCCGCCTAGCTCATGGTTTGGCGGTAGGCAGTGACATTGAATACGCCGATGAGATGACCCTCTTCCGGGCCATTGAAGGGCGACGTGAATTATAGTGGAAAGACAAAGTGAGGAGAAGGCATGTTTCCAGGAAAGTTTATAACCCTTGAAGGTCCTGATGGGGCCGGCAAGAGCAGTGTGATTGCGGAGTTGACCGCCTATTTAGAGGGCCAGGGCCATCAAGTCCTGACCACTCGTGAGCCGGGGGGTGTGCCCATTGCGGAAGAGATTAGACGGGTCATTCTAGATGTGGATCACACTTCTATGGACCCACGGACAGAGGCCCTCTTGTTTGCGGCAGCCCGTCGTCAACACTTGGTCGAAGTGATCTTACCGGCCTTGCGTCAAGGCAAAATCGTCCTCTGCGACCGCTTCGTGGATTCGTCCTTGGCTTACCAAGGTATGGCTCGCGACATTCCAGTGGATCTAATCTGGTCCATTAACCAATTTGCGGTAGAAGACCAACTGCCGGCTCTGACCCTCTTAATCGATGTGCCAGCTGAGGTGGGCCTAGCCCGCATTCATCAGGCCCGCGGTCAGCGCCAGTATGATCGCCTAGACCAGGAATCCCTGGACTTCCATAACCGGGTCCGCCAGGCCTTTCTAGATTTGGCCCAAGCCTCGCCAGAGCGCATTAAGGTCATTGACGGCCAAGCGCCACTAGACCAGGTCGTGGCTGCTTGTATTGACGTTCTACATCAACATGCCCTCTAGAGACAGAGAGGAGAAGGAGTATCATGATGAAATTAATTATTGCCATTGTTCAAGATCAAGACCAAAACGAATTGAGCCGCGCTTTCTATGATGCCAATGTCCGTGCCACCAAGTTATCTACCACCGGTGGTTTCTTACGGGCCGGCAATACTACCTTTATGATTGGGATTGAGGAAGAACGGATTGAGGAAGTCTTGAAGATTATTGACCAATGTTCTAAGGCGCGTGAACAATATGTCAGCGCTCCGCTCCATTTGGATATGGGGCTAGACTCAGCTGTCAACCTACCTGTTAAAGTTGAAGTAGGGGGCGCAACCGTCTTCGTCTTGCCAATCGAAAGCTTCCACCAATTCTAGGCGGGGACTGGTATGGCTACCTATAGCGTCGAAGCCCTCAAGGCTTATTTTGCCCAGCAGGTTCAGGAAGGCCACCTAGCCCATGCCTACCTGCTGACAGGTGGGGACATGACCAGCAAGCGAGCCGTCATGACGGCCCTAGCCCAAGATTATTTCTGTGCAGATAGCGCTGGCGACCCAAGGACTATCCGTCAACGGATTGCCGATAACCAGTATGCCGATATCTATTACTTAGAGGCTCAAGGCCAGACCCTCAAGGTCGACCAGGTCCGTGAACTTAAGGAATGGTTGGGCCAGAGCCCGCTAGAAGGGCGTGGTAAGTTTGCTATTATTGAGCAGGCCGAGCGCCTCAATGCCTCTTCGGCCAATGCCCTCTTGACCGTCTTGGAGGAGCCGGTGGACAATGTCTATCTCTTCCTCTGGAGTCCAAGTGCTAACTTGCTCCTGCCGACCATTTTATCACGGGTTCAAGTCCTGCATCTGGAGGCGCCAGACCGCCAAGCCCAGGCAGCGGACTGGGAGGCTCACGGCGTCTTGCCCGTTCACGCCCAGATTCTGGCGGGCTTCAGAGAGGAAACGGTGGCCCGCTGGACGAGCGACTATGAGGCGACCCAGTTTGAGCAGGCTATCAAGACCTGGAACGGCTGGTATCGCCAGCTAGTGCTGGGCGACCCTATGGCCTTTGTTGCTTTACAGACTCGACTCAAAGGAGATCTGACCCAGCAGGGCGGCTTGGACCTAGCAGATTATTGCCTACGTCTGACCCATCAGCTCCTAACCAAGGCAGCAGCCTATGATTTCCAGGGACATTTCTTGACCGAATTGGCCAAACAAGGCCTGCCTAGCCAGGCTGACCTCTTGCGGCTTAACCAGCTCTTGCTAGAAGCTAAGCAGCGGATTTTGGCTAATGTATCCCCTCAGTTGGCTTTAGAACAGTGCGTCTTACGATTTAAGGCGGGGCGCTAAGCAAGCCAATTCACTCTTATTGATAATGAAAGGATGTTGTGCTAATGGATGAGTCAAACTTGACCCAGATTCTGGCCCTAATGGACAGTCAGTTTAGCCAATTAAGTGATACCATGGCGCAACTCAAGCACCAGGTAACAGAACTTTCCCATGAAAATAACCGTCTTCGCATGGCCAATGCCCAGTTAGCATCGGTCGTCAGCGAAGCCAGCCCGCCCCTGACGGATTTGCCTCCAGAGCAAGAAGACAAGCATCAGGAGGAGACCAGTCAAGTGGCGCCAGCCAAACGGCAACAGGCGGGGCGCGAGCGCCTGCAGACCTTCTACCAGGAAGGCATCCATATCTGCCATACCTTCTATGGTATGAAGCGAGAGCCAGGGGAAGAGTGTATCTTCTGTCAGAATCTCCTGGATAGTTTCCAGCGAGACAACCACTAGGAGGTCCCTATGACAGACGCGACTGACTTACTTAAGCCCGGCGAGCGCCTAGACTATCTAGCTCGCGAGAACTTGTCGATTATTCAAAATCCAGACTACTTTGCCTTCTCAGTCGATGCCATTCTCTTGGCCTATTTTGCCAAGGTGCCACGACGTCAGACGGCCAGAATTCTGGATCTCTGTAGTGGGACAGGGGTCATTCCCTTCCTGCTCAGTGCCAAAACAGCCGGTCACATAGATGCGATTGAACTGCAAGAGGCCCTAGTCGATATGGCCCAGCGCTCTTGCCAGCTCAATGATCTGACGGACCGGCTGACTTTTCGCCAAGGGGATGTCAAAAGCATGGAGGCGGCGCGTCCCCTCTATGATGTTGTGACTTGCAATCCCCCTTATTTCTCGGTCACTAACAAACAGACCCAACACCACCTGACCTCCCATGCTATTGCCCGGCATGAGGTCTACCTAACCTTGGAGCAATGGGTGGCCCAGGCCAAGCGCCAGCTCAAGACCCGGGGCAAGCTCTTCTGTGTCTATCGGCCAGATCGCCTAGATGACTTGATGGAGACCTTGCTAGGGGCGGGCTTTAGTGTTCACCGCCTGCAATTTGCCTATGGCAAGGCCGACCAGGTAGCCAAGGTGGTGCTGGTCGAAGCCATTTACGCAGGGGGACGCCAAGGCTTGAAGGTGGAGCCGCCGATTGTCATTTATGGGCCTGATCAGCAATATACCCCAGAAATGAAGGCAATATATTATGGCGACTAAACAGTATTTTTTCTATGTGCTCTACTGCGCAGACCATACTCTCTATACCGGCTATACGGTGGACTTAGAGGCGCGGACTACCAGTCATAATGCTGGCAAGGGCGCCAAATATACCCAACAAGCCAAGCGCCGGCCGGTTCGCCTGCTCTATGCTGAAGAGCGGCCTAGTAGGTCTCTGGCCATGCGGGCGGAGGCGCGATTTAAACGCTTGACTCGGGCCCAGAAAGAAGACTATCTCTTCCGCCATGGCTTGACGTCCTTATCGGCCAGCCAACCCTTAATTATTCCCTTGGAGGTGCAAGATGGAACAACGGAGCTTTGAGTCCCGGGCGGGGGGCACCCTCTACTTGGTGCCAACGCCTATCGGTAACTTAGAAGACATGACCTTCCGGGCCATTCGCCACCTCAAGGAAGCGGATTTGATTCTGGCGGAAGATACCCGCAACACCATTAAACTCTTAAACCATTTTGAGATTGAGACGCCTATGCAGAGCTTCCATGAGCATAGCCAGGCTGACCGTCTCCAGCCCTTGTTAGAACGTTTGGCGCAAGGTCAGGATTTGGCCTTGGTGTCAGATGCTGGCATGCCTCTGATTAATGACCCGGGTCATCCCTTGGTGGATGCCGCCCTTAGCCAGGGACTAGCAGTGGTGGCTCTGCCGGGCGCCAATGCGGCCCTGACGGCCTTGATTGCTTCGGGCCTATCCTGCCAGACCTTCACCTATTACGGCTTCTTCCCAAGGGATAAGAAAGGTCAGGTCGCTGTCTTAGACTTAGTGGCTGGCCAGGATTCGACGGCTATCTTCTACGAGTCGCCCCACCGAATCAAGCAGGCTTTGCAGGCCATTCGTCAGGAATTGGGGCCGGACCGGGCCGTGGTCATAGCTCGGGAGCTGACCAAGCGTTATGAGACCTACATTCGGGGTAGTGTACATCAAGTGCTCATGGGCCTAGCTGACCAGGAAATCAAGGGCGAATGTGTCCTCCTGGTAGCTGGCGGGGGCAAGGTCGAGACAGGACCTGACTTGACCGCAGAGACGGATCTCAAGGCCTTGGTTCAAGACCTCATGGCTCAAGAAGGCCTCAATGCTAAGCAAGCCATTAAGCAAGTGGCCAAGACATACGGACTGAAAAAACAAAGCGTCTATCAGGCCTATCACGACCTGACCGACTAATAGAGGAGGAAGATTTATGGCATTAAAAGATGAAGATTTCTTATTGAAAAATGATAAAGACTTGGAGGCTGCCATGGCCAAATTAGGCCTGGTCCTAGATGAAGAAGAGAAGGAATTCGTCGATCCTACCGACCGATTCGCCTTTGACCCAAGCGCCTTAGAAGATGACCATGACCAGGATGACCAAGCCAAAGGCAAGGACCATGGACGCAAGTAAAAAACGTTGCGCCTGGGCCACCAATATGCCGGATTATTATCAGGCCTACCATGATCAGGTTTGGGGTGTGCCCCAGCATCAGGACTTAGACCTTTTCAAATGGTTAGTCCTAGAATCCTTCCATGTGGGCTTGTCCTGGCGCTTGGTCCTATCCAAGGAGGCTAACTTTGCCCGTGCCTTGGAAGGCTATGACTATGGCCGTATCGCCCAGTATCAGGAAGAGGATGTTGAACGCCTAGCCCAGGATGCGGGCATTATCCGCCATCGGGGCAAGATTCGAGCGACCATTGCCAACGCCCAGGCCTTTCTCAAGGTTCAGGCCGAATGGGGCAGCTTTGACACCTATATCTGGCACTTTACGGATGGCCAGGTGGTCTTTCCGCCCCCAGGGGAGCGGCCAACCCGAAGTGATCTAAGCGATCGCATAACCAAAGACCTCAAGAAGCGGGGCTTTAAATTCCTAGGCAGTGTGACGGTCTATTCCTATCTACAAGCCATCGGCATGGTCAATGACCACGAGCCAGAATGTTTCTGTTATCAAGCAGTGCGCTAGCCCTTGAGGGTCGGCGCTTTTTTTTTGCGAACAAATTTTCGCACCTAGGAGACTAAGTGTGCTATAATGGGTAAGGTAAGATTCAACCAGAGGAGAAAGACAATGGCCAAAGATAAAATCGTAATCAAAGGGGCACGGTCCCATAACTTAAAAAATATTAACCTAGAGATTCCTCGTGACCAGCTAGTGGTAGTGACGGGTCTATCCGGATCAGGCAAGAGCTCTCTGGCCTTTGACACCCTCTATGCAGAGGGCCAACGTCGCTATGTGGAGAGCCTGTCGGCCTATGCCCGCCAGTTCCTAGGGCAAATGGATAAGCCAGATGTGGACTCTATCGAGGGTTTGAGCCCGGCTATTTCCATCGACCAGAAGACAACCAGCCACAACCCGCGTTCAACGGTCGGAACCGTAACGGAAATTAACGACTATCTGCGTTTGCTCTATGCTCGAGTTGGGGTACCTTACTGTCCCCATCACCATATTCCCATTCAACGCCAATCTGTTGAGCAGATGGTCAACCAGATCCTAGACCTGCCTGAGCGTACGCGAATCCAAATTCTATCCCCTCTGATTCGTAATCAAAAAGGCCAGCATCAGAAGACCCTGGAGAAGATTAACAAGGACGGTTTTGTCCGGGTGCGAGTGGATGGTCAGGTTTATGATGTCACCGAAGTGCCTGAACTAGCTAAGAATAACAAGCATAATATCGACGTCGTGGTGGACCGGGTCGTCATCAAGGATGGCGTTCGCTCCCGCCTCTTCGATTCCATGGAGACCGCCCTCAAACTATCTGAAGGCTATGTCATCATCGATGTCATTGACGGTCAGGAATTGCGTTTCAATGAACACTTTGCCTGCCCGCACGGCGACTTCCAGATGGGCGAGTTGGAGCCTCGTCTCTTCTCCTTCAATGCGCCTTTTGGTGCCTGCCCAAGCTGTGATGGTCTGGGTTCCCGTCTAGTGGTAGATGAGGCCTTGGCTATTCCCGATGAAAATCTCACCTTGGAAGAAGGAGCTTTTGTCGCCTGGAATCCGATCAGTTCCAACTACTATATGTCCATGATGCGCCAATTCTGTGAGCAGGAAGGCATTCCCATGGATGTTCCTTATAAGAAGCTGAAAAAGTCCCAGCAAGCAGACCTTAAGTATGGGGTCAAAGACGGTCGCAGCTTCAAATTCACCTACACCCCAATGTCGGGCACCGGCACGCGGACGGTTGATACGGTCTTCGAAGGGGTTATTACCAATATGGAACGCCGCTACAATGATACGGGTTCCGACTATACCAAGGAAGTTATGCGCCAATACATGGTCGAGCATATCTGCCCGGCCTGTCAGGGCCAACGTCTCAACCCAACGGCCTTGTCAGTTCGGGTAGGGGACCTCAATATCGCCCAAGCTACTGAACTGTCTATTAGTGATGCCTTGGCTCACTTCAAGAGCCTGACCTTTGGGCCGGCTGATGAAGTCATTGCCAAGCCAATTATCAAGGAAGTGACTGATCGCTTGACCTTCCTCAATAATGTGGGCTTAGATTACCTGACCCTGAGCCGGGTAGCCGGTTCCTTGTCAGGTGGGGAAGCGCAACGTATTCGTCTGGCTACCCAAATTGGCTCCAACCTTAGTGGGGTCCTCTATATCTTGGATGAGCCTTCTATCGGTCTTCACCAACGTGATAATTCCCGTCTGATTCAGTCTCTGACTCAGATGCGGGACTTGGGTAATACCCTGATTGTGGTAGAACACGATGAAGAAACCATGATGACGGCCGACTATATTATTGATATTGGGCCGGGCGCCGGTGAGCACGGTGGCCAAGTGGTGGCATGTGGGACACCGGAAGAAGTCATGAAGAATCCAAATTCCTTAACAGGCAAATACCTGTCGGGTCAGGAGAAAATCGCCTTGCCAGCCAGCCGTCGTCAGGAAGACAAGGGTTGGGTGACGGTTACGGGCGCTAGCGAGAACAACCTGCAGAATGTCACCGCCAAATTCCCATTAGGGCGCTTTGTAGCAGTGACGGGGGTTTCGGGTTCAGGTAAATCCAGTTTGGTCAACGCCATCCTTAAGCAAGCCTTGCTCAAGGAGCTGACCAAGGCTAAGACCCGTCCAGGTAAGTTTAAGTCGATCAAGGGTTACGAAAGTTTAGACAAGATTATCGACATTGACCAGAGTCCGATTGGCCGGACGCCACGCAGTAACCCGGCTACCTATACGGGGGTCTTCGACGATATACGGGATCTCTTTGCCCAGACCAATGAAGCTAAGTTGCGCGGTTATAACAAGGGGCGTTTCAGCTTCAATATCAAGGGCGGGCGTTGTGAAGCCTGTGCCGGCGGCGGGATTAACAAGATTGAGATGCACTTCCTACCAGACGTCTATGTGCCTTGTGAGGTCTGTGGTGGCCGTCGCTATAATTCTGAGACCCTGGAAATTAAGTACAAGGGGCTCAACATCACCGAAGTGCTGGATTTAACCGTTGAAGAAGCGGTAGAGTTCTTCGCTGCTATTCCGAAAATCAAGCGCAAACTCCAAACCTTGCTAGATGTTGGTTTAGGCTACATTAGCCTGGGTCAGTCTGCCACTACCCTGTCAGGTGGGGAAGCCCAACGCATGAAGTTGGCGGCCGAATTGCAGCGGGTTTCGACCGGTAACACCTTCTATGTCTTGGATGAACCAACGACTGGGCTTCACGCCCACGACATCCGCAAGTTGCTAGAGGTCATCGACCGCCTCGTCCAAGCCGGCAATACCGTAGTGGTCATTGAACATAATCTGGACGTCATTAAGACCGCCGACTATGTTATCGACCTTGGACCAGAAGGTGGGGTTCGCGGTGGTCAGATTATCGCCACCGGGACACCGGAAGAAGTAGCCAAAGTCAAGGGCTCCTTCACCGGCCAGTACCTTAAACCATTATTGAAAAAATAAAATAAGACTGGGACATTTGTCCCAGTCTTATTTGTTTATCTACTCTTCCCTATTTATTAGTGTTACACTAATAAATAGGGTTTAGCGCCATGATTTTTACGGTCTTACTTAGCCGCTTTTCACAAAGTCAGGCGAATTTCACAAGAACGTTCGTCTTTTGATTGGAAAAGACTGATTTAATAGGCTTTTGCTTGGCGGGTTCGTCACATCTTCATTATATAATAATTTATATTTTCCCTTATAACTTAGAATAAGTTATGCGCTTAAAGCGGCTGAGACCTGTCAGTCGCTCTTTTCATCCCTAGGTCCGAGTAAATATCGGTCCTAGGCCCTATGTCAAACTAGTGGAAAACTGGCATAATAAGGGTGTAGTTAAGAAATAAGCCCTCATTTAAGGAGTGAGAGATATGAATGAGAAAGAAAGAATCATTGAATTAGTCAAACAACAAGTTATTACCATGGATGAAGCCCTTCGTCTCCTAGAAGCTTCGGCCCAAGCAAAATCAGCTGACCAAGTAGAGAAGCCAGCCGAGGCCCAAGACCAAGCCCAAGTGACGGACCAGGAAGCGCCAAGCAAGCAAGAAGCGCCAGCCGACCAAGAGCCTGAACAGGGCAAGAAGGCGGGCTTCGACTCAGAACAGCTCAAGGCTACCGTCCAAGAAGCCATC
>CBDFAX010000016.1:0-44926 GCA_965245735.1 uncultured Abiotrophia sp. | reverse complement strand
CCCGCACCTTATCCAATTCATAATTAAGAAGGAGGCAGCCCATGGAAGCAATGGATCAGCTTTTAGAGCTTTTTGATCTAGCACCTGAATTGAATTTTGGGACTAATCAGGGCTGGGCACCCGGCAAACTCTTTCTGGCAGGCGAGTACGCTGTCTTGGCCCCAGACCAACCGGCCCTGCTCTTCGCAGTTAGCCAGTATTTGCATTGCCAAGTGGGCATCAGCCCCTGGCCAGGCCAAGGTCTGCTCCAGTCTAATCTGCCAGGCTTAGAAGACTGGCACTATGAACGGGCAAATCTCTATGAAGCTGATTCGGCCCAGTGGCGGTATGTTCTAGCCGCTATGCAAATAGTGGAAGACTTAGTTGAGCAAGTGGGGCGCCCTTTACAAGATTATCGTCTAAGTATAGACAGTCAGCTGCTAGCAGACAATGGGCGTAAATACGGCTTTGGTTCTAGTGGTGCAGTGACGGTGGCGGTCATCCAAGCTTTGTTGGCTTTCTATGGCTTGGTGGCTAAGTCGCCACTCATGCACTATAAGCTGGCTGCTATGGCTATGATGCGCCTAGGTTCCAAGGGGAGTCTGGCTGATTTAGCGGTCAATGCCTATGGCGGCTGGCTCTACTATGTGGCCCCAGACCGGGTTTGGCTACAAGAAGCCCTAGCAAACCATTCTATCCTATCCCTACTGAATCAAGACTGGCCTAGCCTGGTCATCCAGCCTATGTCTGCGCCAGCGGATTTAGAGGTCTTAGTAGGCTGGACTGGCGTGCCAGCTTCTACCGACAACTTAATTGACCAGTGGCAGGACCGGTCCGGTGCCGCCTATCAGGCCTTTCTAAGCTCGGCCAAGGAGACAGTCCAAGCCATCAAGGAAGCTTTTGAGACTGGCGACAGCTTAGCCATTCAATCGCGTCTGGCAGACTACCGACATTTACTACTACAAATTGAAAAAAACAATACCCTCTCTATTGAGACACCGGCCTTACGAGAGCTAGTGACGATTGCTCAAGCCTATCAATTCGAGGCCAAATCCTCGGGGGCTGGAGGGGGAGACTGCGGGATTGCGGTCGGCCAAGGCCAAGGACTCAAGAAAGAGTTGGCGGCAGCTTGGCAGGCAGCTGGCATCACCTTAGTCGAACTAGAGATAGGGGCGCCTCAAAGGCCCTCTGAGGAGGCAGGAAATTAATGCAAGAAGAAAACTTAGTGGCTCATCGTAAGGCCGACCATCTTCACTTAGCCTTGGCCCAACAGGCTGGGGTTCAAACTGCTAGTTGCTTCGATCAACTACGCTTTGTCCACCATCCCTTGGCGCTCCTATCTCAAGATGAGATTGACCTGACTACTCAGTGGGCTGGCCACACTCATGCCTTTCCTTTTTACATCAATGCCATGACGGGTGGTTCCAAGTTAACCGGCCAATACAATGAGCAACTCGCTATCGTGGCGCGGGAGACGGGGCTAGCGCTAGCGGCTGGTTCGGCTAGTGCTATGGTCAAGGATCCGACAGTGGCGGCTAGCTATCAAGTGATGCGCCAGGTCAATCCAGATGGCTTTATCTTAGCTAATCTGGGGGCCCATCACAGCATAGAGTCGGCTCAGCGAGTCTTAGAGGCCATGGGTGCCAATGCCTTGCAAATCCACCTCAACCGTCCCCAAGAAGTGGTTATGCCTGAGGGGGACCGCGACTTCAGCCAATGGTTAAAGCAAATTGAGCGCTTAGTTAATGGCTTGGATTGCCCGGTTATCATTAAGGAAGTAGGATTCGGTATGAGTCAACAAACCTTAAGATGCTTGGCTGAAGTAGGCGTGAAGACAGTGGACGTCAGCGGTCGGGGTGGAACTAATTTCATCCAGATTGAAGATCAACGGCACGAGACGCCTCAATTCCAAGCCCTCTACCAATATGGCCAGACGACAGCAGAGTCGCTCCTGGAAGCACGAGTAGCACCTGTCGAGTTGGAGATTTTGGCTAGTGGCGGTATTCATCAACCCGTTGATATTATCAAATCCCTCGCCATGGGAGCTAGAGCTGTAGGCCTAGCCGGTTACTTCCTGCACTATCTGGAAAATAAGGGGCTTGAAGCGACCATTGAAGGGGTCAGAGCTTGGCAGGAGCAATTGCGCCAACTCTATCTACTTCTAGGTGCGCGTGACTGGCAAGAACTTCAGACTACTGACCTGATTCTGACAGGAGACTTGCGTAACTGGGCCCAAGACCGGGGCTTGCCTTTCCAAGACTTAGCGCGCAGACATCATTAATATTCAAGAGGCTGATTCATCAGCCTCTTTTTTGTGCCCAGAGTCTGTATAGACAGAGAAATTTAAGAAATTATGGGGATTGCGAGACAACAAGCTTTACCGCCATAAAGAACGTAATTAAAAGACAAATATCGCAAGAAAGCTAAATGATTCAGCAAGAATTTATAATTCTTTTTGTAAGGGGATACAATATAATAGAGGGGTAAGAAACTATTATATTTTATAAGGAGGATTATCATGCGAAATTCGATTCAGAACTTGTTTGATAAGAAGTGTCGTTTTTCCATTCGTAAGCTCAGTGTTGGGACTTGCTCCGTCATTATTGGGGCCTTTCTATTAGGCCAAAGTCCAAGCGTATCGGCCCAAGAAGCTGTCTCCGACACCCCAGCCACCAGAGAGGTAGAGCCTGTTCCGGCGGGAGCCATTGATGTGGTTGAGCCAGCTGCAAGTGCGGAAGCTACCCCTACAGCAACAGCCACTCCTGCAGCAACAGAGACTCCATCAGAAGCGGCTAGCCCAGCTGAAGCGCCAGCGACAGAGGCTCCAAGTCCTGCAGCCACTGAGGAGACAAGCCCTAATCCGAGTCCTGCGGCGACTGAAGACAAAGCAGTAGCACCAGACTGGACTGCGGCCGGCAGCCGTAAGGGGACCGTCGAAGTCGTGGAAGAAGGTGGCGTACGTTATAATAAACTGGCTTCTACTGCTCAGAATGATAACGGCCAGAACCCTGCCCTCTTTGAGAAAAAGGGACTGGAAGTGGACCAGGATGGCAATGCCAGTGTCAACTTGACCTTCAAAGACCTATCAACAGAAAAACAATCCCGCTTCGGGGTTTTCCTCAAGTATAAGGACCCTGCCAACCATATCTTCGTCGGCTACGACCGCGATGGTTGGTTCTGGGAATATAAATCACCTAAGGCTAGCACCTGGTATCAAAAAGGTCGGGTAGCAGCCCCTAAACCAGGAGAGGTCAACAATCTATCCATCACTTATAAGAAGGATGGTCAGCTCAATGCCACTAATAATGGTAAGAGTCTCTTCGACACCTTACTAGTACCTGAAGAAGTTAAGACGGCCTTAAAAGGGCAAAATAAAATTTATCTCAAGGCGGCAACTTGGGGCAATGAACGGACTAGTGTGGCTGTGCAGGCAGACGACCAGTCTAACCTCAAGCCAAGTCAGCCAGATAACGGAGCAGTGAATCCAGGCCTGGCAGCTAACGACCAAGATGTTGTCTACGACCACATTCGTTCAGACGTCTTAGATGCTGAAATTGATACCCTCTTCCCACGCATCAAGCACTATCAGTTCGGCGGCCATACTATGACCGGGCAAGTGCAAAAACTAGACAAGCTCAGCATTAACGGGACTGATGTTAAGCCTCAAGTGACTTACCGCAAGGTGGACCAAGCGACTGCCGAGTACACGCTGACGGTTAAGAATCCTCAAGCCTTTATTGATGCGGTTATTACTGTGCAACTCAAGGTAGTGGGCAATGAACTGCACTTCGATGTGACCAAGGTGGAAAACAAGAACTTGGTGACCATGGGCAAAGAAATCGATAATCCTCGTAAATTGATTTCGACGATTGAATTCCCAGGTAACACCCTAGTTTCTGTCGGCTCTAATCAAACTGGAGCCAAGTTCGATGGCTCTTGGATGTCCAATAATACCCACCGGGCAGGTGATAGCCATGTGGACCTAGTGCCAGGTAAGATGGATGACTTCGCCTATGGCTTCATGTATGGTTTTGTTTCCTCTGACAAAGTCGCTGCCGGGGTTTGGAGTAACTCACAATTTAGCTACGGTGGTGGTTCTGAAGACTTT
Source organism: uncultured Abiotrophia sp. (assembly GCA_965245735.1). Taxonomy (GTDB): domain Bacteria; phylum Bacillota; class Bacilli; order Lactobacillales; family Aerococcaceae; genus Abiotrophia. The sequence goes on along the minus strand of CBDFAX010000016.1, from coordinate 40,839 downwards.
ACGCGTCTGACTGCCTTCAAGCAACGCGTAGCCGGCGTTAACTATATCGGGATTCAAAGCTCCCCTTACTACTACCAACGGGCTTATGGTAAGTTGGTTTATCCAGAATACATCCTCGAATTGCCAAGTAGCAAGGTGGTCTTTGCCCAAGACCTTAATAAGGACAAACAAGTAGACTGGCAGGATGGGGCCATCGCCTTCCGCAATATCATGAACAACCCTAAAGGGGCAGAAAGTGTGCCGGATCTGGTGGCTTACCGGATTGCCATGAACTTCGGTTCTCATGCGCAAAACCCATTCCTCATGACCCTAGACGGGATTAAGAAGGTCAATCTGCATACCGATGGCCTAGGCCAATCTGTCTTGCTTAAGGGTTACGGCAGTGAAGGGCACGACTCTGGCCACCTCAACTATGCCGATATTGGGCGTCGTATTGGGGGCGTCAAAGACTTCAAGACCCTGATTGAAAAATCCAAGCAATACGGGGCAAAACTAGGGATTCACGTCAATGCCTCAGAAACCTATCCAGAATCCAAGTACTTTAGCGAAGCAATCCTGCGCAAACGCGAAGACGGGACTTATAGCTATGGTTGGAACTGGCTAGACCAAGGGATTAACATTGATGCGGCTTATGATTTAGCTCATAACCGTCTCAAACGGTGGAAAGACCTTAAGGAAACCTTGGGTGAAGGCCTCGACTTTATTTACCTAGACGTATGGGGCAACGGCCAGTCCGGGGACAACGGTGCTTGGGCTACCCACGTGATTGCTAAGGAAATCAATAGCCAAGGCTGGCGTTTCACCATTGAGTGGGGCCACGGGGGTGAATATGATTCCACCTTCCAACACTGGGCAGCTGACTTAACCTATGGTGGTTATACCAACAAGGGGATTAACTCCAATATTGCACGTTTCATCCGCAACCACCAAAAAGATGCCTGGGTAGGGGATTATCCACGTTATGGCGGGGCAGCCAACTATCCACTCCTGGGTGGTTACGACATGAAGGACTTCGAGGGTTGGCAAGGCCGGAGCGACTATGAAGGTTATATTACCAACCTCTTCGAACACGACGTCATGACTAAGTTCTTCCAACACTACAAGGTAACCAAATGGGTCAACGGCCACCCTGTCCAAATGACCGATAATGGCCAAACCTACAATTGGACGCCAGAAATGGAAGTGCATTTGGCTAATGAAGCTGGCGACCAAATCGTCATCAAGCGTCTATCTAACGATCCGAATGATGCCGGCTACCGTCAACGTACGGTCACCCTCAACGGTCGTGTGATTGAAAATGCGGGCGCCTACCTGACTCCATGGAACTGGGATGCTAACGGTAAAGCCTTGACCGGCGACAAAGAGAAAATGTACTTCTTCTCCAAGACAGCTGGGCAAACCACCTGGACCTTGCCAGAAGCTTGGCGTGGTGATAAGGTCTATCTCTACAAGTTGACCGACCAAGGTAAACAGGACCAAGTAGAACTAGCTGTTGATAGTCAAGGTCGTATTACCATTGATGCGCTCGCTAATCAACCTTATGTGCTCTACAAAGTAGCCCAAGGCAAACGCACCATGACCTGGAGCGAAGGCCTCCACCTCTATGACCAAGGTTTCAACAGCGGCACCTTGGATCACTGGACCAAGACAGGGGATAGCCAACACGCTCAAATCGTCAAGTCCCAAGGGGCTAATGAAATGCTGCGAATTGAAGGCAACAAGGAACGCGTCACTCTAACCCAGAAATTAACTGACTTAAAGCCTAACACCCGTTATGCTGTCTATGTTGGGGTGGATAACCGTAGTAATGCTAAGGCCGACATCACCATTAAGTCGGGTGACCAAACCATCAGCAACTACACCCATAAATCTATTGCCAAGAACTATGTTCAAGCGCACGCCCACAACACCTTGCCTAAGAATGCAACAGTTGGTAATACCAGCTACTTCCAAAACATGTATGTCTTCTTCACGACCGGCTCCGATGTCAGCAACGTCACCCTGACCCTTGGCCGTGATGCTGATCAGGAAGCTACTTACTTCGATGAGATTCGGGTCTTCGAGAACCAGTCCAAGATGTATAGTGGTAAGCATGATACGACGCCAGGTAGCTTCAAGCAAGACTTCGAAGACGTGCCACAAGGGATTTTCCCATTCGTTATCGGTAACGTTGAAGGGGTAGAAGATAACCGGACTCACTTGTCAGAACGGCATGACCCATATACCCAACGGGGCTGGAATGATAAGAAGATTAACGACGTCATTGAGGGCAACTGGTCGCTCAAGACCAATGGCTTGACCGGACGTGACAAACTGGTCTATCAAACCATCCCACAAAACTTCCGCTTCGAAGCAGGTAAGACCTATCGTGTCACCTTCGATTATGAAGCAGGCTCTCACGATGCCTATGCCTTTGTCGAAGGGGATGGCGAGTACACCCGTCGCAGCAAGCTCAAGATGCATAGCTTACGCAATACCTGGGAGGGTTCCGACAAGCCAGGTAAGGCTAGCTTCATCGTGCAAGCCTCTGATTCTGGCAATACCTGGGTAGGGATTTACTCAACCAGTCGAGGCTCCGACAATAAGGGTGAGACTGGTAGTGCTGTAGACTTCCGCGGCTATAAGGACTTCATGATGGATAACCTCCAAATTGAAGAAGTGACCGTTACAGGTAAATTACTGGTAGATGAAGCTTACAAGGAAAATGTGCCAGTGGTAGACGGCAACTATACACCAGATAGCCTAGAAGCTTATAAGAATGCCCTGCTAGCCTTGACTGAAGCAGATGACAACATTAGCGTGGAAGATGCCAACAAGCTAATTGAAGCCGTTCAAACAGCCAAAGAAGCCCTACAAGCTAGACGTTCTGCCGCTAACTGGGATGATATCGAATCTGTAGACGCGCCTTATCATGAAGGGGAAGATTTCTGGTATGCCTTCGATGGAGACAATAGCAGCTTATGGCATACGCCATGGGATCGCCGGGCCATCGGCGAACCAGCTACGGTAAACTTCAATAAAGTATTGGAAATCACACGCTTCGAATATGTGCCACGCCAAGACGCTTCGAACGGTCGCCTCAAGAAGGGGAACCTAGTCTTAGTGGATGAGGAAGGTAAGGAACATCGCTTTGAATTTGACGGCTGGGCCGACGACGCCAAGACCAAGGTGATTCCATTCGATAAGCCAATTAAGGTCAAGAAGGCAACCATTACTGGGACAGAGTCCTACGGGGATGGCGGCGCCTTCCAATCAGCGGCCGAATTACGCTTTGTCCTACCAGAGATTGCCGATACGCCGCTGGATCTATCCGCTTATCAAGCCCAATTAGAGCGGGTCAAAGCCATTGATAGCCAGGAAGCTCGTCAGGCACTTAAGGCGGTAGATGTCTATTACCAAGGCCTCAGCCGCGACAACTTATTAACCAAGTTGGCCCTGGATCGTATGACGGATTACCTCAAGCAAATCAAGGCACCAGAGCCAAGTCAGCCAGACCAACCAAGTCAACCGGACCAACCAGGCACTAAGTTGCCACTCTATGAGACCCAAGGGGTTAAGGTGACCCTCAATGCGGACAAGACCGAAGCAACCTTCGAGGATAATGACGGCGATACACGCGTTTCGATTAAGATTCCAACCAAACACTTGGATCCAAGCATCGTGGCAGTATCTGTTGTGCCGCTCAAAGAGAAGTTGGCAGCCCTAGGCGAAGACGAGCACCAAGCCTATGAAATCAGCTTCCTCAACAAAGACGGCAAGGAAGTCCCTGTCAAAGGTGATGCTAAGGTTATCTTCCCAGTGGACAAGGCTGTGACCAAGGCTTACTACTTGACCAGCGACAGCAAAGAAATCGTCAATGAAGTGCCATTTGAGATGATGAATGATGGACGTGTGGCCTTGACGGTTAACCACTTCTCGCTCTATGCGGTAAGTTTCGGTAAGCGTCAGGAAACTCCAAGTCAACCATCTACTCCTAGCCAGCCAACTACCCCAAGTCAACCTGCTAACCCAGCAGAACAAGCGGGTGGGCCATTGGTGGCACAGGCTGCTCAATTAACCCCAAGTGAGGGCAAGGGACAATTGCCAGCTACCGGTGAAAGTGATCAAACCTTACTCTTCAGCGCAGCTGCCCTATCCTTGCTAGCCGGATTAGGCCTCGTTGCAACCAAACGTCCTGAAGATCAAGCCTAGCTTAGATAAGAGAGGTTGAGACTTTTGTCTCAGCCTCTTTTCTATTTAGGACAAGGGGATTAGCGATAAAATTCTGAAAAAATTGCTTGCCATGCTTAGTCCAGGATGCTATAATAATCGAGTAGTGATTTTGCGGTCATGGCGGAATGGCAGACGCGCTGTCTTGAGGGGGCAGTGGGGGTATCCCCGTGGAAGTTCGAGTCTTCTTGGCCGCATCACCGAGGAGGGGCAACCCTCCTTTTTTGTTATATATAGGGTTGAGGCTAGTCATTCTAACTCTCATCGACATTTAATGACACCGGGACAGGGTTTTGGTACAATAAGCAATAACAAGATCAAGTAAAGGAGCAAAGCATGAAAACACAGGCATCGTTAGAGAAAATTATTGTGTTGGATTTTGGGAGTCAGTATAACCAGTTGATTACCCGCCGCATTCGGGAATTTGGGGTCTTCAGTGAATTATTACCCAATGATACCAGTGCTGCCGACATTCAAGCCGAAGGCAATGTCAAGGGGATTATCTTCTCAGGGGGACCACATAGCGTCTATGCTGAGGGTGCCTTCACCATTGACCCAGCCATCTTCGAATTGGGGATTCCAATCTTAGGGATTTGCTATGGCATGCAGTTGACCACCCATCTCTTGGGCGGTAAAGTCGAATCTGCTAACAAGCGCGAATATGGTCGCTCCATGTTAGATGTTCACCAACGTGAAGCTGGTCTCTTCCAGGGCTTAGATAGCCATGAGAAGGTTTGGATGAGCCATGGTGACTTAATCGTGCAAGTGCCTGAAGGCTTCAGCGTGACGGCGTCTAACGATCACTGCCCGGTGGCGGCCTTCGAGAACCCAGCCCGTCAAATCTACGGCGTCCAGTTCCACCCAGAAGTGCGTCACTCTGAACACGGGAATGACTTGCTCCGCAACTTTGCTTTTAATATCTGTGGGGCCAAGGGCGACTGGTCCATGGAAGACTTCATCGAAATCGAAGTAGCCAAAATTCGCCAACAAGTCGGCGACCGTAAGGTCCTGCTTGGCTTGTCCGGTGGGGTTGACTCCAGCGTCGTAGGGGTGCTCTTACAGAAAGCCATTGGCGACCAATTAACCTGTATCTTCGTCGATCACGGCCTCTTGCGTAAAGGCGAGGGCGACCAAGTTATGGATAGCTTGGCAGGTAAATTTGGTCTTAACATCATCCGGGTTAACGCCAAGGACCGCTTCTTGTCCAAGTTAGCCGGCGTGAGCGACCCTGAACAAAAACGTAAAATTATCGGGAATGAATTCGTCTATGTCTTCGATGACGAATCAGCTAAGCTGGAAGGGGTAGACTTCCTAGCCCAAGGGACCCTCTACACCGACATCATCGAGTCTGGGACCAAGACAGCCGAGACTATCAAGTCTCACCACAACGTGGGCGGTCTGCCAGAAGATATGCAGTTCGAGTTGATTGAGCCCCTCAATACCCTCTTCAAGGACGAAGTACGTGCCTTGGGGACAGCGCTGGGGATGCCAGACAGTCTAGTATGGCGCCAACCATTCCCAGGCCCAGGTCTCGGTATTCGGGTTATCGGCGAAATCACTGAAGAAAAACTCGAAATCGTCCGTGAATCAGACGCCATTCTGCGCGAAGAGATTGCCAACCATGGCCTAGACCGTGACGTATGGCAATACTTCACCGTACTCCCAGGCTTCAAATCTGTTGGGGTTATGGGGGATGGCCGGACCTACGATTACACCATCGGGATTCGTGCCGTTACCTCTATCGACGGGATGACTAGCGACTTCGCCCGCCTACCGTGGGAAGTGTTGCAAGTCATCAGCGCCCGCATTGTCAACGAAGTAGCCCATGTTAACCGCGTGGTCTATGACATTACAAGTAAACCACCAGCAACCATTGAGTGGGAGTAATCGCAAGAAAAGTAATTTAACTGAATGATGCAAAAGCCTTCTATCCTTTTTGGTGGGAGGTTTTTGTGGAAATAGTGGGTGACAAACCTGAATTTGTGGAGGAGATAATATGATTGACAAAGTTTTAAAAGTTAAAATAGATCGTCCACTAGGGAGTTCTCACCCTGATTATCCGGAACATATTTATCCAATCAATTATGGTTATGTTGAAGGAATAATCGCTCCTGATGGAGAAGAACAAGATGTGTATGTACTTGGCGTTGATAAAGCAGTAGATGAATATGAGGGAGAATTAATTGCAGTTATCAAAAGGGACGATGACGTTGAAGAAAAATGGGTTGTTGCTCCAATAGGAACAAAATATACAGTGGAAGAAATTGAAGAAGCTGTTAGATTTCAAGAGAAATATTTCAAGTCTCATATTGAGCGGGTATAATCGCAAGCAAAGTAATTCAACTGAATGATACAAAAAGCCTTCTATCATTTTGGTGAGAGGCTTTTGTGAAAATAGTGGTTGATAAATTTGAATTTGTGGAGGTTTTCTATGAAGTATGAAGAAATTAAATTAAATATTTCAAATGATAAAATTAGCAATTACAAAGTATTTAAAGGGATGAAGCTGTATTCTGAAATATTTAAATCCGAAGATGAAAAGAAGTTAATAAATAAAAGAGTATTTGTAACTCCAAAAGGAAACTATGTTTATTATGAAAGGACAGATATAAATTGGAACTATTGGTCAGATAAAACAAGATATGATTCGAGTTTTGAATTAAGTGATATAAAACATAATATAGTATTTGAAGTATCAACAGAATTGACTAAGTTTACAAAATATTTAGGAGAAGAAGTAGTCAAAAAAATTATGTTTAAAGAAAAAAATGGAGAAATAGTAGAAGTACTGGATATTTAGTAAATCTTGAACTCCCTATTTATTAGATTAAGTAAATTTGGAATTTTGGAGGTATCCGTTTATGAAATGGTATAACTATATGACTAAACAAGAAAAAAGAAATTTTCAAAAAGTAATTGCTGTATGTGTAGTAGGCGCAATTTTAATTCTACTTATTCGTATAGTTTTTCATACTATTTTGTAAGTAAAATATAACCCCCAGTTTGTCTAAATCATCGAATAGTGTAAAAACAAAGCACATGACTTTAAGATTGTAAAATCTTTCAGCTATGTGCTTTTTCTATGCTTACTTTATAATATCCGGTGGAACATTAGCGGTTATACCTTTTCTGTAAAATTTTACATTGCTTTCTTCAAAAGGAACATAATCTTTTTTCAGACTGTCGGGATAGTTAGCTTTCCAATCTTCCAATGCTTCTTTTGTAATTTCGTTATTCTCATATTTCTCCTTCATTTTTTGACATTGTTCAAGCATGCCTCTAATTCTCAGATTGGCTTCACTGCCAAAATAGATACCTGTGGTAGTATATTCAGGATCTTCATCATTTACTATAACAGGTCTTATATTGACTTCAATGCTGTCGTCTATGTCTTCGATGTTTTAGACCCAGATAATAACCAAATCAGCTTCGCTCAGGAAGTTTAATCGCGACAAAAAATCCCAATCCATCATGGATTGGGATTTTTCTATCTACTTATTCCCCCGCACCATCAACGCCGCCACCATCTGCTGGTGGGGCTGGGGTTGGGTCAGGTGTTGGGTCTGGTTGGGGTTCGACCACTGGGTCCGCCGGGGTTGGCGGGGTAACTGGGTCTGGGCTTGGCGCCGGGGTGGTTGGACTTGTTGGCGCGGTGTAGTCGTCGTTTTGGCGAGTGTTTGGACTAGTTGGCGAGTCTTGGTCGTCGTTGTCTTGGTTTGTTGGACGGGACTCGGAGGATTGGCTAGATGACGAAGAGGATTCAGATGAGGAAGAGCTGGATGAAGAGGATGAGCTAGAAGAGGAACTTTCCGATTTGGACTCAGACGATTCCTTGGAGTGGTCGCTAGAGGAGGAGTCCTTGGACGACTCGTGGCTAGACTCATTAGGCGCTGAGATATGGTCGGGGCGCCGACCAACCCAGGCATCTAGGTGGTTCATCAGATCGAGGCCACTAAAATTAGCCAGCACATCCACTGTCCCGATAGCCAGTATAATAAGAATAATATGGGCGATGAGTTTTGCCTTTTTCATGTTGGATGCTCCTTGTGCGCGATTATACTATCATCATTATAGCAAGTCTGCCTAGAAAGGCAACTAGTAAGTGTTGGAGCTAACAAATCGGCCAGCCTTGCCAAAAACTGCCTAGGGCTCGGTCTCAAGACCGATTTTTGACCTTAGGGCTAAATTTTCCTTGCCTAGAGCCCCTAAACTTTACTATACTAGAAGTAAAGAAAGATATGATGCGAGGAGGGAGTAAGATGCTGAATTTCTTACTGGTGACTGTGAATATTATCCTAACGGCTGCGGCAGCCTATATTTTGGTTCGGCGCAAATCACACTTTACGCCTGAATGGCAAAAGGCGGTTTGGTTCTTACTCTTAATCCTGGCCCTCTACGGGGTCCAAGAAGTCTGGGCCTACTGGCAGTATCAGGTTGGGACGGGTGTTCAACTGCTCAATCTGATCTATAGTCTCTTGTTCTTCTTAGCAGCTTATATGGGGAGCGAGACGGTTATGCTAGCGGTGCGGGGCGATGACACTTATTTGGACAGTCTCCTAGGTCTCCTAGCTCATATTAAGGGCATGGGGCGCAACATGGTGGCTGGAGTCAAAGATAAATTAGCAGATAAGGAGACCGGGCAATAGCCGGGTCTTTTTTTGATGGGCTGAGCTATCAAATCCGAGCTGTAAAGATTCTTTATAAATTGGATGGGTTATCTTACAATTCGTCATATATGTAGGCAAAGATGATAAAAGCCTAAGGTTAATATTGCCTGGCAAGATTATGGGGAGGGTTGACTGAGGTGGGAAAATGGAGGCTTGGATTGCTGGCGCAAGTTAGAAGGGAATTTTGGGCCAGTCTGGGTAGGCCTAATGACTAGGAAAAATAGTCGTCAAAGTGCCTTGAGACCGGGATTGAATAGACAATTATCAAAAAAATGTCGAATTTGACAAAAAAATGAGTTTACCCCCTTTTCAAGCGATTCAAGTCGTGCTATAATGCCTATGCAACGTGATTAAACTCCTCAGCAAGGAAGTCGTGTATGGGGGTACCGACTCCTTGTCATATATAGTTTCATAGGATTACCTTCTAAAGTAAGAAGGACGGCAGAGGGTCTCGCTCAAGACCCGTGCAGTCAAAGGGGACGATTGCCATTTGGATTTTCACTGGTCCAAGGAGATGACAGCTTGTACTGACGAACAAGAGCTGCCACGACGATCACGACGTCGGGCGATCGCATCTTCGTATATACAGGGAAATGCTACACTTTTGCCACGAGCATCAGTTGCCAGCGCAGAGTTAAAACTCTGCACTTGAGGAGACTTGGCGCCAAGAGATTAGGGACTCTAACGTCAAGATTAGCTTATTAAACAACAGAGGGATAATAGGCTGCTGGGCAAAATTCGAGCATTGACATAAACCACACCAACTTGCGCCGACGCAAGCGGTGCGGTTTTTTTGTTTATCTGGGGGTGTGGCGGGCCTTGTTGTGTTATAATGAAGGAAAGTAGTTGAGAGGAGTCTTAAGTATGAAAGTTTATCATGGTCGCACAGACATTGAACGTTTTGAGCATTTGGTGGAGACGCCTAACCAGACAGTCACCCACCTAGTCCTACCTGCAGGGCAAGCCATTGGCCAGCACCACGTCCCTTATACGGTGGTCGTCGTCCCAGTCAAAGGGCGGATCCTTTTCTCTGATGAAGAGAAGACTGCCGAAATCTATCCTGGTGTCATCATTCGCATGGCTCCTCACGAAGTACACTCCCTGGAAGCCGTCGAAGATAGCGAACTCATGGTCATCAAATCCCACCTAGCGCCAGAAGCTTAGATGGGATAGCCCCTGTCCTGAAGACAGGGGCTTTTTGGTGTGGTGAAAGGGTGACATACAAGGCAGAATCCCTGAGCCAGTGGTCCACTCTTTAAAGTGGACCACTGGCTAGGTTAGAAACCGGGCAAAAGGGGCAGAAACGAGGCGAAAGTCATGAGCTAATGGACTACTAGTTAGGTTAGGAATCTGACAAAAAGGCCCAAATCAGGGAGGAGACATGAGCCAGTCCATTGATAGGAGGAACGATGGACTAGCTGGAAGCTTTTGCTGTCAAAAAAGGGGTTTAGGGGTGTTTTTTGTGAGGCCAGTCCATTGATAGGCAGAACAATGGACTGGCGGAGCCTTCTTTAGCTGGAAGAAAGTTTGTTAGCGTTAACAAAATGACCTAGCTAGGAGCAAAGAAGGGTGGAGCATGCTATAATAAAATAATGAAAGCGCATTATAATACAGGAGGGATATCAGAACTATGAAAGATATGCAATCAACTCAAGTCCGACGCCAGGAGCATTATGGTATTAAGAAACTCAGTGTGGGAGTGGCTTCTGTCCTAGTAGCGACTACCTTATACTTCCTACCGGGCAGCGCCCAGGTCTTAGCTGCTAGCCAGGCTCAAGAAGCGGCACCTAGCAGTGAGTTAGCGCCAACCCCAAGCTCTGACGCAGGAAACCAGGCGACACCAGCGCTAGCGGGTCAAGCAGACGCTGGGCAGGCTGATAACGTCAAGCCAGCTGACCAAGCCACTTCGGCGGGCCAAGCTGACAGCAATAAACCGGCTGATGCTAGCCAAGCGGCGACCGGCACTCAAGCAAGTGAGGCTGCCAAACCAGCGGACGGTGCCAGTCCAGCGGACAGCGCCAAGCCAAATGATAGCGCCAAGCCAGCAGCGACCACCCAACCAGCCACCGCCTCTGAGTCAGGCGCCAACCCTACTGCTGCCCCAGTAGCGGCGCCGCAGGTGGCGCCTGCTAACCAAGCGCCAGAGATTCCGGCGGGGCATTTCCGTATGCATTTTGCTAAGTTGCCAAGCGATAACATTAGTGAAATCGGGGCCTGGGTCTGGGGAAGTGGGGTCCAAGCGCCATCTGACAACTGGCCAACTGGAGCTATGCGCTTCTCAGAAGACAAGAAGACGGCTTATGGCTACTACCTGGATGTGCCGGTGACACCTCAGGCGACCGCCATCAACTACTTGCTTAACAACGTCAACGATGGCAGCAAGAAGTTTACCGAGGACCTAAGCCTAGCCATCACCAACCCGCAAATGAAACAAGCCTGGTTGGACGAAAACTACCAGGCGAGTGTGGAAGAGCCAATTCCAGCCAACAAGAATCGCCTACGCGTCCACTATCACCGGGCTGACGGCCAGTATGACAATTGGGGTCTCTGGGTCTGGGGTAAGGATGTGGAGCACCCCTCTAGCGACTGGCCTAAGGGCGCCCTAGAATTCAATCAGAGCGGGCCTTTTGGTCGCTACTTAGATTTACCGATTACAGAACTTGGAAAGGACATTCATTTCTTACTCGTGAACAAAGTAACTTCAAAACAAACCAAAGACATGAGCTTCAGCGACCGCGCCAACCATGAGCAAGTCTACCTGCATGATGAGGAAGACACGGTCTACACGACGCCATTTAAGACCTTATCTGAACGCATTACCCGCGCCGAAGTGACGGCGCCACACCAAGTCCTAGCTAACTTTACGGCAGTGGATCAGTTGGACCTAGCCAAAGTCCAGCAAGACCTAGCCGTTACGACTAACACCGGCCAAACAGTCAAAGTCACTAAGATTGAAGTCGACGCAGCTAACAAGCGCCTGATTTTGACTACTGAAGAGGATGTCAGCCGGACGCCACTTAAGCTGACTTACCATGACGAGACAGTCAACAGCCAGACCGGTTGGAAGCTAACCGATTCTCTCTATAACTATCAGGGCGAGTTAGGCTCCACCCTGCAAGCAGACGGTTCCGCCCTTATGCGTCTCTGGGCGCCAAGCGCGGACGCCGTGACCGCAGTCCTCTATGACAAGGACAATCCGGACCAAGTGGTGGCGCGTGTGCCTTTAGCTAAGGATGCTAGCACGGGCCTGTGGACGGTGACCTTGGATGGGCAAAACACGCCAGCCAAGAATTTGGATGGTTACTTCTACCACTACCAAGTGGAGCGTGGCGGTCAGTCGGTTCTGGTCTTAGACCCTTATGCTAAGTCCTTAGCCAAATGGGACCAAGCCACTGCCAAGGAAAAAGTGGCTAAGGCAGCTATCGTGGATCCAAATAAGATTGGGCCAAAATTATCCTATGCCAATATTCCAGGCTTCAAGAAGCGTGAAGACGCGGTCATCTATGAAGCCCATGTCCGTGACTTTACCTCTGATCCTAAATTAGAAGGTCAGCTCAAGTCGCCATTTGGGACCTTCTCTGCCTTTGCTGAACGCCTCAGCTATCTCAAGCAATTGGGTGTAACCCATATCCAGCTCTTGCCAGTCATGAGTTACTACTTTGCTAATGAGAGCGCTCGTGCTCAGCGTGAGCTCCAACCAAGCACCCAAAACAATAACTACAACTGGGGTTATGACCCACAATCCTACTTCAGTCTCAGCGGTATGTATGCTAGCGACCCAAGCAAGCCACAAGCCCGCATTGAAGAATTCAAGCAATTAATCAAGGCCATCCATGACCAAGGCATGGGGGTTATCATGGACGTGGTCTACAACCACACGGCTAAGACCCATATCTTTGAAGACATTGAGCCAGGTTATTACCACTTCATGAATGCTGATGGTAGCCCACGCGAAAGCTTCGGGGGCGGTCGTCTAGGGACTACCCATAAGATGGCGCGTCGGGTCCTGGTGGATTCTATTAAATACTGGACCGACACCTTCAAGGTGGACGGCTTCCGCTTCGACATGATGGGGGACCATGATGCTGAAGCCATTGCCCAGGCTTACCGGGCAGCCAGCGCCCTCAATCCTAAGGTCTTCATGCTTGGGGAAGGTTGGCGGACCTTTGTCGGGGACGAAGGGGATCCTGTTCAAGCGGCCGACCAAGACTGGATGCGGTCGACTGACGGTGTGGCGGTCTTCTCCGATGAGATCCGTAACGAGCTCAAGTCCGGCTACCCATCTGAAGGGCAACCGCGCTTCTTGACAGGCGGACCACGCAATGTCTACCAAATCTTCAATAATATTATTGCCAACCCAAGTAACTTTATCGCAGATTCACCGGGCGACGTCATTCAATACATTGCCGCCCACGACAACTTAACCCTGCATGACATTATCGCCCAATCCATCAAGAAGGATCCTAAGACCCATGCGGCTGAGATTCATCAACGTATTCGTTTGGGTAACCTCATGATTCTGACCTCCCAAGGGACGCCATTTATCCATTCCGGTCAGGAAATGGGGCGGACCAAGCAATTGTTGGACCCTGCCTACAAGAATAAGGTGGATGACGACAAGGCGCCTTATAAGACCCATCTCTTAGTCGATGAGCAGGGCAAGCCATTCGACTATCCATACTTCGTTCACGATTCCTATGATTCTTCCGATAGCATTAACCGCTTTGACTGGAGTAAGGTTGCCGAAGATGGCCGATATCCTCATAACCAAGCCACGCTGGCCTACACTCGCGGCTTGATTGCCCTACGTAAGTCTACCGATGCTTTCCGCAAAGGAACGGCTAAGGAAATCGCCGACCAAGTGACCATGATGACGTCGCCAGACATTGCGGATAGCGACAATGTCATTGCCTATCAGGCGGTGGATTCTAATGGCGACCGCTATGTGGTGGTAGTCAACGCGGATAACAAGGTTCGCAAGCTACGCTTCAACCCTGAGCGCTTCCCTGGTTTGGATAAGGCGGAAGCCTTGGTGGACGGGGCGCGTGCTGGGACCCAAGTCCTGACGAATCTGGTAGGGGTAGCCTATGATGCAGAATCTGTCACCTTGCAACCCTTAACGGCGACGATCTTGCGGATCAAGGCCAAGCCAGATCAAGCGCCTCAGCCTGAACCTGAGCAAGAAAATCAGGCGCCAGACCGAATTGATCCTCTGTCTGTGGCGCGGGCCGGTTTTGGAGGTTTTGGCGGCGATGTGGCCCAAGCACCAGCAGGCCAACTGCCCGCAACCGGTGAGAGCCAAGCCCCACTCAGTCTCTGGGCAGCGGTCATGGCCGGCCTAGGTAGCCTCATGGTCGGCTTAGGCTTGAAGAAAGAACGCGAGGCACAATAGAACAAACTATGAGAGGCAGAGGTTTTCTCTGCCTCTATCTTTTGGCTAGGTTATGTGCTTTTCTTGGACATGTACTTAAAGATTAAATGCTTCATATTTAACTGTTAACTTGCTTATATTTGTGGTTAACTTTTCGATTGCGTCAGCATAAAAGCTTGACCTGATCTAATAGGGCCTAAATCAATAGACTTATGGATTTTGAATCGTCGTTGGCGCATAGGATAGTTGCGCAGAGAGCCCATATTTTTAGGCCGTTTTCCATTGGATAAAAAAATCTGTTCAAAAAAACGATTTACTTTTACAGTTCTATATACTTTTGATGGCGGCTATGTTACAATAGGTTCGATATATTGCGCACTAATAGTGTGCCTGTGGCAGTGAGTGAGAGGATAGGGTGGAAATAAGATGATTGATATACATTGTCATGTCCTCTACGGCGTGGATGACGGGGCGCAAACCCTGGATGACACGCGGGCACTCCTAAGTCAGGCCTATGAGCAAGGCGTCAAGACCATTATCGCCACGCCCCACCAACGAAAGGGCCGCTTCGAAGCCAGTCGGGCGACAATCGAAAGGCATTTTGAGGCCATCCAGGCCTTAGCCCAAGAGATTGCCCCAGACTTGACCCTGCATCTAGGGACAGAAGTCTTCTATTCTAATAGTATGCTGGACCGGTTGGAGCAGGGGCAAATCTTGACTTTAGCCGGCAGTGACTATGTCTTGGTGGAGTTCGACTACGGTCTGGCTTATCGGGAAATCGTGCGGGCCATTCGGGCCATCCAGCTACTGGCCTATGATGTGGTCATCGCCCATATCGAGCGCTATGATGCCTTCCATAAGCACCCTGAACGTGTGCGGGAAATGAAGAAATTGGGTTGCTACATACAAGTTAATGCAGCCAGCCTCTTGCCTCTTGGCCTCTTCGACCGTCATAAGGTGCTTAAGAAGCGAGCGCGTCAGCTCTTGGATGCTGGTCTGATTGACATTATCGCCAGCGATGCCCATAGCATAGAGCGCCGCCCCTATCATATGGCGGAGGCTCACGCGGTCGTTGCCAAGAAGTATGGCTTGGACTATGCTCATCGACTCTTTGTCACCAACCCTGAAAAAATAATAGGAAAAGGAAGTTCACACCCCCATGGAAACTAAGAACCAAGAATTTGTTGAAATTGATCCAATGGCCCTCCTGCGCAAGCTCTGGGCGGCTAAGTTTATTATTGTCTTTGTTACTGTTGTTTTGGCAGTTGCGACCTTATTAGTTAACCTAGTAGTCATTCGGCCAACCTTCGAATCGACTACCCGCGTCTATGTGGTCAACCAGACCGAAGACAAGGCCGTCACCACTCAAGACTTGCAGTTAGGGAACTTCCTGGTTAAAGACTATAAGGAAATTATCCTATCTGACACCGTTATGTCGGAAGTCATCAACTCTGAGAACCTCAGCATGACACCTAGCCAACTCAAACGTGTGGTTAAGGTAGATTCTCCTCGTGATACGCGGATTCTATCCATCTCTGTCTCTGACCGCGACCCACAAAAGGCCAGCAACCTGGCTAACCGTGTCCGTGAAGTGGCTTCTGAACAAATTAAACGCGTCACCAAGGTCAACGATGTGACTACCTTGGAAGAAGCCAAATCAACCAACATTAAATCTTCACCAAAAACTCGCCGTAACACCCTCTTGGCGGCAGCCCTCGGCTTCCTCTTATCAGCAGGTTATATTGTTGTGCGAGAACTCTTAGACGACCGCGTGCGTTATGCGGAAGACGTGGAAGACGGCTTAGGCCTCGTTCTCTTGGGGATTGTCCCTCAAGCTAACCACAAGTAGAAAGGCGTGCATCCTATGGAACAAGTTGAACCAAAATTAAACAAAAAACTCATTTCCCCAGAGACCGAAGAATATTACAACGCCATCCGGACTAACATCCTCTTTTCTGGTAAGGACCTCAAGGTCATTGCGGTGACCTCTACCAAGGACAACGAAGGTAAATCCACGGTTGCCATGAACATTGCAGCTTCCCTAGCTGCCCTAGGTAAACGCACCCTCTTGATTGATGCGGATACCCGTAACTCTGTCTTCGTCGGCCGGATGAAAATCCGCTCCAAGGTGGTGGGCTTAACCCACTACTTGGCAGGGGAAGCTACCGTTAAGGAGATTGTCTTCGGGACCACAGAGCCTAACTTACATATGATCCTATCTGGCCCAGTGCCACCTAACCCAACGGCTCTCTTGCAAGGTGAGTCCTTCCAAGAGTTAATCGATGTCTGCCGTCATCACTATGACTATGTGATTGTTGATACGCCACCATTGGGCTTGGTAACCGATGCGTCGATTATTGCCCACCAATGTGACGCTAGCATCTTAGTTATCGAAGCCGGCGCCATCAAGCGTCGTGCCGTTAAGAAAATTCAAGAACGCCTGGAACAAACTGGGGCTAAATTCTTGGGCGTCGTCCTCAACAAGGTGGATGTCAAGGCAAGCCACTATGGTGCCTACGGTGCCTACGGTGCCTATGGTTCTTACGGGAACTATGGGAATTATGGTAAGAAGGCAGAGTAAGCCTAAACTTAACAGCAAGGAACCGGTAATGTCTAATTATCGGTTCATTTTGCGATAGGGGGGAGAAATAAATGAATATTGTCTATGCTATTAGCGATAATTTTGTGGATATTTTAGCTGTTTCATTGGCTTCCCTTTATGAAACCAATGCTCACCTAAAGCCGCGCGTTTGGATTTTAAGCTATGGCGTGACCCAGGCCAACAAGGTAAAATTAGATCAGTTAGCTAGCCAATACGGTCAAGCGCCAATTGAGTGGTTAGAGGATATGACCTTGCCGGCAGAATTGCAGTCAGACCGGGGATCTTTGAGTCAATTTGGTCGCCTATTCTTGGGGACTATCCTACCGGAATCAGTCCACCAGGTCCTGTATTTAGATGGAGATACGGTCATCAAAGGCTCGCTAGATCAATTGGTGGAGACACCTTTCGATGGGGCTATTGTCATGGGGGTATCGGACACTTTCAACAAGCAGTATAAGCAAGTCTTGGGTATTCCAGCTGACCGGCCTATGTTTAACTCGGGTGTGCTATGGATAGATTTGGATGCTTGGCGTCAGGACAAAATCGAAGACAAGTTCATCGCCATTATTCAAAAATTCCAAGGCAAGGTCCTACAGGCTGACTTAGGGATTCTCAATGCGGCACTCTATGACCGCTACAAGCAAGTGCATCCGCGTTTTAATGCCATGACGATTTTCTATGACTTTGACTATCGGTCTATGTTGGCCTTTAAGCAGCCAGTCAATTATTATTCAGAAGCCATATTAGAGGAAGCAAAGACCCAACCAGTGGTACGACACTTTACGACTTGCTTCGCCTCAAAGCGTCCTTGGGTGGAGGGCAGTCAGGTGGCTGGGGTCGAGGATTTCAAGCGATACTATCAAGGTCCCTACATCCAGCAGGAGGAGGGGCTGATGATGCGCCTCAATCGTAAATTGCCCCAAGGGTTCTTCGCGCCTATCCTAGGCTTTATCCAGGCGCAAGTTCGTCCTCGTCTATACCGCTATCTCAAAAAATAAAGGAGCCGTTAGTGATGGTTACAATCAAAGATATCGAAGCGAAAACCATGTCGCCAGAAAAGCGTCAAGAGGCTAAGAAGGATTTATTCGCCTTCTATGTAGGGCGGCCCTTGTCTTATTTATTAACTATTCCCTTCATTAATACCTCTATTACGCCTAACCAGGTGTCTTATCTATCCTTACTTCCATTAGGGCTTGGTTTGGGGCTTATGCTCTTGGTGCCAAGTTTAGCCGGTCAAATCCTGGCTTGGCTATGCTTCTTCCTCTGGAATTTGTTAGATGGGGTTGATGGCAACCTAGCCCGTTATAAGGGGATTTCCTCGCCAATGGGGAGTGTGGTTGACGCCATGAGCGGCTATGCTGCCATGTTTATCAGCTACTTAGCCATGGGGGTAGCGGCCAGCTATCGTTCAGCGCTCAGCATTTGGAAGCCAGAATGGTTGCTAGTCTTGGGGGCTCTGTCAGGAGCCTTCGTCATCTTCCCGCGCCTGGTCATGCATAAGGCCATTAACACGGTGAAGACCCAAGAAAGCCAACAACTCAAAGGCCGTAAAAACTTCGGCCTAGCTGAGGTCATTGCCTTGAACTTAACTTCGATTTCTGGCATGCCACAAGTTTTCATGTTGATTGCTATTCTCTTGGGGTGGAATGACCTCTTCACAGTAGGTTACTTCCTCTTGAATGGTCTGGTTATGATTCTATCCTTGCGCAAGGTCTTGCGTTAAGAGGTCGCTATGAAACGAATTGCAATCCTACGCTATAATCTCAGCCATGTCGGCGGCGCTGAGAAGGTAGCAGTCAATCTAGCCAATGCCTTGTCTGCCGACTATCAAGTACACCTCTTGTCCATGACTATGGATGGGGCGGGGCTGGCCTTCGACTTGGACCCGGCTGTTCATTTTCACAACTTCTTCCAGGGCAATCCGCGGGTACGTGAGTTGACTTGGAAAGCCAGTCGGGCCCTGCGGGCTTATCTCAAGCAGCATGGCATTCAACTAGTCTTTTCCATCGCGCCCGCTACTAACACCATCATGCTCTTAGCCTGCATGGGGACAGGGATTAAGACGGTTTTCTGCGACCATCATAGCCTGGCCTTCGATGACGGCAGAGGGCGTCGCGTTCAGCGTTATCTGGGCGCTAAGTTTGCGGATAAAGTAGTCACCTTAACCGATGAAGACCGCGAAAATTACATTCAAAAGTATCATTTGAAAGCCGGCAAGGTTAGCTTTATCTATAACTGGCTAGAATCCTTAGAAGGCCAGCCTGAAATTGATATGACGGCTAAGAAAATCCTGACCGTAGGCCGGCTTAGTCAACAAAAGGGTTATGATTTGTTGGCTAAGGTAGCTAGCCAAATCCTGCCGGCCAACCCGGACTGGACCTGGGATATCTACGGGGAGGGCCAGGGTAGCATCAAGGCTGATCTAGTAGCGAGCCTAGAGGCAGCAGGCTGTCTCCATCAAGTAGACTTCAAAGGCAATGTCAAAGGTATGGACCATATCTATCCAGGCCACAGCCTCTATGTCATGACATCCTATCATGAAGGCCTGCCCTTGGTCTTATTAGAGGCCAAGCAGTATGGCCTGCCGATTGTCAGCTTCGCTTGTCCAACTGGACCTTCTGAGATTGTCAGTGACGGCCGCAATGGCTATCTAGTGGCGCCTTACGATGTGGCTCTCATGGTGACGCGCATCCAGACCCTGATTGATGATACCGACCTTAAACAATCCATGTCTGAACAGTCTATGGATGATACCGAAAAATTCGATAAAGCAAGAATCCTGGCTCAATGGCAAGGCCTGATTCATGAACTATTAGGAGAGTAAGATGGAAAAATTATTGACCGTAGTCATGCCGTCCTATAATGCAGCAGGCTACTTACCTGAGACGGTCCCAACTATTCTGGCTAGTCGCCACCTTGATCAAATTGAATTGTTGATTGTTAACGATGGATCCAAAGACGAGACCTCGACCATCGGCCATCAATTTGCGGCTGACTACCCACAGGTAGTACGGGTTATCGACAAGGAAAATGGGGGGCATGGCTCTACCGTTAATGCCGGGATTGAAGCGGCCCGAGGTAAATACTTCAAGGTTGTAGATGCTGACGACTGGGTGGATACTCAGGCCTTTGACGCGCTCCTAGACTATCTAGCGGGTGTGGATGATGACTTGGTAGTGTCGCCTTATACTAAGGTCTATGTTGACAGCAATCAAGAAGAGTTGCACCACGAATTTCAAGGTGTGACACCAGAACATCATTATACTTTCGATGAACTATTAAATATTACGCAACATACACTAGGTATGCATACCATGACCATTAAAAGCTCTATTTTGCGGAATAATGCGGTGCGCTTGGGTGAGAAGATGTTCTATGTCGATATGGAATATATCACTTACCCTATGCCTTATATCGAGACAGTCAGCTTGTTTGATGCCCCTATCTATCGCTATCGACTAGGTAGCGTGGGGCAGAGTGTCAGCCTTGGAAGTTATCTCAAGAATCGGGTCATGCACCAAAACGTGATTTACCGGCTTGTGTCCTTTTACCAAACAGGTAAGTTGAAAGGGATTCGCGCTCAAGTGGTTAAGGCACAAATTCAACGTATGATTAATTTACAGGTTCGACTCTATTTGATGTTACCGGATACTCGCCAAGGGAAGAAAGAACTATTGGCCTTCGAGGCTACCCTAGCACCGGACTTTAAGCGGGAAGCACCAAGCAAGTTAGTGTATGTCTTGCGACTCAGTCGTTATCGTCTCTTTGGCTTATTACGCCACTATCTCAAGCGTTTTAAGAATACCCGAACTAACTAAGAAGGGAGATGTTTCCATGGGCAAAATCAGACAGAAGTGGCGTGATTTATCGCGCTACCGGCAAGTCTTTAATGGGAGGATTATGTGGGTTCAGTTTCTGGATAAGGTGCTAACTAAGCTCGCCAAACTTCCTCTTCCCTTCGTTCGCCCCTTGGTTCATCATGGTTTTTTAGCCAAACATCGGGCGATTCTAACCTATTTAGAACGTGATTTCCAAGATTTCTTGGAAAACTATGACTTCACAGGCCCGGCATCCGAGTCGAAAACCACTCCACGACGGATTTTCTCCCTTTGGCTCCAAGGACGTGAGGCGGCACCACCTTTGGTGCAAGCTACGCTTGCATCTCAGGAAGCTTTTGCTGAGCAATACGGTTTTAATTGGACTTTTTTGACTCAAGACAATCTCAGTGACTACTTCCAGGTGCCAGATAGCCTCAGGATGTTTGTAGATCAAGGCGACATTGATGTCGTCAAGTTATCAGATTTGATTCGTTGCAGTCTCCTGTCTGATTATGGGGGCGTCTGGTTCGACTCGACGCTCTATGTGACCGATACAAGTAGTGCCTCGTATTTAGCAAATGATTTTTATACCATTCCTGCACGTGGTAAAGAATGGTATCCCAAGTATGTGGCCAATAACCGCTGGGCAATGTTCTGCCTAGCAGGTTCAGCTAATCATGTGATTTTCCGATTTTTACGGGATTTTCAGGTGGCATACTTTACACGGTATAGATTACCGATTGATTATTTTCTTATTGACTACCTCTTGGACATTGGCTATCGGTACTCAGATGTCATTCGGGAGGCGATTGATGCGGTTCCTCAGAATAATCAGGACCTGTATTTTATCGCTAACCATGCCAATGATTTCGTTGATGTGAGCGAATGGGACCGGGTGAAGTCAACGACTCAGCTCTATAAATGTAGCTATAAGATTTCCCTCACAGCGACAGGCGACACCTACTATCATCGTCTGCTCAATCAAGCACTCTAATCAGAAAGGAGCTTAACATGAAGGTATCTGTTATTGTACCGGTCTATAATGTACAGAACTATCTCCACTATGCTTTGGAGAGTCTTCTGGCCCAGACCTATACAGACTATGAAGTGATTCTTGTCAATGACGGGTCTACCGACGATTCGGGTCGCTTGTGTGAAGAGTATGCATCTCGCTATGACCATGTTTATTACTATGCCAAGGCCAATGGTGGCCAATCTGACGCACGGAATTATGGGGTAGCCCAGGCTCAGGCAGAGTGGGTGACCTTTCTTGATCCGGACGATTATCTCGAGCCGTACAGCCTGTCTTTAATGATTGAATTGCAACGTCGCTACAAGGCTGACCTAGTCTCGACTAAGGTTGAGTTGACCACAGTGTACGAAGCCTATAACGGGTATACACTGATGGAAGCGGATTTCAGGCTCTCTACATCCAGTCAAGCAGAAGCTCTGGAGGCCATGCTCTATAATCATGAAGCGACTGTTTCCGCGTGTGGTAAGCTCTATCGCAAGTCGCTGATTGAGTCCCACCCATTTCCTGTAGGGAAAATTTATGAGGATTTTTCTGTTGCTGCTGCCCATGTTTTGGCAGCTCAGACGATTGTGGTAAGCCCCTTGGTGACCTATCATTATTACCAAAGGTCAGGAAGTACGGTTAATTCAAACTTTAGCCTTAAACACTATGATTTTTATGATGCGGTGGAGGCAAATCGAGCGCTCTTGCCTGGATTTGGTAATCAAGCTGAGCGGGTGGAGGCTGCGCTCAATATCAAATGTGTGGCTGGCTCTTTCCGGTTGATTGATCTAATTGCAAATGCTAAGCAGTATGGAGAGCTTGATGGGATACGCCGGCGCTTGCGAGTTTATCAGGACACCGTTCGGCAATCGCACCA
Source organism: uncultured Abiotrophia sp. (assembly GCA_965245735.1). Lineage (GTDB taxonomy): Bacteria > Bacillota > Bacilli > Lactobacillales > Aerococcaceae > Abiotrophia. The sequence goes on along the minus strand of CBDFAX010000016.1, from coordinate 18,280 downwards.
TGTTAGTCTCCAGTTTAAGTTGAAGTACCAGCTCTTTCTCTGGACTCCCCGACTCTATCTGCTTGTAAGGAAGCGGAATAAGACCTAGCTCATCGCAAACAAATGTGCTCGAAGGTTTCGGGCTAGTCCTATTAGAGGCAAAACAGTATGGTTTGCCAGTAGTGGGCTTTAATTGTCCAACAGGCCCTGCTGATATAGTGATTGACGGTGTCAATGGCTATTTAGTTACGCCATATGATATAGACGATATGAGTGATAAGATTAGCCTCTTAATTGAACAAGAGTCAAAACGTCGGGATTTTTCTGAACGAGCTATGCTTGATACAGAAAAGTTTCAAAAGGACACCATAATGAATCAATGGGATCATTTAGTTCATCAACTCTGTCCGTGAATTTTACAAGCTAATATTCTACTAGGCTAAAAGAACAGGAGTTCAGTATTTTAATGGAAAAACTTATTTCAATTGTTGTACCTGCGTATAACATTAAAGATTATATTCATAATTGCGTAGTATTCTTAGTATGTACAGAAGAACCAAAAGAAGTTGGGTGAAAAAATGAAAGTAAGAATTGCGACCCTTAGTTATTATATATGGGCCTGTTTACTAATATTGCAATGCCAGACCATGTATGCTGTTCATCAAAACCGTCTCTTATGGTATGTGACTTTGCTTGTCTATTCAATTGGACAGTGTGCATTTCTAATATATGAAACAAGAATCCCATCGAGATTATTCCAGAACACTATGCTAATACTAGGTGGCTATTATGGAATAGAAGGTGTTTTGTTGCTAAGAAATCTATCAGAAAATTTAAGCCGAGACTTCATCTTGTTGAATTTGATTGCCTTGCCGGTATTTATTATTACACTAACTCTGATGATTTTTCGTAAGGAGTTAAAGGATTTCTTGCTAGCTTTTAATAGAATTGTGGTAGTTTTTGCAGTTCTATCTCTCTTTTTCTGGTTCTTCGGAAGCCTCCTAGGGATATTAAAGCCAAGTGGCACAGTTGTGAATGCTTGGAGTGGTGGTAATATAGTAAATAGCTACTACCATTTATATTATGAAACTCAACGTATTAGTGTTATGGGCTTTACATTTATTCGTAATAGTGCCTTCTTCACAGAAGGACCAATGTGGAATTTGATTATTTCATTGGCCTTTATCATCGAGTTATTCTTATTAGAAGAATTAAGTAAGTGGAGGTTAGTGGTTATCCTACTAACAGGAGCAACAATTTTCTCAACAACAGGGATTTACGTTATTGGGATAGGTTTCTTAGCTTACGTATTGTTCGTGCGGAAAAGCCGCTTTCGCTTTCTATCTTTATTGGCGACTCCAGCACTTGTATATGCTTTAACTCGAGTAATTGAAGATAAGGCTGCTAGTAACTCGGCCACTATTCGAATGGATGATTATGTAGCTGGGTTTAATGCCTGGCGCAATCGCCTCATTACAGGGTGGGGTTTCAGTGGTCTTGGAAGTATTGAATACTATATGAACGGCGCAATTCGACCAAACTATGGATATAGCAATAGCTTTTTCGTTGTTTTAGCTCAAGGTGGCATCCTACAAGGCATTGTTCAGTTTGCACCTTTTATGGCACTGTTTGCACCAGGCGCCTCTACTAATCGAACTAAGTGTGCTATTAGCTTGTACTTCATCTTGATGTTAACAACTATCTTCTACAATACGATGCTTTTTAATGTGATTGCCGCGACAGCATATGCAGCGCTTATCAATAAGCTTACCCTTAATCACTAAATTTTGAAGAAGGAGAGATTCGATGCAACAGTCTAAACGAATTAATGAATACACGGTATTACGTGTATTTGCCATTCTTCTAGTTTTAGTTAGTCATATCTCATATTATAAGGTAGGAAATGAATTTGGTGGTGTAAATATACTAGCGCTTGCCCCCAGTGGAACTTCATTCAAGTGGTATTATCTTATAGATAAATTTCGCTATGTCATCTATCTCTTCCATATGCCTCTGTTTATGGCTATTTCGGGCGCCTTATTCGCGCTGCAGACTAAGAAGGGGCGATGGTCAGGCTTTGGCACCTTTGCTGAAGCTAAATGGCAACGTCTCATGATTCCTTATCTAGTCTTTACCTTGCTCTATCTAGTGCCTCTTAAGTATCTGAGTGGCTATTTTGGGCAGGCTAATTTCTTAATGGCGGAAGGTAGCCAATTAACGCTTTTAGGTAACTCGCACTTGTGGTATCTCTATACCTTGTTCGTCGTGGCTTTAGTTGCTTATTTCTTAGTGCCTCGTATGCAGGTTTGGTATCTCCTGCCACTATGGGGGCTCCATCTAGCAAGTGCCTATGTAGGGCTATCCTTAATTAGCCTACCGATGGAGTTTCTCCTTTGGTATATGCTAGGAGCTGTCTTCGAATTCTATCGCGAGACCTTAACTTCTTATTTTCGGACTAAGCGAGCGGTCTTCTTAACTATCTGGCTGACAGCCTTTATCGTTTGCTCATTGCTATCGCTCTATGTAGGGCGTTTTGGCGTTCCAGCTTTGCAACGCCTAGTCAATGACTTGGCAGCTGTCGCGGGGATGGGGCTGACCTATCTCTTGGCGGAGTCATTGGCTCAGAAGAAGGGCTTCTTGGAGTCTGGCTTTGTAAAGGCAGTCTTGCTAAATGGTCTGGGAATTTATATCTTCTCTGACCCTTTGAACTATGTCTTATTACGTCTGGGACAAGCCTTATTGGGACCAGCTGGCATGCTGTCCCTAGGTGGCTTAGTCCTCGTGATGGTCTTACGTTTAGTTCTAACGGGGCTAGTCGCTTATTACTTAACCCGGCTCTTCGTTAGACTGTGGCCAAACCGTGCAAGCTGGGTTCGTTAGATGATTTATTGATAAGGAGGTCGCTCATGACCCAACACAAACAAGCATCCATTAAAATCAACTTTATCATGAACTTCATCTTAACGGTGTCGTCCTTTATCTTTCCTATTATTACCTTTCCCTATATTTCGCGGACCTTGCTGCCACTGGGGACGGGGCGGATTGCCTTCGCTACTTCGGTGGCTAGCTATGCCACTATGTTAGGGATGGTGGGGATTCCGACTTATGGGATTCGGGCGGTCGCGCGGGTGCGTAACCAGCAGCGGGAGCTCAACAAGACGGTTCAGGAGATTTTCTTCTTCAATGCCATTACCACCTTAGGCGCATTGGCCCTCTATCTGGTCAGTATTGCCTTGGTGCCAAGATTTGCGGAAGATAAGACCCTCTTCCTGACTAATGGGGTGGGGATTGTCTTCAATCTCTTCGGTATGGAGTGGCTCTATCGGGGCTTGGAGCAGTACCGCTATATTACGGTGCGTTCCATTGCCTTCAAATGCTTGTCCCTGGTGCTCATGTTCCTCCTGGTTCACTCAACTTCGGACTATTTGATCTATGGGGGGATTCTGGTCTTTGCGACGGTGGGGGCCAATGTCCTCAACTTCATTCACGCCCGCCACTATATCAGCTTCAAGCTAGAGCCCAACTTGGAGATCTGGCGTCACTTCTTCCCGGCCCTGCAGTTCTTCCTTATGGCTGTCGCTACCACCATCTATACCAGTCTGGACTCTGTCATGTTAGGTATGATGATTGGCAAGGAAGCCGTAGGCTATTATGATGCGGCCATTAAGATTAAGAACATCTTGATTAGTCTGGTGACTGCCCTGGGTGGGGTGCTCCTACCTCGTCTGTCGCACTATATTCAGACGGAACAACATGAAGCCTTTAAGCGAGTGACTCGTAAGGCCTTTGCCTTCGTCTGCTTCGCTAGTATTCCACTCTCGACTTACTTTATTGCCATGGCGGAGCCGGCTATTCTCTTCCTATCTAAGGAACAGTTCCTGCCTTCGGTCTTCCCTATGCAACTAGTCATGCCGACCATTGTCTTGATTGGTCTGTCTAATTTATTAGGGATTCAGATTCTCCTACCGCTAGGCAAGGAGCGGGTGGTCTTGTCTTCTGTCTGTTGGGGTGCGGTCTTGAACTTCGGCCTTAACCTGGTCTTGATTCCAAGCTGGGGGGTAGCCGGGGCGGCCTTCTCCACGCTCTTGGCAGAATTGCTTGTCACCATCTATCAGGCCTGGTACTTGCGCGACCAACTCAGAGAAATGGTCGTCCTCGCCGACCTAGGCAAGATTGGCTTGGCGACAGTCCTGGCGACGCTGAGCACCTTCTTGTTCAGACACTGGATTTCGCCATTCTGGACCTTGGCGCTTTCGGCCTCTGTCTTCGGCCTAATTTATTTAGCTATTCTCTGGTTCAGTCGCGAGCAGTTTGTCAGCTATCTAGGCCAGATGGCCTTAGGTTTCTTAAAAAGACGCAAGGCTTAATTCAGTCTCCCTATCTATTAGTGTTTACACTAATAGATAGGGTAGAAGTCAGCCAAAATACGTGCTCTCTTATAAACAAATTTCAAAAATCCCTCGTGGCTATGGTTAGTCGCGAGGGATTTTTTTGAATAGGCCAGAGCTATGACTTCTGTCACCATGTGATGACATTCAATAACACTGGCTTAACTAGAAGATGAAAGTTTGGTTTCTTGGTGCCAATCCAGCAAAAATCTATTGCTTTTTGAATGGCTTACTTGTATGATAGACGAGGATTTACAAGCCACAAGGAGTGTATTTTTTTAGGAGGAATCACCAAATGAAGAAACATGGTTTAGCGGCCTTGGTGGAGCTAGGCTTCATGGATAACGCCGAGGAGTTCAAGAAACTCAATCAAGCTGCCTACCAGGAAAAGCTCATTAAAGGTCTGGTCCAAGGCATTCAGGCTTACTTCGGTAAGGCTTAAGTATAGATGATAACGGTAGAAGCTGAGGCTTCTGCCGTTTTTTGCTTTTTGTGGGCGAAGGACGAAAATTCAAGTAAATTTTCTAATATTTTTAGGGGAATGGCTTGACGGGGTTGACCGAGCGGATGTAAAATATGTAATATAAATGTCTTATTCCTGTAATTATAGCGCTTATCTTCCTACAAAGGGGTCCTGTTTATGAAATCAGAGTTTTTAAGTAAGTATCGTCCGCAGCTTATTGCACTTGCCTTTGTTCTCTTTCTAGTGGCTGGATTCGCCATGATTGGCCTCCTAGCAGGCCAGCCTCACGATCGTTTGCAGACGCTAGAGTCTGAGTCAGTGGTGAGTGAGAGCTCTAGTAGCGAGCCCAAGCCCTTGGTCTTGGCAGAACCTCTGGTAGGTCTCAAGGCTAAGGATCAAGAGACGCCTTTTGAAGGCAAGGATGGGGAGCTTAAGCTGCGCTCAGTTGGCGATGTCTTGTTGCATGAATTTGTCAGCGAGATGGCCAGCGTCAAGAATCCTTTCTACAAATCAGCGGTCGACCGGCTCCACAAGGATGGCATCAGCTGGGAAAATCCAGGGGGCGCCTATGATTTCTACCCAATGCTAGCGCAGATTGCCCCTTACATGTCCTATGCCGACGTGACTTTGGCTAATATGGAAGTCATTGTGGCCAACCCTCAGTATCCGGTGACTGGTTACCCTTCCTTTAATGCGCCTAAGCAGATTATTAAGGCCCTTCAGGCTATCGGTGTGGACATGGTGACCAACGGGACCAACCATACCTTGGACTATTCGGCGCGTGGGGCGCTAGCCTCTATTGCTAACCTCAAAGAGGCGCAGATGCCTTATGTAGGGAGTTTTGAGAGCCAGGAAGATCACGATACCCCGCGCATTATCGAGAAGAATGGCATTAAGATAGGGATTTTGACCTATTCCTACGGTACCAACGGCGTGCCTGTGCCAGAAGACCAGCCTTATTTGATTAACCTGGTAGACCTGCCTAAGATGGTAGAAGATGTCAAAGCCCTCAAAGACAAGGTCGATGCCGTGGTGGTGACTTTGCAGCTGGGACAGGAATATGATACTACTCCAGATCCAACTCAGGAGCAAGTCTTCCAAGCCCTGAGCGATGCTGGCGTCAAATTGATTTTAGGCGGCCATCCGCACGTCTTGCAACCTATGCAGTGGTTTAACGGCAAGCAGACCTTTGCCATCTACTCCCAGGCTAGCTTCATGTCAGGACAAATCTACCCGGCTAATAAGCAAGGGGGCATCACCGAGGTGACGTTCAAACGCGGCGAGGACGGCCAAGTGATGGTCACCGATCCGAAGTTCATGCCAATCTATATTACGGGTGCCGAGAATGCCGAGTTCTACGAAACGGTGCCTATGGCCGACTACAATCGCTACGCGGTCACCGAGGGCGCCGACTGGTACGAGATTATTCGCCAGCGCATGCAACTCTATACCAAAGATTTCCGCTATGTCAGCCACCTAGAAACCCAGTGGACCCAGGAAGATACCGATATTCATCGCTAATATAGTTTTGCACCAATGGCCCACTCAGAAGAGTGGGCCATTGGCTATGTGGGAGGCTGGAAGAAAGGGGTAGAAGTAAGGTAGAGAGCTTGGAATAAGGGCGGAAACGAGGTCCAAGCCAGGGGCTAGGAAAAGTGCAGGAGCCGAGATGAAAGTCGAGAGCTAGTGGTCCACTTTTGAAAGTGGACCACTAGCTCCCTGGGAAAAGGCCGAAACTAAGTCAAAAGCCCGAAAAGCCGTGAGCCAGTGGTCCACTCTGGAGAGTGGACCACTAGCTCCTCGGAATAAGGCCGAAACTAGGTCAAAAGCTCGAAAAGTCGCGAGCCAGTGGTCCACTTTTGGGAGTGGACCACTAGCTCCCTAGGAAAAGGGCGAAATTAGGTCAAAAGCTCGAAAAGTCGCGAGCCAGTGGTCCACTTTTTCGAGTGGACCACTAGCTGGAGCGGGAGGCCTGGGAAAAGGCCAAAAACCTGGGCTACTAGCTAGAAAAAAAGCCTTTTAGGGGCTTTTGCCGGGGCGGAATCTTTGCTATAATAACTTTTAGTGCAAAAAGTAACGATGGAATGATATCCTATTAATGGAAGGAACTTAACAATGACAGCATCACATCACTCAAAGGGCCGGCGTCACGGCCACTCCCGTCATAGCCATGGGCGGACTAAGTCAGTGCTCTGGCGGATTAACTGGCTCTTTATTATTTTGGCAGCGGTAGCTAGTGGCTTGGTTGCCTATTTCCTCTTAACCTACAAAATTCTGGCCGGGCGCGGCTACCATCTCTGGCTCTTGGGCGGCTTAGGTGCGGTCTTACTGCTCCTCATCCTGCTCAATGGCCTCAAGCGTCTAGGTAAGACCACCCTGGTCCTAGCCACGATCGTCATTTTGGGGGCTAGCTACGGCGCCTACCAAATGAATGCCACCGTCAATTTCTTCAACAAACTCAATACCAATACCCAGAAGAAAGAGCTGACCATGAGTCTGGCTACTCTAGCAGAAGGTGGCGTGGCAGATGTGTCGGCCTTAGACGGCAAAGTGGTTCTAGCGCCGCTAGGCCAAGACCGCGATAATGTCCAAGCCTTAGTCGATGACCTCAAGGCCAAACGCCAGGTAAGGGTGACCGTTGAGGAAGTGCCATCTTACCTAGCGGCCTACCAACAACTCCTGGATGGCAAGGCTCAAGCCATGGTCCTCAACTCAGGCTATGAGTCCCTCTTAGAAGGCATGGCTAGCGACTTCAGCAGCAAGATTAAGAAGCTCTACCAGTACAATCATGTGACTGAAGTAGCCGAAGAACCGGCTAAACCAGCGACGGAAAACCAGCAAACCAGCCAGACGCCAGCTGAGAACCAGCCTTTCAACCTCTACATTTCAGGGATTGATACCTTCGGGCCAGTCAGCTCCGTTTCCCGGTCAGACGTCAACGTTATCGCCACTATCAACCCTAAGACCCACCAGATTCTTCTGACCACCACGCCACGTGACGCCTATGTGCCGATTGCGGATGGCGGGGCAGACCAGAAGGACAAGTTGACTCACGCGGGGATTTATGGCGTGGAGGCTTCCATGCATACCTTGGCCCGTCTCTATGACACGCCAATCGACTATTATGTCCGCCTCAATTTCACCTCCTTCCTCAATATCATCGATACGGTAGGGGGCATTGACGTCTACAACGACCAAGCCTTTACCTCTCTCTACGGCAAATACGATTTCCCTGTCGGGGAACTCCACCTTAATGCCGACCAAGCCCTAGGCTTCGTGCGTGAACGTTACTCCCTGTCAGGTGGGGATAATGATCGCGGCAAGAACCATGAGAAGGTTATTACCGCCCTGATTAAGAAATTAGGCAGTCGCCAAACCCTGCTCCAAGCCCAAGAAGTCATGGACCGCATGAGCCAGTCGGTGCAAACCAATCTGCCACTGGCTAAGGCCATGGAACTGGTGAACGAGCAACTGGAGAGCGGTCAAAGTTACACGGTTACCTCAGTCGCCCTAACCGGCCACGGTTCAACTGGCCTGCCATCTTACGCTATGCCGGGCGCTGAACTCTATATGATGCAAGTGGATGAGGCTAGCTTGGCTGAGCGTCAAGCCCAAATCAAGCAAGTACTCGGCCAATAGGCCCGCTTTCAAGGAGAAAAGGAGAAACTTATGACACAAACATATGATTATCTAGTGGTAGGTGCCGGCCTCTTTGGCGCTACCTTTGCCCATGAAATTGCTAAAAAAGGCAAGCGCGTCCTGGTTATTGAGAAGCGCGACCACGTGGCGGGCAATATCTATACGGAAGAAATCGCGGGCATTCAAGTTCATAAATTTGGCGCCCACATTTTCCATACTAACGACAAGGCCGTTTGGGATTACGTCAATCAATTTGCGGAATTCAACCAGTATATCAATACCCCAATCGCCAATTATCACGGGGAAATCTACAACCTACCCTTCAATATGAACACCTTCAACAAGCTCTGGGGTGTGGTGACGCCGGAAGAAGCGGCCGCCAAAATTGAAGAGCAACGGGCTGAAGTGGCAGGAAAGACGCCAAGCAACTTGGAAGAGCAAGCCCTGTCCCTAGTAGGTCGCGATATCTACGAGAAACTCATTAAGGGCTATACCGAGAAACAATGGGGCAAGGCAGCCACTGAATTGCCAGCCTTCATTATTCGCCGCTTGCCTGTCCGCATGACCTATGACAACAACTACTTCAATGACCGCTACCAAGGCATTCCAATCGGGGGCTATACCCAGATTGTGGAGAAGATGTTGGATCATCCTAACATTGAAGTGCGCCTAGAGACAGACTTCTTGGCGGATAAGGAGCATTACTTGGCGGCCTTTCCTAAGATTTTCTACACGGGTATGATCGACCAGTTCTTCGACTATGAGTTGGGTGAATTAGAATACCGTAGCTTGCGCTTCGAGACCGAGGTTTTGGACCAAGCCAACTATCAAGGGAATGCGGTGGTTAACTATACGGACCGCGAGACGCCTTATACCCGGATTATTGAGCACAAACACTTCGAGTATGGCACTCAGCCACAAACTGTGGTAACGCGTGAATATCCAGCCAACTGGTCACGAGGGGATGAGCCTTACTACCCAATTAATGATGAGCGCAACACCAAGCTCTATCAGGCCTATACTGACTTGGCTAAGTCCCTGCCACAGGTGACTTTCGCCGGCCGTTTGGGCCACTACCGCTACTATGACATGCACCATGTCATTGGCCTGGCCTTGCAATTGGCTGCCAAAGTGGACTAAATCAAGCATCAAGCCCCCTTACTGGTTGGTAAGGGGGGCTTTTGCGCGGTTCGGGCTTTTCTGCTAGAATAGGAGACAAAAGGGAGGTTGTCGTCATGAAGAAAGCCAAATACTGGTGGTCCCTGCTAGTGGGTTGCCTAGGTGCCTTATTAGTCATCAGAGGCTGGGGAGCCAGCCAAGCGGCGCGAGCCCAGGCAGATTCGGACCAGGTGCAGGTGGTCCAAGCCAAGATTCAGGCCCAGGGCTATGAATTTGGCCCGGCCGTTAACAAAATTGTCCTTCAAGTCAGCCAACCCGTGACGGCAGTGGATCGTCATGCCCAGCTAGAGGTCACCACCCAAGGCAAAGGGCGCCAAGTGAGTGCCCTCTATCTAGCCGACGAGCAGGGCCAGGCCTTGCCAGAGGGACAAGCCAGTCAATGGCTGGCCTTGGACTTGGTGGTGGACTCTTGGGATTTAGGTAGTCTCTTTGGCTACAACCAGGAGCGCTTGATTAGTCAATGGCAGGCTAGCTATCTCATCGCGGTAGGGCCAGTGCAGGTGACGACCCAAGAGGGCAAGTCGGCCCAGATTCGCTTGACGGACTATGACGCCCTGCCCCATCTGGAGCTGCCGGACTTGGCGGGCTATCAATTTGAGCAAGTCCATGTAGACGGGGTGACCAATCCCCTGACTGGCCAAGAGGAGAGCCAGACTCTGCACTATGGAGCCTTTGAGCCGGCGGCCGCCAAGGATCAGACCCAGGCCAAGTTTCCGCTTTTGATTTGGTTGCATGGCCAAGCCGAAGGGGGCGAGGATCCCCGTATTACCCTGCTAGGCAATGAGGTGACCGCCCTTAGTCGGCCACAAGTTCAAGAGATTTTTACGGCGACCGACCAGCCTGAGCTTAAGGGCGCCTACGTCTTGGCGGTGCAGACGCCGACCTACTGGATGGACGAGGGCGACGGGTTCAATGGGCCAGGGGCGGGCCATTCCCGCTATACCGAGTCCCTCATGCAGGTCATTGGCGACTATGTGGCCAGCCATCCCCAGATTGACCCGCATCGGGTGCATCTCATGGGCTGCTCTAACGGGGGCTATATGACGCTCAACATGGCCCTGCACTATCCGGACTACTTTGCCGGCTTGGTACCCCAGGCAACGGCCTATTCCTACTATGAATTCCAGCGCCTGGACAACGGTCACTATCTGATCAAAGACCCTAAGAAACGGGGCAGTATTCAAACCTATGTGCCAACCCAGCGAGTATGGTTCGACCAGGACAAGGTGGCTGCCCTCAAGGATCAGGCCATTTGGTTTGTCCATAGCCTGGATGACCCGACCGTGCCAGCCAATGCCTATGTCTTGCCGATTTACAAGGACCTAGTCGATGCGGGTGGGCAGAATATCTGGCTGTCCCTCTTCCAATCGGTGCAAGGTCAAGACTTGCCTAAGATGCGCTATTCCGGCCATTTCTCCTGGATTCCCTTCTTCAATCAGCAGGTCCAGGGCGTGCAAGATCCAGAAGTCATTCGCCAAAGCCCAGGCTTGAGTGGTTTTGAGGCCGATAATGCCAGCGGCGGTGGCAAGGCCCAGGTCCAAGTGGCCGGCCAGTCCTATCAGGATGTCTTCCACTGGCTCAACGCCCAACACCGATAAGATAATTAAAAAAGCGATGGACTAGCCAGGCTTGCAGAATATGAATTGAACAGGCGTGATCTATAGACAGGGGAAAAGGATCTAATGCTTAAGTCGAAATAGTACAAAATAACGAGGAGATCATAAGATGAACAATTATATAGAATTAAATGAAGATCGATGGAATAATGTAAATAATGCCTATACTGAGCCATTGACACATGAAGAATTAGAAGAAGCTAGAAATAATCCAATTTCTGTTGCCTTAACTGTTGGGAAAAAAGTTCCGACAGAATGGTTTGAAAAAGCCAAGGGGAAAAAGATATTAGGTTTAGCTTGTGGTGGTGGCCAGCAGGGTCCAGTTTTTGCTGTAAAAGGTTATGATGTTACCATCATGGATTTCTCTAAATCACAATTACAAAGAGACGAGATGGTTGCTAAAAGAGAAGGTTTAGAAATCAAGACGCTTCAAGGCGATATGACCAAACCATTTCCATTTGAGGATGAAACTTTTGATATTATTTTTAACCCGGTTTCAAATGTCTATATAGAAGATTTAGAAAATATGTACAAAGAAGCCGCTCGAGTATTGAAAAAGGGTGGACTCTTAATGGTCGGATTTATGAATCCTTGGATCTACATGTATGATGCGGACGTTGTATGGGACAAACCCGATGAGGAATTGCTTTTGAAGTTTGCACTACCTTTTAATTCAAAAGAGCTTGAAGCGGAAGGCAAAATAACCATAGATCCAGAGTATGGCTATGAATTTAGCCATACCTTAGAAAGTCAAATTAGAGGACAACTTAAAAATGGTCTCGCTATGATCGATTTTTATGAATCATGTGATAAAAGAAATAGATTATCACATTATGGAAATGACTACATCGCTACACTCTGCATTAAACTATAATATTAAGGGTTAAAAAATCCCAGTTTCTATAATGGAAGATAAGGACTTGAGAAAGAGTCAATCAAATGAAAAGCACCCCATAAGTTGGACAATCAAAATCCAACTTATGGGGTGCTTTCAAAAAATCGTCTAGTGTTTAGCGGATTAACTTATCCCAGATGACGACTTGACCGGTCGCCAGGGACTTGGGGACGTCGATGATGCGCTGGTTGCGGCTACCCCGGAATTGCAGGGTCAGGTCTAACTGTTCTTGAATGAAACGACCGTCGACTAGAATATCGACATAGGACAGGAGTTCCAACTTGTCCGGCGTCTCCTGCATGAGTTCCTCCCAGTCATAGCCTGTCCAGGACCAGATATCCTTGCTGTGGCCATAGCGCCGTCTGACTTCCTGGCAGAGGTCAATCAGGACTGCCGTATGGAGAAAGGGTTCGCCGCCCAGTAGGGTCAGGCCTTGACAGTAGCTGGCGCCTAGGTCGGACAGGATTCTTTCCTTAAGTTCCTCTGTGTAGGGAGTGCCGTAGTTGAAGTTCTGGGCCACCTTGTTGTAGCAACCCGGGCAGGCGAAGTGGCAGCCACTGACATAGAGGCTGCAACGAACGCCTTCGCCGTCCACGAAGTTATAGGGCTTGTAGTCGGCCACCTTGGTAGTCGTCTCAGGAATGGCCATGACTAGACCTCCTTGTCGTCAGCTGGGTCCGGGTCTTTGTCGGAGGACTTAATGCGGATGGTCAAGTGTTTTTGCCGGGCCACGATTTCCTTGTGGCGGCCCGCTACCATGGGTCTAGCCTGAGGGTTGCCCAGGTAACCACAGGTCCGCTTGACCACGTCGCAGGTCTCGGGATTGCGGTTCTTGCAGTAAGGACACTCGAAGCCCCGTTCGGTCGGGTTAAAGTCCCCTTCGTAGCCACATTCAAAACATTTATCAATCGGTGTATTGGTGCCCAGATAGCCGACCCGGTCATAGGCAAAGTCCCAGACAGCTTCCAGAGCCTTAGGATTCTGAACCATATTAGGGTACTCGCAGTAGTGGATGAAGCCGCCTGAAGAATAAGGCGGGTAGGCCGCTTCAAAATCAATCTTCTCAAAAGGCGTTGGCTTCTTGCGGACATCGTAGTGGAAGCTATTCATATAGTAGCCCTTATCAGTGATATCGGGCACCGAGCCAAAGCGCTCTAAATCCAGACGACAGAAGCGATCGGTCAGGCTCTCACTTGGCGTGGCGTAGACGGAGAAGTGATAGCCGTATTGATTGCCCCAGTCTTGGGTGTGCTGGTAGAGCTTTTTGACAATGTCGATCGTAAAGGCCTTGGCATCTTGATCCGTCTCCCAGTCGGGACCGAAGAAGCGGGTAGCCACTTCATAGAGACCGATATAGCCCAGGGAGATAGTGGCCCGTTTGTCGCGGAAGAGGTCATCGACCTTGCCATCGCGACTCAACTTGCGACCGAAAGCCCCGTGTTGATAGAGGATAGGGGCATTGTACGGCTTGGCCTTCTTGACCCGCTCGATGCGGTAGCAGAGGGCCTGACGGGCTATCTCTAATTTGCCTTCTAGCTGTTGCCAGAACTCATCCAGAGTTTGGCTCTCGAGGGCAATCCGGGGCAGGTTAAGGGTCACCACGCCCAGGTTCATACGGCCAGCGTTGATTTCCTGACCGTGCTCGTCCCACCAACCCTGCAGGAAGGAGCGGCAGCCCATGGGCGCCTTGAAGCTACCAGTCAGCTCGACTAGCTTGTCATACATGAGGACGTCGGGATACATGCGCTTGGTGGCGCAACGGACGGCTAGCTCCTTGATGTCGTAGTTGGGGTCTTTGGGAGCCAGGTTGACGCCACGCTTAAGGGAGAAGACTAGCTTAGGGAAGATAGCCGTTCTTTTCTCTTTGCCAATACCGCCCAGACGAACCTTAAGGATGGCGCGCTGAATTTCGCGTTCAATCCAGGAAGTCCCCAGGCCGAAGCCCAAGGTGGTAAAGGGCGTCTGGCCCTGAGAGGTGTAGAGGGTGTTAATCTCGTACTCCAGACTTTGCATGGCGTCATAGATGTCTTTCTTAGTCCGGGCCGTAGCAAAGTCATGGTGTTGGGTGGTGTCGGGAATCCAATCTTCCGCCAGCTTGAGATGCTTCTCGTAGTTGAGCTGGGCGTAAGGCGCCAGCACCTCATCAATACGGTCGGCGCTACAGCCCCCGTACTGACTAGACGCCACGTTGGCAATAATCTGCGCCATTTGGGCGGTGGCGGTCTGAATGGATTTAGGGGAATCGACTTCTGCATTGCCAATCTTGAAACCGAGCTTGAACATGGTCTTGAAATCAATCAGGCAGCAGTTGGTCATAGGCTGGTAGGGATGGTAGTCTAAATCATGATAGTGCAAGTCGCCGTTCAAATGGGCTAGGGCGACTGCTTCCGGCAACATGCCAATGCCGATGGCTTTAGCAACGATGCCTGGCAGTCAAGTCTCGTTGGGTGTTGTAGACTTGGCAGTCCTTGTTGGCATTCTCGTTAACAATACTTGACTCCTGTTGGTGCAGGCGGTCAACTGCAGCTTGAATATCTTGGGCCGCTCTAATTTGTGGATTCATACTTATCACCTCAAAGCCTATGCTACCCTAGTCTAGGTGTGAAGTCAATAGACTTTACACTATATATAGTGTTTATAAACTTGTTCCACAACTATATGTAGTGTTTCTGTATGGATCTTGAGGTGTTGGGGTGCTAACTGGGTTGGCGCCTGCTCCATAGCCAAAACAGCTTGGCTAAACTGTGCCAATGCCCGGTCTAGACAAGGCAACTTTGACAGCCAAAACTAGGCCAAAGTTTCGCAAGATCTAGTGTGGCGTGAGCCAGTGGTCCACTCTGTCGAGTGGACCACTAGCTGCCTGGGAAAGCGCCGAAAAGGGGTCAAAAGCTCCGAAAAGCCTTGAGCCAGTGGTCCACTCTTCAAAGTGGACCACTAGCTACCTGGGAAAGAGCCGAAACCGGGTCAAAAGCTAGGAAAAGTCGTGAGCCAGTGGTCCACTCCGTCGAGTGGACCACTAGCTACCTGGGAAAGTGTCGATAATGAGCCAAAAGCCAGGAAAAGTTGTGGACCACTGGCTGCCCAAAAAAGTACAGCAACCTATCCAAAAGCTCCGAAAAGTCACGCGCCAACGCCCCACAACCTAACTAAGCGACCAGCAAAAACAAAAAATTCCCCCTTGCATCCCGGTCTAAGCTGTGCTATACTATCGTAGTTGAGTAAAACAAGTAGAAACCAGCCGTTTCTCGCCAATCCCCTTAGGTGCTTGGCCGATAGAGAATTTCCTTTGCGCCTCGGTGCGGGGATAAGTAGCGGCTAGTTTGTGTACACAAGCTAGTTTTTTTCTTGTAAGGCTCGAAATCTAACTGGAGGTGGACTACCATCGTTAAAGAAATGATCATTAACGAAGATATCCGCGCACGTGAATTACGTGTGATTGGAGACAATGGTGAACAAATCGGAGTCAAATCACTTAATGATGCGCTCACTATTGCAGAATCTTTCGGACTTGACCTAGTACTTGTCTCACCAAATGCCAAGCCACCTGTTGCTCGGATTATGGACTACGGTAAATACCGTTATGAGATGCAGAAGAAGGAAAAGGAACAACGGAAGAATCAGAAGATTGTAACCGTCAAAGAAGTTCGTCTTTCTCCTGGTATCGAAGACCATGATTACCAAACCAAATTACGCCAGGCCATCAAGTTCCTCGAACATGGTGACAAGGTCAAAGCCAGCATTCGTTTCCGCGGGCGGGCCATCACCCACAAGGAATTGGGTCAAGACGTATTGGAAGACTTCATTGATGACACAAGCCATGTGTCAACGGTTGAAGCTCGACCAAAAATGGAAGGTCGCAGCATGTTCATCGTGCTAGCCCCATTAGCCCAAGCGGCGCAACAAGACTAATCTTTTTATAGGAGGAATTCCCATGCCAAAACAAAAAACACACCGCGGTTTAGCAAAACGCGTTAAGAAGACTGGTTCAGGTAAATTGAAACGTTCACACGCTTTCACTAGCCACCGTTTCCATGGTAAAACTAAGAAACAACGTCGTCAATTACGTCAAGCTGACTTAGTATCTAATTCAGACTACAAACGTATTAAACAACAAATTTCGCAATTATAATACTAGAGAAGAACCAAGGAGGAATTTACTATGCCACGTGTTAAAGGTGGATACGTTACCCGTCAACGTCGTAAACGTACATTAAAATTAGCTAAAGGTTACTACGGTGCCAAACATCTCTTATTCAAGACCGCTAAGCAACAAGTAATGAAATCTTACATGTATGCTTACCGTGACCGTCGTCAGAAAAAACGTGACTTCCGTCGTTTATGGATTACCCGTATCAACGCGGCAGCTCGTATGAACGGGATCAGCTACAGCGTCTTAATGAACGGCTTGAAAAAAGCTGGCGTTGAAGTGAACCGTAAAATGTTGGCTGACTTAGCAGTTCACGATGCAGCAGCATTCACTGCTTTAGTAGAACAAGCTAAGAAAGCTTTATAAGAAGCGGATTAAGCAGATAAATGGAGGCAGGGCCGGTCGGTCGATGCCTCTATTTTTTGACTCTCAACTAATCAAGAACAAAAAGGAGGTTCTATATGCAGTACATTTGGCGTTATTTACGCAAGCATCCCAAGCTCTTGTTTCTAGATTTCTTAGGGGCTTTTTTCTTTGTCTTAGTTAACTTGGGCCTGCCAACCATCCTGGCTCGGATGGTAGACGAAGCCATCCTGCCTCACGATGTCAGCCGACTCTATTACTGGTCTGTCATCATGTTCCTAGTGATTCTGGCCGGGGTGGCAGGGCGTATCTTGCTCTCCTACACCGCCAGCAAGCTGACGACCGAGATGATTCGGGAGATGCGTAATGATCTCTATGACAAAATCCAGCAGTTCTCCCACCATGAATATGAGCAGATTGGGATTTCCAGTTTGGTAACCCGGATAACTTCGGATGCCTTCGCGCTCATGCAGTTTGCCGACCAAAGTCTGCGTCTGGGGATGATTACCCCCTTTATGATAGCATCTTCCATGGTCATGATTCTGGTAACCAGCCCGTCCCTGGCTTGGTTGATTTTATTGGCGGTGCCACCGCTAGCCATTTCCATCTGGTTTTTGGCCAGAAGGTCGACGCCCCTATCTAAGCAACAGCAGAAGACGCTAGATAAGATTAACCAGTATGCCCGCGAGAACCTATCCGGTTTGCGGGTCATTCGGGCCTTTGCGCGCGAGGATTTCCAAGAGGAACGCTTCAATGAGCAAAACCAATCCTATACCGAGACCTCAGCCCGTCTCTTCAAATTAATGGGCTGGGCCAACCCGCTCTTCGTCCATATCTTGATTTGGATGATTGTGGCCATTGTTTGGTTTGCCTTGGAGCCAATCGCTCAGGGTTCGCTCCAAGTGGGGAACCTGGTAGCCTTTGTAGAGTATGCCTTCCATGCTCTCTTCTCCTTCATGCTCTTCGCCAACCTCTTCATGATGTATCCGCGGACGGCCGTATCGGCAGCCCGGCTGCAGGAAGTCATGGATCTACCGATTTCTATTGATCCAAATCCGAACGGAGTAGCTGAGACGGAAACGCGAGGTTATCTAAGCTTCGAGAATGTGACCTTTGCCTATCCAGGTGAGACGGAGAGTCCGGTTCTTCATAATATTAGCTTTGAAGTTAAGCCTGGCCAGACCATTGCCTTTATCGGGTCGACCGGGAGTGGTAAGTCCTCTCTGGTGCAGCTCATTCCGCGCTTCTATGATGTCACCCTAGGGAAAATCCTGGTGGATGGCGTCGATGTCCGCGACTACAACCTCCAGGCCTTGCGCCAGAAGATTGGTTTTATCCCGCAGAAGTCCTTGCTCTTTACCGGGACCATCGGTGATAACTTGCGCTATGGCAAATGGAATGCCAGCGAAGGCGAGTTGGAGAAGGCCAGCGATATCTCCCAGGCGCGGGAATTTATTCATAGCCGGTCAGAACGCTATGAAGCCTTCCTGGAAGAGGGCGGCAGCAACCTGTCTGGGGGTCAGAAGCAACGCTTGTCTATTGCCCGTGCCGTAGTCAAGCGTCCTGATATCTATATCTTCGACGATTCCTTCTCGGCCCTGGACTATAAGA
>CBDFAX010000015.1:0-48915 GCA_965245735.1 uncultured Abiotrophia sp. | reverse complement strand
TTCATGATTATTGTCTTATTGGCCTTTATAGGAGAGGGGATTTCGACTTATTTTCAATTACCAATCCCTGGCTCTATTTTGGGCTTAATCCTCCTATTTTTAGCCCTTGAATTCAAGCTCCTGCGTTTACGTCATGTCAATGCAGTAGGTAACTTTCTCTTGGCTAATATGACCATTCTCTTTCTACCAGCTGCTGTCGGGATTATGGACCGTTATGAGGTCATTGCGCCTTTTCTTGGACCTATTGTGCTCATCATAGTAGGTGCCATTGTGCTTAATATTGTAGTTATTGCCTTAGTGGTTAATTATGTTAAGAACCGTTATGAAGGTAACTACGAGGACCGCTTTGTGGATGACTTTACTGAGGAGGTAAACTAGGTGACTGCTAATTTTTGGGAAAATCCCTTATTTGGTCTTGGGCTATCCATTCTAGCTTATTATCTTGGTATGCGTCTCAATCGACGTTGGCCTCATCCTTTGACGACGCCACTTCTGATTGCGACTATCTTAATTATTGTAGTACTCAAGCTAACCGGCATTCCTTATCGTGCATATTATGTGGGAGGCAGTTATCTTAACACCCTAATTGTGCCTTCAACAGTAGCTTTGGGCATTCCGCTTTATAAAACCTTCCACTTGATGAAGCACCATATACGCAGTATTCTCTTAGGGACTTCAATTGCGGTGTTAATTAATACGACATTTACTGCACTCCTTGCTAAGCTATTTGGTATGGATTTCTTCTTAGCGATTTCGCTTTTCCCTAAATCAGTTACGACCGCTATGGCGGTGGGAATTATCGACAAGATGCAAGGCATGACAACTGTGACCTTAGTCGTTGTAGTGGCTACTGGGATTTTAACAAGCGTTCTAGGACCTGTTGTTTTAAAAGTCTTGAAGATTGAAGACCATGTAGCAGTTGGGCTAGCCTTAGGCGGAACGGGACACGCAGTTGGGACCGGGACAGCCTTCAAATATGGTCAAGTCGCAGGCGCCATGGCAGGTCTGGCAATTGGTGTGACGGGTTTACTCTATGTCTTTATAAGCCCATTGATTGCGGCACTTATCTTGTCAAACTAATAGAGAGATTCAAATCCTAGTGCTACAAGTACTAGGATTTAGTTGTTGATGAGAGGAGAATTTGTTTGACAAGCTAAACTTTCTATTATAGAATATGAATGAATACAAAATATATTCACTCAACCACGCAAAAGGAGGAACGATAATATTGGATAAAAAACAAGCTCTAAAGTTAGCCGCTTATGAAGTCTTTTCTAAAAAAGGCTACAAAGCGACAGGAATTTCAGAAATTGCCAAGCAGGCCAGTATGGCAGTCGGCTCTTTTTATAACTATTATGACAGTAAAGAAGCCATTTTTTTGGATATCTACATTGATGAGAACAATCGCGCTCGTCAAGCTATGATTGAAGAAATTGATTGGCAAATGGACATGGTTGAACTAGTTAGCCAAATTTTTGGACGATCACGTTCCTTGGTTTCTTCCAACAAAATCCTTAAGGAGTGGTATAATCCTGCAATCGCAGATGAATTACATGGATATTATTCCTCCGAAGAAGGTAAAGTCTCAAATCCTTTCCACAATTTTTTAGTCGAAACTTTTACCAGTCGAATGTTAGCAGAAGGTTACTCCCAAGATAAGATTCAGGATATTTTACGTGTCTACAATCTTTTCTATTACATGGATATGCAAATCACAGAACAAGATGTGCCAGATTTAAGTAGAACGCTTGAAATACTCGCAACTAACTTTGTTAAAGGTATTTTAAAATAAAGAATTGCTTCTTTATTTTACACTATAATGAATGAACATCATATATATTCACTCATCAATAGAGAGGAAGTATCAAGTTGATAAAACGTAAACAGAAAAGAGGTAAAATAATGTTAAACATATTTCTAGTTGTTATTGCGACTATAAGTCTTATCACTTGGGGCATTATCGCCTATCTTGGTCGAAGCCAAACACTCACTATAGCCTCGATTGAAAAATTAGATGGGGATTTAAGGTTGATACATTTAAAAAAACCGGATAATCTGCAGTGGAAGGCAGGCTCCTACGCTAAGATTAGTTTGTCAAAAGATAAAGATAGCAATCCAAAAAATATGGAGCTAGTCACTGGCGCAAGCAGGAGTGATGCTAAGGAGGGGAAAGATAGTCGCTGGCTGACTATTGCCTCAACACCTCAGGAAGAAGAAATTTTGATTTTGACGCATGATAGTGGCAGTCTCTTCAAAAATAACCTGACTAGCCTTTCAGAGGGAAGTGAACTAAAGCTTAGTTGGCTAGAAGACTCCCTATCCATTACTAATAGTGATCAACCACTAGTGTGTTTTGCCTCAGATGTCGGCATTGCGGCCATTCGCCCAATTATCAAAGAAGAGCTAGGTAAACGCGAATTGGTCTTGAGTCATTTTAGTAAAGGGGTGTTGGTCTTTAACAATGAACTGGAAGATTCAGCTAAAAATCATGCAAATCTAAGCTATGAGAGCAGCTCGAGTCTTTCTCAAAGTCAAGCCTATTTAAATGAAGCAGTTGAGCGCTATGGTAACGATGCGACTTATCTATTAGCCGGACAGCCCGAAGACGTCAATACTATGAAGCACTTCCTTAAAGATAAGGGAATTGATAAAGAGAGGATTAAAACTAGTCGCTTTAGAGGATTAGAATAGAAAATCGTGCTAGAAGACTAGGAAGTTTTGGCAAATATATGAAAAATCCAATGACCACACGGCCATTGGATTTTTTTATACAAAGTATAGAATGCTATAAAACATAAAGACGGCCCCACCTAATACGAAAAGGTGCCAAATAATGTGCATCCATTTGTTGTCTTTCATACGATAAAAAATCGTTCCCAGTGAGTAGGTGACACCACCCAAAGCTAAGAGTAGAATCCCGGTTAAGGGAATAGATTGTGCTAAGGGGTAGATGATGAAGACACTGAGCCAGCCTAATCCTAGATAGAGGAAAGTACTGAGTTTTGGCCATCGGCCGATAGCAGAGACCTCGAAGATAATGCCTCCAATAGCCAAGGCCCAGACAAGGGCTAGGAAACCATAACCCACAAGCCCCCCAATTGAAACCATGAGGTAGGGGGTGTAAGTTCCTGCGATTAAGAGATAGATAGAAGAATGGTCGATTTTCTGGAAGACATCCTTATAGCGTGTCAGGCTAAAGGAATGATAAAGGGTTGAATTCAAGAATAATAAGAAGAGGCTAGCACCGTATATAGCGTAGGATACGATTTCTAGATGTGAGCTATGTTGCACGCCTTTGAGAATGAGCGCAACCGTGGCAATAATGCTCAAGAGGGCACCAATACCATGAGTTGCAGCATTGAGGACTTCAATGATGACTTGTTTAGTATAGGATAATTTAAGTGTTTCTTTCATATTTTCCCTCCTTTGCTTCATTGTACCGCAAATGACTTGAGAAAGAAAGTTAAAGCCCTAGGGACTATGTTTTGCATCTTGTGGCCTATTTTTGGTAGAATGGTTGTATACGAACACAAAGGAGGACCTAATGGCAAAGAGTTTTTACGATTATATTTCTCGGTCGGTGGACTATGGTGCCAAGGACCGCATGAGTCGCTTGGCTAACGCTATCCACTCTGATCAAGGATTTCCCAAGCGTAGCGAAGAGTTTGATGAAATCTCACGTTACATGGAAGATAACCCTCATTACTCACGCCTACTGTCCATCTTTGATGATGCGTGGCAACAGTATCTTTATAACAAATAGAAAGGATTACATTTTATGTCGATTCATATTGCAGCCCAAGAAGGCCAAATCGCTGAAGTTGTTTTATTTCCAGGGGACCCATTGCGTGCCCAATATATTGCTGAAACCTTCCTAGAGAATGTGACGCGTTATAATACTGTACGTAACATGTTCGGTTTTACCGGGACCTATAAGGGCGTTCCAGTTTCTGTGCAGGGTTCGGGTATGGGGATTCCGTCAGCTATGATTTACGCAGAAGAGCTCTATCAAAGTTATGGCGTTAAGACGATTATCCGTATCGGGACTGCTGGTGGGATGAAAGAATCTGTTAAGGTTCGTGATATTGTCTTTGGCCAAGGAGCGACGACAGACTCTAGCTGCCTAACCAATATCTTCAATGGTCAAGTCTCCTTTGCAGCCTTAGCTGATTTCAAGGTTCTAGATACTGCTTACCACTTAGCAGCAGAAAAGTTACCTAAGGAAAATATCCATGTCGGTAATATTCTGTCTAGTGACCGTTTCTATAACGAAGAGTTAGACAAGGCTAAATTAGCACGCTATGGTGTCTTAGCGGTTGAAATGGAAGCAGCTGGGCTCTATGCCGTGGCAGCTAAACACAACCGTCAAGCCTTAGCTATGTGTACCATCAGCGACCACTTAATTACGGGTGAAGAAACAACGGCTGAAGAACGCCAAACAACTTTCACACAAATGATGGAAGTTGCCTTAGAAACAGCTTACGCGCTCCAAAGCAAATAAGCGAATTAATTATTGGAAAGAAGGGATTCGATGAAGTTAAGCAAAGGATTGAAATGGTTCTCTGCCTTACTAGTGACAACCAGTGTACTTTCAACGACTGTTCCAGTGACTGCAGCGCCGTTTAGCCTCTTTGGTTCAAAAGAACAGCTATCGGATGAAGATATACAGAAGATTCAGGAAGTCTATCGTTCTATTCGCGAAGGCTACATTGAGGAAATAGACAAGGAGAAAATACTAGAAGGTGCTCTTAAGGGGATGGTGTCTGCCACAGAAGATCCATACTCAGAGTATTTCAACAAGGAAGAATCGGATGCCTTCGATAATGCCATGAGTGATTCCTTTGAAGGGATTGGGGTTCAATTCCAAGTCAAAGGTGGCGAGATGGTTGTCATTAGTGCGCTTGATGATACGCCTGCGTCTAAGGCTGGTTTGCAGCCTAATGACGTCATTGTCAGCGTAGATGGGACAGAGCTTAAGGACAAAACAACACAAGAAGTCATGAAACTCATTCGTGGCCCTAAGGGGTCTGAAGTCAAACTCGTGATTCGTCGCGGTGGTTCTAGCTTCGAGGTTAAGTTAACCCGTGACACCATTCCAAATTATTCAGTGACTAGCAATTTGGATGAGCAAGATAAGACCATTGCCCACATCAAAATTATCCAATTTGGTGAGAATACCGGTAAGGAATTAGAGAATGCTGTTAAGAAAGCCCGAGAAGACGGAGCTAAGAGCTTCATATTCGACCTGCGTAATGACCCAGGTGGCCTCTTAAGTCAGGCGCTTGCCATCGGCAATATGTTCCTGAAAGATGGCGATGTCATCCTCCAAACTCAAGAACGTGGCAGTGATCCGACTGTCTTTTCAGCAGATTCTAAGCTTTACGGTGACTTCAAAATCACGGAGCCTTATGTCTTCTTGGTAGATGGTGGTTCAGCTTCAGCTAGTGAGATTCTAGCGGCTGCTATTAAGGAAAATACCAAACATGATTTAGTAGGCGAGAAGACTTTTGGTAAGGGGACAGTTCAACAAGTTCTTAATCAATCAGATCTTGGCGAATTGAAGTTAACGATCGCTAAATGGTTAACGCCAAAAGGTGAGTGGATTCATAAACAAGGGATTGAGCCAACTGTTGCGGTCGAGCAAGAACCGGTGGCTAAGGCAGTTAGCCTCAGCTACGATGATACCCTTGCCAAAGGTCAATCTAACGATGGGGTAAAAAATCTTGCTTTAATTCTTAAAGCTTTAGGCTATGAATTAGAGTCTACTGAATACTTTGATGATAAGATGGAAGCTGCTGTCAAGGCCTTCCAGAAGGATAAGGGATTGACTGAAGATGGGCAAGTAACCGGTAAGACGGCAGACGCCCTCAATGAGGCAACTCGTGATTATCTCAAGGCTCATGACTTGCAGTACGACAAGGCCAAAGAAGTACTTAAGCAAGGAAATAACTCATGAGATCGCTAAAAAAACTAGGCCGTGACCTGGTCAATGTGGTCTTCTATCTCATGATTGCCGTCTTAATCCTAACAGGTATTCGGCAGTACATTCTGCAGCCTTTTCAGGTTGATGGCCATTCTATGGAGGCAACCCTCCATCATGGAGAGCACATGCTGCTCTTTCCTAGTGCTAAGATTAATCGCTTTGATGTAGTGGTATTTCCTGATCCAAAAGGGTCAGGAAATTCCTATGTTAAGCGGGTTATTGGTTTGCCTGGTGATCGATTGAGAGTGCACAATGACCAACTCTATCTCAATGATTTACCAGTGCCTGAACCTTATTTAGAACCTAATAAATCTCAAGCTGATAGCCATCCATTTACCCAAGACTTTTCCTTGTGGGATACCTTGGGAATTGAGACTATTCCAGAGGGTTACTACTTTGTCATGGGGGATAATCGACCTGGATCGGGTGATAGCCGTCAGTTTGGTTTGGTACCCATTGCCTCGGTTCAGGGGAAAGCGGATCTGGTTTATTGGCCCTTCAACCACATGAGACGCATGGCGCAGTATCAGCTCCAAGCAGATGGTTCCCTGTCTATTAGCGCACCCTAAACTATATCCTAGGAGGAAAGTTCGTGTCACAACCAATTCAATGGTTTCCTGGCCATATGGCCAAGGCCAAACGTGAAGCCAAGGAAAAACTCAATCTTGTCGATATTGTTATTGAGCTAGTCGACGCTCGCATTCCTGAATCCAGTCGTAATCCCTTGATTGACGAAATTGTAGGTAATAAGCCTCGTATTATGGTCCTCAACAAGGCTGATTTAGCAGATCCTGCTAAGACTCAGGCCTGGATTAATTACTATCAAAGTCAAGGTATTCATGCTTTGGCCATCGATGCTCAGCATGGTAAAGGCCTCAAACAACTTGAGAAGCAGTGTCAGCTACTTATGTCAGATTACTTTGCCAAACAAGCTGCTAAAGGTGTCAAGCCACGTGCTATTCGCCTGATGATTCTGGGTATTCCTAACGTAGGTAAATCCACTTTAATCAATCGCTTTGTGGGTAAGAACCAGGCTATTACCGGGAATAAGCCAGGGGTAACCAAGGCGCAACGTTGGCTAAAAGTAGGGCGTAACTTCGAGTTACTGGATACGCCAGGGATTCTGTGGCCTAAATTTGATGATCCTTTGGTGGGCAAAAAATTGGCTCTAACGGGTGCCATCAAGGACCAACTGGTTCATATGGATGATTTGGCTCTTTATCTATTAGAATTAGTCTTGGCCAATCATTCAGATATGCTTAAGCAACGTTACCGCGTGACTGAGCAAGAGTGCCAACTGCCCTTAGTAGAACTACTTTTAGTTATTACCAAGCGACTGGGCTTTAAAGAGGATTATGACCAGGCGTCTACAAAATTAGTCACTGATTATCGTCAGCATCAATTAGGTAGTTTGACCTTGGATCAAGTACCTTTGGGTGTTACCACTGTAGGTGAAAATTAATGGCTAAGTTAACTGTTAGTCAAATTAAGCAAGCCTTGCTAGAAGTAAACGATAGATCTCATGAATTTTTAGTGACGCTGGCCAATGATGAGCGTAAAAGTGTCCAAAAATTGCTTGAACAATGCCATAAACGTATACAAAATCAAGAGTTAGTCTATCAAGAACACCAAAAAAGACTCAAACATGAAATAGCTGCCTATGAGGCTGGCTATCAAGTGATTGCGGGTTTAGATGAGGTAGGGCGTGGTCCTCTGGCTGGTCCAGTTGTGGTAGCAGCAGTTGTCCTACCTAGAGATTGCCAGAATTTACTAGTCGGGGTAACAGACTCTAAGCAACTGTCACATGCTAAACGTCTTGAATTCGCCCGCCAAATCCGCGAAGTTGCCCTTGATCTTAAAATTGTGGCCATTCCTCCGGCCATTATTGACCGGGACAATATCTATCAAGCCACCCGCCAGGGCATGAAGGCTGCTGTTGAAGCCCTAAATGTAAAACCTGATTATTTGCTGTTAGATGCCATTAATATTGATTCTGATTTGCCACAAGAGTCCTTGGTCAAAGGCGATCAACGTTCCTTATCCATTGCGGCGGCTTCTATTATCGCCAAGGTATATCGAGATGAGTTAATGGTCCAATACAGCAAGACCTACCCAGAGTTTGGTTTTGAACGGAATATGGGCTATGGAACCAAGGAACACTTAGATGCCTTAGATAGAGTAGGTTATACACCTATTCATCGCCGGTCTTTTGAACCGGTTAAGTCCATGTACAAAGCATATGAATCTTAAAATTCAATCGGTTCCGACAAGGAACCGATTTTTCTATAGAGAATACAAGATAGGCTTGACAAAACCCTTAGACATTTGTAGAATTAAAGTGAGAAAGATTGATTTTATCATACGAAAGGAGATTTCTATGGCAGCAAAAATTAAACGACTAGCTGATGGCGAATTTACCATTTTGAAGGCCATCTGGCAATTGCCACAGCCCACTACTTCTGCCCAGATTATTGAATATCTAGGTGAAGACAACCATTGGAAGCCACAAACCTTGCTCACGGTCTTAGCTCGCTTAACCGAAAAGGGCTACCTTAATAGCGAACGAGTGGGGCGTGAACGCCATTATACGGCACTCGTTTCGGAAGCAGATTATCTAGAGGTAGAGGCCTCTGACTTCTTAAATCGTTACAAGGGTCACTCTCTCAGTGGTTTCATCAATAACTTGTTCCGCTCAAATTCCTTGACTGATTCTGACATGGACGAATTGCGTGATCTGCTTAATCAGCATAAATCCTAGTGAGGAGGGGACTAGATGCAAGATTTACTCTTTAACTTTTTTTTGACTAGCTTGTCAGTTTCTTGCTTAATCCCACTTGTCAGTATTTGTTTTATGCTCTTCAAGAATCGACTTTCAGTCCGGAGTAAATATTATATCTGGATTGGGGTTATCCTGAGTCTCTTGTTACCATTTAGACCAGCCTTTAGTTTAGGCTTAATTGAGGTGCAGCCACCCGCACCATTACTCCCGACCTCAGCTCCGACTCATTTAGGGTCGACACCATTAAAAGCTTCAGGAGCACCAGTGCCAACTCCTACATGGTCCTTTAACATTTTGCATGCTATCTTGTTGGTCTGGCTGTTAGGTGTCTTGATTTGTCTTGGACGTCAGCTCTATAGTTACATCAAGTTCCAGACCATGCTCAAACGATGGGGCGACCCTGTTGAAGATTTAACCATCTGGGAAAACTTAGCTGAGATGCAAGCTCTTGTGGGTGTAAAACGCGAAATTGGGCTAATTTATTGTCCTTTGGTGCACAGTCCTCTCTTATTTGGCTTCAGAAAACCAACCATTGTGCTCCCTGAGCTTGACTATACAGAGGAAGAATTTAGTTTAATCTTCCATCATGAATTAGTCCACTATAAGCACGGGGATGTTTATGTTAGTCTCTTAGCTATGTTTATTAAGAGCCTCTACTGGTACAACCCATTGGTTCGTTTCGCAAGCAAAGAGTTATTGGAAGCAGGGGAAATGTACTGTGATGCTACCGTATTAGCCCAACAAGATGTTAGTTATCGCATCTTCTATGGTGAGACAATCCTGACCATGATTGACCGTAGTAAGAAAAACCAAGTGGCTTTAACCACTTGTTTCTATTCTAATCGCTTTAACCTCAAGCGACGTATTCTTGCTATTATGGATAATCGCTATCCAATTCGCTTCTTATCCGTTTTGGTCATTTTAGGAGTGGCTACTTTAGTCTTGCTATCACGTTCTGTCTTTGTGATGGCACAACCACCTGCCAACCAGGTGGCAGATAGTCAAATAAGTGAGCTCAGAGTTTCTAGCAATCAAGCTAGAGATTATGCCTTAGCAGAGGCGGGCTTGACATTGAATCAAGTCCAAGCCTTAGAAATAGAACTGTCTCAAGACCGCTATTTTGTCGTTTTCCAATATCAAAATACCATTTATCAGTACCAAATTAGTGTGATAGATGGGCAAATTTTACGAG
The DNA here is from genome assembly GCA_965245735.1 of uncultured Abiotrophia sp. Classification (GTDB taxonomy): domain Bacteria; phylum Bacillota; class Bacilli; order Lactobacillales; family Aerococcaceae; genus Abiotrophia. Next base: position 38,961 of record CBDFAX010000015.1, on the reverse strand, counting down.
TTCATGAGACCAACCAAGTTTTAGTCTCGAATTCTCAACCAAGTGAGAGTGCCGCAGGTTCTGAACATGTAGCTAGCCAAGCTACTAATGCAGAGTCGTCACAGGTACCGTCAGTATTTAGACCTTTACTCAATGTGCAGTCCATCTTGAAAGATAGTGATGATGATGAATCTGATGACAAAGATGACGTGGATGATCCATATGATCCAGACGACCCAGATGTAGATGATTTATAAATAAGTATAGATTTGAAGTCTAACGAGAGACGATAGAACTCTCGTTAGGCTTTTTATATTCGGTTTTTCAAGTATAACAATCGCATGACAAAAGTAGGAACTACTTGAATTACAATAACTACAAGCGTGGAATATGGTTATAAACGACAACTGTAGTATATCTATTAGCTCATAGAGAACTTATCATTATCACTTATCAGTTTATGTGGCTAATGAAGCCAATACAAAACCCGAAATGCTAATGATATCATTGGTAGTCGCCTTAATAACTGGCCTCTGGTTGGCTTGGTTCTATAAGTACAAGACGCTCTATACAAAGGATTTCGTTATTACTTTGGCTCTCTTGCCAACCATTATTGCCATGATTAGCTTCTTAGTGAATGGTAATTTAGGTACCAGTGTGGCGGTGGCCGGGACCTTTAGTCTCATTCGCTTCCGTTCAGCAGCAGGAGGTGCCAAGGAGATGCTAGTTATCTTTATGGCGACTGCTATCGGTTTAGCCTGTGGGATGGGCTATGTCTTCCTTGCCCTGGGCTTTACCCTTGTCTTGACTTGTCTTCTCTTGATTTTGGAGCATGTCAATTTTGCTAATATAAGCCAACCCCGGCGTTATCTTACAGTGAAAATTTCGGCTGATCAAGATTATGATTTGCTCTTTGAGGGTATTTTTGAAGCGCTTTGTCAGTCTGTAGAACTAGCCTCCATTTCTTTTGAAGATGGCGATTCCTTGCTTAAGTTAGACTATATGATAGGCCTTAAGCGTGAGGTTAGCGACCATGCCTTTATTAATCAATTCCAAGCTTACAATACTTTAGCTAAGGTAAGCTTGAGTAAGGTAGCCAAGAAGAAGAAGACACTTTAGACAGCCCTTAAGCCAGCAGATTTATTTAGTCTGCTGGCTTATTTACACTTACTTGACAGCTTTTAAAACGCTTTATTATAGTTATATAATCTATTTTGAAGCGAGGATATATTGCACCAAGTAATGCTCATGAGTTAACAAAATGAGTGGTAGGATGCCTGGTTTAGTCATCAGAAAGGGAGAGTGTTATGAGACCAAGAAAATCTCTAGTGAGGGACTTACTTTTAGCGCTTGATCGTCAGCTGCCCGTTCATTTGGAATTGGAAAACCTATTAGACTTTGTAGATGCACATTCATATATCCAAGACCAGGTGATTTCAGCTTTAGAATACCTTAAGCACGAAGGCTATTTGTCAGGTCTTATTCTCTATGATGACCAAGGACAGCCATATCACTTCATTATTGATGGTATGTCCCGTCAAGGGCTTGACTTGCTAGATAGCTTATCTAAAGAAGGTACCCTATAAGAACTTTAACTAGAATAAGGGAGACTGGGATTCAATCCCAGTTTTTTCTTATATATGCTTTTCTTACTATTTATATAGTCTTGTAACTTTTTATCTTTTATAGGCGTATTTTATTCTCCTTTTTGACTATATATAGTATGAAGGGGGAATCTTGATGGATATGTCGATGAAGGAACAACTCATTCTTTTAAGCCTTGAAGGTGCTAACTATCGTGAGATTTGGTATTACCTTAAGCATGCCATTAATAGAGCTTGTCATCGTCATGCACTTAGCCTTGTGGACTGTCAGTCCATGCTGATAGAAGTCCAAAAAGAAGAAGGCATATTAGAAAGTCCAGGCTTCCATTTTTATCTAGATGACCATAGCTATCTGCGAGTCAAGGATTTGGCTAAGCATACGCTTATGATTGGAGAGCCTACTTATCCTAGGGCATGGTTAGAGATTCCTAAACCTCCCTTACTAATCTACTATCAGGGGCATATTGAATGGCTACAAGAGCCACTAATTTCCATTGTTGGGACACGAGCCATAAGTCTCCAAGGTCAAAAAGATGCTAGTTCTCTAACTCAAGCCTTATGTCAATCAGGCTATATCTGTGTCTCAGGGATGGCCTTGGGAGTAGATGCCATGGTTCATCGAACTGCTCTTAATACCCCTGGCGGCAAAACCATTGCCATCTTACCAGCTGGTTTTGGCACCTGTTATCCACGAAGTCATACAAGCCTTATGGCTGAATTAGGGCAATCCCACTTACTCTTGTCAGAGTATTTGCCTCATATAGGAATCAAAAAACATCATTTTATTATGCGTAATCGATTGGTGGCGGGGATTGCACCAGCACTGGTGGTTGTGGAAGCTGCCTTGAAGAGCGGGAGTCTCATCACAGCTAATTTTGCCCTACAGTATAATCGAGAGATTTATGTCTGTCCAGGACATTTGAGTGAGACCAATTCGGCCGGATGTAATCAGTTAATTGAAGCGGGAGCTAATGCCATTTATAGTCTGCCAGATTTCTTGGGAGAGCTGGAAAGTCTCTATCGTCTCCAAGCAATAAAGAATTAAAAGTGTTGACAAGCGATCCGGTTTCGTCTAAGATTGATACGATTTACATTGAAGCAAGCCCCCTTGCTCGAGAAAGGGATGTGTCGATCAGGTGACTTATAAATATCTGGTGATTGTCGAATCACCAACCAAAGCAAAAACTATTGATAAATACTTGGGTAAGAACTATAAAGTAGTAGCCAGCAAAGGACACTTGCGTGATTTGCCTAAGAGTAAAATGGGTGTGGACATCGACAACCATTTTGAACCTAGCTACATTAACATTCGTGGTCGCGGAGATACCATTAAAGAACTGCGTAAATATGCCAAAAAGGCTGAAAAAGTCTACCTAGCAGCCGACCCGGACCGTGAAGGGGAAGCCATTGCGTGGCATCTTTCATATATTCTTGGGTTGAATCCTAATGACAAGAATCGCGTGGTCTTTAACGAAATTACCAAGGATTCTGTTAAGGAGGCCTTCAAGCATCCGCGTGCCATTGACCAAGAGTTGGTTGATGCTCAACAGGCGCGTCGTATCTTGGACCGGGTAGTCGGTTATTCTATTTCACCTATATTATGGAAGAAAGTTAAAAAAGGTCTATCTGCTGGTCGGGTACAGTCGACGGCATTGAAACTGATTATTGACCGTGAAATGGAAATTCGCAACTTCAAACCAGAAGAGTATTGGGATATTCCGACAACCTTCCTTAAGGGCAAGAGCAAGTTCCAGGCTGATTTTTATGCACTGGATGGCAAAAAGCGTGAGCTTAAGAGTCATGACGATGTCCAAACGGTGATGAAACGCATTGATCAAAAGGCCCCATTCAAGGTGGATGAGATTGAGGAGAAGGAGCGTCGTCGCAAGTCTCAAGCGCCATTTACAACTTCAACCCTACAACAAGAAGCGTCTAATCGTCTTGGCTTCCGTACTAGCAAGACCATGATGGTTGCTCAGCAGCTCTATGAAGGGATAAGCATTGGCCGCAATACCGTCGGTTTGATTACCTATATGCGTACTGACTCAACCCGTATTGCGCCAAGTGCTCGTCAAGCGGCCCTGGATTATATTGATGAGACCTTTGGATCTGAATACCTTGGGCCTGGTAAAGTGGTCCGTAATAGTCAAAGTGCACAAGATGCCCATGAAGCTATTCGTCCATCTAATGTGACACTTACTCCTGAGTCCATCCAAGCATCCTTAACTAAGGACCAATATAGACTATATAATTTGATTTGGTCCCGTTTTGTGGCTAGTCAGATGGCAGATGCGGTCTACGATACCATTCGTTGCGACTTAAGTCAGAATGGTGCAAGCTTCCGTGCAAATGGCTCTAAGATTAAATTCCCTGGTTTCCTTAAGGTTTATCCATCTCAAGGGACTAAGGATAACTTCCTGCCAGACTTAAAAGTTGGAGAAGCAGTCAAGGTGGCGGATATGAATCCAAGTCAGCACTTTACCCAACCACCTGCTCGTTACAACGAAGCCTCCTTGGTTAAGGTCTTAGAAGAAAAGGGGATTGGCCGTCCATCTACCTATTCACCAACTATTGAAACCTTGCGCAAGCGTTACTATGTCAAAATGGTAGCTAAGCGGTTTGAACCAACTGAACTAGGCGAGATTGTCAATAATCTCATGACGAGTTATTTCCCTAATATCGTGAATACTGAGTTTACAGCCGGCTTAGAAACGGAACTGGATGCCATTGAAGAAGGCAAGTTCCAATGGGTACAAGTCCTAGAATCCTTCTATGAAGGCTTTAAAGGCAATTTGACCAAGGCCGAAGAAGAAGTTGCTAAGATTGATATCAAGGATGAGCCTGCTGGATTTGCCTGTCCTGAATGTGGCCACGATATGGTCATTAAGATTGGCCGTTTTGGTAAGTTCTATGCTTGCAGCAACTTCCCGGATTGCCGCCATACAGAAGCTATCGTCAAAACCATTGGCGTGACCTGTCCGCAGTGTCATCAGGGCCAAGTGGTCGAACGCCAATCCAAGAAGAATCGTCTCTTCTTTGGTTGTAATCGATATCCTGACTGTGACTTTGTCTCTTGGGATAAGCCGGTTGGTCGCGACTGCCCAGTCTGCCAACACTATCTAGTAGAAAAAACAAGTCGCAAGGGCAAACAAGTTGCTTGCAGTCACTGTGACTATCAAGAAGACATTCAAAAGTAAGTAAGTCCCTTGCCGGCATGAAAGAGATTAAACCGTGGTTTAATCTCTTTTTGTTTATCAATTCTTAACAAATGACAGCAAATGAGGCGGGGCAGTCGCTTCAAGAGCAAAAAAGTGATACACTAAAAGACATAGAAAGAATGAGGGTAGGTGGTCACATGCAAGAGGAAATATCGCGTTTTCTCCAATATATCAGTGTTGAAAGACGTTATTCCCAAAAGACCCTAGCTGCCTATCAACAAGACTTAGCGGCCTTTCAGTCTTTTATTGAGACTAGCGGTGGCGGCGATTTGAAGCAAATTGACTATCAAGATGTTAGACTCTATCTGGCCTATCTCAATGAACAAGCTTACGCCAAAACGAGTATTCGTCGTAAGTTATCTAGTCTACGGTCATTTTTTACTTACTGCTTAAGCCAGGGGTGGATTGAGACTAATCCCATGGAATTGGTTCAGTACCAGGTGAAAAAGAAGACCTTGCCACAATTCTTCTATGAACAAGAACTGACTCAACTCTTCGACGCCCTTTATAAGCGCGAAGATGATGTAGCTTGGCGTGACAGAATGCTCTTGGAAGTCCTCTATGCGACAGGCATGCGGGTCAGTGAATTGAGCGAATTGAGCTTAGATCGCCTCAACCTTGAGGTACAACTTATTCGTGTTCTCGGGAAGGGAAATAAGGAGCGTATCGTCCCCTTAGGAGATTCGGCAACCCAAGCCATTCGCGATTATTTGACGCATCTAAGACCCAAAATAGACTCTAAGAAGAGTCAATACCTGCTACTGACTGACAAGGGTGCTCAAATGACACCTAGACAGATTCGGACGCGGCTAAACAGTTTGGTTCAAGAACAGGCTATGAACTTGAAGATTTATCCCCACAAATTGCGGCATTCTTTTGCCACACATTTGCTAAATAAGGGGGCAGACCTGAGAACGGTTCAAGAACTACTGGGCCACGCCAACCTCAGTTCAACCCAAATTTATACGCATGTAACTAAAGACCAATTGCGCAGCCAATACCTTAAAGCCCATCCTAGGGCCAAACAAACTAAGCAAGATAAATAACGCTAAAAGGAAGTGACCATCATGACAACAATTTGTGCTGTAAAAAAAGATAATCAACTAGCCATGGCTGGTGATGGCCAAATTACAATGGGCCAACAAGTCATTATGAAAGGCTCTGCCCGTAAGATTCGACGCATTTATCATAATCAAGTTCTAGTTGGCTTTGCGGGTGGTGTAGCGGACGCTATCACCTTATCAGAAATGTTTGAGACTAAGCTCAGCGAGCACCAAGGACAACTAACCAGAGCGGCTGTCGAGCTAGCTAAGTCTTGGCGTTCTGACCGTACTTTACAGAAGTTAGAAGCCTTGCTGATTGTCATGGACAAGGAAAATCTCCTTATGGTCAGTGGGACCGGTGAAGTCATTGAGCCAGATGATGGCATTTTGACCATTGGCTCTGGGGGTAACTATGCCTTAGCAGCAGCCCGAGCTCTAAAGCGTAATGCGCCTGAATTGAGTGCCGTAGAAATCGCCAAACAAGCCTTACAAATTGCGAGTGAGATTGATGTCTTCACCAATGACCAAATCCGTGTGGAAGAAGCCTAAGAGGGCTGACTTGCCATTATAATAGAAGGGATGAATTGATTGTGAGTCAATTAACACCACGTTATGTTGTCAATGAATTAAATAAGTACATTATCGGACAAGATGAAGCCAAACGCGCCATTGCCATTGCTTTGCGCAATCGTCTGCGCCGTCTTAAGCTAGATCCAGCTATGCAGGCTGAAGTAAAGCCAAAGAACATCTTGATGATTGGGCCAACTGGGGTCGGGAAGACCGAGATTGCGCGACGCTTGGCTGAAATCGCCAATGCTCCTTTTGTCAAAGTAGAAGCGACCAAGTATACCGAAATCGGTTATGTTGGTCGTGACGTAGAGGCCATGGTACGTGACTTGGTTGAAGCCAGCATTCGCATGGTCAAGAAGATTAAACATCAAGAAGTGAGGGAAGAGGCCTATGAGCGTGCCTTGACTCGTCTAGCCAAGGCTCTGAAACCTGGTATTAAACAAGAGAAGAAACAACAAGCTCAAGCTAATGATTTTATGGCCATCTTGCAACAAATGACTCATAGTCAGGAGGAGCCTCAGGAAGTTGTAACAGATGACATTAAGGTCAGTCGTCGCCAAATCAAGGAGCAATTGCGCCAAGGCTTACTTGATGACAAGGAAGTCACCATTGAGTTAGAAGAGAAGAAACTGCAACTCAACAACTTAAATCCTATGATGGAACAAATGATGGATGTCCAATCCGAGTTCCAAAATTTACGGCCTAAGAAAAAAATCAAACGCAGCGTGACCGTTAAGGAAGCCCTCGAATTACTGACAGAAGAAGAGTCAGATCACCTGGTTAATCAGGATGATATCAACCAACAGGCTTTAGATTTGGCTCAGAACAGTGGCATTATCTTCATCGACGAAATCGATAAGATTGCGACTTCTTCCAACCATGGAGGAGAAGTTAGCCGTCAAGGGGTCCAACGTGACATCTTGCCAATTGTTGAAGGTAGTGACGTTCAGACTAAGTATGGCATTATTTCAACTGATCATATACTCTTTATTGGATCGGGTGCCTTCCATGTAGCCAAACCTTCTGATTTAATTCCTGAGTTACAAGGCCGTTTCCCCATCCGTGTTCAGTTGACCGATCTTAAGGTGGGTGATTTCCGCCGTATCCTGCAAGAGCCAGCACACGCTATTTTGCATCAATACCAAGCCATGCTAGCAACTGAAGGGGTAGAAGTTATCTTCACGGAATCTGCCATTGATAAAATGGCGGAATACGCGGTGCTATTAAATGAGACAACCGATAATATTGGGGCTCGTCGTCTCCATACCATTGTCGAGACCGTCTTAGAGGAATTACTCTATGAAGCTGCTGATATGAATATGGGCCGTATTGAGATTAATGGTGCCTATGTTAGTCAACGTTTAGATAAGATTGTAGAAAGTCCTGATTTAAGTCACTATATCTTATAAGCAACTCGTAAAACGAGATTTGAGGAGGTAGATCCATGATACAACTAGAGAATGAGCAAGTGATTGTAAAAATTAAGGAGATGGGGGCAGAATTGACCTCTGTCTTGGACCGAGCGTCTGGTTATGAATTCATCTGGCAAGGGGATCCCAACTATTGGGGACGTCAGGCGCCCATTCTCTTTCCGATTGTGGGTAGCTTAAAGGAAGGGGCTGTCTCCTATCAGGGGCAAGACTATCGCTTACCACGTCATGGTTTTGCTAGAGATAGTTACTTTCGTGTTATTGCTCAGTCACAACATGCGGTTACCTTTGAACTTACATCAAATGATGAGACCAAAGCCCTTTATCCTTTTGACTTTGTGTTGCAAGTCTCCTATATTTTGTCTGGCCCACGTTTGACGGTTTCTTACACGGTCCACAATCCTAATGCTAGCCAGGTACTATACTATAACATTGGGGGACATCCGGCCTTTAATGTTTGCCATAATGCCAAGGAAGAATTTGACGGGGTATGGCTTAGCTTCCAACCGCAAGAGATGTTGCGCCATATTCCCTTAGATGTTGCGAGTGGCTTAATTGAGCTTAATAAGGCGCGCTACCAAGAGTTGAGTCGAATGGAACTTAGCCACAAGACCTTCAAGAAAGACGCGCTGATCTATCAAATCAAGCCAGAGACTGAGTTGCTTTTAGAAGACGCTCAAGCCAGCATTGGACTTAGTCATCATGGCATGACCTTTGTGGGGATTTGGTCTCCTTATCCTGTTAAAGCACCATTTGTCTGTCTAGAACCATGGGCGGGCGTTGCGGATAGTAGCGAGACAAGCGGCCAGTGGCCAGAAAAATACCAGGTCATAGAAGTGGGACCATCCAATGTATCCACCCATGACTACACCCTGACCTTTACTAAGAAAAACTAAGACAAGAAATTTAGGAATTAGCAGAAAGCGAGGCTAGACATATGCATTCCCTTGAATTGGCACCCCAAACCAAAATGGGGGTTCTAAAAGCCTATTATGGGTATGATCATTTTCGTCCTGGTCAAGAAGCCATTATTGATTCCATTCTATCCGGACGAGATTGTATGGCCATTATGCCAACATCTGCCGGTAAGTCTCTCTGCTTTCAAGTGCCAGCTATGCTCATGCCAGGGGTTACCTTGGTGATTTCGCCGCTTATTTCCCTCATGCAAGATCAAGTTTCTAGCTTGGAAGCCATGGGCATACCTGCCGTACTGATTAATAGTGGGCAAAGCTTGGAAGAAAATCGTCAAGCGGTAGCAGCCTTAAGAAATGGGCAAGTTAAACTAGCTTATATTGCGCCAGAGCGCCTGTCAAATGATTATTTTTTGAATTTAGTTAGTCAAGTAGAGGTCAGTCTGGTTGCAGTGGACGAAGCCCACTGTATCTCCCAATGGGGCAATGACTTTCGTCCTTCCTACCAAGCCATTCCTCATTTGCTAAACTATCTAGCCAAACGACCGGTCATGGCGGCCTTTACAGCGACAGCCACGCAACAGGTTCGGCAAGATATTGTCCATTATTTGGGGCTAGAAGATCCATTTGAAATGGTGACGGGTTTTGACCGCCCTAATCTGTTCTTTGCCTTGGAAGAACCAAGCGATAAGATAAGAAGGCTCAAGGAATTATTGGCCAGTGGAGAGCCCAGCATTGTCTATTGTGCCACACGCAAAGACGTGGAGTCTGTCGCGAGCAAGCTAAATCAGGCCGGGATTCAGGCCAGACCTTACCATGCTGGGATGGACATGTCAGCTCGTCATGCCACTCAACGCGCCTTTCAATTTGATGAGATTCAGGTGGTGGTGGCAACTAATGCCTTTGGTATGGGGATTGATAAATCCAATGTGCGTCAGGTCATCCATTATGCTATGCCTAAGGATTTGGAATCCTATTATCAGGAAGCAGGCCGCGCTGGCCGCGATGGCGAAGATTCTCGTTGTACCTTGTTCTATTCAGACCGTGACATTATGACCAATGTCTACTTGATTGAACAAGGTGGCGATCCAATCGGTCGCCAGAAACTCAATGAAATGATTGACTATTGCCGAACGACTCAATGTTTGCGGGGCTTTATGTTACGTTACTTTGGGGAAGTCCCACATGAAATGAACTGTCAGTCCTGTACCAATTGCACGACGACAGTGGAACAGGTTGATATTACGGTGCCTGCACAAATGATTCTAGCCTGTGTCTATCGTATGGGCCAACGTTATGGTATGACTAAGGTGGCCGAGGTCCTTAAGGGCAGTCAGAAGGCAGACATCAAAGGAACATATCTGGCTGATCTACCCACTTATGGTCTCATGAAAGACATACCAGAAGCCCAAATCAAGCGATATATTAGTGCCTTGGTGGTAGAAGGTTATCTTAAGATGGTGGGGCAAGACTATCCCATTCTCAACCTAACTTCTAAGGCTAAGCCGGTATTAAAGGGTCAGGAGCAGGTATCCATTAAGCATACCTTGGCCATGAGTATTGCTAAGATGAGTCAAGTTAAGACGCGTGGTAATGAGAACCACGATGCCTATGATCAAGTTCTCTTTGAGCGTTTACGGCAAGTCCGTTATGATTTGGCCCAAAAGCATCAGGTACCACCTTTTATTATTTTTTCGGATGCTACCTTGCGCGCCTTGTGTCGTCATTTCCCGACGACGGAGACAGCCTTTCTGACCATCTCTGGGGTGGGGCAGAAGAAATTATCTCAGTATGGCTATGACTTTATGCAAGCCATTGAGGCCTATCTGGCTGAAAAAGATAAGTAAAAAACACGCTTAACTCTATTGGGAGCTAAGCGTGTTTGCTTTTATTTAGTTTGTGATGAATCCTTGGATCCATGTTGATTGAGCCAGAGACCGAGACCAAAGCTGATCGTCTTTTCCTCATGGCGCATTAGGCGCTCAATGTTCTGGCGGTGACGATAAATCATGAAGAGGGCGATAAGGATAAAGGTCACGCCGTAGATTTTATTGGGCTGAGTCAAGAAGAGATAGCAGGCGGTCAAGCTATAAGAAACCATGGCCGAGAAACTAACGGTACTGGTTAGATAGAGTAGGGTAAAGAAGCTAATAACCATGACTAAGGCAATCCAGAAATGGAAGCCTAACAAGACTCCGATAGAAGTAGCAACAATCTTGCCGCCCTTGAAGTTGGCCCAGATGGGATAGGCATGGCCAATTAAGGCTGCAAGTGCGACAGCCGAGATCACCCAAGCATTATCTGTGAAGAGCCATTTGGCTAAGAGGACTGGAATCCAGCCTTTTAAGACATCAATCATGGCAACTAAGACGGCTGACTGAAAGCCGTAGGTACGCCCAATGTTAGTCGCACCACTGTTGCCAGAGCCGGTTTGGCGCACATCTTGGCGATAGCGTAGACGTGAATACCAAACTCCAGTAGGGATGGAGCCTAGTAAGTAGGTAGCAATAATCAATAGTATTTTGAGATGCATAGAGAGCCTCCTTTAAATTCCCCTTTAGTGTATCACGAATTCCTAGTAAAAAAAAGGCCAGAGGACATCTTTCAGTTGCTATTTGGCGGATGATGCGCTAGAATGGGCCAGATGAAAGATTTAATTGAAATCTAGACCTAGTATTTGGTATGATAGAACAGTTGAAACAAAAAGTTGAGGTGACAATAATGGCTGATAAGCAGCAATTATTAACAAATTATGGTGATGATGCCATCCAAATCCTAGAGGGTTTAGAAGCCGTACGTAAGCGTCCGGGTATGTATATTGGCTCTACTGATCAACGTGGCTTGCATCACCTTTTATATGAAATTGTGGACAATGCTGTCGATGAAGCTTTGTCAGGTTTTGCAGACCATATTAAGGTAACTATCTGTCAAGATGGCAGTGTTAAAGTTCAAGATAATGGTCGTGGTTTGCCAGTAGGCTTGCATGCTTCCGGTAAGCCAACCATTGAAGTGGTCTTTACTGTCCTCCATGCCGGGGGTAAATTTGGTCAAGGTGGCTATAAGTCTGCCGGCGGCCTTCACGGGGTAGGGGCGTCAGTGGTTAATGCGCTCTCTACTTGGGTGCAGGTTGAGGTGGACCGTGATGGCTATACCTATCAGATGCGCTTTGAGAATGGGGGCGTGCCGGTTACTAAGCTCATTAAGACCAAGAACTCCAACAAGTCTAAACATGGGACTACCGTGCATTTTATGCCTGACAGCAAGATTTTTGGCCATGCTAGCATAAACAGTGAGACGATTGCAGAACGCTTGCGTGAGTCTGCCTTCTTGCTTAAGGACCTAACCATTGAACTAATCGATGAACGCATTGATTATCATGAAGTCTTCCACTTCAGCCAAGGTTTGATTGACTTCATTACCTATTTGAATGAAGAGAAAGATACCTTAGGAGATATCGCTGGTTTTGCTGGTGAGGTTGAGGGCTTTGAAATTGATTTTGCCTTTCAATATAATGATGGCTATTCTGAGACCATTCTATCCTTCGCCAATAATGTTCGCACAGGTGGCGGAGGGACCCATGAGGTTGGGATGAAGACTGGCATGACCAAGGCCTTCAATGACTATGCACGTAAGGTGGGGCTACTCAAAGACAAGGATAAGAACTTAGAGGGGTCAGATGTCAGAGAAGGGCTAACAGCGGTTATTTCGCTACGTATTCCTGAGGAATACCTGCAATTCGAAGGTCAAACCAAGGAAAAACTTGGAACGCCTAAGGCGCGCCCACTGGTAGAAAACTTCGTTAACGAAAAAATGACGGCCTATCTCAATGAGAATGGCAACTTCTCTCAGATGATTCTGCGTAAGGCCATTAAGGCCAGAGAAACGCGCGAAGCGGCGCGTAAGGCTCGTGACGCGGCGCGCTCTGGTTCTAAGAAACAGGCCCAAGAACGAGCAATTTCCGGTAAATTAACCAAGGCTCAATCAAAAGATGCCAGCAAGAACGAACTCTACCTAGTCGAAGGGGACTCTGCTGGTGGTTCAGCTAAGCTTGGTCGTAACCGCCAGTATCAAGCCATCCTACCACTTCGTGGTAAGGTCATTAACACCGAAAAAGCGTCTATGCAAGATATCCTTAAAAACGAGGAAATCAATACTATGATTTATACCATCGGAGCTGGAGTAGGGACAGATTTTGACCTAGAGTCGGTTAACTATAACAAAGTCATTATCATGACCGATGCGGACACGGATGGTGCCCACATTCAAGTCTTACTCTTAACTTTCTTCTACCGCTATATGAAGCCTTTATTAGAAGCAGGCAAGGTCTATTTGGCTATGCCTCCTCTCTTCAAGGTGTCTAAAGGGTCAGGTAAGAAACAAGTGGTGGAATATGCCTGGACTGATGAAGAATTAGCTAGCAAAATTGCTAAAGTTGGTAAAGGCTATGTCCTACAACGCTATAAAGGTCTTGGGGAAATGAATGCCGACCAGCTATGGGACACTACCATGAATCCTGAAACCCGCCTCTTGATTCGGGTGACGATTGATGATGGGGCACGGGCAGAACGTCGTCTGACCACCTTGATGGGGAATAAGGTAGAGCCTCGTCGTAAGTGGATTGAGCGTCATGTCAGCTTTACACTGGATACTGAGGATTCACTTCTAGAAATGTCACAAGGGCAAGAATCCAGTCATGCCCATCATGAAAGTTTAGTCAAGCAGCAAGAAGGGCGCCAAGAAGCCCAAGGACCTGAGTTAATTGCCCAGGATTCCGGAGAATTTTCACTCTTTAATGATGAGGAGGTCTAAGCATGAGCCAAGAAATGATTCAAGAATTAAGCTTCGCGGATGTGATTGGTGATCGCTTTGGTCGTTATTCCAAGTACATCATTCAGGACCGGGCCTTACCAGACATTCGTGATGGTCTCAAACCGGTTCAACGCCGGATTCTATACGCTATGTATCGTGACCGGAATACGGCTGACAATCCTTATCGAAAATCCGCTAAGACAGTCGGTAATGTCATCGGTAACTATCACCCTCATGGGGACTCATCTGTCTATGAAGCCATGGTCCGCATGAGTCAAGACTGGAAGTTGCGCAATCCACTGATTGATATGCACGGGAATAATGGTTCCATGGATGGGGACCCAGCTGCAGCTATGCGTTATACTGAAGCCCGCCTGTCACCTATTGCGGCTCAGTTACTGCGTGATATTAAGCAAGAAACGGTAGATTTCATTCTTAACTTCGATGATACAGAAGAAGAGCCAACGGTTCTGCCAGCACGTTTCCCTAACCTCTTAGTCAATGGGGCAACAGGGATTTCAGCTGGTTATGCTACTGAAATTCCGCCTCATAATTTAGGCGAAATTATTGATGCCGTTATCTATCTCTTAACCCACAAGCGTCCTAAGTTAGAGGAATTGTTGGACTTGGTACCAGGTCCTGACTTCCCTACAGGGGCCATTATCCAGGGCATTGATGCCATTCAACAAGCCTATAAGACAGGGCAGGGGAAAATTACCCTGGTGTCGCAAACTGATATTGAGACCCTAAAAGGTGGGAAAAGTCAGATTGTGGTGACCGAATTGCCATACGAAGTCAACAAGAGCAAGCTCATTCAACGTTTGGACGAAATTCGCATTCAGCGTAAGGTAGAGGGTATCGCAGATGTTCGCGATGAATCTGACCGTAATGGGGTGCGTCTAGTAGTTGAACTTAAGCGTGACGTTGAGGCCAAGGGGATTCTGACCTATCTTCTGAAACATACTGACTTGCAAGTGAACTACCATTTTAATATGGTCGCGATTAACAAAAGACGACCAGAACTGGTTAACTTACAAACCATGTTGGAAGCCTATATTAGTCACCAGCAGGAAGTCCTAACTCGTCGTACTCAGTATGATTTGGCTAACGACCAAAAACGTCTACACATCGTAGACGGTTTGATTCGAGTAGTTTCCATTCTGGATGAAGTCATTGCCACTATTCGCCGGTCTGATAATAAACAGGATGCTAAGGAAAACTTAGTTGCCGAGTTTGATTTTTCTATGGAGCAAGCGGAAGCCATCGTATCCTTACAACTCTATCGCTTAACCAATACCGACATTACGGCCTTGCAACAGGAACGTTTGGAACTGAATGAGCGGATTCTGATGTATCAAAATATCCTATCCAATCCTGAAATCCTCAATAAGGTTCTGATTAATGAACTTAAAGCTATCAAAAAAGACTTTGCGACACCGCGTCGTAGTCAAATACAAGCAGAGGTTCAAAGCCTAGAAATCGATACTCATATTCTGATTCCAGACGAGCAAGTTATGGTTTCTTTGACCAAAGAAGGCTATATGAAACGGACTAGTATGCGTTCCTTTGCCTCATCTGATCTAAATAGTTTAGGCTTACGTGACTTTGACTATCCAATTTTTGTCGAGGAACTCAGTACCCATCAAGAATTAGTCATTATCACCTCAAAGGGGAATTATATCCATATTCCGGTGCATGAACTGCCTGAGGTAAAATGGAAGGATCTTGGGGTCCATCTGTCCCAAAATTATCAACTTCAAGATGGCGAACGTTTTGTTAAGGCCTTTGTGGCCAGCCAAGAGGACCATAAACTGCTCTTGGCTACTAAGGCTGGTATGATTAAGCAGACGCCATTATCGGCCTTCACCACTTACCGGTCTTATAAAACGCGGACGGCAAAGGCTATGAATCTGCTAGACGATCAAGATGAAGTAGTAGCAGCGGAATGCCTTAAAGCTGGTCAAAACTATGAGGTCGTTTTATTGACCAAACGCTCTTATTGCTTACGTTACTCAGCTAACTTGGTATCAGAAATGGGTTTGAAAGCTAAAGGGGTAACAGCAATTAAGTTGAAAGAAGAAGACCAGGTGGTTGCCTGCTTAGTGGTTAACCAAGAAGCAAAACGCCCGCAACTCTTTGCCTTGACTCAACGAGGCAATGTGAAACGCAGCGACCTAACTGTCATACCTGAACTGGGCCGTGGCTCGCGTGGCGTCCTCTTACTAAAAGAATTAAAAACCAATCCGCATCAATTATTGAAAGTCCTAGCACTTGATAAAGCCCAGCATCAAGTCTGTCTTTTAGGGGATACAGGACAAAGTGTTGTCTTTCCAGCTAGTGAGATTCCACTGTCGGATCGACTTGCTAACGGCTCGCAAGCGCCTGATTTAGCCAAATTGGGTAATGTCTTAGACTGCTATTTAGTCTTGGACATCCAATCTCAGACTTCTGAAGCAAATTAGTTTTTTAACCATCGTCTGATTGGGCGATGGTTATTTTTTTGCTTAGACTTTGTGCAAGACAGTGAGGCTAGGATAATAAAGTTTGTTCATTTTACTTGTAGAGGCACATAGATTTGTCTCTGTCTTGCTTGTTATAGATTTTTTGTAAGAAAAAGAAAACGTGTAGGACTAGGGTTAGAGGCAAATGTACTAATACAGATGACAAATTATTAGCAAACAGAATTAATACAGGATAGATATTTCACAAACTTTTACACAATCTGCGCGACTTTGTGAAACCGGTGTAAACCTTGATATAACAAGATATTTTACTTAATGTTTCTGAGCTAAAGGGCTTGCATTTTAAAATGTGAGTGTTATAATGAACATATAAAAGTTGTTGTACTAGATAGTTTACAATTCAGTTAAGGAGGATATCTATGGAACAATGGCAAGGCTTTAAAGGTAAAAAATGGCAGGAAGAAATCGACGTGCGCGATTTCATCCAACAAAACTATACCCTCTATGAAGGAGACGATAGTTTCTTAGCAGGTCCTACCCAAGCTACCAAAGACTTATGGGCTCAAGTAATGGACTTGAACAAGCAAGAACGTGAAGCGGGTGGTGTCTTAGACACTGATACTTCTGTTGTATCTACCATCACTTCTCACGGTCCTGGTTACTTAGATAAAGACAAGGAACAAGTGGTTGGTTTCCAAACTGACAAACCATTCAAACGTGGTTTGCAACCATTTGGTGGGATTCGTATGTCTGAGAAAGCGGCTGAATCTTATGGCTTCCATATTGATCCAGAAGTTTCTCACATCTTTACTGAATACCGCAAAACGCATAACCAAGGGGTATTTGATGTTTATACGCCAGAAATGCGTGCGGCTCGTAAATCTGGGATCATCACTGGTTTACCAGATGCTTACGGTCGTGGCCGTATCATCGGTGACTACCGTCGTGTTGCCCTCTACGGTGTTGACCGCTTGATGGAAGAAAAACTCAAAGACTACAACAACATCGGTTGCGATGTTATGACCAATGACATCTTACAATTACGTGAAGAATTGTCAGAACAATATCGTTCATTGAAAGACCTTAAGAAATTAGGGGAAATCTACGGCTTCGATATTTCTAAACCAGCCACTACTGCTAAAGAAGCTTTCCAATGGCTCTACTTAGCATACTTAGCGGCTATCAAAGAACAAAACGGGGCAGCTATGTCCTTAGGTCGTACTTCTACTTTCTTAGACATCTACGTAGAACGTGACTTACGCAATGGCACTTTGACAGAAGAAGAAGCGCAAGAATTAGTTGACCACTTCATCATGAAGTTACGTTTAGTTAAATTCATGCGTACACCTGAATATAACGAACTCTTCTCTGGGGACCCAACCTGGGTAACTGAATCTATTGCCGGGGTTGGCTTGGATGGTCGTCCATTGGTAACTAAGAACTCCTTCCGTTACCTCCACACCTTATCTAACTTAGGTCCAGCACCTGAACCAAACTTAACCGTGCTTTGGTCACCACATTTAACAGATGGCTTCAAGACCTTTGCGGCTAAGATGTCTATCGAATCTTCAGCTATCCAATACGAAAACGACGAAGTAATGCGTCCACAATATGGTGATGACTATGCGATTGCCTGCTGTGTATCTGCAATGCGTGTTGGTAAACAAATGCAATTCTTCGGCGCTCGTGCTAACTTAGCTAAGTGCTTACTCTACGCTATCAACGGTGGTGTCGACGAAAAATCTAAGGCCCAAGTAGGTCCTAAGTTCCGACCAATCACTTCTGAATACCTAGACTTCGAAGAAGTAATGGAAAAATATGATGATATGATGGAATGGTTGGCAGGTCTTTATGTCAATGCCCTCAACTGTATCCACTACATGCACGACAAGTACAGCTACGAACGCATTCAAATGGCGGTTCAAGATACCTACATTCACCGTACTATGGCGACTGGTATCGCTGGTTTCTCTGTAGCAGCTGACTCCTTGTCTGCAATCAAATACGGTAAAGTTAAGACAATCCGTGACGAAAACGGCGTAGTAGTTGACTTCGAAGTAGAAGGCGACTTCCCTAAATATGGGAACAACGATGACCGCGTAGATAGTATGGCGGTTGATCTCTTGAAACGCTTCATGACTAAAGTTAAGAAGCACCCAACATACCGCAATGCGCAACATACTACTTCTATCTTAACCATCACTTCTAACGTTGTGTATGGTAAGAAGACTGGTAACACACCTGACGGTCGTCGTGCAGGTCAACCATTTGCACCAGGTGCTAACCCAATGCACGGTCGTGACACTCACGGGGCTTTGGCTTCCTTATCATCTGTTGCTAAAGTACCTTACTCTTACGCATTAGACGGTATCTCTAACACCTTCTCCATCATCCCACGTGCCTTAGGGAAGGAAGAAGATGTCCAACAAGAAAACTTATCCAACATGTTGGATGGTTACTCTAAAAAAGGTGGTCACCACCTCAACATCAACGTATTCAACCGCGACACCTTAGTGGATGCGATGGAGCACCCAGAAAACTACCCACAATTAACCATCCGGGTATCTGGTTACGCCGTTAACTTCATTAAGTTGACCCGTGAACAACAATTAGACGTTATCAACCGGACTATGCATAGCCAAATGTAATAGTCGAGTCTTGACTGGGAAAAGTGACGGGGCAACTCGTCGCTTTTGCCCTTTATATAGAGATAGGTAAGGAGATAAATGCAATGCAATTTGGGAACACAGCCACAACACAAGTAATTGGTCATGTCCATTCAACCGAAAGTTTTGGGTCCGTGGATGGCCCAGGCATTCGATTTATTACCTTCATGCAGGGCTGCCGCCTACGTTGCGAATTTTGCCACAACCCAGATACTTGGGCGACGCGTGGGGGACATGACTACACACCTCAACAACTTTTTGATGAGGCCGTTCAATACCAAGATTTCTGGGGTAAGAAGGGTGGCGTTACGGTTAGTGGGGGAGAGCCGCTCTTGCAGATTGACTTTATTATTGAGTTTTTCAAAATCTGTAAAGCCAATGGGGTCCACACTACTTTGGACTCATGTGGGGGGCCATTCACCCGCAAAGAGCCATTCTTTAGTAAATTCAATGAGCTACTTAAGTACACGGATTTAATTCTATTGGATCTTAAGCACATTGATTCAGATGGCCACCGTAAGTTGACTGGTCAGCCAAATGAGAACATTCTTGATTTGGCTCACTATTTATCGGATATTGGTCAACCAGTATGGATTCGCCATGTCTTGGTACCTGAACGAACTGACTTTGATGAATATTTAATTCGGCTCAGTGCCTTCGTTAAGACGCTTAAGAACGTCTTGAAATTTGAAGTCTTACCTTATCATAAGTTAGGTGTTTACAAGTACGAAGCCCTGGGGATTAAATACCGTTTGGCAGGTATTGAGCCGCCAACACCTGATCGGGTAGAGAATGCCAAACGCATTCTAGAAACCGCCTCTTATCGTGGTTATCTAACAGCTTAAGGATTGAATAGCCTTTAGTGATTTTCTATCACTAGAGGCTATTTATTTTTGTGCACAAGTCATAGGCGGGAAATTTGCTAATAGGGCTGTGAAAGCGTAAAATAAAAGGGTATGAGGGACTTTGCCTGGACCTCTTTGGGGCTATAATTTTTCCCAGCTACATGTTAAAATTAAGGCAGTAATTATCTTATAGGAGGATCCACTGACATGACCCAATATTTAGTTTTCGGACATAAAAACCCAGACACTGATACTATCGCATCTGCTATTGCTTTTGCCTATTACCTTAATCAAAAAGGCCACCAAGCAGAAGCCGTAGCACTCGGCACACCTAATGAAGAAACGGCTTTTGCCCTTGAATACTTCAAGGCTCAAGCGCCTCGAGTGATTGAATCAGCGGCAGGAACAGGTGCCCACGTGGCCCTAGTGGACCATAATGAAGCCAGCCAGTCTATTGATGATTTAGCTGAGTTAACAGTAGACTATGTCATTGACCACCACCGTATTGGCTTTGAGTCTGCACAGCCTTTGTACTATCGTTGTGAGCCAATCGGCTGTACTGCTACTGTCCTTTACAAGATGTTTAGCGAAGCAGGGATTGAAATTCCAGCGCAAATTGCTGGTCTCATGCTGTCTGCTATTATCTCTGATAGCTTACTCTTCAAATCACCAACTTGCACGCCAGAAGATGTAGATGCAGCACAAGCTTTAGCAAAACTGGCGGGTGTTGATGCACAAGTCTATGGTTTGGATTTATTGAAGGCTGGGACTAACTTAGCAAGCAAATCCGAAGAAACCTTACTCAACTTAGATGCTAAGAGCTTTGACATGAATGGCCACCAAGTACGGATTGCCCAAGTCAATGCCATTGGTTTTGCTGATCTCTTGGCTCGTAAAGAAGCCTTATTAAAGGCTATGCAAGCGGAAGTTGAGGCAAAAGGCTATGAACTCTTTCTCTTAGTAGTCACAGACGTCTTAGATAGTAACTCCTTTGGGTTAGTTGTAGGCCAAGATGTATCTGCTTTGGAAGCCGCTTTTGGTCAGAAGGTAGTGGACCAACAACTAGAACTGCCAGGGGTAGTATCACGTAAAAAACAAATTGTACCACCATTAACTGATAGCTACGCAGCTCGCTAGTTATCTGCCGAAAGGGAGCTTTTATGAACAAAATTAAGAAATTACTTTATCCAGTATTACTTGTTTTAGGATTAGTAGTGGTTGGGGCTAGTATCTGGTTAGCCAACCAATCGAATCAAGAATCAGCTTCAGTAGCCGTGTCTACTAACTCATCTGAGGAATCCAGTTCACAAGTTGCTAAGGCGGATTCTTCCTCTAGTGAGGCTGCTAGTTCTGCGACTTCTAGTAGTCAAGCTGTGCGCGGAGTAAATAAACCTGAACGTAAGGGACCATCTGCCCCTGATACTAAGTTGTTAGATGAACTAGGCAATACCATTGCTTTGTCATCAAAATTTGGCAAACCAACTATTATCAATATTTGGGCTTCTTGGTGCCCTCCTTGTCGGGAAGAGATGCCTTATTTTCTAGAAGCCTACCGTCAATACGGCGATAAAGTAAATTTCGTTATGATTAATGCAACCGGTAGTCATCCGGACGAAACAGCAGAGAAGGCACAAGCCTATCTGAAAGAAGCTGGCTTGACTGACTTACCAATTTATTATGACGATCAACGTCAGAACCAAATTGCTTTTAATGCAGTCAGCCTACCAACAACCTATATTCTCAACGCCAAAGGCGAAATTATCAAGCGCGGGCAAGGTTCTGTCCCTCGTGAAGAGCTCTTCAAGGTGCTAGAGCAAATGGTGGCTGAGCAGTAGTTTAAGTGACTCATACTAAGAACAGTGCTTAAGGCGCTGTTCTTTTATTCAAGATTTAAGGAAGGATGTGATTGAATGAGTTTTGATGGTTTTTTGACTCATGCCTTAGTTAAGGAGCTAGGTGCTCACTTGATAGGAGGGAAAGTTGCTAAAATCTATCAACCTTTTGAGCAAGAGCTGCAGCTAGTCATTCGATCACAACGCCAAAATTTCCGCCTACTCATCTCCATTCATCCTCAATACTATCGACTTCATCTGACAGACGAACGTCCTTCTAACCCCGAACACGCGCCAATGTTCTGCATGCTCTTGCGTAAACATCTGGAGCAAGCCGTGCTACTAGATATTCAACAAGTCGAGAATGATCGGATTGTTGAGCTACATTTTACGGGACGAGATGAGTTGGGGGATAGCCAGGTTTATCGCTTGATTATTGAACTAATGGGGCGGCATTCCAATGTGATTCTGGTTAATGGCCAAGGTCGCATCATTGACTGTCTTAAACATGTACCTGTGGCTTTTAATTCCTATCGCTTGTTGCAGCCCGGCGCTGACTATTGCCGGCCACCTCAAGATGAGAAACAAGTCGACTTGTTTAAGCTCAGCCAGGTGGATAGAGCAGAACTAGCAGAACGATTAGCTAGCGTGACTAGCCCGGGTCAGGTTCAAGCCCACATTCAGGGCCTAGGCCGACTAGCCAGTCAATCCTTCTTAGCCCAAGTCCAATCAGGGGAAAAATGGGAGGCAGTTATAGCTGATTTCTGTCAGGCAGTAGAAGCAGGGGGCGCCTATTTCTTAGAAGCAGAGAAACCTGATTTTTATATGACGCCTTTAGTGGGTGTGACTGGCCAGTGGGTGCCCCATGAGACATTGTCAGGCTTGATTGCTTTCTATTATGCGGAACGCGTTCGATTAGATCGAATTAAGCAAATGACGGGGGACTTGAACCAACGTTTGCAGCATTTGATTGAACGTAACCAACTTAAGCTAGCCAATTTGGATCGAGATCAAGCGGTGGCTTCTGAGTCAGAAAGCTATCGAATTAAAGGTGAATTGCTCTCTGCCTACGCCTATCAAATCAAAAAGGGGCAAAAGCAGATTGCTTTACCAAATTATTATGATAATGACCAAGTCATCGAGATAGAATTGGATCCTCGCAAGACGGCCATCGAGAATAGTCAAGCCTACTTCAAGCGCTATACCAAATACCGCGATGCGCTCAAGCATATCGAGCTCCAAAGGCAGCTTGCACAAGAAGAAATTGCTTATTTGGAGTCTGTACAAGTACAACTTAGTCGTGCTGACCTCCAGGATGTAGCACAAATACGGCTAGAATTAGCTGAGCAGGGCTACCTAAGTGCCAAGCAACAAAATCTCAAAAAACGCCGCCAGGAAAAGGGCTTAGGCCCTCGGCTTTATCAAGCAAGTGATGGGACACGAATCTTAGTAGGTCGCAATAATCTTCAGAATGATCAGCTCAGCTTGAAACAGGCCAATAAGAACTTCTGGTGGCTACATGCTAAGAATATTCCAGGCTCACATGTCATTATTGAATCTGAAAATCCTTCAGATTCTACCTTGACAGAAGCAGCCATGCTAGCAGCCTATTATTCCAAGTTTCAGCAGTCAGCCAATGTTCCAGTAGACTACTTGCAGGTCAAGCATCTTCGAAAGCCAAATGGGGCTAAACCTGGTTATGTCATCTATGAGGGGCAGAAAACCTTGAGCGTAACGCCAAGTTCGGAAGCCGTTGAGGCTATGGAAGTCAAAGATTAAATTTTTTTTCTGAATTAGTCTTGACACTGCTTGCAAACAAGGTTAAACTAGGATTATAAAATAATGAAAGGTTGAGGCAAATGTTTCAAAGTCAAACACAAGCAACAAAATACTGGCAATTCTGGCATAGATAGGTTGTAGACTTGGAACATTTCCAATGGATACAGCCCAGTTTAACATACTGCTGTATCTATGTAGCCTAACACCTCTGTTTACTGCATAGACACTGAGTCAAGACTATGCGTAGATGATCCAGAGGTTTTTAGATAGGACTTCTAATCCGACGCATAGCTGGCGTCGGATTTTTTGTTGCTATCTAATTCTTATCAGAAAAAGGAGATTTATTATGAAAAAAGTAGTTAAATTTGTCGCACTATTCTTTGCTTTAATTCTTATTGCAGGCCAAGGCCTAGTGGCGCATGCAGCGCCTGCTAAATTAAAAGTTGCCATCGTCCAACTTGTGACCCACCCATCCTTGGATGAAATTACCAGTGGGATTAAGGAATCCCTTGCTAGCCATGGTTACAAAGAAGGGGATAACCTAGAAATTGACTTCCAAAATGCGGAAGGCGATATGAACCTACTTCATAACATTTCGGAAGAGGTAGTGGCTAAGGAACCAGATTTGATCTTTGCCATCACCACTCCAGTGGCACAGTCTTTACAACAAGCCACCACAAAAATCCCAATCGTTCTTGCTGGTATCACGGATCCTGTCAGCGCCAAATTAGTGACAGCCTTAGACAAGACAGACGCGAATATCACTGGGGTTAGTGACTTTGCACCTTTAGAAGACCTCTTCAAGCAATTCAAATCCCTTGATTTAGATGTTAAAACTATTGGGATGATGTACACCACTAGCGAAGACAATGCTAAAGCTGAAGTTGAAAAAGCTAAAGCTATTGCTGAAAAATTAGGTTACAAGGTGGAAGTCAAGACCATTGACTCAACCAATGATATGGCTTTAGTTGCGGAGGAGTTGGCAAGCAAGAGCCAAGCCATCTTCATTCCAACGGATAACACCATTGCGAGTTCGATTAGCACACTTTTAGATGTTACCGACAAGGCTAAGATTCCTGTTCTTCCAACTTACGAGAAGGCAGTCAAAGAAGGGGCCCTCTTGTCAGTCGCTATCAGCCAAACTAATATTGGTAAGCAGTCAGCAGATTTAGGTCTCAAAATTATTGATGGCACCAAGATTTCTGATTTACCAATCGAATTTGCCAAAGAAACAGTCAAAGTCTATAATGGCCAAACAGTAGAGAAGCTAGGCATTAAATTACCAAGCGACCTGAGCTCTCAATTTAAGGACTTAAGTAAGGAGTAATTTCTATATGGGAATTTATTATAGTGCCATCGCTCAGGGGCTGCTTTACAGCCTCATGGGGATTGGGCTTTACATTACCTTTCGTATTCTGAACTTTGCCGATCTGACCAGTGAAGCTTCCTTCTCGGTTGGGGCGGCAGTCGCAGTCAAAACCTTAACCCTAGGCTTGCACCCTGTCTTGTCCCTGATTACCGCTTTTGTGGCAGGGATGCTGACAGGTTTGGTCACTGGGCTTTTGATGACCTATTTCGAAATCCCATCCCTCTTAGCGGGAATTATTACCTTAACGGCCTTTTATTCTATCAACCTACGTATTATGGAGCGGGCCAACTTGAGTTTGCGCCAGGTTAAGACTCTCTATGATTTATTAGCTAACCTATTAGCAGATTCTACCAGTCGAATTTTCCTGGTTGGTATTATTCTGACCTTGATTGTCATTCTTCTATTGGGCTATTTCTTTAAGACTGATTTAGGCCAATCAATGGTTGCCTCCGGTGATAATGAAGTCATGGCTCATAGTTTAGGGATTTCGGTTAAGTTAATGAAATGCTTAGCCCTCATGGCTTCCAACGGAATTATTGCGATGAGTGGTGCGTTGATTGCCCAACAGAATGGGTATGCTGATGTTGACATGGGGACCGGGACCGTGATTATCGCACTTTCTTCCATTATTATTGGGGAGATGCTCTTCAAGCAGTTGACCCTCACCATGCGCCTTGGTGCCATTGTTTTGGGTTCTGTCCTATATCGCTTGCTCTTGGTGGCCGTACTCAAGCTAGGCTTCTTGCCATCTGACTTCCGCTTGATATCTGCTTTAGTTTTAGCCATCTTCTTGGCTTTGCCAGCTATGCGTAAGAAAATTCAAGCTAAAAAATTAGGATAGGGGGATAGGATAATGACCATACAACTGGATGTACAATCTATTAGCAAGACCTTCTATCGTATGCAGGATAGTCCCTTACAGGTACTAAGTGATATTTCTTTCCAAGTCCAAAAGGGTGAAATTCTGGGGATTATTGGAACTAACGGGGCAGGGAAATCTACCTTGCTCAACTGCTTGACTGGCCATACGCCTGTGACCTCAGGTAGTATTCTACTAAATGGGCAAGTTATTAGTAACCAAGCTGAAAGCAAGAATGCAGCCCTCATTAGCCGTATTTTCCAGGATCCGCGCATGGGGACCGCCCCACGTATGACGGTCTTCGAGAATCTTATGTTGGCCTCTAGACGGGGCCAAAAGCCTGGCTTTAAGCGATCACTTACTAAGGATAACTATGAGGCCATGAGAAATTTATTGAGTCAGTTCCATTTGGAATTGGAAGATCGCTTAAATGTGCCGATTGAAGCCCTGTCTGGTGGCCAACGCCAAGCAATCGCTTTAATCATGGCAACACTTAAAAGACCAGAACTCTTACTCTTAGATGAGCATACTGCCGCTTTAGATCCGCGTACTTCTCGTCAGGTTATGCAAATGACCTCTGACCTAATTAAGAAGGAAGGGCTGACGGCGCTCATGATTACTCACCAGTTGACAGATGCCATTGAATATTGCGACCGTATTTTGCTCATGCACAAGGGGCAGATTCAGCATATTTATGACCAGGATCAAGTCAAGACTTTAACGGCGCCTGTCCTTTATCGCCATCTGGAAGACTTGATTGAAGCTGAAGCCCAAGCTGGTCTCTAAGGAAAGGGAATTGCTTATGACACTTTTAAAAGGTCGACATGTAGTGCTTTTAGGGTGTTCTAATGGTAAAGCCAAGACCACTCAAGCTCAAGATAATCTGGATGCTTTGGTGAATCTCCTGACCAGTCAATATGGTGCCAAGGTTACGATTAAGCCTAGTATTTGGCTAGATCAGGATACGGGTGGTCACTGTCCAGCCGAGCTTAGGGCAGACTATTTAGCTCAGGCCTTAGCTGATTCTGAGGTCGACTGGATAATGGATTTGACAGGTGGAGACCTGGCTAATCAAACCTTAGCAGCCTTACCGCAAAAATTCTTCCAGCAGCTAAATCGGCAAAAGCCCGTCTATTATATGGGTTACAGTGATAATAGCGTGATGCTTAATGCCTGTTTGGCTCATGACATGATTCTGCCAGTCAATTTCTTCCCTCTGGCCCTGGTGTTAGATACTGCTTCGCGTGCTAACTTTGAGGCTTTCTTGCAAAGTAAGCCTGAAAATGATTTGGAAGCTTTTGGGGGAAACATTCGTTGTTTTCTAAAACTGGCCGGTACTAGTTTCTGGCCACAAGATATAGTAGGGCGTCGCTTATACCTGGAAGCTAGTTCAGGTTCCTTAGAACGAATTCAGTCCCTAATGGTACAGCTTAGTCAGCTAGTTAACTTGGATGATTTAGGCGAAATTTGTCTGGGACAATTCAATGAATTAGATGATAGGGGACAGCGACCAATTTTAGTGGACTATCTTAGTAGCATGACGAAGACAGCCATCACCGAAAATTTCTATTTTGGGCATCGTTTTCCACTTAAACCTTTCGCTTACCATGGAATTAAGAATGAATTTATGCCTATTAACTAAAAATGATACTTGACTTCCCTAAAAATCACTGAACTTTTACTTGACTTAAAACAGGGAATGTTCGTGATGTGACACTATATATAGTGGGTAAAATTTATTAAACCAAAAATTTTTACTAGATATAGATTGCCTTTTTCTTCCAATCGGGTTATGATAGTAAAGTAAATTCGAAGGGGGGATCCTACTTATGAACAAAATTACGGTATATTCCAAACCAAACTGCATGCAATGCGATTTTACTAAGCGATTCTTAGATCAACACAATCTAGAATACACTGCTGTGGACGTTATGCAAGACAGCGAGGCCCTAGCTCGTGTCCAAGAGCTTGGCTTCCAATCCTTGCCTGTTGTAGTTGCTGACGGGGTTGAACCATTCTTTGGTTTCCGTCCTGATATGCTAGAAAAATTAGCTTAAGCTAATAAAAAGACCCGCTAATCTCCCAAGTAGGAGCTGGCGGGTCTTTTATAATTCATTATTTGAGGAGTTGTTTGGCGTAATGGGATGGGCTCATACCGTATTCTTGGGTGAAAACACGTGAAAAATACTGTAGCGAACCGTAGCCCAAGGTTTCAGCAATCTCTGATAGGGTCAATTTTGATTCCTTAATTAAAAGCTTGCTACGTTTAAGTCGAAGCTGGTTAATGTAGTTTTTAGGCGTCATATTGGCATATTTTTTAAATAGTAACTGTAGGGTAGAGCGAGACAAATTGAAGTGATTGACTAAATCATTCACTTGGTTTTCGGCTTCCACATGATGGTGAAGATAATCCACAATGGATTGAAATAGCTCATTCTCGTAATTCTCGCGCATGGAAGTGCTAGGCTCATCATAAAAAGCCTGATCGCTCTTAAGCATCTGGATAATGACGGACTTAAAGAGCGTAATCATTTCATCAGCATAGAATGGCGCGCTAGGATGGTTAGATAGTTCGACCATTTTCTCGATTACTTGGGTATAGTGATTGCTGAGGTGGACAATCTTATTCTTGAGTTCGGGACTAATGCCACTAGCCTGAAACATAATGGAGAGATAGGTGGACACACCGTCGCGTTTAACCATTTGACTATGACGCTGCTTAGGATAGTAGAGCATACAATCGTGACGCTTGGCCGTGTGCTTGACTCCTTCAACTTCGTGGACTAGTTCGCCTTGGTCGACAATGGTCATCTCAAAATAGTCGTGTTGGTCATTACTGAAACGGTAGGGCGCTGTCTTAACCTGGTAGAAAAAGCCATAAACTTTCTCAATTTTAATTTCTTCTACAAAATCTCGCACCTTAAGGGCTTGCTTAGCAGGAACTAATTCTGGTTGATGATTAAAGCGTGGCTCTAAAATAATGCTACATTCATCTGTAATAGAGAGAATATTAAAACAAATGTTGGCATGTAGCTCGATAGAGCCTTGAAGAACAAACTCCTGGTAGGTATCTACTAGATAGGGATTATGGGTCATAATAATGAGGGCAATCCCGCTTTTAGCAGTAATGGTCACCGTATCAGGAAACTTAAGAAAACTATCTGACTTCTGGCGATTAATAGTCAAGGACTTCTTATGGTGCTTCTGACTATCCATGTCAAAATTAGTGAGGGAATCAAAATAGTCAGCATGAGCAAAGGCAGACGTCTTAATATACATAGGTTCACCCCTTTGTTTTTTCGGGCATTTACTCTTTTAGTATACCTCAATTTTGGTTATTAATCACTAAAAATGTCCTAAAAGTTAAAAAGGATAAATTAAAAATGGCTAAGATTCAGTCAATAGAGTTGTAACTGGCGCTAAATAGCATTATACTATTGTTTGTAGAAAGTATTTAGTCATGAGAGGAAGGAATTCTCAATGCCAACAATCGAAATGGCCAGAGTTGATAATCGACTCATTCATGGTCAGATTTCAGTTCGATGGTGCAGTAAACTCGAAATCAATACAATCATTGTGATTAACGATGCCCTTGCGCAAAATAAGGTCCAGCAGGGCTTGCTAGATATGGCCGTGCCAGATGATTACCCTACACGCTACTATAGCTTGCAAGGAGCCATTGATAAGCTTCCAAACTTATCTTCAGATAAAAAAATCTTACTAATTTTTGAAAACATACGTGACTTGCAAAGCATAGTCGCTGCTGGAATCAAAATTCCCTATATCAATATTGGTAACTTGGATATGTCACCTGGTAAACGTCATATTGCGGCCTCTACTTCCTTAAGCCAAGAGGAAATGGATTGGCTAACTAGTCAGGCGCAAGCAGGGACTAAGGTTGAAGTAAGACGGATTCCGTCTGAAGATGCGACCTACGAATTTTAAGCACTAGAACAAGTCCAGGCCCTTGGTTTGGGCTTGTTTTTTCAATTTTTCTAAATGTTAGGAAGTGCCCTATGATACGACCAGCTCAGGCCAGTGATGTACCTCTTCTCTATGATTTGATGGCCATTATCTGGCAAGATATGGAATTTGAACCCTATGTGACCTTAGATGATAAGACCTTCAAGCAAGCCATGCTAAAACATCTCATAGATCCTAAACAAAAGTACACTTACCAAAATTGCTGGGTTTATGAATCTAGCCATACAGGTCAGATTCAGGGCCTAATATTAGGTTACCCTGGTGATCTAGAACCCGCTTATGATCGCCTCATAGAGCAGCAATTTGGTGATTACCCAGACTTAGGAGATTTCATACTGACGCGCGAAAGTCGTGATGACGAATGGTACATTGATATGCTAGTCGTGGCCCCTGAGGCAAGAAGATTGGGTATCGCGAGAGCCCTTATCAAGCATCTAGATACTATACACACGCCAGGTACAGTTTTAGGGCTTAATTGCGACTTAGTCAATCCCAGAGCCAAAGCACTCTACCATCGCTTAGGCTTTGAAGTCAGCGACAAAGTATCGTTCTCAGGCCATGACTACTACCATATGCAAAAAACTGTGACGCCCTAGGAGGATATATGAATTTTAAAGATTATACAAGCAAAGACTGGATTCGCTTAGTCTTAGGACTTTTGATACTTGTACTTATCTGGTATTTCCGTCCGGGTGGCCAGGATAGCCCTAAGGACCAGAGCCATAGCCCTGAGTCTAGTCAAAGAGCGCAGAATTCAGTCTCTACTAGTGACCAGATTGATATCAAGGCTTTTACTGGGACCAACTATCAAGTTCTGCCCAAGGGCCAAAAAATACCGGTTAACTTTGTCCGTATTGTAGATGGGGATACGGTCGTACTTTCATTAAATGGCCACGAATTTCGGACCCGTTATCTGATGATTGATACGCCAGAATCGGTTAAGGAAGGTCTCAAGCCTCAGCCATATGGTAAAGATGCGGCCCATCGCAACCAAGAATTACTGACCAATGCTAAGCAGGTCAGCCTTGAGTTCGACAAGGGGCCTTATGCCGATGATTACGACCGGGCGCTTGCCTATGTCTATGCCGATGACAAATTAGTTTCCCTAGAATTAGTCAAGGAAGGTTTGGCTTCAGTTTCCTATGTCAATCCTCCTAACAACAGTCAAGAAAAGGCCCTGAGACAGGCCCAAAAGCAAGCTAAGAATGCCAAGAAGGGTATCTGGTCCATCCCCAACTACGTCAATGATAAGGGAAAATTTACCATCCAAGAATAAGAGAGGAATCGCCTATGCAGCTAAGAAATCAGCAACCTCATCAAGTATTCAAATTCAAGTTGAAACGCAAACTTCTTTTAGCATTGAGTCTGTTTACCTTATGGACACCTATGTCATTGGTTCGGGCTCAAATGACCATTGATAAAAATGAGTCAGCCATGCAGTCCGTAGGCCAAAGCAGTGAGTCGAGCCAAGAGGGATCAACAGTCCGCGTGCGTGCTATTGGCGATATTCTCTTGCATGACTTTGTTTATGAACGGGCACGAACTGCCAATGGCTATAATTTTGATAGCATGTTAGCGCCAGTCAAAACCTACTTAGAAAATGCTGATATTACCGTCGCTAATATGGAAACCATTGTAGCAGGGGAGTCCGTTGGCTTAGGGACCTATCCCTTCTTCAATGCACCGTCACAGATTGTTGACAGCCTTAAAAATGTTGGGGTAGATATCGTCAACAATGTGTCCAACCATACCATGGATATGGGGGCACAAGGGGTATTAGCTTCCATTAAAGCCCTCAAACAACGAGACATGATGTATGTGGGTTCTTATGAGAGCTGGGAGGACTATAATACGCCTCGCATCATTGAACGAAACGGCATTAAGGTTGGTTTTTTGGCTTATGCCTATGGCCTCAATGGTTTGGAACGTCCTCAGAATCAGCAGTATTTAGCGACTTTGATCGACAAGCAGCTCATACCACTTGAAATCAAGGACTTGAATAGCAAGGTCGATGTTTCCGTTGTTATTATTCAAAATGGTGAAGAGTATGAGACCATGCCGACGGCAGACCAAATAGCTACTCATCAAATGGCTCGTGATGCTGGTGCCAACTTTGTTTTAGGTGGTCATCCACACGTTTTAGAGCCTTTTATTTACTATAATGAATCTCAAGCCGGACTCTTCTCACATGGTAACTTCCTGACTGGTCAATACGAGACAGCAACCAAGGTAGGGGGGATCACAGAATTTACCTACCGTAAGCTAAATGATGGTAAGGTTATTCTGGATAGCATGCGTTTTATGCCAACTTATAATATTGGTCTACCAGAGTCTAGTGAATACCTGGTTGTGCCTCTTGCTGACTGGCAGAAATACAATATTTCCAATGGACAAGCCCTTATGGACGAAATCCGTCAACGTATGACGCGCTTTACTAACAAGGTTCAAGTCGTTGACTACCTGGATTAATCATACATATTTTATATAAAAGAAAAGCCTGATGGAATGGGCTTTTCTTTTTTTATGTCGATTTTTCGGATATATTTAGCCTATTTTGGGTATTTATATAAGAAGGAGGGGAGTAGTATGAAAGTAAAATTTAAGGGCATCTTGACAACTGGCTCCATACTAGTTGTCATGGTGGCTAGTCAGGTGGCGGCACAATCAGCCTATGTTTTATCTCAGTCTGTTAATAAGATACCAGTTGAGGCCTCAACTTGTGTCAGCCTTATTCGACAAATGACCCAAGCAGATGCAAACGACACTAGCAGTTCCCAGGACTTAGCTAGTCAGATGCGAGATCAAGAAGCTAGCTTAGCTAACCTAGAAGATCAAGCCAAGCAAGTACAAGCTGAGCTGGCTAGCTTAGACGATAAAATCAAATCCCTACACGACCAATTAGATCAAGTCTTAGATAGTGCCTACCAAGATTTAGTAAAAGAAAATCCTGAATTGGCTCAAGCTAGTGAAGACCAGCAAGCAGCCACTTTAGCCAATCAGCCTCAAGTGGCCAGTTTGCAAGAGGCTTTATCGAGTGCGCAAGCTGAGAAACAAGAAAATCAGACCAAGTTAGACCAAATCAAGTCAGATATAGCCAATTTGGATTATGAGCATGACCATAAAGAAGACCAATTAGAGCAATCCAAATCCAACAAGACGGCGCTTAATGCCTGCTTGCTATATCCTTACTCTAGTCACTATCTTAGTGCCGAGAGCCTGCCGCTCAATCCTGCAAGTGAGACCTTGGCTGACTATTTGGTTCAGGTCAATCAAGTGCTCAAGCAGATTGTCCCCTTAGCCTATCAAAAACTTAAGTACCAAGAGATTGAGACGCTATTTTCACCCGAAACTAGCAATATTGATGAGGTTAACAAGCTATTGGAGGGCAAACAGGACTTGCGACTTTCGCCAGAAGGGGAGACCTATTATCAGTATGCCCAGGAACTATCACTCTTTGACGTAGAAATTTTGGCTAATCTAGCCCTGCGTCACTACTACCAATCAGGTGATAAGGCGACTTTGCAAGCAAAGTTCAATCAAGTCTACCAACTCAAAATCGGCCAATATCGTTATCTGACATCCATCAACAAAGAGGTTTTTCAAGCTCTTAAACAAGGTTTAGCCGATTATCTTAATGCCCACCACTATGGTGCTGAAGCCCAAGGAAAATTGCAAGCCTTGGTGGAGCGTTATCAATTACATTTGGTGAATTATAATGAGACCAGTCAAAAGTGGCAGCTAGTTGAAGATGAGGAGGAAACCTTCCTGACGATACCGGATTTGATGTCAGATCATCCTGAGACTAACAGTTCAAATAGTGAGTTGGATGATAGCAACCAGCATAATTCTACTAGAGAATGGACACCGTCCGACCATGATAGACAGTCAAGAGACTCTAGCAGTCAAGGGCATCAAGAAACTTCAAGCTCAAGTCAAAAGCAGTCAGAGTCTAGCTCGGAATCGTCAGGAGATAATAATCCCGAGACACTAAAACGCCTTAAGGAACGACTCAATAAACGGCAGGCTAAGAATTCCAATCATCAGAGCAAGTCCAAGCATCAAACCCCGTCTGGCCAATCTAAAAAGCAAGCTAAAGCAAAAGCCAATTCAGATCAAGCCAATGAGAGCAGTCAAGACAAGGGCAAGGGTAGTGTCAAGTTACCTGATACAGGCGAGCAAGCCTTTTACATGACATTAGCCTTGGCACTTTGTGGCTTAGCTGCTATTATTGTGGCGGTCTATCTTTACCGTCGTTACCGTGAACGCAAGAAACTCAAAGACATTCATTTTGACTAAGCAAAGCATTTTGTGATGGGGCGGAAAAATCGTATAATAAAAGGGTAAAATGCAAAGGAGTGATTAATTCATGAATGAAGTAGCAAACTACCTAGAACAAGTCAAAGTATTCCAAGCAGTCAGCCCTGAAGAAGCCAAGGCATTGATGGACGCCAAAGATGGTGGCATCCTCTTTATTGGCCGTGAAAGCTGCCCATACTGCCGTCGTTTTGTGGCTAAACTTAGCCCATTTGCACAAGAAGCAGGATTAAAAGTGGCTTATCTACACTCGCAAAATCCAGAAACTTTGAGCCAGGTGCAACAATTACGCGATCAATGGCAAGTTCCAACTGTGCCAGGTTTCCTCTTTTCAGACAAAGAAGGGGTTCATGTTAAGTGTGACAGCTCCCTAAGTCCAGAAGAGATTCTAGCCTTTGTTAAGCGCTAGTTACTAAAATATTCTTGATTCCTCTTAGCTGATTCTGCTATACTGAGACTAAGCAAAAAGGAGGAAGAAGATGTCTAAATTACCAAATTGCCCGCAATGTGATTCTGAATATACCTACGAAGATGGCCAGCTCTTTGTCTGCCCAATGTGTGCCCATGAATGGACCCAGGAAGACGAAGTTGCTCGTGCTGAAGCCGGGATTATTCGCGATGCCAATGGCAATCAACTTGAGAATGGTGACAGTGTCACGGTTATTAAGGATCTTAAGTTGAATGCGACGACAACGATTAAACAAGGGACCAAGGCTAAAAACATCCGTTTAATTGATGAGCCAGTTGATGGTCACGACATTGCATGTAAAATTGATGGCATTGGTAGCCTTTATCTCAAATCAATTTACGTCAAGAAATAACCAGCGTCTTAGGACCCGTTCTTACGTCAAGAACGGGTTTTTTGCCGATTAATTCAGCCCTTGGACTGATAAGGATAGACTGATTTTAGGGTACAATAGGAAGTGTTTAAGAAATTATGAAGGGTAGGGGAGACCATGCAGCAGACCATGCGACACTCATTGAAGCAATTGTTCTTGCTTTTATTTCGTCATTTGTTGAGTTTTGTGACGATTGCAGCCCTCCTCCAAATAGCCATTACCTATGTGGGGGGCTATCTTCTCAAACTGATTTTTCGCTTAGCTCTCGTTCTGGGCAACCAGACCCATTTAGATATTAATAATTTTTCTTATCTATTGAGGCAACCCGATAGCCTATTAGCCTTTCTCTTATTTGCCCTCTGTTTTGCGGCACTTTTCTTTATCGAGTTATCGGTCTTGATTTATGTCATTTATGCTCGCCAGCTCAAAAAAGAAATATCCTATGGAGCTGTGATTCGCCAAGCCCTGGGGCGCTTAAGGCATTTATTTGGCCTTAGTTTTCTCTATTTTCTTAGCTATGTTTTGCTTACCATTCCCATATCGGGTCTGGTCATGCAGTCTTCGCTGACCAATGGCATCAGGGTGCCAGATTTCATTACGGGTGAGTTTCTTAAAACTTGGCAGGGGACAGTTCTTGTGACGCTCCTAGCTATTATTCTCTTTTATCTTAATTTGCGCTTGATTTATGCCATGCCACTTATGATGATTAAAGACCAGAGTTTTCTTCTTTCCCTCAGGGAAAGTTGGCAAATGACCCGGTATAAGAAGTGGAAATTGCTCTTAATCTTTGCTATTTTCGGTTTTATCCTGGGCTTAATTAGTATGGGGCTGATTAGCTTATTCATTGAAGCGGCCATGTTCTTAGATCCATCTGGTAATAGTTTTATAGTCCAAGCCCTGCTCTTGTCAATTCTCAAGTTTATTGCCTTCACGGTGATTATCCTATCCAAAGTCGGGACCTTGATCATTTTAGTGGATCAGGTAGTGGCGCCTGAAGTGACCAATTCTCTGCTCTTAATTGAGCCGAGTCATCGTCGCCACCGTCGCCGCATCTTCCTACTAGTCTTCTGTCTCATATTCTTTAAAATAGGGGAGAATGCCTTTTTACTAGCAGGCCAAACCTATCAAACTCAGCAAGCCATTATTGGCCACCGCGGCTATGTAGAAAAGGGCGTAGAAAATACCATCCAAGCCCTTGAAGCAGCCGCTGAAAATGGTGCCACCATGGTAGAACTAGATGTCCAAATGACTAAAGATCAAAGGCTAGTTGTTATGCACGACAGCAACTTACAGCGTTTAGCGGGCATCAATAGAGAAGTTTGGGATATGACTTATGATGAATTAGTGGGACTGACGCTCAGTCAGGGAGACTATCAAAGTCAGCTGCCATCCTTTGAGGAATTTGTTAAGCGAGCTCAGGAGCTAGATATTGATCTTCTAATCGAGCTCAAGCCACATGGCAAGGAGCCAAATAATTATGCTCAACTAATCGTTGCTAAACTCCAAGAATTAGGGATTGCTAGCCGCTATCCAGTCATGTCTCTCAATCATGAAGCGATTGACGCCATTGAATCTCTCAATTCTGATATTAGAACAGGCTATGTGATCCCTTTACAATTTGGTCCTTTTGCCAAAAATGAGGTTGATTTCTATGCCCTAGAGGCCTTTTCCTACACTAGTGAGCTTGCCAAACAAGCCCATCAGGAGGGAAAAGAACTTTACGTCTGGACCATAAATGATGAAGATGAAATCCAAAGCTTTCTCTATCAGCCTGTGGATGGCATTATTACTGACAAATTGGAAACACTCAAGGAAATCCAATACGGAATCTCAGACAATCAAACTTACTTCGAGCGTGTACGGCAACTTATTACGCCAGAGTTCTGAAAGGATTAGATTATGACATTTCTTTTTTTACTACTACTTGTCTTGGTCAGCTTGCCATTCTTTTGGGTTTATTGGCATGATAAGCGAACCTTATGGTTGGGATTTTGGTTCCTGGTGTCGGGCTCATTAGCCGGCATGATTGGAATCTACCTGACCTTCGTACTGGAATGGCAATTTTTTGCTGTCATTTTGGTCGTCTTGGGTGTCCTCTTCATTTTGACTTTGATGTTGGCGCCTTTAATCAGCCTAATAGCCCTCTTTTATTCAGGCCTTACCTTAATTCGACGGGAAGGCTTCAATCTGGTCAATTCACTAGCGCTCATGCTAGCAATTGGCATGATTGGCTACATGGTCATCTGGCCAGTTCTAGCAAGTCGTTTGTCACTCAACTGGCCAATCTTTAACGTCATCTATGGGCTCATGGGAAGTACTATTTTCTATTTTGCCGTCTTAGTCGGCATCTTTTTCGTGACCAATATTCTCAACTTTATCCATTTTGTGCGGCCTCGCTATTCTTATATCGTCGTACTAGGGGCTGGCTTGAATGGGACAGAAGTGACGCCCTTGCTTGCCAGTCGAATTGATAAGGCCATCAAACTCTGGCGTCGCCGCCCTCAAGAAGTGACCCTGATTATGTCGGGTGGCCAGGGGCCAGATGAAGTCATCTCAGAAGGGGAGGCGATGAAAGCTTACGCCCTGCGACAAGGCGTGCCCCAATCAGCTATTCTGGTCGACAATCAGTCTCGTAATACCCATGAAAATCTTCTATTCTCCTATAAGCTAATGGAAAAGGGGAGAGAGGACTTTGTCATTGTCACCAACTATTATCATTTGTTGCGTGCCCTTATTCTGGCGCGGCGCCTAGGACTTAAGTGTCAAGGTTATGGCGCTAAAACCAAGCTCTATTTTTCAATTAATGCCTTTTTACGCGAATTTATTGGCTATTTGACCTTAGCCTGGCGCCTACATTTGAGCTTGATAGGGGGCTTGTGCGGGCTGACACTGGTTTTATATCTATTACATGGTTTATTTAACTAAGAAAGGAAGGCTCTATGCAAAAGAAAAAGTTCATTTATCTCTTGTTTGCCTGTATCTTGTTCGTTCAAGCTTCATTAGCTGTGCAGGCTAAAACAAGCTACAAATTACCTAGTTTAGAAGAAATCCAAACAATCAACAAAGACTTGAAAGTGGAGGCTTTGCTTAAAAAACTACCAGTGACCGCACATAGTGATGATCCGCTGCTTAAGCTAGTTAATAAGAATAATCCTAATGCTGATAAAAAAGAACCAGAACTGGCTTGGGATAGCTACGGTAATATCTATCATCAAGACTTACTTAAGCCCTTAGAAGACCTAATGGAAGCTGCTGCCCAGGATGGTTTCTATTATCGGGTTGTATCAGGTTATCGGTCTGTTGAAGAACAAGAAAATAACCGCAATCTCAGCATTCAAAACTATCTTGCTGAAGGCTTAAGTCAAGCCGATGCAGAGTCCGTTACCAATCAATATTTCGCGCCAGCAGATGCCTCAGAGCATACGACGGGCTTGGCTATTGATCTTTTAGGTACTGAATGGCTAGATAATGGTGGTGAGCTGGAAGCTAGCTATTCAGAGACAGATTCGGCCAAATGGTTGGCCAACAACGCCCATCGATTCGGATTTATCCTACGTTATCAGCAAAAGAAAGAGTCGATTACAGGTTATAACTTTGAACCTTGGCATTTTCGTTATGTAGGTAAGGTCCATGCGGGCTTTATCTATGAGAATGGGTTGACCTTAGAGGAATATCTAGCTTTATTGGCTAAGAAGGAGTCTAACTAGATTCCTCAAGTGATTATCCTATAATGTATATTATGTTAACTCATGGATATTTTTGAAAAAAATAGTTAACTAGTAACACCCTACTCAATAATTAAGTAGCATATTACTTCGCTCAGATCTTAAATCTTTGATTTAAGGTCTTCTTGGCGTTTCTTCAATCGCTCAATTGCAAACGGCTTTCGTGCCTGCTTTGTCGTGGCGATTGAAATAGCTGTTGTCTTTACAGCTTAGCACCAGGTTCTCCTGGATAGCCCGATTCCTCCGACTGCATTTATTTATGGTAGGTCTGCTCGACCTTTTCTGCGCCTTGCCTAACGCTATCTTGCTAAAGTTCTCTAGTGGCAGGAAAGTAGTCATAATCCCTTAATGGGATTAGGCCTCGTGCTTCCAGGGTAAACCGAAAAATAGAGACAGTTTGCAATTTCAATGTGCAATGGGAAGTTACCTCTTCCCTAACTGTCTCTATTATACCACGGTTAACGTTTCTTTGCAATAGCTTTTTTAGTTTTTTATATGAGGATTGTATTTTTTCTTGCTACTACGGTATTTTTCGAGTTCTTCCTGTGTCACGTCGACGGAATTTACAACCTTCTTTCGACTCTCACGGTAATCAAATAATCGTTTTGCGTAATCTTCATATTCTGTTATCGGGAAAATCTTGTGCGCTTGAGATTTTTCGTATCTATACTCATGAATAGGTGTTTAAATACCGTTTCTAATAGCATTATTTAGTTGATGGAT
>CBDFAX010000014.1:0-49206 GCA_965245735.1 uncultured Abiotrophia sp. | reverse complement strand
AAATTTAACTTGAAAGCCGTTTCGTTTTATTGCATAATAAACTTGTAACGTTTGACGAAAGCGTCAACATACTATCTTTAAGGAGGATTTCGTAATGAAATTTAACTGGAAAAAACTTGCAATCGGGACTATGTCTGCAGCTATGGCTTTAGCAGCATTCCCATTCGGCGCAGTGAAAGTTGCGACTGCCCAAGAAGCTAAATTGGTGATCTCTGGTGGGGGCTTAACTGACTACCTCAAAGCAAACATCAAAGACTTCGAAGAGAAAAACAACGTGAAGGTTGAAATCTCTGACAACACTGACATGTTCGGTATGTTAGATGCTTTAGCTTTAGACGGCCCTGCTGGGAACGGTGCAGACGTTTATATCGCACCTAACGACCGTGTAGGTGCTTTAGCAAAAGCTGGTCACTTATCAGAAGTGAAATTATTAGACGACGCTAAGTACGATGACAAAGACAAACAAGGTGTATCCATCGACGGTAAAGTATACGGTGCGCCATCTGTTATCGAAACCATCATCATGTACTACAACAAAGACTTATTGAAAGAAGCGCCAAAATCTTTCGATGACTTAATGGCTTTATCTAAAGACGACAAGTACAAGTTCGACGGTGAAGAAGGTAAGAACGTTGCCTTCCTCGGTCAATTGACTAACTTCTACTACAGCTACGGTATCTTAGCTGGTTACGGCGGTTATGTATTCGGCCAAAACGGTACAGATCCTAAAGACATCGGTTTGAACAACGACAAGTCTGTTGAAGCGATCAACTACATCAGCGACTGGTACAAGAATGTATGGCCAAAAGGGATGTTAGACGTTAAGTCTTCTTACGACTTCCTCAAACAATCCTTCATCGATGGTAAGACTGCTGCTATCATCGCTGGTCCTTGGGAAGCTAAAGCTTTGAAAGATGCTAAAGTTAACTTAGGTGCTGCTAAATTACCTTCATTACCTGGCGGTAAAGAGTACAAACCATTTGCCGGCGGTAAAGCATGGGTTATCTCTGAATACTCAGAAAACAAAGAATTGGCTCAAAAATTCTTAGACTGGGCATCTTCTGAAGAACAACAAAACAAATTGTACAAAGGCTTCG
This sequence comes from uncultured Abiotrophia sp., assembly GCA_965245735.1. Lineage (GTDB taxonomy): Bacteria > Bacillota > Bacilli > Lactobacillales > Aerococcaceae > Abiotrophia. The sequence goes on along the minus strand of CBDFAX010000014.1, from coordinate 48,109 downwards.
GCGAAGTTCCTGCTAACCACGTAGCACGTGAAGCAGCAGCTAAAGACGATAACGAAATCACTAAAGCGGTAATCGATACCTTCGCTAACGCAGTTCCAATGCCAAACATCCCACAAATGGCTGAAGTATGGGCAGGTGCTGAAAACTTAATCTTCGATGCAGCTTCAGGTAACAAGACTGCTAAAGAAGCAGCTGACGCAGCGGTAGAATTGATCAAACAAGCGATCGAACAAAAACACGGCGAATAAGCTGACAACTATTCACTCAAGCTGAATGACCTGGTAGCCATCGGCTACCAGGTCTTTTTGCAAGAGGAGCGCAACTATTAGTATATTGAAATGGAGGTATTATTATGGCAGACACGGTTGCACCGCGTCAAGATGAGCGTAAAGCCATGAGCCTGTCTCTGATTCCTGGTCTGGGACAATTCTATAATGGCCAAACCCTCAAAGGGATTATCTTCCTGGCTTTGACTGCACTCTTTATCTTTGAAATGTTTACCTTCGGTTATGCCGCCCTGGTGGGCTTTGTGACCTTGGGTTCTGTTCCTAAGCAAGACCACTCCCTCTTCCTCTTAATTCGTGGGAGCTTGCAAATCATCATTACCATTATCTTCTTGGCCTTCTATGGGGCTAACATCTTAGACGCACGTTCCATCGCTCGCAAGATTAACAAGGGCGAGAAAATCTCTAAGACCTTGAAGGAAATGCTTCACAACATCTATACAGATGGTTTCCCTTATCTCTTAATTATTCCATCTTATATCTTTATGGCCTTTGCCATTGTCTTCCCAGTATTGGTAACGGTATGTACAGCCTTTATTAACTATGACTTCAAACACACGCCACCTGCTAAACTCTTAGACTGGGTAGGGATGGAGAACTTCTGGAACATCTTCAACCTCTCAACCTTCCGTGATGCCTTCATGGCGGTCTTCACTTGGACCTTGGTATGGACCATCTGTGCGACCACCTTACAAATTGTCATTGGGGTCTTCACTGCCATTGTGGCTCACCAACCCTTTATCAAGGGCAAACGTATCTTCGGGGTTATCTTCCTCTTGCCTTGGGCGGTACCAGCCTTCATCACGATCTTGACCTTCTCTAACATGTTCAATGACTCTATCGGGGCCATTAACACTCAGGTTATTCCATTCTTGAACCACTTGATTCCATTTGTGGATCTACCATCCGTGGCTTGGAAGACCGATCCAAACTGGACCAAGGTAGCCATTATCATGATTCAAGCTTGGTTAGGTTTCCCATATGTCTATGTTATGACCACTTCTATCCTGCAATCTATTCCTGAAACCCTCTATGAGGCAGCGAAAATTGACGGGGCAGGGGCTGTCAAACGCTTCACCGCCATTACCTTACCGGTTATCTTGTCGGTGGCAGCACCAATCTTCATGACCCAATACACCTTCAACTTCAACAACTTCTCCATGATCTACCTCTTCAACGATGGGGGTCCAGGTTCTGTTGGGGGCGGTGCCGGGTCAACCGACATCTTGATTTCTTGGATCTATAAGATTACCACCGGCCAATCACCACAGTTCTCCATTGCGGCGGCCTTGACCTTGATTATCTCCTTGATTATCATCTCGGTATCCTTATTCGTATTCAAGAAGACCAACGCCTTTAACATTGAGGAGGCCTAATCATGAAAAATTTGACTAAATCAGCGAAATTTTCCCGTTATGTAGGCCAATTCCTGACCTACTTCTACATGGTTGTCCTCTCCATCGTCATTATTTACCCGCTCTTAATCACCGTAAGTTCGGCCTTTAAGGCAGGGAACGTGACCGCCTTCTCCCTAGACTTGGGGATGCAATGGTCCTTGGACAACTTCACCCGTCTCTTCAACGAGACCAAGTACCTATCTTGGTACCGTAACACCTTGTTCGTCGCGACGACTACCATGGTGGTGCAAGTCTTCGTTGTCACCTTGGCAGGTTATGCTTACAGCCGTTACAACTTCATGGGCCGTAAGAAATCCTTGCTCTTCTTCTTAATCGTCCAAATGGTGCCAACCATGGCTGCCTTGACTGCCTTCTATGTTATGGCTGTCTTATTGAACGCCCTCAACCAATTCTGGTTCCTCTCTCTGATCTACATCGGCGGTGGGATTCCAATGAACACCTGGTTGATGAAGGGTTACTTCGATACCGTGCCTTACGACTTGGATGAATCTGCTAACCTTGACGGGGCAGGCCACTTCCGAATCTTCTGGCAAATCGTCTTGCCATTGGTACGTCCAATGATCGCGGTTCAAGCCCTCTGGGCCTTCATGGGACCATTCGGGGACTACCTCTTGGCTAAGTTCTTGCTGCGTAAGGAAGAGTCTTATACTGTCGCAGCCGGTCTGCAAACTCTGATTGCCGACCAACGTAACCAACGGGTTGCGCTCTTCGCGGCCGGTGCGATCTTAATCGCCGTGCCAATCTCAGCCCTCTTCTTCATGTTACAGAAGAACTTCGTGACTGGTTTGGTCAACGGGGGGACCAAGGGCTAATCTTAGCACTTTATGGGGCAGGAAGTTTTTCCTGTCCTTTTTGTTTAGAGGGGTAAGTCTTCCCTCATGACCTCTCGGCCTGGTTTTCCAGCGGGTGCCTTTATGGTATACTAGAGAGGTAGAATTCAATGAAAGTAGGAACCCGCATGTCCACAAAAGCATTTCCCCTTAATTACTTTGCCGCCATGGCAGGGCCAGTCTCGGCCTTCAAGGAGCGGCAACCCCTCAAATTCAGACAGACTCTAGCTGTGATTTTCTTAATTATTAGCGTCATGATTCTGCCCATTGCGGTTAAAATTGGCCAGCTCAAGATTGTCAGTTTGGAGCAATTTGCTTCCCAGTCTATGGCCTTGCTAGACGACCAAGTAGCGGAGCAACTGTCTCATTATGCGACAGGCCCCCAAGGCCAGCTGGTCATGCCTAGCCAAGACATCAGTCTGCGTGACGATGACCAAGGCCGTGTCATACTCATGGCTAAAGATGATAGCCAACAGCTAGAAGCCAGCCTGTCAGGCAAGGCAGGGGTAGCCTTCACACCTGAACGTTTCGTGGTGACGGCGGCAGGCAATCGCTTCTTGTCCCAGCCTTATGACCCAGAAGCTGACTTTAGACCGGCTACTAGCGCCGATAGTCTCAACCGGCTCCTATCTGGCCAGTGGTTCCAAAATAATCGCCTAGCCGTTATTCTGACCATCTTGATTAACTCCTGGCTCTTGCTAGCGGTCAGCTTCCTGATCATGCTCTTTGGTGTGGCGGGCTTCCTGTCCTTTATGAAGTTCACGGATATCTTCTCCATTAAGTCTTATGGCCAGGCCTTCCGGGTCTGCCTCAACTGCTTCGGTTGGCCAACCTTGGTGGCCGTCCTGGTAGGCTTTGTGACGGGCAACCCGGCCCATGTCCTAACTGGATTGGGCATTGCCTTTATGGCTATGATTATGTGGGTTTACTGGGCGACGCATTTCCAAGATGCCTATGTAGAAGCCAAGTTGGCGGCCCAGGAGGATAAGTAGATGCGGATTCTGCTGGATGGGGATGCCTGTCCTGTTAAGACCGAGGCCATTAGCCTAGCCGCCAAATGGGACTTGCCCGTCATCATCGTGGCCTCCTATAACCATGTCAGCAAGACCGATTATCCGGCCCATGTCCAGACGGTTTATGTGGAGCGGGGCGCCGACCAGGCCGACTATAAGATTGTCGCCTTGGTCCAAGCAGGCGATATTGTGGTCACCCAGGACTATGGTCTGGCAACCATTCTACTTAACAAGGCCATTGTCTTGCATCACATGGGCTGGCGCTACCGGCCAGAAGCCATGGACCAGCTCCTGACCCAACGTTATATGGGCCAGGTCAGCCGGCGCAAGACGGGACGCTACGGAGGCAAGGGGCCCAAGCCCTTTAGTCGCCAGGACCGGGAGCATTTCTCGGCCTCGCTAGAAGCCATCATTAGACAAGAAAAGCATCAAGAAAAGGGAGCCGGCCAGTGAGCTTGCTCCCTTTTGCTATATAAAAAGTCAAGCCCCACTTGCTTAAGACTAGCAAGTGGGGCCTGTGCTTTAGTTGGCTTCATCAATTTGAATAACGGTCACGCCGGCATCTTCGATTTCCTTGAGGCGGGCAGGGTCGCCATAGGTGTCGGTGATCAGGATGTCAATCTTTTGAATGCCGGCTACCTGGAAGTTGGAGGTGACCCCAATCTTGCGGTAGTCAGCCACCACGATGACCAGGCCGTGGGAGTTCTGGACCATGAGTTGGTTGACCTTGGACTCGCGGAAGTCGCCGGTGGTAATGCCGACCTGGGCGTTGATGCCCGAGCAGCCCATAATGCAGATATTGGCATTGATATGGCGCAGGGAATCAGCTGCCAGTTCGCCCACCAGGGCCGCCTTAGGAAAATGGATCTCGCCCCCTGACAGGATAATGGTCGAACTTGGATGCATTTCCTGTTCGCTCATGCGCAGGTTGTTGGTAACGACCGTGACTGGCGTCTCCTTGAGATAGTCCATGACGTGCATGGCGGTGGTGGAGGTGTTCATATAAATGGTCATCTTTTCTTCTATATAAGTAGCGGCTTTTTCAGCGATGGCCTGTTTGATTTGTTCGATATGGGGGTTTTGGGTATCACCTTCGAAAAAGGGCACCTCATTGAGGATGGCATAACCATGGTGGCGTTCGATAATGCCCATCTTAGCCAGCAGGTTCAAGTCGCGCCGCACCGTCATGGTAGACACCTTGGCCAGTTGGGCTAGGATTTCGACGGTTAGACTCTTGCTAGGTGATTGGTTGAGGGCCTGAATCATCAAATCACGCCGTTGACGAACATCTTGGACGGAACGTTTCATGGTGGACACTTCTTTCTGGTAATCTATAAAGACATTTTACCACAAAACAAGCATAAAATAAACATCAAACACAGAAAAAGCACATTAAATGTTAAATCGAACATAAAATTAGCTTGTAAGCGGTGCCTGATTGCGTTATCATAGACATGTAAACATTACTCGACACAAGTTAATGGAGGTAATCATGATGAGAACAATCCAAGATGTAACAAAGGATACCTGGTTGCGCGAGACCTTCCCAGAGTGGGGGACTTGGCTCAACGAAGAAATTCGTGACAAACAAGTAGAGCCAAATTCTTTCGCTATGTGGTGGTTAGGCTGTACCGGGATTTGGATCAAATCCGATCAAGGCACCAACATCCTTTGCGATCTCTGGACCGGTACAGGTAAACGCAGTCACGGGGCTGGCAATATGAAGAAAGGTCACCAAATGATGCGTATGTCTGGGGTAGAAAAACTCCAACCAAATTTACGTAACCAACCATTCGTCCTGGACCCATTCGAAATTGAAGGCGTGGACGCTTTAGTGGTAACGCACATCCACTCCGACCACTTAGATATTAATACGGCAGCTGCTGTGGCTAAGAACTGCCCAGAGGCTAAATTCATAGGTCCTAAAGCCGTGGTTGAAACCTGGCTCAAATGGGGTGTCCCAGCAGAACGTACCGTGGTAGTGCGTCCTAACGAATCCGTTAAGATCAAAGACATCGAAGTCGTAGCCTTAGAAGCCTTCGACCGGACAGCCTTAGTGACTTGGGATGGCGACCCTGAATATGAACTCAAGGGTAAAATGCCACAAGACATGGACCAAATCGCGGTTAACTACCTCTTCAAAACTTCAGGCGGTAACATCTACCATGCCGGCGACTCCCACTTCTCTAACATGTTCGCTAAACACGGTAACGAGCACAAGATTGATGTCTGCTTAGGGGCCTTCGGTGAAAACCCTCGCGGGATTACCGACAAGATGACCTCTGTTGATATCTTGCGTATGGCTGAGTGCTTGAATGCCCGTGTGGTGATTCCAGTTCACCACGATATCTGGACTAACTTCATGGCCGACACCGATGAAATCTTAGCTCTCTGGAACATGAAGAAAGATCGCCTACAATATGACTTCCAACCATTTATCTGGCAAGTAGGGGGGCAATACAACTACCCTCAAGACTTGAACAAGTTAGAATTTAACTTCTACCGTGGCTTCGACGATGCCTTTAGCAAGGAAAACGACGTGCCATTCCCATCCTTCTTATAAGACTGAGCTAGAGGAGACTGACTAATGTTAAGAGAAATTATTGATGGCAATCGTTTCAGCTTCCAAGCTGGATACGATTCTTGGGAAGATGCCATTCGCGCTGCCTGTGAGCCCTTAGTGGCTCAGGGCGTGATTGAGCCAGAATATCCAGGCTACATCATTGCTAATGTCCACGAATTCGGACCTTACATCGTGATTGCGCCGGACATCTGCATTCCCCATGCTCAAGAGGGAAGAGGGGTGAATGAAACCGCCGTTGCCTTTATGAATACAGACAAGCCAGTTGACTTCGGTCCTGGCGCTGATTTCCAACCTCGCCTTTTCTTCGTCTTGGCATCTACAGACAATGAGAAGCACTTGGAAAACCTCTCTGAACTCGTGACCTTGCTCGATTCAGAAGAAGTGGTGGAGGCCTTTGTTAAGGCCCGCAGCAAGGAAGACTTACAATCTATTTTAGAGGGATTAGGTGAATAATATGGAATTTTTATTCGGTTTCTGGCAGTTTTTCTATGCCAACATCTTTACCAAGCCTGAATACTTTGTCGGGCTGATTGTCTTAGTTGGTTATTTACTCTTGGGCCGCAAATGGTATGATGCCCTAGCTGGTTTCATCAAAGCCGTGGTCGGTTATATGATCTTGAACGTGGCAGCTGGCGGTTTGGTGTCTAACTTCCGTCCAATCTTGGTCGCTTTGGCTGACCGTTTCCAATTACAAGCAGCCGTTATCGACCCATACTTCGGGCAAGCTGCGGCTGAAGCAGCCTTGAAAGAAGCAGGTCACGCCACTGGTTTGACCGTGCAAGTGCTCTTAGTGGCCTTCTTGGCTAACTTAGCCTTAGTTATTTTCCGTCGTTTTACCAAGGTGCGTACCGTCTTCATTACCGGTCACATCATGGTCCAACAATCTGCAACAGCTACCTGGCTCTTGGCCTTGGCTTTGGGCAATGACGTCAACCAATTACAATTCGTGCTTGTCTTAGGGATTGTGCTTGGGGTTTACTGGGCAGTGGCTTCTAACCTTACCGTGGAACCTACTCAAGAACTCACTGAAGGTGGCGGCTTCGCTATCGGTCACCAACAAATGTTTGGTATTTGGTTAACTGACAAGTTAGCACCAAAACTCTCTGGTAAGAACGACCGTAAGATCGAAGATTTGGAATTGCCTGGTTTCTTGTCTATCTTCAAGGAATCCATCGTAGCAACTTCTATCTTGATGATTGTCTTCTTCGGTGCCATTCTCTTAATCTTAGGTAAAGACTACTTAGTCAGCGTCAATGGGCAAGAAATTCTCAAGCTCAAGATGACGACTCTCAAGGAAACAGACGACTTCTTCTTCTACATCATGAAGGTTGCCTTGACCTTCACCGTTTACATCCAAGTCTTACAACTTGGGGTGCGCATGTTCGTGGCTGAATTGTCTGAAGCCTTCCAAGGGATCTCTAACAAACTCTTGCCAGGTTCTATGCCAGCGGTTGACTGTGCGGCTGTCTACGGCTTTGGTTCACCAAACGCTGTGACTGTCGGCTTCCTCTTCGGGGTATTAGGTCAATTAGTGGCTATCATCGGTTTGATTGTCTTCAAGAGCCCTGTCTTCATCATCACTGGGTTCGTGCCTGTCTTCTTCGACAACGCGACCTTCGCTGTCTATGCTAACCACAAGGGTGGCTTGCGTGCAGCTTCTATCTTAACCTTCGCGTCAGGGGTCATCCAAGTATTAGGTGGTGCCTTGGCAGCAGGTGCCTTCGGCTTAGCTAAATACGGCGGTTGGCACGGTAACTTCGACTGGGACACTGTCTGGGTTGGGTTCGGTTTCTTAATGCAAAACTTACACTATGTAGGTTTGGCTGTCGTATTAGTGATCCTCTTGGCAATTCCTCAATTGCAATACCTCAAGAACAAGGAACACTACTTCACTATTGCAGAAGATTACGAAGCCTATTTAGAAGCAAAAGAAGCTTAATCGTAGTATAATAAAAAACGTGGATGGCTTGACTGCGCTTACACCGGTCAAGCCATACCAATTTAAGAATGAAAAAGGAGCGAGTAAAATGAAAGTATTAGCAGCATGTGGTTCAGGGATGGGTTCAAGCCAAATTATTAAGATGAAGATTACCAATGTCTTCCGCAAAATCGGAGTGCCTCTGGAAATCCACCACTGTGCAATCGCCGAAGCAAAATCCTTGGCTAAGGGCTATGATGTGGTGATCTGCTCCAAAGCCTTAATCGATGTCTTCGATGGCTTAGACTTACCAAACACTAAAGTCATTGGCTTACAAAACCTCTTATCTGAAAAAGAAATCACTGAGAAATTAGCTGAAAACGGCATTGGTGCCTAAGGAGGTTAAGCATGGGAATTCCTAATTTACAAGTTGCCTTAGACCATTCTAATCGTCCGGATGCCGTAGCGGCTGCCGTATCAGTTGGCCATGAAGTTGACATTATCGAAGCAGGGACCGTGCTCTTACTGGAAGTAGGGGGCGAAGTGGTTCAAACCCTGCGTAAGATCTTCCCAGAAAAAATCATCGTGGCGGACACCAAGTGTGCCGATGCGGGTGGGACTGTGGCTAAGAACGTGGCCAAATACGGAGCTGACTGGATGACCTGTATCTGTAGCGCCACCATTCCAACCATGAAGGCCGCAGCCAAAGAAGTGAAGGAAATCCAAGTCGAACTTTACGGTGACTGGACTTATGAGCAGGCTCAACAATGGTTAGACGCTGGTATCAGCCAAGCCATCTACCACCAAAGTCGTGACGCCCTCCTAGCAGGTGAAACCTGGGGTGAGCGCGACCTGAACAAGGTTAAGAAATTAATCGAAATGGGTTTCCGTGTCTCTGTAACGGGTGGGCTCAACGTGGACACCTTGGAACTCTTCCGTGGTGTCGATGTCTACACCTTCATTGCCGGTCGTGGCATTACGGAAGCAGCAAACCCTGCTGCTGCAGCCCGCGAGTTCAAGGACAAGATCCGCGAGATCTGGGGTTAGGCTATGACAACATTTGGTATTTATGAGAAGGCCCTGCCTAAGGGCATTTCCTGGCAGGAGCGGCTAGAGTTGGCGGCCTCCTTGGGCTTCGACTTCGTTGAAATGTCCATTGACGAGACCGATGAGCGCCTGGCCCGCCTGCAATGGACCGATCAAGAGATTGAAGCCGTCAACCAAGCCCAAGGCTCAACAGGTGTTCGCATTTATTCCATCTGCTTATCCGGTCATCGCCGCTATCCATTTGGGTCGGCTGATCCTGCTAAGCGCCAAAAGGCCTTGGAAATGATGCAGGAATGTGTGGACTTAGCGGTTAAGTTAGGCGTCCGTAACATCCAATTGGCCGGCTATGATGTCTACTATGAAGATAAGACCGTGCTGTCGCGCGAGCTCTTTATTCAGAACCTGGACAAGGCGGTTAAAATGGCGGCTGCTAAACAAGTCATGCTGTCCATCGAGATTATGGATGATCCCTTCATTAACTCCCTGTCTAAATTCATGGAAATCAAGCAACAAATCAAGTCGCCATGGCTGCAAGCCTATCCTGACTTGGGTAACTTGTCTGCTTGGCCAGAAAACAATCCAGGTTACGAACTAGAGAAGGGAATTGACCACATTGTGGCTGTCCATGTCAAGGACACCAAGAATGTGACGCCAGACTTCCCAGGCCAATTCAAGTGTGTGCCATGGGGTGAGGGTGATGTCGACTTCTTAGGCTGCCTTAAGACCCTTAAGCGCTTAGGTTATGAAGGGACCTTCCTCTTCGAAATGTGGAGTGAGACCGACGACCAGCCAGCCGAACGTATCAAGGAAGCACAAGCCTTCCTAAAACCAATCTTTGAGGAGGCAGGATACTAATGAATCGTGAAGAAATCATTGCCAAAATGAAAGAACGCGTCTTCAATGCCAACTTGCAATTACCTGAATGGGGCTTGGTTCAATTAACTTGGGGTAATGCCTCTGAAGTTAACCGCGAATTAGGCGTCATTGTCATCAAGCCGAGTGGTGTGGACTACAAGCAGATGACAGCTGACCAAATGGTGGTGACCGACTTAGACGGTAAGCCACTGGAGGCTGATGGCTATCGCCCATCCTCTGACCTGCCAACCCATGTGGTGCTCTATAAGGCCTTTCCTGGCGTCAATGCCGTGGTCCACACTCACAGCAAGTATGCGGTTTGTTGGGCTCAAGCAGGGCGTGATTTGCCTTGCTACGGGACGACACATGCGGATACCTTCTATGGGCCAGTGCCATTAACCCGGCATTTGACTGAGACAGAAGTGGCGGAAGCCTACGAAGTCAATACTGGGGTGGTCATCGCGGACACCTTCAAGGAACGCAACTTGGATCCATTGGCAGTACCAGGCGTCTTGGTTCAAGGCCATGGACCTTTCACTTGGGGGCCAAGTATTCAAAAGGCCATCGAGAACAGCTTGGTATTGGATGAAGTTTGCCATATGGCCCTGGAAACAGAAGCCATTAACCCAGACATTCAGCCTTTACCACAATATGTGCTGGACAAACATTATTTCCGTAAACACGGGGCCAATGCCTACTACGGACAAAAATAAGCAAAACAAGGCTAGGACCAGGTTCCTAGCCTTTTCTATGAATCTCATCTTGTATTATGATTCTCAATAAGATATAATTAAATTATCAACATGTAAAGGTGGTCATTGAATGAAAAAAGTTCTCCTATCTGCAGCTGTTGCCTTAAGCTTAGTTGGCGCCCTAGCTCCAACCGTCTTGGTAACAGCAGAAAGTTCATCAAGTTCCTCCAGCGCTTCTAGCGAGGCTGCTTCCTCTAGCTCAGAAGAAACTTCAAGCAAGAAAAAATCTCATTCAGAAGCAGACAAGGCTAACTGGGGTAAGCGCAGCACACCAGTTCCTTTAGGCCAAGAAAAGGAAGTTCAATATAAAGACTATATTGGAGGTAAAAAGGCTGATGTAAAGGCTAAGCTTTCTGTCTTAGAAGTTCTCAAGGGCAAAGAAGCTGAAGCTAAACTAATAGAGTTTGAAAGTTACAACAAAGAAGCTATCAAAAAGTTGGATAGTAATTATGAGTTAAACTTGATTAAACTCAAATTTGTTTATGAAAAGGGCGACGAAGATGAGCCTTTAAAAACGCCTTACCGACCAAAAGTATTTGATGCCAAAGGTAAGGAAGTTAAGGTGGATTTCTATGCGGATGTGCCAAACGAGAAGAAGTTCTCCGATATTGAACTCTATCCAGGTAGTGACCATGAAGGGTATGTGGTAGTAGCTGTTCCTAAAGGTGGCGACTATTCAATTTCCTATGACTTAGGCAAGCCTGTTTTCTTCAGCACAACTAAGGAATAGATGCATACAAGTCCGGCTAGGGGCAAGAGCCTGAGCCGGGCTTTATGATTGACAGTCAAGGCTTTATTGTCAGGCAATTGGCAATAAACTATAATCTATTTATTAAGATGTAAAGGTGGTTATGGAATGAAAAAACGACTCCTATCAGCAGTTTTAGTCCTAAGTCTAGTAGGTGCTGTAGCCCCAACATTCTCGGTGGCAGCTGAAAGCTCTTCAAGTTCTTCTAGCGAAGCTGCTTCCTCTAGCTCAACAGAATCTTCCAGCAAGAAGGAAGCTCATTCAGAAGCTGATAAAGACAAGTGGGGCAAGCTTGACAGCCCTGTTCCTCTAGGACAAGAAAAGGCAATGACTTACAAGGAATTTTTTGGTGACCAAAGGGAGACAATCACCGTTAAACTTACAGTTCTAGAAGTTCTTAAGGGCAAAGAAGCACAAGATAAATTACTAGAATTTGAGGATTCAAATCAAGCTGACATTGACAAGTTGGATAGTAAGTATGAATATCATCTAATTAAGGTCAAGTTAGTCTATGAAAAAGGCGACGAAGATTATCCTTTAGACACTATCGAAATGTTTCCAAGAGTTTTTGATCTTAAGGGTAAGCAAATTAAGCAAGAGGTCTTTCCAAGCATTCCAAAAGAGCGCATGTTTTTAGAATATAGTCTCTTTCCTGGTGTTGAACATGAAGGCTATATCGCGATCATGGTCCCAAAAGACAGTGATTATAGGGTTTCCTTCAACCTTAGCGACCCTGTTTTCTTCAGCACAACTAAGGAATAAGATGATTCAGTCCGGATGGGGCCAAGCCTCGTCCGGGCTCTTCTTATGCCAAAATTCCAGGGAAAGACCTTGCCAAAAACCACCTTCTGTGGTAAGATAATCAAGTACTGTCGCCGTAGTGTAAAGGATATCACACAAGATTCCGGTTCTTGTAATGGGGGTTCGATTCCCTCCGGCGATGTTTCACATGTCTTTAGGTGATTTTAGGTCATTTAAATCGTTAAGAAATCAACGTTCTGGTTGATAGGTGATTAGAAGTGAACAAAATTCTGTACACACTTTTTGCACAAAAAACTCCGCTACTCATAATGGTTGGCGGAGTTCTTTTTTTGTAGCTCCCTCACTAGAGGAAAATCTCTCTCAATCCTTTTCCATACACTTTCACCCACATTTATGGTAGACTAGCATCATAGAATGTGAGGAGGCGACTGCCATGACAGATTGTATTTTTTGCAAGATAATTGAAGGCCAGATTCCCAGTGCCAAGGTCTATGAAGATGAGGATGTCTACGCCTTTTTAGATATTACCCAGGTGACACCGGGCCATACCCTGGTGATTCCTAAGACCCATGTGGCTAATATTTTTGAATATGATGAGGACTTGGCGGCTAAGGTCATGACCAAGTTACCTAAGATTAGCCGGGCAGTCCGCCGTGCCTTTCCTGATATGTTGGGGCTTAATATCCTTAATAACAATGGTCAGGCGGCCGGCCAGACGGTTTTCCACTCCCATATTCACTTAATTCCTCGCTATCAAGGGGACAGCGATGGCTTTGGTTGGTCCTTCGCCGACAACAGCAAGTCTTACACATCAGAAGAATTTAGCGCTCGGGCGGCTGCTATTGCCAGCGCCTTAGCACAAGAGGAGGAAGCATAATGGGTAAATTTACACGCGGGTTCGTCTTAGGCGCTTTGGCGGCTGGGGCTTGGACACTACTTAATGTCAAACAAGATGGGGCGACCACTCGCCGTCAGCTTAAGTCTTATGTCAATGATTTCTGTCAGGATAGCCAACAATTGGGGCAAGATACTTGCCGTATTCGCCGGGCCTTGCACGAGGTAACTGACAAGGGCTTGCCGCTCTTACAGTCAACGGTAGGGGAAGTACAGACGCTCTTACGTCGTTTTCAGGAATCCAATGGGCCACGCATCCGTCGCACCCAGGAAAAAGTTGAAAAACTCAACTCGGATTTAGAAGAAGCCCAGGAAAATGTGAAAAATTCATAATCTTTTCATGGATTTTCGACTTCTTCATACTCATTTCACAGCAAATGTGGTATAGTAGTACAGTAATCAAAAATTTAAAGTTATATAGGGGATTGATTAAATGAAAAAAACAACTCTTAACCGCATGATGGCTTTTGCCTCAGTATTGGTTTTATCAGGTGCTGTTGTCAATACAGCAACTGTTGCTTATGCGCAAGACAACATTGCCACTGTAGGTGACCAAACTATTACCAAGGAAGATCTCTACAACCAAATGAAAAAAGACGCGGGTTTAGTTACCTTGCGTTCTATGATCTTACAAAAGGTATTGGAAATGAACGCCTCTAACGCTGCTGACCTCAAGAAGCAAGCCGAAGATGAAGTCGCTAAGCAAATTGATAAAGTGGGTGGCGAAGAGAAGTTCCAAGAACTCTTAACCTACCAAAAATTAGGTTCAGTTGAAGACTTCAAGAACCAAATCTACATCCGCAACCTTTTCAACGAAGTGGTTTCTAAGCAAATCGACCAATCCGATGCAACCATCGAAGACTACTACAACAACACTTACCAACCTAAGATGGAAGCTCAACACATCTTGGTTGACACTGAAGAAGAAGCAAAAGACATCATCTCTAAATTAGATGCTGGCGAAAACTTCGACGAATTAGCAAAGACCTACTCTAAAGACGGGTCTGCGCAACAAGGGGGTCTCTTATCACCTTTCACTTCAGGTCAAATGGTTAAGGAATTTGAAGATGGGGTTAAGGGTCAAGCTAATGGCGAATACACCAAGACACCAGTTAAAAGTAAGTTCGGTTACCACATCATCAAGACCATCAACAATGGGGAGAAGAAACCATTTGCTGACATCAAAGACGATGTGAAGAAAGAATACCTAGACAGCAAGCTTAAAGACCAAAAATTCTCTTACAAGATTATTGGTAAATTAATCGAAGCAGCTAAGGTTCAAATCGATGACGCTGACTTGAAGGATGCAGTCAAAGAGTTAGTCGACTTAGCTAACAAACCAGATGACGTAAGCAGCCAAGATGCGCCATCAACCACTCCAGATGCTTCAAGCGAGTCTTCAAGCAACTAATTGGCTTTAATTGACTTTTGCGCCTTAGGCTGACTAGGGCGCAATTTTTCTATTTTAATCTCGGCTCAGAAAGGAGGGTGCCCATGCAGCGCCACGGCCATCGAATCTTGGTTTATCTCTCGCTTCTGGTCGCCCAAGGGGTGGTCATTAGCATATTTGAACGTATGTTGCCGTCGCCTTTTGTCTTTGCGCCGGGGGCCAAACTAGGTTTGGCTAATATTGTCACGCTCCTGGCCCTCTTCACCTTGACGCCACGCCAGAGTTTTCAAGTGGTTAGCCTGCGTTTACTAGTCACCCTCCTGGTAGGGGGCACCTTCTCCATGTTCTTCTATTCCTTGGCGGGTTCCTACCTGTCCTTCGGGGCCATGCTCTTAGTCAAGCAGCTAGGGCCTAAGAGGGTTTCGGTCATTGGACTCTCCATACTGGGAGGCATGCTCTTCAATGTGGGCCAGTTGTCAGTAGCCGCCTGGTTCGCCCGCTCTTGGACCCTCTTCAACTATCTGCCCTGGCTCAGTCTAGGGGGCTGTCTGGCCGGGCTAGCTGTCGGGGTCTTGGGCTACTATCTCTTGGAAAACAACCACACCTTACAATACTACCAGCAGGTCAGCCAGAAGGAGACCTGGTTTTAGCAGGATGGGACTTAGGTCCCGTCCTTTTTTGTTGCTTATATAATATTTGTATATTAGTAAAATAAGAAAAAATAAAGTATTCTCTGATTTTAGATTCAAGGAATTCCGCTAAAAATCAGCTGTCCCATCATCATATTGCCAAACAATATTCCGAACCCCCTAAATTTTTTCGGATAAAAGTCCCCCTTTTTGGGTATTTATATGTGAGGGGGAAATTCTATGTCCTTAGCAATTGAAGAACAAGCCCATGATCTCATTGTTAAAGCCGTCTCCCAAGGTGTATCCGACATCCACCTGATGCCCAAGCCTGAGCACTATGTCCTATACTTTCGTCTCAATGGTCTCTTGCATGAAGAGGGCCGTCAGGACCTAGACTGGGGCAAGCGGCTCATCAATTACTTCAAGTATCGGGCGGATATGGACGTAGGAGAGAAGCGTAAGCCCCAGTCGGGTGCAAGTCATCTAGAACTAGATGGACAGGCTGTGGAATTGCGTTTTTCGACCATTGGGGATGTCCACCTACGAGAGTCTTTGGTCATTCGGGTCATACAGTCGCAAGCGCGTCAAGGCGGGCCCTTGCTGACTTATTTTCCCAAGGACCTGGACATTCTGCGGCGCTTAATCCGACGCAAGTCGGGCCTCATCCTCTTCTCGGGGCCAGTCGGTTCGGGCAAGACGACCACCATCTATCACCTGCTTAGAGAACGACTGCAAGAGGAGTTCATCCAGGTGATTACCATGGAAGATCCGGTGGAAATCTTCGAGCCCCGTTTCCTACAGACCCAGATAAATGAAGCAGCTGGTATCTCTTATGATCTCATGATTAAGGCTAGCCTGCGTCATCATCCGGATGTCTTAATGATTGGCGAAATCCGGGACGAAGAGACGGCCCGCATGGTCATCCGGGGTGCCTTGACCGGGCACTTGATGATTGCGACCGTCCATGCCAAGGATAGCTTGGGCGTCATGGCACGTTTGGCTGAGCTTAGTATTGGTCAGGCTCAGCTGACCCAGACCTTGATTGGCATTGTCAGTCAACGGCTGATTCCGCGCTATTGTAGTCTCTGCCAAGCTAGTTGTCAGCTAGCCTGTCAACATCACCCAGTTGGGGCTAAGCGCTTGGCCTTGCTAGAGATTCTGTCAGGACAGGCCTTGCGCCAACATCTGACCCAGGAGCTGGCAGAGCCGGTCTATCAGACCCTGAACGACAAGCTGAGAAAGGCGTGGTCCTATGGCTTCATCGATGCGAAGGCCTACCTGCAATTTGAAGTGGTTTGAGCGACTCAACCAACCCAAGAAGCTACCCCTAGTCCAACAAGCCTATGTCTTGTCGGTCCTAGCGGATTTGTTGGGCCAGGGCTTTGCCTTAAGTAGGGCCCTGCAATTTCTGGCCCTCTTAATGCCTAAGTATCAGGCCTTGCTTCTGAAGGTGGAGGCGGCCTTAGTAGAAGGCCAGAGCCTAGAAAAATCCCTGGCCCAATTAGGCTTTGGGACCAAGATCGTGGCTCAACTCTTCTATGCCAGTCGCCAGAATCGCCTGCAGCAAGCCTTAGTTCAAGCAGCTCAGCGCCTGCATCAGGTTCGACTCTTCCGTAAGGAAATGGCCAAGCAATTGGCCTATCCGGCTATGATGGGACTCTGTCTAGTTGGCATGCTATTCGGCATGAGAACCTTTATCTTGCCCCAGGTCACCAGCTTTATTAGCCAGGAGGTTTATGAGCGGGAATGGCTAGTCCGCTTCTTAATTGGCTTTTTCACCTATTTGCCCCAACTGTCCTTGGTCTTACTGGCAGTGGGCCTACTAGGTTTGGGAGCAGGGGGACTGCTCCTGCAAGAAGTCTCTTACCTCAAGCGCTATGCCTGGCTGAGACCCTTGCCGCTTCTAGGTAAGTGGCTGTCCTGGCAGCTAACCCAGCAGGTAGCCTATGAGTTGGGCTACTTTCTGGCAGGCGGCTTATCCCTCCAACAAATGTTGCAGGTCTGGATGGACTATCCAGTCGACCCTTTTCTGGCTGAACTAGCTCATTATCTGATGGCCGGCTGTCTGGAGGGTAGACCCCTAACCCAGCAGATGAGCCAGCTAGGTCTCTTCACCCGCCAATTCCCTCTCATTATTGAGCAGGGTGAATTGACCAGCCAACTATCAGCTAAATGCCTAGTCTATGCGGCCAAGTTAGGTCGAGATTTGCAGGAAGACATGACCAAGAAAATCCACTTTATCCAGCCTATTCTCTTTATCTTTATCGGCTTGCTGGTGGTGACCATGTACTTGGTCATGATGCTGCCTATGTTGACTATTCAGGGCTTGTAGTTTTGCGCAAAGACAAAAGGAGGTCATAACATGAAAGCAAGGGTGCTGAAGGGTCGGCGGAAGAATGCCTTCACGTTGATCGAAATGTTGATCGTCCTTATTATCGTAGCCCTTCTCATGGCCATTATTATTCCAAACGTGGCCGGTCAGAAGGAAAGAATTGAAAAGCAAGCGCGTCAGAATATGGCGCAAATCATCGAAACCCAGGTTAATACCTATAAGTTGGCAGAAAATGATAGCGAGGTAACCGTCAAAGAACTGAAGACTGCTGGCTACTTGACTGATAAGCAGGTAGAGGAAGCCAAGAAGCTCTTGCAGTTGGATGAGAATACGACTATTACCCTGCCAATTAATATTCCTCAACCATGATAGCGAGTCGACCAAATCGCCAGGCTGGCTTTAGCCTCTGGGAGTCGCTCTTGGTCATGGTCATTCTCAGCCTAGTCTTGTGGTGCTTTTCCAGTCTGCCCATGGGCAATTTTCTGGCAGAATGGCGCTGCCGTCTATTCTGTGACCAATTAGCCCAGGCCTTACTGGTCAGCCAGACCCAGGCCATTAGTCGCCACCAGACCTATCGGGTGGTCTTTGAAACGGGTGGCAATCAAGTGCTGATTGAGCCCTTGGGCCAGGCCCAGGCACGACAAGTCTATGCCTTACCCCAAGATTGGCAGTTGCTTACTTTCTTGCAATTTCATTATTTTGGTGATGGACGCACCGAGAAATTCAAGACCGTGACCTTGCTCAATCGGGTGACAGGCCAAAGGCACCATATTCGTTTTCAGTTGGGGAGTGGACGCTTTGAAATGGATTAGTGGTCACCGCAATTCTAAGGGGACTAGGGGACAAGTTGCCCTGGAAGCTTTGGTGGGCTTCCTCCTCTTGGGGACCATGATGGCCCTCTACCTTCCAGCCCTGCATCAGGCTTACCAGCGACTTGAGGAGAGTCAAGTGGCTAGTCAGGAGTGGCGGCTCTTTGCCTTGATGGTGGAAGGTTGGATGCGACAAGACCAAGACTGGCTAATCCAGGCCAGACAAGCCCATCCCCAAATGGTTGAGTTTGCTTGTCAGGACAAAGACTGTTGGATTGAGTTTGAGCGGGGGAGTCATTACCATGTTCAAGCGACGGACTAGGCAAGGCTTTACCTTAGTGGAATGTCTCTTTAGCCTCTTAATTTTGGCCCTGCTCTTTGAGGCGGCCGTCCTAACCCTGCAGTCTTACCAGCGTTGGATTAAGGCTGCCGAGACCGACCATGGCCTAGAGTGGCAAAACTTCGTCATGGTCTTCGAGGCCGAGCTCAATCACTTTCAAGTCCAGCAAGTAGGTCTGGACTATCTGGACCTGGTGGACAGGCAAGATGACAAGAAGACTTATCGCATTGTTTTGAACAAGCAACGCCTCTATAAGCAAGCTGGCTACCAGCCCTATCTCTATCAAGTGGCGGAGTGGCGGCTGGCACAATCTGGAGAGAGTTTGCGAGTGGAGGTGAGCTTCACCAATGGACAAGTCTACCAAACTTACTTTTGGCTCAGGCCAAGGCAAGATGAAAGTGGGCCCTAGGGGCTTTACCTTTCCCTTGGTGCTAGCCTTCATGCTGATTAGTCAGCTGACCCTAATGGGCGTCCTGTGGCTTTTGGCTGGCCACGCTGCCCATTTACATGAAGTCAGTCGTTACTATCAGGCCAATATTCAATGGTCGATGGTCAAATCCCAACTTAGACATGACAGAGAACAGCAAGCCAAGGGCTTGCTGGTGCAAATTCAAGACCAAGTACCCTTCCTCCTGGGTCAGGTCTTGGGTCTAAGTGATCCGGGTGCTATGCGTCAAATTGATGGGGCGCATTATCTGGTTGATTTGACGCAAGGCCCCCACAAAGGGGAAAGAATTTTGGTTCGGATACGACTGGATCTATCACCCCAGTTAGCGGCCGGCTTAGATAAAAAAGCCTGGCAAGCCTTGGCGGTCTATGAGCCAGGTCCGATGGAGAGGGACTGGCAAAGTGACCTAGCAACCTTAAAAGAAGTGGCGGCTCAGGCAGACCCCAGCTTAAGTCAGGACAATTTTATCAAGGCAGACCACCAAAAGAGGCAGGGCCACTGGGCGCCGCAGGAGATGGGCGGACAAGCGTGGCAGTTTGCAGATGGTCAAATTGAGCTTGGGCCAGACGGCAAGACCTACCTCAATCGTGTGGGTGATGATTATGTTCGGAAGGAGACCTTTGACTCCTGTCAAGGAGACTATGTGTTGCTGTATGAGTTCCTTCACTATGAGTTAAAATAAAAAAAGACCGCAGTTTAGGCTAGGCCTAGGCTGCGGTCTTTTGGGTGTCAGAACTAGCTTAGCTAGCCAAGGTCACTGTTCACAGCAGGGACCTTCCTATCCACCATCCGGGTGCGGCCTCTTAAGGAGACCTATGATAGGCTGACGATGGCAACCTACCAGGTTGCACATCGGCTCATCGAGCTCTAAGTATAACATAGGGGAGAGGCTAGCGCAAGGCCTAGTCCCAAAGAAAAAGTCCAGGACAAGTCCTAGCCTCACTTACTCTATTAGTTGTTACGCATAACTTCCAAACGGTAGCCATCTGGGTCTGTCACGAAGAAGTAGCGTGGTGGTTTGCCAGGCAAGCCCTTCATTTCAGTAGTAGCATAGCCTGAAGCCAAGCAACGTTCATGAACAGCTTCCAAGTCATCAACGCCCAAGGCCAAGTGGCTGAAGCCATCGCCGACTGTATATGGACCGTGGTCGTAGTTATAGGTCAATTCCAATTCGAAGTCACTGCCTGGAACCGTTAAGTAAACCAAGTCGAAGCCGTGATCAGGATAGCGGCTCTCACGGCTAACGGTGAAGTCGAAGAGTTGGGTATAGAATTTAAGGGTTGCTTCCAAGTCTTGGATGCGGATGCAAGCATGGAGTAAAGTTTGTGCCATGGGATACCTCCTAAGTATTGATACTTATAGTTTACATTTTTAAGGACTCAAAAGCGAGTGGAACGATTTGGCTGACCGTGGTCTCGTAAATTTGGCCGTCACGACGAGTCAGATAGACGGGCACATCAGGCCGGCAGAATTCCACTAGGACCTGGCGGCAAATGCAGCAAGGCGGTAAGAAATCATCTGTATCTCCGGCAACGGCAATGGCCTGGATGGATTTAGGACCATAACCTTGGGTGACAGCCGTGAAGATAGCAGTCCGCTCCGCGCAGTTGGTAGCGCCGAAGGAAACATTCTCGACATTGACCCCTTCAATAATTTGACCATCATCCATTAAAAGGACCGCCCCAACCGGAAAATGAGAATAGGGCACATAAGCCTTGGACAGGAGTTGGCGAGCCCGTTCAATCAAGCTTTCTTTGCTATATGTTGTCATGTAAAGTCACCTACTTTTCTTGTGTCTTTCTATTTTACACTAAAAGATAAAAAATTGAAACGCTTTACACTATTTTTTCTTGTTTGGGTGTATAATAAGAATGAGTGCTGCTTAGCTTTTTCATAAAAAAGACGAATGATCACATAAAAATGATGGTGGAACTTATGACTTTTTGTGGAAAAAGCTGAGTAAGTCTGATAAAATTGAGTAAAATTTAGACTAGGCACAGGATAATCGAAAGACTAGGAACTGGAGCTGGTTATATGGAAAAACGAAAAGTATATTTAATCTCTTTTGACGCATTTGGCTATGAGGATGTTGCCTTTGCGAGTAAATTACCTAACTTTAAACGTCTCTTAGATAAGGGGACTTGGGTTAAGAAGGTCCAATCAACCTATCCTTCACTGACCTATGTGGCCCACACCAGTATTATGACGGGCTTGTTGCCTCTGCACCACCAAATTGTCAACAATACTAAGATTCAGCCAGAGCGCCATAGTCCTGACTGGCACTGGTATGCCAAGGAAGTCCAAGGGGAAACCCTCTATGATGTCTTCAAGCGGGCTGGCTATAAGACGGCTTCCTTACTCTGGCCGGTCATGGGGCGCAACAAGTCCATCGACTATAATTTAGCAGAAATTATTCCCAACCGCCCTTGGCAGAATCAGGCCATGGTGTCACTAGCTGCTTCCAGCATTCCTTTCTTGCTCAAAATGGAGGCCCGCCATGGTCACAAACGGGACGGCATTCAGCAACCGGCTCTGGATTATTTCCTAGAAGGGGTCTTGCTGGATACCATTCGTGATTACAATCCCGATTTCGTGACGGCGCACTTCCTGCAGCTGGATAGCATGCGCCACTACTACGGGGTTAATTCGGAACAAGCCAAGCAGGCCATTATCGACTTCGATGGTCGCTTAGGGCGTATTATTCAACTCTTAGAAGACATGGGTCAGTGGGAAGACTGCCTCTTCGTCTTGGTGGGGGACCACTACCAACTTAATACCCATACCGTGGTGCGACCTAACCACCTACTCAGTCGCCAATCGGGTTGGCAAACGCTGGGGCGTGACGGCACCATCAAGTCTTGGCAAGTTTATTGCAAGGGCGCGGATGGCTGTGCCTACATCTATCGCAAGCCGGGCGCTAAGATAACGGTCAAAGAAATTTTAGACACTTTACGGCCCATGATGCCTATGATTGAGACAGTTTACACAGCTCAAGAAGCGGCTGACTTCGGAGCAGACCCTAACTGCCTCTTCATGATTGAAGCCAAAAAAGGCTACTATTTCTTAGATGATTTAGCGGGTGATTTCCAAGAATCAGTGGATAATCCAACTTCGAATGCCAAGCTCCTACATGCCACCCACGGCTATCATCCAGCGCGCAATCACTATGCGACAACGGCCTTTTACCACGGGCCAGATGTTAAGGTTGGGCATGCAGTAGAGTCGGGCAGGTTGATTGATCATGCGCCAACCATTTTATCGGCGCTCAAGCTTAATTTCCATCAATATGTCGACGGTAATGTTTTGTACGATATTTTCAGGTAAATAAAATATCAAATTGTCTAGTCGTATGCGTTTACATGAAACGCTTTCAGTGCTATAATAAATGTATAAACAAACAAAGGGAGGGATAGAATGACTTTCGCAGCATTACAAGAACAACTTTCGGAACACATCTATCATTTCAATCATGGTAACCATGAAGCAGCCTACCAATTTTTAGGCTGTCACAAGGTGGACCAGGATGGAGTGACGGGCTATCGCTTCGCCATTTGGGCCCCTCATGCAGCCAATGTCTACATTCTAGGTGATTTCAATCACTGGCAGAATGAGCCACTAAGCCATATTGAAGGTGGGGTATGGGCTGGCATCATCCAAGGAGCCGAACGGAGTCAGTGTTACAAGGTTGGGATTGACCATGGTAATGGTCATATCGAATATAAGATTGATCCCTTTGGTTTTAATTTTGAGATTGCGCCTAAGGATGCCACGGTTGTCTGGGGCTTGGAAGACTTTGAATGGTCTGACCAGGTCTGGATGAACCAGCAATGGCGCAAGAATAGCGTTCATTCGCCTCTCAACATTTATGAAGTGCACGCCAGTTCTTGGCGTCGCCACCCTGACGGCCGCACCTATACCTTTGCGGAACTGGCAGACAGCCTGATTCCTTATGTTAAGGAAATGGGCTACACCCACATTGAAATGATGCCACTCATGGATCATCCGCTGGATGCTTCTTGGGGTTATCAGATTACCGGTTACTATGCGGTCTGTGGCCGCTACGGGACCTTAGAAGAGTTCAAGGACTTCGTTAACCAGGCCCACCAAGCCGGGATTGGGGTCATCATGGACTGGGTACCAGGTCACTTCTGCCGTAATGCCAATGCCTTGGCTTATTATGATGGGACGCCAACCTTTGAATACCAAGATGTCAACCGAGCTAACAATGTGGGGTGGGGGACGCTCAACTTCGACTTAGGTAAGAACCAAGTCCAAAGCTTCCTCATTTCTAACGCCATGTTCTGGCTCAAGGAATGTCACCTAGATGGTTTGCGGGTGGATGCCGTGTCCAACATGCTTTACTTGGACTTTGACCAAGGGCCTTGGACGCCTAACGAAGATGGCAGCAACCACAACCGCCAAGGGGTGGCCTTCCTCCAAAAACTCAATACCACAATCAAAGATCACCTGCCACATGTCCTCATGATTGCGGAAGAAAGTACCGACTGGAAGGGCATCACGCATGCTGTTTCAGAAGGGGGCTTGGGCTTTGACTACAAATGGAACATGGGCTGGATGAATGATACCCTGCGTTTCTTCGAGACCGATCCTTACTACCGGCCACAGAATTTCCGCTTAATAACCTTCGTCTTTATGTACCAATACAATGAACGTTATGTCCTGCCATTTTCTCATGACGAAGTGGTTCATGGTAAGAAGTCGCTCTTAGACAAGATTCCGGGCAGCCGCGAAACCCAGTTTGAGACCTTGCGTCTCTTGCATGGTTACATGATGGCCCAGCCTGGTAAGAAGTTGCACTTTATGGGCAACGAGCTAGGCCAATACCTGGAATGGCGCTACTACTCCGAGTTGGAATGGAAGGACTTGAGCTTCGAGTTCAACCGCGAGTACCAACACTATATGAAGACCCTCAATCACATCGGTAAGGACTACAAGGCCCTGCATTATTATGATACTGAGCCAGCAGGTCTGACCGTCCTAGATGCTGACAATGTGGAACAGGCTGTCCTGACCATGATGCGGCAGGGTAAGGCCAAGCGTGATTTCTTAATCATCGCCTTGAACTTTATCCCAGTTGAACGTCAGGAATACCGAATTGGGGTGCCTTATAAAGGAGAGTACGAAGTCCTGCTCAACTCACAAATGCAAGAGTTTGGCGGGCGGTGGACCGAGAATCTACCGGTCATGAAAACTGAAGAAGTGCCTCATGATGGACAACCATACTCCATTGTCACAACAGTTCCTAGTCTGGGTGTGCTCTATATCAAACCCAAACGTGTTTACGGCGCTAAATAAAAGCTAAGAAAGGAGATGAAATTAACTGACTGTCTTTACGCCGAGATAGTCAGCTAGTTTCACATGTGTGTATATGAAACAAGATATGATCGCGATGATTTTAGCTGGTGGTCAAGGGACCCGTCTGGGTGTCTTAACCAAACAAACGGCTAAGCCAGCCGTTCCCTTTGGAGGGAAATACCGCATTATTGACTTTGCTTTAAGTAACTGCGCCAACTCTGGGATTAAGAATATTGGGGTAGTAACCCAGTATCAACCTTTAGAGCTTAACGAACACATTGGAAAAGGGGCAGCCTGGGGCTTAACCAGCCGTTCAGGTGGGGCTACCATCCTCCAACCATACTCTAGCTCAGATGGCGAAAAATGGTTCAAGGGGACAGCTAACGCTATTTACCAAAACATCAGCTATATTGATTCCTTAGATCCTAAGTATGTCCTCATTCTATCAGGTGACCATATCTACAAGATGGACTATGCAGCCATGTTAGAAGACCACATTAAGAACAAGGCTAGCTTGACCGTTGGGGTTATCCCAGTTTCCATGAAGGAAGCCTCACGTTTTGGGATTATGAACACAGACCAAAATGGTCGCATTATCGAGTTCGAAGAAAAACCAGCTCAACCTAAGAGCAACCTGGCTTCCATGGGGATTTACATCTTCAACTGGGATACCTTGCGCCGTTACTTGGTCGAAGACCAAGCTAAGAACCGCGAAATGGAAGACTTCGGTAAGAACGTAATTCCAGCCTACCTAAGCAATGCTGAAAACTGCTTTGCTTACTCATTTGAAGGTTACTGGAAAGACGTGGGTACTATCGAATCTCTCTGGGAAGCTAACATGGAATTCTTGGACCCAGAACATCCACTCAACATTAGTGAGGATACTTGGCGGATTTATACCTCCAACCCTGTGACCCCGCCACAATTCTTAACAGAGGACGCGCAAGTTAAGCACTCGCTAGTTGTGGATGGCTGTTACATTGCCGGCCAAGTGGACAACTCCCTCTTGTCGCGTGATGTTAAGGTAGGGCCTAATAGCCAGGTTGACCATTCTGTGGTCATGTCCAGTGCCACCATCGGTAAAGGCTGTCGCGTTGAATATGCTATTATCGGTGAACAAGCCGTGATTGCGGACGGAGCAAGTGTCATCGGGACCCCAGACCAAATTGCCACTGTAGGATATGCTGAAGTAGTAGGAGGACCAAAAAATGATGGTGAAGAATAAGTTATGTGCGATTCTCAATTTGACCGAAGATGATCAATTATTAAAACCATTGACCCAAAACCGGCCCATTGCCGCCTTACCATTTGCTGACCGTTATCGGGTGATTGACTTCGCCTTATCCAGCATTTGTCATGCGGAAATTGATTCGGTAGCCCTCTTCATCGCTGAATCAGGTCGTTCAATCTATGACCACATCCGTTCTGGGGCAGCTTGGGACTTAGATTCTCAAGTATCAGGTGGGATTTTCACCTTCTCTCAACAGAATTGGAAGCTCCGCCACCACCAAGAAAACCTCTACGAAGATTACTACTACAACCATCGGGTCTTCATGTCTCGGGCTAAGGCTGAGTACGTCTTTGTAGCCGGATCTAAGATTATTGCTAACGTCGATATCCGCGGCGTCTTCCGCCACCATGTGTCTGAAGGTAAGGATATTACCCTTATTTACAAACAATTAGACAAAGAAAAATTAGGCGATCAAAATCCTAAATCTCGTGCCCTCAAATTCGATGCCAACCGCCAAGTCCAGGGATTGGTTGAGTACGGTGATTTAGGGGAGGAAGAGAAGGTTGATGCTTCTCTCAGCATGTACTTCCTCAGCGTTAAGACCCTTAACGATATTATTGACCGGGCGGTAGACGATGAAGTCTACATGGAAGTGGATGAATTGATTCAACACTATCTCTTGGACTACACCGTCAACCCATACAAGTACACAGGCTATATGGCGAACATTGACTCCATTCAACGTTACTACAAGGCTAATATGGACATGTTAGACCGTCAAAACTTCACTTCCTTGTTCTACTCAAGCCAACCAATCTTGACTAAGACCAAGAATGGGGTGCCGTCCTACTATGCGCCAAGTTCTGATGTGCGTTCATCCGTGGTGGCTTCTGGTTCTTACCTAGCAGGTAAGGTGGAACGGTCACTCATTTCCCGTAAGGTACATGTATCGGAAGGGGCACATGTCAAGGAATCCATCATCCTGCAAGGGACTAAGATCGGTGATGGGGCACGTGTTGAATACGCCATCCTGGACAAGGGCTGTGTCGTTGAACCAGGCGCTCACGTCATTGGAACACCTGATAATGTGGTCGTAATCAGCAAGAACACCGTCATTCCAGCAGAATAAAGGAGTCGCCATGAAAGTTTTATTTGCTTCCGCAGAAGCGGCACCCTTTTTCAAGACGGGCGGCCTAGGCGACGTTGCCTATGCCTTGCCTAAGGAATTAGCTAAGCAGGGTGTAGACATTCGGGTGGTCTTACCTTACTACACCCAAACACCTCAGCAATACAAGGATCAAATCCAAGAAATTGCCCATTTCCGTTTCCAATTAGGCGGCCGGAATGTCTACTGCGGCATTAAGTATCTGGAAATGGACGGGGTCAAGTACTACTTTATCGATAACTTGGCTTACTTTGACCGGCCGGCCCTCTATGGCCAATGGGATGATGGCGAACGTTTCGGCTTCTTCTCAACGGCTATTATTGAGATGCTGGAAGTCATTGACTGGATTCCAGACATTATTCACTGTAATGACTGGCATACGGCTATGGTGCCCGTGCTCCTGGTGGACCGTTATCACTGGAAAGACCGCTTGCGTCATATCCGCAAGGTCTTGACCATTCACAACCTACGTTTCCAAGGGGTCTATGATCCGGCCATCCTGGGCCAAGTCTTCGGGACTGGCTACAATGTCTATACCGAAGATGGGGTCAAGTACTATGACCGGGTCAACTATCTCAAGGGCGGCATTAACTTCTCTGACCGTGTTACCACGGTTAGTCCAACCTATGCCCATGAGATTACCACCCAAGCCTTTGGTGAGAACCTGGAAGGGGTCCTCAAGTACAATGAATGGAAATTAAGTGGGATTATTAACGGTATTGACTATGACCTCAATAATCCTGAGACAGATCCACTCATTCCTCATCACTTTAATGTCTCGGACTTAAGTGGTAAGGCAGCTAACAAGGCGGCCTTACAAGAACGCTTAGGCTTGCCAGTCAATCCAGATGTTGCCATGATTGGCATGGTCTCTCGCTTGACCGACCAGAAGGGCTTCCAGCTAGTGGAAGAACGCATGGAAGAATTACTACAGGCAGAGGTTCAGGTGGTCCTCTTAGGGACTGGGGAGCCACAATTCGAGCACTCCTTCCGTTACTTCGAGTCACGTTATCCTGACAAGATGAAGAGTCTCATTACCTTTGACTTAGGGCTAGCCCAACAAATCTATGCTAGCTGTGACTTCTTCTTGATGCCAAGTGCTTTTGAGCCTTGCGGTCTGTCACAACTCATGGCCATGCGCTATGGGACCTTGCCAATTGTCCATGAGACAGGGGGCTTGCGTGACACCGTTCAACCTTACAACCAATATACCGGGGAGGGGACAGGTTATTCCTTTAATCGTTTCGACGGTTGGACCATGCTCCAAACCATCTACTATGCGCTAGATGTCTACTATAACCGACCTGGCGCTCACAAGCAATTGGTAGAACAGGCCATGACCCGAGACTTCTCTTGGACCGGGCCAACCAAAGAATACTTAGCCCTCTACCATTCGCTACTTCAAGGATAGTTAGCTCAGAAGAGACCAAGCGCTTGCTTGCGTCTCTTTCTTGGGCTTATGCCACACTTATTTAGGAGGAAATCAATGAAGGTCGATGCATTCAAAGACGCCTATAAGAAGAAGTTTGAAGACATGTTCGCCGTGCCTTATACCTCAGGTAGCACCACCGAACAATTCCAAGCCTTAGGCCAATTATTACGCTCTATCTATACTGACAAATGGGTCCACTACAACCAAGTCAAGCTGGACAGTAAGCAGAAGCAAGTCTTCTACTTCTCCATGGAATTCTTACCAGGTCGCCAGCTCAAGCGCTATTTGCTTAACTTAGACTTGTTAGACACCGCTCGCACTGCCCTGGAAGAATTGGGCTTGGACTTTGAAGCCGTAGCGGCGGCGGAAGTCGATCCTGCCTTAGGGAACGGGGGCTTGGGCCGGTTGGCTTCTTGCTTCATGGATTCCATGGCAGCCACTGGCGTGCCGGGCAATGGTTGCGGTATTCGCTACCGTTATGGCCTCTTCAAGCAGAAATTCATTGACGGCTACCAAATTGAATTGCCAGAAAACTGGTTGCGTAACCCTAACTCTTGGGAAGTCCGTAAGGAATCCAAGTCGGTCATTGTCCGCTTTGGTGGCAATGTCTGGTTGGAAGCCAATCAGTATGGAGACTTGAAGCCAGTCTATGAGAATACCTTTGATGTTTTGGCGGTGCCTTACGATACGCCACAAATCGGCTATCGTAATGACGTGGTCAACAACCTACGTCTCTTCACGGCCGAAATTCCGCCAGGCCACGAGTCTTATTTCACGACCCCTGAACAACGCAAGGAAATTCAAGAGATCACCGAAGTCCTCTATCCAGATGACTCCAACTATGAAGGCCGACTCTTGCGCCTTAAGCAAGAATACTTTATGTGTTCAGCTGGGATTCAAAGCATTGTTCGTTACTTTAAGAGCTTGGACTTGCCTTGGAGTGTCTTCCCTGATAAGGTGGCCATCCACATTAACGATACCCATCCAACCCTCTGTATTCCAGAATTGATGCGGATTCTGGTCGATGAAGAGAGCCTGACTTGGGGGCAAGCTTGGAACATCGTTAAGAAATCAACTTCCTATACCAACCACACCATCTTGGCTGAAGCCATGGAACGTTGGCCAATCTACATGATTGAAGGCCTCCTGCCACGGATTATGCAGATTATCTATGAAATCAACCGCCGTCACTTGGTTAACAAGACCGCCCTCTACGGGGCGGAACTAGCCCACCGTACGGCGCCAATCGACGGGGACCAAGTTCTCATGGCCAATCTGGCCATTATTGCCAGCCACAGTGTTAACGGGGTAGCCAAGCTCCATACCGAGATTTTGGAACACTACACCTTGCGGGACTTCAAAACCATCTATCCATTCCGCTTCAACAACAAGACCAATGGGGTGACCCACCGCCGTTGGGTGCAGCTAGCCAATGAAGGCCTCAGCAAGGTCCTCGACCAATACATTGGCAATCGCTGGCGCTTCAAGCCACGGGAAATGAACATTCTCCAAGCCTTCCGTGACAATGATGAGGTATTAGAAAAACTACAAGAAGTCAAGCTATCCAATAAGGAACGCTTTGCCCGTTTCGTTAAGGAAGAGATGAAGCTAGACATTGATCCGACTGCCTTATTCGACGTGCAAATCAAGCGACTCCATGCCTACAAGCGCCAACTCTTGCAAGTCATGCATATTGTAGATCGCTACTTGACCCTTAAGGAGAATCCTAAGGCTGACTTTGCTAAGCGGGTCTTCATTTTCGGGGCCAAGGCAGCGCCTAGCTACCACTATGCTAAGTCTGTCATCAAGATTATTAATGAATTGGCTAATTTGGTTAACAATGACCCAGTCATTGGCGACAAGATCAAGATTGTCTTCGTAGAAAACTATGGGGTTTCCCTAGCCGAATTGATTATTCCTGCAGCTAACCTATCGGAACAAATTTCCTTGGCGGGTAAGGAAGCGTCCGGGACTTCTAACATGAAGTTGATGGCTAACGGGGCTTTAACTATGGCGACCTTGGACGGTGCCAATGTCGAAATCTACGACCTAGTCGGTGACGACAACATCTTCCTCTTTGGTATGACGGCCGACGATGTCCAAAAATTGCGTGAGGCTAATAACTACTACTCACGGGCCATCTATGAGGAAAATCCACAGATTAAGCGTGTGCTCAATTCCTTCATTGACGGGACCATCCCTAATATCGAAGCAGAAGGACGCGAGATCTTCGATTCCTTGGTCCTCTACAATGATGAGTACTTCCTCTTGCAAGACTACCCAAGCTTCTATGAGGCGCAAATGGCTGCTGACAAGCTCTATCAAGAGCCTAAGGAATGGGCTAAACGTGCCCTGACCAACATTGCCTACTCGGGCAAATTCTCGTCAGACTACACCATCTTGCGTTACGCTGAAAGCATCTGGAATGTGTCGCCAGAGACCAACCTCTTAGGCGAAGGCTTCAGCAACCTAGACTAAAGACTAAAGACCGAGCCCAGTCTCGGTCTTTTTTTTGTACATTAGAGGGATATTGTCTGATAAAAATAGCGATATGGAACCCTATGGTATGTGAATTATGAAGAGGATTAACTGAATATTTACGATAGAAAATATATCGATTGATAATAATGAGGGCAAAATGCTAAAAAAATGGATGCAAATTACTCAGCTCTGTATTATAATTATTAACGTGACAAAAACGGTCTCTGCCCTAGATGGAAGCCCTTTTCAAAGTTGAGGTTTGCTCATGATAAGGGGAAAATATACTGATGCCAATAGACCTGTTTTGATACCTAATGATTGGAAGGACGAATGTGAATGTTCAGTAAACGTAATAAGCTGATGAACGAACAACGTAAAGGTGAAAAAATCACCCGCTACGGCATTAAGAAGTATAGCTTTGGTGCGGCTTCTGTTGCGGTAGCTTTCGGGATTTATTTTGCTAACGGTCCTGTGGTGACGGCGCAAGAAGTGTCCAATGCCACCAGTACCGAGGCTAGCCTAGAAGTGCCGGCGACATCAGCCAGTGAAGAAGCCAGTGCTGAGACGCCAGCGCCAGAAAGCCAGGTAGCTGAGTCGAGCGCTAGTCAAAGCTCAGAAGCTGAGTCAGCAACTAGCCAAGAAGAAAAAGAAAGCCAAGCTAGTCAAGAAGTAGATAAGAAGGCAGAAGAAGTAGCTGCCCCAACTGCAAATGCCGAAAGTCCAGCTGAGGCTAACAAACCAGCCAGACGGACTCCGAGTTATGCGGTCAAGCCAGTGCCTAAGCCAAGCACAGCTTCCATGCCACGGGCAACTAACCAAGGCCAACCCATTCCGCAAGGGACAGGTTTCCGCGATAGCGGGGCAACGGGGATTACTCCTGGGACTGGTCCTGCAGGGGCGGATGACGCGACCTCTGTGCCACGTGTGGCCAAGCCAACCTGGGAAGAGTCCGAGCGCAAGAACAGCGTGCAATTAGCCAAGCAAATTACCTGGCTTGATTTCTCCGACAATGCTAGTTGGAAGAATTTGGACGCTAGTGGCGGCCTTCAAGTAGGGACCATCTACAAGAAAGAAATCTCACCTGGCTATGAAGTGACCTTGACCGTCACCGAGCTAAAGCCCTTTAACTCTACCGAAATCTATAAGAAACGGGTGGAAGGGACGGCCTCTGCCGGGACCTACAATCCAGATGCCAAGAACGATTTCCTAAAATCAGCGCCACAATATGGACGCGTAGCACCTTCTGTCAAGGGGGCTATTCAAAACCAATGGACAACCATACGGGACCAAGGCTTTAATACCCAGGGACGCAAGACTCAGATTGTTTTACCAGCGAACTCTACAAACTGGGGGGTAAAGTTCAATATTGAAGCAACCTACCGCGGCAAGCGTGTTCAGCCATCGGTTGTTATGGCCGATGGGGAAGATGCTAACCCTGGTGAATTTGCGATCTTCACGACCAACGGGGCTGGCTGGGAATACCTAGGTGAATGGAAAAATGGAACAGCTGCCAAAGAGCCTTATACTGTCATCACCAAGAAAATGGTAGAAGATGATAATAAGCGCAGAAATCTCTTAATCCTACGTGATAAGAGCGTGGACTGGGATAAATACCTGAGTCCAGATACGGTGACCGGTGGTTTAGGCACCCAAGTCTTTGGGCCTAACCTCTCCAACGAACGTACGGTACCGGTCGTGATGACTCGTGGCGCTTCAGAAGTTGGTTTCTATGTGGCCTCTTCTGGCCAACAAGCCATGATGATGGGCTTCTTAGTGGTTGATGGTAGTGATGCCCCAGATAGTTATGGCGAAGCCTTCCATACTGTCTCATCACGGGATTCTTTGACCAATGCCACCATTAACCAACCATACTTGGGAACAACGCCTGCCGATATTGACGTTGAGACGGCCAATGATTGGACCTTTGACGATCGCAAGGAATTAGCGGACGAGGGTGCTAGCCAGTTATTGACGGATGAGCAATTGGCTAACTCTAATGACCTGCTTGATCTAAGCAAGGCTCAAAATGGGACCTACAAACTCAAGATTAAGGCCAGTCCAAATGGGAATCCTAAGGCCTATATCAAGGCCTGGGTTGACTTCAACCAAAATGGCGTTTTTGACGATAATGAAGCCAGTGAGGTAAAGGAAATCACTGCAGCGGGCGACCATACCTTGACCTTTAATGCCGTTCCAGGTTTAACAGGGGGGACCGTTAACCAGTTAGGCATGCGGCTTCGGATTGCAACCAATGCAGGAGATATCGATAAACCTACGGGCTTTGCCTTCAGTGGGGAAGTCGAAGACATGCTCCTGCACCGTATCTATCCACCTCAAGGCGAAAAGCAAAGCACGGATGGTTTTACCGGTCAAACTCAGACAGCCAGCCTCCACTTTACCCCTAAGGGAACAGACCGCTCAGACGACACTGTCAATACGGTCATGAGCACGCAAGCACCTCAAGTCTTGGACAATCAAGGCAATGTGCTGACGCCAACTAGTGGCAATACTTATGTGCGACCTGAAGGGACTTATGTAGTTACCCACAATGGTAATGAGGTTCAAGTGGCCTTTACGCCGACTGCTGATTTTTCAGGGACAGCCGATGGCATTAACATTCGCTGGAAGGACAGCAACGGTAGCTCTACTAATTGGCAGTCTAGCGATGCAGCAGATCCAAATAAGAATGACATGCTCAACAATATGGACGGCCGTTATGTGCCAACCGTTCGGAAAATTCCAAATTACGAGTCAAATGGCCTCCAAGGCTTGGAACAAAATAAAACCCTTGTCTTTAACGATGATGATGCGAATGCGACTCCCGTCACACCAGATGCGACTCGTCCTGCTAGCTTTGTAGATGCTAGTGGTCAGCCCTTAGTGGGTAATTCGGTGCCTGCCATGGCTAATGGTCAGCAAGTGGGGACCTATGAATTGGATCCAAACACTGGTCAAGTGACCTTCAAGCCTAACAAGAGCTTCTTTGGAACACCAGATCCTGTCGTTGTTCAAGTCATGGACGCGGATGGCAAAGCCCACCGAGCACGTTATCAGCCTACGGTAACTAAGGTAACGCCAACTAGCATCAACGACAGCTCAACTGGTCTGCAAGGTCAAGCTCAGTCTGGTAAGCCAACCTTTACAGCGGGAGACCCTGCGGTACCGCTTGACGATAGCAAGCCAATGACCTTCGAAGACGGTCAGACAACTAAGACCGTTCAAGGTGTTGGGGTTTACACCATCAACTCAGATGGCTCCATTACTTTCACGCCTGAGAAACAATATGTCGGGACACCAGCGCCAGTAACCGTCAAACGTGTCGATGTGAACGGGACCGAAGTGACGGCTACTTATACGCCAACGGTGACCAAGGTAACCCCAACTAGCACCAATGCGACCTCGGAAGGCCTACAAGGTCAGCCACAAAAGGGCAAGCCAACATTCACCGAGGGTGATCCATTAGTACCACTTGATGATACCAAGCCGATGACCTTCGAGGATGGTTCAAGCACCAAGAAGGTACCGAATGTCGGGACCTACGTTATTGAATCAGATGGGACGATTACCTTCACACCAGAGAAACAATATGTTGGGACCCCAGATCCAGTAGTTGTAAAACGTGTTGACAAGAATGGGACTGAAGTGACAGCTACTTACACGCCAACCGTAACGAAAGTGACGCCAACTAGCACTGATGCCACATCGAACGGTGTTCAAGGCCAACCACAAACCGGGACGCCAGTCTTCACACCAGGTGATGATGCTGTGCCAATCGACTTGGATAGTCCAATGACTTTCGAAGATGGGCAGCCAACTAAGACGGTGCCAGGTGTCGGGGTCTACACCATCAACTCAGATGGCTCTGTCACCTTTACACCAGACAAGCAATACGTTGGGACACCAGCACCAGTCACTGTTAAACGCGTGGACAAGAACGGGACTGAAGTGACTGCTAAGTACACGCCAACCGTAACTAAAGTAACACCAACAAGCACCAATGCGACCTCGGAAGGCCTACAAGGTCAGCCGCAAAAGGGCAAACCAACATTCACCGAAGGTGATCCATTAGTACCACTTGATGATACCAAGCCAGTGACCTTCGAGGATGGCTCAAGCACCAAGAAAGTGCCAAATGTTGGGACCTACGTCATTGAATCAGATGGAACGATTACCTTCACACCAGAGAAACAATACGTTGGGACACCAGATCCTGTAGTTGTAAAACGTGTTGACAAGAATGGGACTGAGGTGACGGCTACTTACACGCCAACCGTAGCGAAAGTGACGCCAAGAAGCACTGACGCCACATCGAACGGTGTTCAAGGCCAACCACAAACAGGGACACCAGTCTTCACACCGGGTGACAAGGCAGTACCAATCGACTTGGATAGTCCAATGACTTTTGAAGATGGCCAGCCAACTAAGACGGTGCCAGGTGTCGGGGTCTATACCATCAACCCAGATGGTTCCATCACTTTCACGCCAGATAAACAATATGTGGGTACCCCAGCTCCGGTTACTGTTAAACGCGTCGATAAGAACGGGACGGAAGTGACTGCTAAGTACACGCCAACTGTAACTAAAGTAACCCCAACAAGCACTGATGCCACTTCGAACGGTGTCCAAGGCCAGCCACAAAAGGGGACTCCAACTTTCACCGAGGGTGATCCATTGGTGCCACTTGATGATACCAAGCCAATGACCTTCGAGGATGGCTCAAGCACCAAGAAAGTGCCAAATGTCGGGACCTATGTCATTGAGTCAGATGGAGCGATTACCTTTACGCCAGAGAAACAATATGTTGGGACCCCAGATCCTGTAGTTGTAAAACGTGTTGACAAGAACGGGACTGAAGTGACCGCTCAATACACGCCAACTGTGACCAAAGTGACGCCAACAAGTACCAACGCAGAGTCCACAGGTGTTCAAGGTCAGCCACAAAAGGGCAAACCAACATTCACCGAAGGTGATCCATTAGTACCACTTGATGATGCCAAGCCAATGACCTTCGAGGATGGTTCAAGCACCAAGAAAGTGCCAAATGTCGGGACCTATGTCATTGAGTCAGATGGCTCCATCACTTTCACACCAGACAAGCAATATGTTGGGACGCCAGATCCAGTAGTCGTAAAACGTGTAGACAAGAACGGTACGGAAGTAACGGCTAAGTACACCCCAACTGTGACTAAGGTTACACCAACAAGTACTGACGCTACATCAAACGGCGTTCAAGGCGTTCCACAAACAGGGACCCCTGTCTTCACGCCAGGTGACCCAGCAGTGCCAATTGATTTGGACAGCCCAATGACCTTTGAAGACGGACAGCCAACTAAGACCGTGCAAGGTGTTGGTGTCTACACCATTAACCCAGATGGTACCATCACCTTCACACCAGACAAGCAATATGTTGGGACGCCAGATCCAGTTGTGGTCAAACGTGTAGACAAGAACGGTACGGAAGTGACGGCTAAGTACACCCCAACTGTGACCAAGGTAACGCCAACAAGTACTGATGCCACATCGAATGGTGTTCAAGGTCAGCCACAAAAGGGCACACCAACTTTCACCGAGGGTGATCCATTGGTGCCACTTGATGATACCAAGCCAATGACCTTCGAGGATGGCTCAAGCACTAAGAAGGTGCCAAATGTCGGGACCTATGTCATTGAATCAGATGGTACGATTACCTTTACGCCAGACAAGCAATACGTTGGAACACCAGATCCTGTAGTCGTAAAACGTGTGGATAAGAATGGTACTGAAGTGACCGCTAAGTACACGCCAACGGTAACGAAAGTGACTCCAACAAGCACTGACGCCACATCGAACGGCGTTCAAGGCGTTCCACAAACAGGAACCCCAGTCTTCACACCAGGTGACTCAGCCGTGCCAATCGACTTGGATAGCCCAATGACCTTTGAAGATGGGCAGCCAACTAAGACTGTGCCAGGTGTCGGTGTCTACACCATCAACCCAGACGGAACGATTACCTTTACCCCAGACAAGCAATATGTGGGGACACCGGCCCCAGTTACTGTTAAGCGTGTTGACAAGAACGGTACGGAAGTGACGGCTAAGTACACGCCAACTGTGACAAGAGTAACACCAACTAGCACCAACGCGACCTCGGAAGGCCTACAAGGTCAGCCACAAAAAGGCACACCAACTTTCACCGAGGGTGATCCATTGGTGCCACTTGATGATACCAAGCCAATGACCTTCGAGGATGGCTCAAGCACTAAGAAGGTGCCAAATGTCGGGACCTATGTCATTGAATCAGATGGTACGATTACCTTTACGCCAGACAAGCAATACGTTGGAACACCAGACCCAGTTGTAGTCAAACGCGTAGACAAGAACGGGACAGAAGTAACCGCTAAGTACACTCCAACCGTAACCAAGGTAACGCCAACAAGTACTGATGCAACATCGAACGGTGTTCAGGGTGTTCCACAAACAGGGACCCCAGTCTTCACGCCAGGTGACTCAGCCGTGCCAATCGACTTGGATAGCCCAATGACTTTTGAAGATGGCCAAGCAACTAAGACGGTGCCAGGTGTTGGTGTATACACCATCAACTCAGATGGTTCTATTACCTTTACCCCAGACAAGCAGTATGTGGGGACACCGGCCCCAGTTACTGTTAAGCGTGTAGACAAGAACGGGACGGAAGTGACGGCTAAGTACACTCCAACTGTGACCAAAGTAACACCAACAAGCACTGACGCTACATCAAACGGCGTTCAGGGCATTCCACAAACCGGTACCCCAGTCTTTACACCTGGCGATCCAGCAGTACCAATCGACTTGGATAGCCCAATGACCTTCGAAGACGGTCAACCTACTAAGACTGTACCTGGTGTAGGTGAATACTCCATCAACCCAGATGGCTCTGTCACCTTTACCCCAGACAAGCAATATGTGGGGACACCGGCCCCAGTCACTGTTAAGCGTGTTGACAAGAACGGGACCGAAGTGACGGCTCAATATACGCCAACTGTGACCAAGGTAACGCCAACAGGTACTGACGCTACATCGAACGGCGTTCAAGGCCAACCACAAAAGGGCACACCAACTTTCACCGAAGGTGATCCATTAGTACCACTGGATGATGCTAAGCCAATGACCTTCGAGGATGGCTCAAGCACCAAGACTGTACCAAACGTTGGTGTCTACACCATCAACCCAGATGGTTCCATTACCTTTACCCCAGACAAGCAGTATGTTGGGACACCAGCTCCAGTCACCCTTAAACGTGTCGATAAGAACGGTACGGAAGTCACTGCGACTTATACGCCGACGGTGACCAAGGTAACGCCAACAAGTAGCCCAGCTACTTCAACAGGTCCGCAAGGTCTGGCCCAAACCGGAAGCCCAGTCTTTACCCCAGGGGATCCGGCTGTGCCGATTGATCTGGATAGTCCAATGACTTTTGAAGATGGTAAGACCACGAAGTCCGTCCCAGGCGTAGGTGAATATTCTATCAATTCAGATGGTTCGATTACCTTCACGCCAGATAAACAATATGTCGGAACTCCTGCGGCAGTAGTCGTCAAACGTGTCGATAAAAATGGTACGGAAGTGACCGCAACTTATACGCCGACGGTGACCAAGGTAACGCCAACTTCTGAGGATGTCAGCTCAACTGGCCTTCAAGGTCAACCACAAACCGGTACGCCAACTTTCACCCCAGGTAACCCTGAGGTGCCAATGGATGACACGGTGCCAATGACCTTCGAAGATGGTTCTACGACTAAGTCAGTACCAGGCGTAGGGGAATACACCATCAACCCAGATGGTTCCATCACTTTCACACCAGACAAACAATTTGTAGGCAAACCAGATCCTGTAAGAGTCAAACGTGCCGATAAGAACGGCACCCCAGTGACCGCTGACTACCAAGTAGAAGTGACGCGCGTCACCCCAACCAGCACGCCTGCTACTTCGACCGGTCTACAAGGTCAACCACAAACTGGCAGCCCAGTCTTCAAAGAAGGGGCGCCAGAAATCCCAATGGATGACACTGTGCCAATGACCTTCGAAGATGGTTCTACGACTAAGTCAGTACCAGGCGTAGGTGACTACTCTATTAATCCAGATGGTTCGATCACCTTCACCCCAGACAAGCAATTTGTCGGGACGCCAGATCCGGTAACAGTCAAGCGCGTGGACAAGAACGGTACGCCAGTGACTTCGACTTACACGCCAACTGTGACCAAGGTAACGCCAACTAGCACGCCAGCGACTTCAACTGGTCTGCAAGGTTTACCACAAACAGTTAGCCCAAGCTTTAAAGAAGGGGCGCCAGAAGTTCCAATGGATGACAAGGTGCCAATGACCTTCGAAGATGGTTCAAGTACTAAGAAGGTGCCAAACGTGGGTGAATACATCATCAATCCAGATGGCTCCATCACCTTCACGCCAGACAAGCAATTTGTCGGGACGCCAGATCCAGTAACAGTCAAGCGCGTGGACAAGAACGGGACACCAGTCACCGCGACTTACACGCCAACTGTGACCAAGGTAACCCCAACCAGTACGCCAGCCTCTTCAACTGGCCTGCAAGGTTTACCACAAACAGGCAGTCCAGTCTTCACCCCAGGTAACCCTGAGGTGCCAATGGATGACACCGTACCAATGACCTTCGAAGACGGCTCAAGCACTAAGACGGTGCCAAACGTGGGTATCTACACCATCAATCCAGATGGTTCCATCACCTTCACGCCAGACAAACAATTTGTCGGGACGCCAGATCCAGTAACGGTTAAACGCGTTGATAAGAACGGCACGCCAGTGACCGCGACTTACACGCCAACCGTGACCAAGGTGACGCCAACTAGCACGCCAGCTACTTCAACGGGAGCACAAGGCTTACCGCAAACAGCTAGCCCAAGCTTTACCCCAGGTGATCCAGAAGTTCCAATGGATGACACGGTGCCAATGACCTTCGAAGATGGCTCAAGCACTAAGACGGTGCCAAACGTGGGTGAATACACCATCAACCCAGATGGTTCCATCACCTTCACGCCAGACAAGCAATTTGTCGGGACGCCAGATCCAGTAACGGTTAAACGCGTTGATAAGAACGGCACGCCAGTGACCGCGACTTACACGCCAACCGTGACCAAGGTGACGCCAACTAGCACGCCAGCTACTTCAACGGGAGCACAAGGCTTACCGCAAACAGCTAGCCCAAGCTTCACTCCAGGTGACCCAGCGGTGCCAATGGACGATACCGTACCAATGACCTTCGAAGACGGATCAAGCATTAAGTCCATTCCAGGAGTGGGTGAGTATGTCATCAATCCAGATGGCTCCATCACCTTCACGCCAGACAAACAATTCGTTGGGATGCCAGATCCAGTAATGGTTAAACGCGTTGATAAGAACGGCACGCCAGTGACCGCCACCTACCAAGCGACCGTTCTACCTGTGGCTCCAATTGCTAACGACGACTACTCTTCAGGCGTGGTTAACCAAGCCCAAACGGGTCAAGTTAAGTTTGTGCCAGGTTCTGCCAATATTAACGGCACGGAACAATCCGTCGACTTAGTTCCAGGCAGCCTCAAGTTTGTGGTCAATGGCCAAGCTGTGGCTGATACCACTATTCCGGCCTTGGACCAAGCAGGCAAGCAAGTCGGGACCTACAGCTTAGCCCAAGACGGGACCGTGACCTTTACACCTAATCCAGGTTATGTAGGTCAACCAGTCCCAGCTCGCATTCAAGCCACTGACCTTAACGGAACGACGGCTGAAGCAACTTATTCACCAGTTGTTAACGCTAGCGTGACAAGCGAGGGCATGAAGGGGCAAAACCAAAGCAAGTTACCAGACTTCAAGGGTCAAGTGGATACCAAAGTACCAGCTTATCTTGAAGGTGGGGTCACTAGTGTGACCGTTCCAGGTCAAGGGACTTACACCGTCAACCCTGAAACAGGGCAAGTGACCTTCACACCAGAAGCAGACTTTGTTGGCCAGGCGACACCAATTACCGTTATCCGTCGTGATGTCAACGGGAAAGAACTGAAGATTCAATACATCCCAACGGTATATGGACAAGTGAAGACACCGGACCTAACCTCTTCAACCGGCTATCCAGGTGAAAAACAAACCGGCACGCCAGTCTTTGAAGGCGATGTGGATCTAACCATCCCAGCTACCTTCGAAAATGGTCAAACTGAATTAACAGTACCAGGGGAAGGGACTTATGTTCTTAACCCAGATGGTTCTGTGACCTTCACGCCAGAAGCCGGCTTTGTGGGCCGCGCAAGTGGTGTGACCGTGGTTCGGGTTGACCGCAACGGGCGCAAGGTGACGGCACAGTATGTGCCAACCGTTGTACCAGTGCCAGTCACTCCAAGTGAGCCAGAAGTGCAAACACAAGGGCTCTTACCAGCAACGGGTGAAGCCCCAGACTATAGCTTCTTCTCAGGTGTGGCCTTGACTATCTTAGCAAGTGTCGGCCTAGTTGCGACGCGCAAACGCCAAGCGACAGATGAAGACTAAAGCCTAGTCAAAATCCCTCAGCCTTCTTAGCAAGGACTGAGGGATTTTTTTGCGTAAAGACAAGAGGACTTTGACTTAATAAGGTCTATGGACCCATTATTAGATAGGGGAGTCTAAACACGAAATATGCATAGACTTATTAGGTTCTCGTTCGTTATATAAATGTAGAATTACCAAGTAATCTGATGAATGTTCGCCTTATGTTAATTATAAAAAATATGTGACACAGATTGTAAAATTTATCGTGCAATTTGTGTTTGCTTATTATATAATAGGCTCGGAATCAAATAGGCAATACCCAAATGGAGCCCTATTCCCAGTTAGCCGTTAACGCTCTGATTCCCCTCAAGGATGCGAAGACGGGCATGACCTATTGTGGGCCTATTTTTTTGTATACCAAACTTTTAAGGAGGACGAGAGTATATGTTCAGTAAGCGTAACAAGCTCATGAATGACCAGCGTAAGGGTGAGAAGATCACTCGTTACGGGATTAAGAAGTATAGCTTTGGTGCTGCTTCAGTTGCCGTTGCCTTCGGGATTTATTTTGCTAACGGGCCAGTTGTGACGGCGCAAGAAGTATCCAACGCGACTAGCACCGAGACCAGCATCGAGGTACCAGCAGCTACTAGTGAAACTGCCACGCCTGAGGCTCCAGTGGCTGAAAGCCAAGCGACAGAGTCTAGCGCAAGCCAAAGCTCTGAGGCTGAGCCGGCAGCGCCAGCAGCTAGCCAAGAAGATAAAGAAAATCAAGCTAGCCAATCTAACCAAGAAGTAGATAAAAAGGCTGAGGAAGCAGCGACACCTGCACCAAAAGTTGAAAATCCAGTCGAGGCAGACAAACCAGCTAGACGGACACCGGGTTATGCAGTTAAGCCAGTGCCTAAGCCAAGCACAGCTTCTATGCCACGGGCAACCAACCAAGGCCAGCCTATTCCACAAGGGACAGGTTTCCGCGATAGCGGGGCGACTGGCATTACACCAGGATCTGGCCCAGCTGGGGTAGATGACGCGACTTCAGTACCACGCGTACCTAAGCCAGCTTTGTCAGAGTCCGAGAAGAAGGAAAGTACCCAATTAGCCAAACAAATCACCTGGATTGATTTCTCTGATACTGCTAGCCTGAAGAACTTGGATGCACAAGGTGGTTTCAAGGTAGGGACTGTCTTCAAGAAGGAAATCTCGCCAGGTTATGTGGTGACCATGACCGTTACCGAACTTAAGCCATTTAACTCGACAGAAATCTATAAGAAGCGGGTAGAAGGGACACCATCTGCCGGCACTTATGATCCCAATGCCGTTAACAGCTATTTGAAAGGTTATAAAGACTACGGTAAGACTCCACCTTCTGTAACCGGTCGTCCACAGAACAAATTTAGTACCATTGGGGGCCAAGGTTTTGATACCCAAGGCCGTAAAACCCAAATTATCTTACCAGATGACGCGGTTAACTGGGGGATTAAGTTCAAGGTAGAAGCGACTTATCGTGGCAAGCCTGTCAAACCAACGGTTGTAATGGCTGACGGGGAAGATGCTAACCCTGCTGAATATGGCATCTTTACCACCAACGGGGAAGGTTGGGAATATGTGGGTGAATGGATGAAGGGTCCTCGTGCCAAAGGTCCATACACTGTCATGACCGAAGACATGGTTAAAGCATTCGATAAATCCAGAAAAGACGGTCTTCTAATCTTGAAGGATAAGAGCGTTGACTGGAACAAATACTTGAGTCCAGATACTGTCACAGGTGGTTTGGGTAGCCAGGTCTTCGGGCCAATTATTTCGGCTAGCAAGGCTGTGCCAGTTGTGATGACCCGTGGGGCGTCTGAAGTTGGCTTCTATGTGGCAACGGGTGGGCAACAAGCCCTCATGATGGGATTCTTGGTAGTCGATTCTAGTGACGCGCCAGCAAGTTATGGTGAAGCTTACCATACGATTGGAACCCGTGATTCCATTGCCAATACGCCAATCAACCAGCCTTACTTAGGTTCAACCGCAGCAGATATCGATGCGGACTCTGACAGTGACTGGACTGCCGACGACCGTGAGGATGTAGCCGATGAAGGGCCAGCTCAATTGCTGACAGCTGATCAGTTAAGCAAAAC
Organism: uncultured Abiotrophia sp.; assembly: GCA_965245735.1. GTDB lineage: Bacteria > Bacillota > Bacilli > Lactobacillales > Aerococcaceae > Abiotrophia. The sequence goes on along the minus strand of CBDFAX010000014.1, from coordinate 4,823 downwards.
CAATGACCTACTAGACTTAAACAAGGCTAAGAATGGGACTTACACCCTTAAGATTAAGGCTAACCCTAATGGTAATGCCAAGGCCTATGTCAAAGCCTGGGTAGACTTCAACAATAACGGTAAGTTCGATGACAACGAAGGTAGTGTCCTTAAGGAGATTACTGCGAATGGTGACCATACCTTAACCTTTAATGCCATTCCAGGTTTGACTGGTGGCTTAGTTGATCAAATCGGGATGCGTGTCCGTATCGCAACTAATGCGGGCGACATTGAGAAGCCTACAGGGACTGCCTTTAGTGGGGAAGTAGAGGACATGTTAGTTCGTCGCGTTTACCCACCTCAAGGTGAAAAGCAAGAAAGCACTGGTTTCCAAGGCGAAACCCAAAACGCAACCGTACACTTTACCGCTAAGGGGCCAGACCGCTCTGACTTCGTTACCAACGCTAGCATGAGCAACCAAGCGCCTCAAGTTCTAGATAATCAAGGTAATGTCTTGACACCAACCAACGGCAATACTTATGTTCGTCCTGAGGGGACCTATGTTGTGACAGCCAATGGTGATGATGTCAATGTGACCTTCACACCTAATGAAGACTTCTCAGGAGTGGCTGAAGGGATTAATATCCGTCGCACTGACTCTAACGGGTCTTCAACCGGCTGGCAATCAACAGATGCAGCAGATCCTAATAAGAATGACCGTTTGAACAACATGGATGGGCGTTTTGTCCCAACTGTTCGCAAGGTACCAAAATACGATTCGACTGGTATTCAAGGCCAAGATCAAAGTAAGGAGCTAGTCTTTAACGATGGCGATCCAGCTAAGACACCTGTTACACCAGATGCGTCACGTCCTGCGACTTTCGTGGATGCTAACGGCCAACCTGTCACAGGTAACACGGTACCTGCTATGTCTAATGGCCAACAAGTGGGGACCTATGAATTAGATCCTAACACTGGCCAAGTGACCTTCAAACCTAATAAGAACTTTGTTGGGACGCCAGATCCAGTTGCGGTTCAAGTAAGCGACACTAACGGTGTGCCTCACCGAGCTCGTTACCAACCAACTGTGACCAAGGTAACGCCAACTTCAACGGATGCCACTTCTAATGGCCTTCAAGGTCAAGCACAAAGTGGGACCCCAGTCTTCACGCCAGGGGACACGGCCGTGCCAATCGACTTGGACAGCCCAATGACCTTTGAAGACGGTCAGCCAACTAAGACAGTGCAAGGTGTCGGTGTCTACTCGATTAACCCAGATGGTTCCATCACTTTCACACCAGAAAAACAATACGTCGGGACCCCAGCTCCAGTGACAGTCAAACGTGTGGATAAGAACGGGACCGAAGTGACCGCGACTTATACGCCAACGGTGACCAAGGTAACGCCAACTAGCACGCCAGCTACTTCAGAGGGCGTTCAAGGGCAACCACAAAAGGGTACGCCTGTCTTCACACCTGGTGACCCAGTAGTGCCAATCGACTTAGACAGCCCAATGACCTTTGATGATGGGAAAACCACTAAGTCTGTTCCGGGCGTAGGGGACTACACCATCAATCCAGATGGTTCCATTAGCTTTACTCCTGATAAACAATATTCTGGTACGCCAGATCCAGTCACTGTTAAACGCGTAGACAAGAATGGTACCGAAGTGACCGCGACTTATACGCCGACGGTGACTAAGGTGACGCCAACCAGTACGCCGGCTACTTCAGAGGGCGTTCAAGGGCAGCCACAAAAAGGCACGCCAACCTTTACCGAAGGGGATCCATTGGTACCACTTGATGATACCAAGCCGATGACTTTCGAAGACGGTTCAAGCACTAAGACAGTGCCAAACGTGGGTGTCTACACCATCAACCCAGATGGTTCAATCACCTTCACGCCTGACAAACAATACGTCGGTACGCCAGATCCAGTCACTGTTAAACGCGTAGACAAGAACGGTACGGAAGTAACTGCGACTTATACGCCAACGGTAACCAAGGTAACGCCAACTAGCACGGACGCTAGTTCAGAAGGTATCCAAGGTCAACCTCAAACTGCTAGCCCAGTCTTCACACCAGGTGACAAGGCCGTGCCAATCGACTTGGACAGCCCAATGACCTTCGAAGACGGTCAAGCTACTAAGACTGTCCCAGGTGTCGGTGTTTACACCATCAACCCAGATGGCTCCATCACCTTTACCCCAGACAAGCAATACGTTGGAACGCCAGCACCTGTTACTGTTAAACGTGTGGACAAGAACGGTACGGAAGTAACCGCTCAATACACCCCAACTGTGACCCGAGTGACTCCAACCAGCACTAACGCTGAGTCTAGTGGTATCCAAGGTAAGCCACAATCAGGCAAGCCAAGCTTTACTGAGGGTAACCCATTGGTACCAATGGATGACGCCGTGCCTATGACCTTCGAAGATGGTTCAAGCACTAAGAAGGTGCCGAACGTAGGGGAGTACACCATCAACCCAGATGGCTCTATTACCTTCACGCCAGAAAAACAATTTGTCGGTACACCTGATCCGGTAACGGTTAAACGTGTGGATAAGAATGGGACCGAAGTGACTGCTCAATACACTCCAACTGTCACCAAGGTAACGCCAACCAGCACGCCTGCGACTTCAGAGGGCGTTCAAGGGATTCCACAATCTGGCAGCCCAGTCTTCACTCCAGGGAATGAAGAAATTCCAATTGACTTAGATAGCCCAATGACCTTCGAAGATGGCCAAAGCACTAAGACAGTACCAAACGTCGGTGTCTACACCATCAACCCAGATGGTTCTATCACCTTCACGCCAGAAAAACAATTCGTCGGAACCCCAGACCCAGTCACAGTTAAACGTGTAGATAAGAACGGGACAGAAGTGACCGCAACCTACACCCCAACGGTTACCAAGGTGACCCCAACAAGTACTCCAGCTACTTCAGAGGGTGTTCAAGGGATTCCACAGAGCGGTACCCCAGTCTTCACCCCAGGTAACCCAGCGGTGCCAATGGATGACACCGTGCCAATGACCTTCGAAGATGGTTCAAGCACTAAGACTGTGCCAAATGTGGGTGTCTACACCATCAACCCAGATAGCTCCATCACCTTCACGCCAGACAAGCAATTTGTAGGGACGCCAGACCCAGTCACAGTTAAACGCGTAGATAAGAACGGTACCGAAGTGACGGCAACTTACACCCCAACGGTAACTAAGGTGACCCCAACAAGTACCCCAGCGACTTCAGAGGGTGTCCAAGGGATTCCACAATCTGGAACCCCAGTCTTTACTCCAGGTAACCCATTGGTGCCAATGGATGACACGGTGCCAATGACCTTCGATGATGGTTCAAGCACTAAGACTGTGCCAAACGTCGGTGTCTACACCATCAACCCAGACGGATCTATTACCTTCACGCCAGACAAGCAATTTGTCGGAACCCCAGACCCAGTAACGGTCAAACGCGTAGACAAGAACGGTACGCCAGTCACCGCGACTTACACTCCAACTGTAACCAAGGTAACGCCAACAAGTACGCCAGCTACTTCAACAGGGGTTCAAGGGATTCCGCAAAGCGGTAGCCCAGTCTTCAATCCAGGCGATCCTGCTGTGCCAATTGATTTGGACAGCCCAATGACCTTCGAAGACGGTTCAAGCACTAAGTCAGTCCCAGGTGTGGGTGTTTACACCATTAACCCAGATGGCTCCATCACTTTCACACCTGAAAAACAATTTGTGGGCACTCCAGACCCAGTCACTGTTAAACGCGTCGACAAGAACGGTACTCCAGTCACTGCCGACTACACACCAACTGTGACCAAGGTCACCCCAACTAGCACAAATGCTGAATCAACAGGTGCTCAAGGCTTACCTCAATCAGGCAGCCCAGTCTTCACCCCAGGTGATCCAGCAGTTCCAATGGATGACACCGTGCCAATGACCTTCGAAGATGGTTCAAGCACTAAGACTGTGCCAAATGTCGGTGTCTACACCATCAACCCAGATGGTTCGATCACCTTCACGCCTGAAAAACAATTCGTAGGGACGCCAGACCCAGTAACAGTTAAACGTGTCGACAAGAACGGTACACCAGTCACCGCAACTTACACGCCAACTGTAACCAAGGTAACGCCAACCAGCACGCCTGCGACTTCGACAGGTCTGCAAGGTCAACCACAAACTGGCAGTCCAGTCTTCACCCCAGGTAACCTTGAGGTTCCAATGGATGACACTGTGCCAATGACCTTCGAAGATGGTTCTACGACTAAGTCTGTTCCAGGTGTAGGGGAATACTCCATCAACCCAGATGGTTCTATCACCTTCACGCCAGGCAAGCAATTCGTGGGCAGTCCTGACCCAGTAACAGTTAAACGTGTCGATAAGAACGGTACCCCAGTGACCGCGACTTACACGCCAACTGTGACCAAGGTAACGCCAACTAGCACGCCAGCCACTTCAACAGGGGCGCAAGGCTACAAACAGTCAGGTAAGCCAGTCTTCACGCCAGGTGCTGCTGTTGTGCCAATGGATGATACGGTGCCAATGACCTTCGAAGACGGCACCACCACTAAGACCGTCATCGGCGAAGGGGTCTACACTATCCAAGCAGATGGTTCCATCGAGTTTGTACCAGAGAAGACCTTCACGGGCCAAGGTTCACAATTGACGGTTAAACGCGTCGACAAGAACGGCACGCCAGTGACGGCTACTTACCAAGCAAGCGTTGTTCCAGTTAAGCCAGGTGCTAACGACGACTACTCTTCAGGCGTGGTTAACCAAGCCCAAACAGGTCAAGTTAAGTTTGTACCAGGTTCTGCCAATATTGACGGCACTGAACAAAGCG
>CBDFAX010000013.1:0-49367 GCA_965245735.1 uncultured Abiotrophia sp. | reverse complement strand
GACTCAAAATCCAGTGCCCGCGAGGGCGTGCCGGTTCGACCCCGGCCGCCGGTATTCTTCCATCAGAAATGATAGGAAAGCATGAGTCAAAAAGAACCTTGAAGATTACTTCAAGGTTCTTTTTGTATAGTAAGAATATGATCCAAATAAAAGAGCCCTAGCAAGCGCCAGGGCTAAAGGCAAGATTACATGCCTTCGTGCATTGTACGGTTGATAACGTCCAATTGTTGTTCGCGGGTCAATTTGTTGAAGTTAACAGCATAACCAGACACACGAATAGTCAATTGAGGGTAGTTTTCTGGATGTTCCATAGCATCCATTAAAGTATCCCGGTCAAATACGTTGATGTTAAGATGGTGACCGCCTTTTTTGGAGTAACCGTCCAACAGAGCAACTAAGTTTTCGCAACGTTCCTTACTCGCTTTTACCATAAAAAACACCTCTTTGTGATTTTGATAACTATATTATACCATAAATACTGAGAAAGCGCAACAACTGTTGTTATCATAGACTTAGTACTTGTTTAGACTTAGTGTAAAAAGTAGTTAAATTGACTAATAATATATGGCTTATTTTCATAAGCAATGATTGGTACAACAATAAAACCACTGACGTAAGCGCCAGTGGTTTTTCATAAAGAAACTGTGCTAATTTTTTCTTGCCAAATTATCGGGTAATCTATACGATTCTTTGAGACTGCGAGTTTGGATCAAGCTTGAGGCGTGAAGATTTCGATAAGCTCGTGGAGTCATGCCGACTGCCTCATGGAATTTATTAGAGAAGTAGGAAACTGAGTTAAAGCCGACCATCTCCGTAATTTGCAGTACAGTGTAATTGGTAGTCAGTAGGAGTTCTTGCGCTTGTGTCAGGCGGACTTGATTGAGATAGTTAATAGGTGAGAGGCCGAGTTCTTCCTTGAACTGATGGGCCAAGTGGAATCGCGAAACATGAGCTCTTTCTTCCAGCTGTTCAAGATTAATATTCTTAGAGAAGTGGTTATCGATATAATGCTTAGCCAAGCTAACACTGGCGGATAAGGGCGTCTCGCGGGCCATAGCAAGTTGACTATTAGCCACGTTATTAAGTCTAAGAATTAAGGAGTTAATCAAATGGTCGATTATCTGACTAGAGTAAGGCTGGTTTAATTCACACTCAGTCATGACTTCACGAATGAGTCGATAGAACTGATGGTTGCTGTCTTCGAAGCTAAATAGGCCATTATCTGTGGCGTGAGAAGGCAGGATAATTTCGGGCCCTTTTATGCCGATTACCAGATACTTAAGGGGGGAGATAAGAGAGGTGTGCTCTGTATGCTCGATGAAGGGATTAACTAGCAGGAGAGAATGCTTGTGGATTGGCGTACGGCCAAATTCAGTCAGGAGATAACCTGATCCATCCAAACAATAGAAAATTTCAGCGAAATTATGATGATGCATGGTAGAATGCCAATTGGCATCGTAGGAGACAATATTAACTGATAGAACTTGGAAATGATTTTGACTGACTTCTTCCGGTTTGTGGGTGATGGTATAGCGAATATACATGTGGGGACACTCCTTAAAGTTATTAAAACGCTATCATTTATCTAATAACATTATACAACAATCCGCAAGAATCTGCAATATTATAACAAGAATCTGCAAGTAAAAGCGGTTGCACCTGTGGTATGATAAGAGTGTAAGATCCAATAAAATTTTATAAGGAGTGTTTTACATGAAAAAAGCTTTAGTATCAGCAGCTGCTTTAGCTTGTGCTTTACCAAGTTTCTTCGGAGTTGCCAATGTGTCAGCCGAAGAAAAGGTGACCTTAGACTTCGCAGCCATCGAAACAGCTTATGGGACCAAGTTATGGCCAGAAATTATTGAAGCCTATAAGCAAGTCAATCCAAATGTCGACATCAAGTTGACCATGGAAAAAGAACTCGAAGATGCGATCACCCCACGTCTCCAATCTGGTGACTATCCAGACGTTGTGCTCTTAGCACAAAGCCGTAAGAAAGCTTTGCCAGAGACCTTAATCAAGGATAAGGCTTTAGCTGACTTGACTGATGTCTTGGATATGAAGGTCCCAGGCGAAGATAAGACAGTTAAGGAAAAACTCTTACCAGGCTTTACTGATTCTACGTCAACCAACCCATATAACGATGGCAAGACTTACTTAATGCCAATGTTCTACTCTCCAACTGGTCTCTTCTACAACAAGGCCCTCTTCAAAGCTAAAGGTTGGGAAGTACCTAAGACTTGGGATCAAATGTGGAAATTAGCTGAAGAAGCTAAGAAAGAAAACATTGCCCTCTTTACCTATCCAACAGCAGGCTACTTAGATACCTTCTTCTCTAGCGTGATCTACTCCGCTGGTGGGGCAGAGCTCTTCAACAAAGCCATGAACTACGATCCAGAAGTTTGGTCTGGTGCTGAGTTAACTAAGGTCTTCGAAACTTTAGGCGAATTAGCTAAGAACACTGAAGCAACTACTGTAGCGAATGCTAACAAAGACGGCTTCACTAAGAACCAACAAGCGGTCCTAGACAACAAAGCCCTCTTCATGCCAAATGGTAGCTGGGTAGTTGACGAAATGAAAGATGCACCACGTGCTGACGGCTTCGAATGGGGCATGGCAGCTGTGCCAACCCTCAAAGAAGGTGGCAAACAATACGCTTATACCTTCTTGGAACATATCTGGATTCCAAAAGAAGCTAAACAACAAAAAGCAGCAAAAGAATTCATTGCCTTCCTCTATTCTGACAAGGCAGCTGAAATCTTCGCTAAACACGGGGCTGTACAACCAGTTAAAGGTTTGATCAGCAAGTTACCTGCTGAAAAACAAGTCTTCTATAAAATCTATGACGAAGGCGTATTACCAGGTTTAGGTGGTTTCGTATCTGCTGAAGCCATCGAAGGGGTAGACCTCAAGGCAACACTTTACGAAGCATTCAACTCTGTAGTATCTGGTGACCTCAGCGTAAAAGATTGGCAATCTAACGTCGTAGAAGTAATGAAACAATTCCACGACAGCATCAGCCACTAATGCTAGCTTAAGCATTGACATAGTGCCCACTTCCGCCTTGGTGGGAGTGGGACTTTTATTGATAACGCACGTGTTGATGCCTCTTATGAGCCAGGGTCATACTTATAAGAGACGCCAGCACGGCGATTTAGAAAGGAGTACTTATCATGAATTCAAAAGCATCCAGAACCCGCTTTGCCTTGATTTGCGTGATACCTGCGACCCTCTTGTTCGCCCTCTTCATGTTGTATCCGACATTTCAAGTCTTTCGCATGTCTCTCTACAAGTGGGGTGGATTCTCAGCTAAAAAGACTTTCGTTTACTTCGATAACTTTGTAAAGTTGTTTAACGACACCAAATTTATCCGGGCCTTCCAAAATACCATTGTCTTAATTGTGCTGGTGACCATTATTACCCTAGCCATTGCCATTCTCTTCGCTTCCATTCTATCGACAGAGAAAATTAAGGGGCAAAACTTCTTCCGGGTAATTTTCTATATTCCAAATATCTTATCCATTGTTGTTATTTCCGGGATTTTTTCCGCCATCTATGACCCTAACAACGGAATGTTAAATTCTTTCTTGGCAATTTTCAGAGGGGAGCAGGCTCCACCAATTCTTTGGTTAGGGGACAAGCACTTAGTGCTCTATGCCTTAATAGGTGCTTTGGTATGGCAGGCCATTGGTTACTACATGGTTATGTACATGGCATCAATGGCCAATATCCCAACTTCCTTCTATGAAGCAGCAGATTTAGATGGGGCGGGTAAGGTCAAGCAGTTCTTCGCCGTGACCCTGCCGCTAGTCTGGAATAACATTCGGACCACTTTGACTTTCTTCATTATTTCTACCATTAACCTCAGCTTCCTCTTGGTTCAAACCATGACCAGTGAAGGGCCAAACGGGGCCTCCTCGGTAGTTTTATCCTACATGTATGGGCAAGCCTATACCAACTCATCCTATGGCTACGGGATGGCTATTGGAGTTGTCATCTTCATCTTCTCCTTCGTCTTGTCAGCGGTCGTTAGTGCCGTAACCAAGCGGGACATTCTTGAATACTAGAAAGGAGCCAGTCAAATGAGTCGTTCAACGAATCGTTTATACAAGATTTTTATCTACTTAGTGCTGTCGCTCCTGGCTATTTCGATTATTGTGCCAGTGGGCTGGGTCTTTCTGGCCTCACTTAAGGAAAATTCAGAATTCTATCGTTCGCCTTGGTCCTTGCCAATGGGGCTCTACTGGCAGAACTTTGTCGATGCCTGGAATCGGGCTAGTATGGGGGCTTATGTCTTCAACTCGGTAATTGTAACTGCTATGGCTTTGGCGCTTCTCTTAGCCTTGGCCTTGCCAGCCGCTTATGTTCTAGCGCGTTTTGAATTCCCAGGGCGTGGCCTTTTACGTCAACTCTTTAAGGGTGGACTCTTCATCAACGTTAACTACATTGTAGTACCCATCTTCTTGATGTTGGTCGATGCCAAAAAAGGCTTTGCCATGATGCCGGAACTCTTAAACAACCGCTTCATCTTAGCTTTGGTCTATGCGGCAACTTCTCTGCCATTTACCATCTATCTCTTGTCTAGCTACTTCATGACCTTGCCGTCAACTTTCGAAGAAGCGGCTTCAATCGATGGGGCTAATCATTTTACGACCATGATGCGGATTATGATTCCGATGGCTAAACCAAGTATTATCACGGTTATTCTCTTTAACTTCCTAGGTTTCTGGAATGAATATATCATTTCCTTTACCCTGATGAATAAACAAGAGTTACGGACCTTGCCAGTGGGGTTGATGAACTTAATGGCTGCGCAAAATGCGGCCCAACAATACGGCCAACTCTATGCCGGCATGGTCATGGTGATGTTGCCAACCCTCATCCTCTATATTTTCGTTCAGAAGCGTCTGACCGAGGGGATGACAGCGGGCGGCTCCAAGGAATAAGCCAAGCCTTGATATTGAGACTTAGATGACGAAGGAGATGTAGTAAATGGCCAAATCAAAAGGCAGACTTACTTTACCAAGTGAGCGCAATTTCCTTGCGCAAACTCAAGAATTATTAGATCGCTGGGGGGCTGATGCCATCCGCGATTCCGATGGGACCAAATTAGAAGAGGCCGTCAAAGATTTAGATGCTTCTATCTATACAACCTATTTTGTAGCGCGAAATCATAATGATTTTATCAAAGACCATATGGAAGAGTGCCAACAACTCTATTTGATGTCGCCCTTCCATACCGCAAGCAAAGAAAGCTTAGCCATTGATTTCATGCAGGGCTACTATCGGGAACAAGTAGTACCTGACTATCACCATGATCCTAAGGAGTGGTGGGAAGTCATTAACCGCACCACTGGCCAAGTAGTCCCAAGCAGCCAGTGGCAGGTGGATCAAGAGCGGGACCTAGTGATTGTGGAAGGGGCAGTGCCCTTCCATGAATATACGGTTTCTTTCTTAGTTTATAAGATTTGGGACCCAACTCAAATGTATAACCATATCACTAATAATTGGGGCGACTCAGTGGCTCATGATATTCCTTTTGATGTGCGGCAGCCACATTCCAACCGCTTCATGAGCGAATATCTCAGACGTTGGTGCCAGGAAAATCCTAAGACGGATGTGGTCCGCTTTACCACTTTCTTCTACCATTTCACCCTCGTCTTCAATGACAAGGCCAAAGAGAAATTTGTCGACTGGTTTGGCTACGGGGCTTCTGTCTCACCAGCAGCCATCCTAGCCTTCCAAGAAGCCAAAGGTTATCGTCTGAGACCGGAAGATTTTGTTGACCAAGGTTACTATAATACGGCTTTCCGCGTGCCTTCTAAGGCTTACTTAGACTATGTCGATTTCCAAAGCCACTTTGTGGCTCAAGAAGCCAAGAAGTTAGTGGATATTGTCCATGAAGCAGGCAAAGAAGCCATGATGTTCCTAGGCGATAATTGGATTGGGACAGAACCTTATGGCCCTTATTTCAAGGATATTGGCTTGGATGCAGTGGTTGGCTCAGTCGGCGGCGGGGCTACCTTGCGGATGATTGCCGATATTCCACATGTTAAATACACCGAAGGGCGTTTCCTGCCATACTTCTTCCCAGATACCTTCTATGAAGGAAATGATCCGACCATTGAAGCCAACGAGAATTGGCTGACAGCACGTCGGGCTATTATGCGTAAGCCGGTTGACCGGATTGGTTATGGTGGCTATCTCAGCCTTGCATATAAATTCCCTAAATTTGTCTCCTATATCGAAGAAGTGGCGGATGAATTCCGGGATATCTATGCCATTGTCAAAGACACCAAGCCTTATGTGGGGCTAAAAGTAGGGATTCTCAATGCTTGGGGGGCACTTCGGACCTGGCAAACGCACATGGTGGCGCATGCCTTGCACTATAAGCAAATCTACTCCTATCTGGGGATTCTAGAAGCCCTCAGTGGTGCGGCGGTTGAGGTAGTCTTCTTGAGTTTTGACCAGGTGATTGCTGACGGTGTGCCGACAGATGTGGACGTCTTAATTAATGCAGGCGATGCCGGAACCGCCTTTAGTGGTGGTCAACATTGGGCTCGCCCAGAATTGTTAAGTGTCATTCGTCGCTTCGTCTACCAAGGCGGCGGTTTGGTGGGCGTTGGTGAGCCAAGTGCCCATCTCCAAAATGGACGCTTCTTCCAATTAGCTGAAATTCTTGGGGTGGATAAGGAGTTAGGCTTCTCCCTATCGACCGACAAATACTTCACTCAAGCCCAAGACAGTCACTTTATCACGGCAGATTTAGAAGCTGGACAAGTCCCTGATTTTGGAGAGTCCATGCATAACCTCTATGCCCTAAGTGAAGAGACAGAAATTTTAGAGTACAGCAATGGCGAAGTGCATATGGCGGCACACGATTATGGTCAAGGGCGTGGGGTCTACCTAGCTGGCTTACCTTACAGCATTGACAATACGCGTTTACTCATGCGGGCCCTCTACTATGCGGCACATAAGGAAGCTGACTTTAATAAATGGCATAGTAGCAACCCCGCTGTTGAGGTTCATGCCTACCCAGTCAAGGGCAAGTATGCCATTGTCAACAATACCGCTGAGCCACAAGTCACGACTGTCTATGATGGTCAAGGAATTAGCCATGAAGTTTCCTTGGCTGCGAGCGAAATTCGATGGGAGGAGATTTAGATGTCTCATAAAATTCGTGTGCTCATTCGTCTTCTGGTTGCTTTGGTCTGCGTTGGCTTTATCATCCACCTTCAAACCACGGTTAGCCGAGAAAATCTCTTGGGCATGCTCTTGGCGCTAGCAGGTTTGCTAGCGGTGCTATTCGACTATAACTACGACTTTAACCATCCTAAACGCGACTAAAGGCCGGATGGCTCTACCAAAGGAGAGGAGGAAGGAAAATGAGAAAAGCAATGGGTGTGGATATTGGCGGAACCAAGGTAGCGGCGGCTATTATTGATGAGCAGGGACATATCACGCACCGTGTTCAAGTGCCCAGTGACACCTCTTCCAGTGAGGCCATGTTAGCATGCGTAGTAGGTGTTATTGACACCTGTCTAGCGGAAGCTGAAGTAGAAGTGTCTGATTTGACCGGTATCGGCTTAGGAATACCAGGCAAGGTGGATAGCCTAAATGGTGTGGCTATCTTCCAAAATAATATCCCTTGGGAGAAGTTTCCGGTGGTAGCGCGCCTGGCGGACCGCTACGCCCAAGTACCAATCGCCATTGAGAATGACGTCAAGGCGGCTGCCTATGCGGAGTATCGATTGGCTGGCATGGGGCCGCTGGATGTGTTCGGCTATTTGACGGTCTCAACCGGGATCGCCTGCACTAATATCGTTAACCATCAGATTATTCGCGGTGATGGCTTCTCAGGTGAAATTGGCTTCTTGCCAGTGCCCTCCTCAACTGGCCTTCGTCCTTTGGAAAGTGTCTGCGCGGGCCCTGGGATTGAGGCTATGGCTCGCGCCCTCTATCTGGATGATCGAATTACGGTGGCCCAAGTCTTCGCTCGTGCCCTCAAAGGGGAACAAATTGCCAATGAATTAGTAGACCAAAGTGCCATGGGGGTGGCCATTGGCCTCTTCGCTATGATCTGCCTCCTAGATCCTAAAGAAATTGTCATTGGCGGTAGTGTGGCAGTCAAGAATCCATTCTATGTGGAGCGGATTAAGGCAGTCCTGGAGCGGTATGCTCACAAAGAACAAATGCATATTCTGCCTCACATTCGGGTCACAGACCTGGGGGGAGACAACGGAATTATTGGCGCTGGCTTCCTAGTGATGCCTGCCCAGAATATTCAAGTCTTTTAAATAGGGGAGCCTCAGCAAGAGGGCTAGACTTCAGTGTCTAGCCCTCTCGCTCTGATTTTGAGCCTAATAAAAAAATCCCATTATATCATATATGATATAATGGGAAATTTTCTTAGAGATGAAGTTTAGCTGCAGCTGCCTTGTCCAAGAGCAGGGTCACATCAGGGTGACGCTGGAGGATACTGGCTGGCAGGTCAGGGGTCACAGGCCCTTCAACCAGTCCGTAAATAGCATCGGCTTTCTTGTCGCCGTAAGCCATGAGGATGATTTTCTTAGCGGCCATGATGGAAGCAATCCCCATACTGTAAGCTTGAGTCGGCACGTCTTCGACACGATCGAAGAAACGTTTGTTAGCCTCAATAGTGGATGGAGTCAAATCAACTAGCTGGGTCAAGCCATCGAATGGTGCCCCTGGCTCATTAAAGCCAATATGACCATTAGAGCCGATGCCTAAGATTTGTAAATCAATGGGATTGTCTGCTAGGACTTGATTATAGCGTTTGATTTCATAGTCACTATCAGTTTGGTCCCCGTCAGGTAGATAGGAATGTTTGAAAGGTTTGTGTTGGAAGAGATGTTGGTGCATAAAGTAGTGATAGCTCTTTGGATGGTCGCTAGACAAGCCATAGTATTCATCCAAGTTGACAGAAACTGATTGACTAAAATCTAAATCGGACTCTACTAAGCGTTGGTAGAGTGCTTCGGGAGTCGAACCAGTTGCTAAGCCAAAGGTTTTGGGACCAGTTGCCAGCGCCTGGACGAAAAAGTCAAAGGCCTTATCGGATGCCGCATCGAACTGATCATAAACAAGTATTTCCATGGAATAATACCTCCAAAAATTGCAATGAATTAATCTACCCTTAGTGTACCACAAAAAACATGGTAGCGCTTCATGTACAGACAAAAATTTTTATTTTTGTTACTTAAGACAAGTTTCAGTTTAATTTTGGTCGAAACGCATATTGAAAGAAAAGCCCTTACAGAGTAGAATATAAATATAATGAAAAATCAATAGAGGAGTCAGGCCATGTTTGAATTAGACAAAGCCGCGTTAGAGGCACTGGGTGCCGAAATTACAACGCGAGAGATCAAGCAACAACCATCTATCTGGCGCGAGACCTATCAATTGTATCTTGACCGTCAGGAAGAAATTAAGGGCTTTATAGGTGCCTTGTTAGAATCTTATGGGCGTCTAGAAGTGATTTTTACAGGAGCAGGGTCATCTGCTTATGTCGGACAAGCTATTACAAATTATTTACGTCAAGTTAATGACGTGTCTCGTCTTAACTTCCGTCACGAGCCAACGACGACCATTGTCTCCAATCCGACTAGCGTCTTCCAGGCAGATTTACCAACTCTTTTGGTGTCCTTTGCCCGCAGTGGCAACTCGCCAGAGAGTGTGGCGGCCGTACAATTAGGCCAGTCTTTGGTCAAGGATTTTTATCAATTAACCATTACCTGTGCGCCAGAAGGCCATTTAGCCAAAGCAGCGCAAGGGGACGACCACAACCTAGTGCTCTTACAGCCGAGTCGTTCCAATGATGCAGGCTTTGCCATGACGGGGAGTTTTTCTTGCATGATGCTCACCGCCTTGCTAGTCTTTGACACGGCTTCTGATTCTGATAAGGAGTCATATGTTGATCAGATTGCTAAGATGGCTGAGACAGTCTTGGCTCGCGAAGATCAGCTTCAAGCCCTCTTAGCAAAAAATCCCCAGCGTGTCATTTATCTGGGATCGGGTGGCTTTGAAGGCCTAGGCCGTGAGACCCAATTGAAGATCCTAGAGTTAACGGCGGGGCAATTGGCAACCGTTTATGATTCTAGCATGGGCTTCCGTCACGGGCCTAAATCCTTTGTAAATTCTGAGGCCTTGGCCCTAGTCTTTGTTTCCAACCAAGCCTACACCCGTCTCTATGACCAAGATATCCTAGCAGAATTAGCCGGTGATCAGATTGCCCAAGCCGTTGTAGCCATTCAAGTGGGAACCGAGGCTGCGCCTGGGGTAGAGGTCTTTGATTTCGATTTGGCTCACAGTCAATTACCGGATGCCTATCTGGCCTTCCCATATTTAGTAGTTGGTCAGGTTTTGGCTCTGCTGGCCTCTGTTCATGTCCACAACAAACCAGACACTCCATCACCAAGTGGCACAGTCAATCGTGTCGTTAAGGGTGTCACCATTCATCCTTACGCCTAGATAAGAAAGGAAGAATCGTATGAAATACTATGTTTACGCTAAGCAAATTGTGCTCGATGACCAAGTCATTGACAAGGCCTACTTGACCATTGAAGACGGGAAGTTTGGTCCCATCCTGATGGAAGAGCCACAAGATGCCCCAATCAAAGCCTATAGCCAGTCCATTGTCGCCCCAGGTTTAGTGGACACCCACATTCATGGTTACAAGTCTCATGATGTCATGGATAATGACTTTGAAGGCATTAAGGTGATTTCTGAAGGTCTCCTATCCTGTGGGGTGACCTCTTGGTTGCCAACCACCTTGACCTCTTCTGCCGAATTGTTGAATGATGTCTGCGAAACGATTGGGAATCACTATCAAGAGGTGACCGGAGCTAAGATTCGTGGGATTTTCTTAGAAGGTCCTTTCTTCACCGAAAAATACAAAGGGGCCCAAAACCCTAAATATATGAGCGATCCCTCCGTTGAAAAACTAGCCAAATGGCATGAGCTGTCACAGGGTTTGGTCAATAAGATTGCCATTGCCCCAGAACGCAAGGGCGTTAAGGAATTCATTGAATTTGCTAAGTCCAAGGGCGTCTATACGGCCTTGGCTCATTCAGATGCGACCTATGAAGAAGCAGCAGCTGCCGTTAAGGCCGGCGCCAATATCTTCGTTCATATCTACAATGGTATGAGCGGGCTTCACCACCGCAACCCAGGTATGGTAGGGGCGGCTTTGAGCTTAGACAAGGTCTTTGCTGAAATGATTTGTGATGGCCACCATGTTCATCCAGCGGCAGCTCGTGTGGTGACTCGTGCTAGAGGACCTAAGGAAACCGTCCTAATTACAGACTGTATGCGGGCTGGTGGTATGGGCGAGGGTCAGTCTCGCCTAGGGGAATTTGAAGTAGTGGTCAAAGATGGGACTGCCCGTCTAAAGGAAACCGGCAACCTGGCGGGCTCTATCTTAGAGCTCAAACAAGGGGTTAAAAATGTTGTGGATTGGGGTCTAGTAAGCCCCGCAGAAGCCCTGCGCATGGCCTCTCTAACGCCTGCGCAATCGGTTGGCATTGAATCGGTCTGTGGCCGTATTGCCCCTGGGTATGAAGCTGACTTCATCGTAGTTAGCGATCAATTAGAATTAGAAGCGACTTATTTAGACGGCGAGCTCCGTTACCAAGCCTAAAACAAGCCTCATAAAAGGAGAGAACAATGATGAGACAAGTATCAAAAGCCAAATACCAAAAATTACAACAACTATCGACTGAATCTGGGGTTATCTCAGCTTTAGCCATTGACCAACGTGGTTCCTTACGTAAGATGATTGCTTCAGGTGGCGGTGTTGAAGATGTGCAACGTGCTGTCGAAGACTTTAAGATTGCCATTTCCGAAGAATTGACACCATACGCATCGTCTATTCTCTTAGATCCAGAGTATGGTTTACCTGCGGCGGCACGTCGTTCAATCGACGCGGGCTTGCTCTTAGCCTATGAAGAAACAGGCTATGATGCATCTGAACCTGGGCGTTTGCCAGACTTGTTGCCTGAGTGGTCTGCTTACCGCCTAAAAGAACAAGGGGCAGATGCAGTTAAGTTCCTGCTCTACTATGATGTGGATGAAGATGAAGCGATTAATGAACGCAAACATGCCTTCGTTGAGCGGATTGGTTCTGAATGTGAAGCGGAAGAAATTCCTTTCTTCTTAGAGATTGTGACCTATGATGCGACCCTAAATGATGAGAAAGGGGCAGAGTTTGCTAAGGAGAAACCACATAAAGTGCTAGAAGCCATGAAGATTTTCTCCCACAAACGCTACCATGTTGATGTCTTGAAGGTAGAAGTGCCTGTTAATATGAAATTTGTGGAAGGTTTTGCGGAGGGGCAAGTAGTCTATAGCCGTCAAGAAGCCCTCAAACTCTTTAAAGAACAAAGCGAGGTAACCCATTTGCCATACATCTACCTCAGTGCCGGTGTCTCTGCTCAACTCTTCCAGGAAACCCTGGACTTCGCCAAGGAAGCAGGTGCCGAATTCAACGGGGTGCTTTGTGGTCGAGCTACTTGGAAGGATGCTGTGCCTGTCTTTGCTTCAGAAGGTGAACAAGCTTGTCGTGACTGGCTGGAATCTCAAGGTAAGGCCAATATTGAAGCCCTTAACCAAGTCCTCGCCCGTACGGCAACACCATGGACTAAGCGCTTATCAGTCTTGGATTAAGTGAGCTAATACCAGGCGCCCTCTCCTTTTAGTTAGGAGGGGGCTTTTTGTGTCTAGCGATTATCCTTAGTTTTTCTTAGGTTTTTATGGTAGAATGAGAGTTATAGAATATCAAATACCTACTTGAATGTTGCTTGGCCAAGTAGAGCTAGGAGGAAAGTCCATGGAATTAATCGGTCTAAAAAAATGTTCGACTTGCCGGGAGGTGGAGCGACTACTTGAGGCCCAAGGCCTTACTTATCACTATCGCGAGATTAATGTGGATCGTCCTAGTGCACAAGAGTTAAAAACTTGGTACCAACAGGCAGGTCTTAGCTCGACCAAGAAGCTAGTCAATACGAGTGGCCAGCTTTACCGTGGCATGGGCCTTAAAGACCGTTGGGATGACTTAAGCTCGGACCAACAATTCGAGCTTCTGGCGACCGATGGCATGTTAGTCAAGCGTCCTATTCTGTTGACGGATCAAGGACAGGTCTTTGTTGGCCCAGATGTCAAAGCCTATTTAAACCAGCGCTAACGCTACTCTTTCCCCACAATAAAGGAGTCAAAGCCTATGAAATTATCACTTAAAAAATGTGCCCTTGCCCTAATCTTAGCCAACCAACTCTTAGTGGTGCCACAGGCCCTTTCCCAGATTGGTGCGCAAGAACGCCAAGATTTATCGCCTGTGACTCAGTTTGGCTCAGAACAATCGAGTCAGCCGAAGAGTGAGAGTTCTAGTCAGAGTGAATCCTCTAGTCAGCAAGAAGATCCCAATAAAGACCTACCAGAGATTCAACTAGACCAGCCAGAAACACTCTTAACCGCTCTCTATCACGACCAAGCGCGTGTAGTCATGAATGTGGCCTTAATCGATGGCCGTGGTAATGGGCAACCTAAGGGCAGAACCTTAGTTACCATCAAGGATGGAGACATGCGCTATTTGCACCAAACAGATTCGCACGCCCTACCTTTTACTGCCATGATGAAACTATCAGAGGGCAAGGTGACGGCTGCTTGGCAGGCAGTTGAAGATTTGATGGGCTTTGCCAAGCAAGTGGCTAATAGTCAAGCGGAGGCCGTTAAGGATACAGCTCTAGATAAATTAGCTCATTTGGATGAGAGCAAGACCGCTACTATCAAAGATAAATTTGTGGCCTTAGATTCTACGGAACAGGCCCAAACGAGCTATGAAATTAGTCAAGATTGGCAAGCCTTCTATCAAGCAGTCCTGACGGATTGGTTAGCGAGCCAACCCCAACCAAGCAAGAAAGACAACCAAGTGTTAAGCTATGAGTTATCGGATGAGGCCGGAAAGCAGTTGACGGCTATTATGAAGAAGCATCAAGCTGACTTTCCAAGACTAAAGGAGACCTTTGATTTGTTCACCGATGATTACGATGGGACCATCAGTTTGGACTATGCCAATAAAAAAATCTCAGTTGGCTTGATTCAAGGCAAGGTGGCGCTAGAGTACCATTTAGATTTGAAAACTGCTTCACTGACGGAACCTACAGGGGATGCAGTCTTAAGTCAAGCACAGTTCAATGAAGTCTTAGGTGCGGACTGGTTCCAAGGCCTAATCCAATTGGAAAAGTTGATCAACTAAGCGAGAGGAGTTGAGGGCGCATGTGGCAAAAATTAAACCAAGCTTGGCAAGATCCGGTTAAGGATAGCTGGTGGAAGGTGCTTTTGCTAATAGGCGTCTATCTAACTAGCCAAATATTAGCTGTGACTGGCTTAATCCAGTATGGTCTGGCACGGTCAGGGCTCGAGTCCTATGATTTAGTAGGAGCGGATTTGAGTGACCTGGCCTATATACAGCCCTGGACCTTTGTCATTATGGAGGCGGTTGGGCTAGTCGTCCTAATCTTGGGCATCTCTATTTTTGGTTTTAAGCTCTTTGATTGGACACTCAATAAATGGAAGCTCTTAATAGGTGGGTTTGCTGTTTATGGGATCATGTATTGCTACCTGTCCTTCTATGACCAAATCTTGATTGCCTATAATCCAACCTTTGAAACTACTCAGAATCAGGCTGCCTTACGTATATCTACACAAGGCGCCCCATTCTTATTGACCTTTTTAGCCTTGTCCATATTGGGGCCAATTGTTGAAGAGATACTCTTCAGGGGCCTATTAATGAAGTATTTATTGCCTCAGCTGCCCTGGCTAGGGCTGGGGATTTCTAGTGTGATTTTTGGGCTCTTGCACCGACCAGCTAATGTTTTAGAATGGGGCCTTTACGCTGGCATGGGCCTAATCTTCGGACTGACTTATTTGAAGACCAGACGACTTGAATATACCATCTGTGTCCATATCATTAATAACTGTGTGGCCGTCATGATGATGTATGGCCTATAAGGAGGGAAGACATGGCAGAATATGAATGTTTAGAAGAACAAGTAATTAGTACGGAATGTGAGCGGCTCAAGGAAGTCATGGATCCAGATCAATTGGCTGCTCAGGCAGCACTTTTCAAGGTTTTGGGGGATCTCAACCGAGTGAAGATTATGCATGTCTTGACAGTCTATGAACGCCTCTGCGTGTATGAAATTTCGCGTCTAATTGATGCGACTGTGGCGACCACGTCTCACCATCTGATTACTTTGCGTAAACACGGGATTATCCGTTCGGAGAAGGAAGGCAAGCATGTAATCTATTCTTTGGATAGCCAGCTAGTTAGCAAATTCATCGATTTAGCTAACCGCATGCGAGGCCGTTGTCCAAAATGTGGTAAGATACATGAATGCTAGACATTAAGATAGAGGACTAGGGGCTTGCCTCTGGTCCTTTTTTGTATGAACAAGACAGGGTAGAAAATAGCTAATCCTCGCAATCAAAATATGAATGAAATTGCCGTGAAATGAGGCTTAAAATCTGGATTCTTTACCAATTAAATACCTGCTTTGTAATATAATTTTCAAATTCTTTTCACATGTCGGTGTTAGGATAGAAGCATCAAGAAAAACAATAAACTCATAGGAGAGAAAAGAGGAAGTTCGATGAAAAGCAGAAAAATCATTAAATTAGTCGTAGGTTCTTTAACAGGGGGCGCGCTTATCTTAAGTGGCGTGGCCTTGCAAAATGTTGTGACACCGACGGTATCTCAAAATCAGACGAATACGGTCCAAGCCCAAGGAACAGCCAGTGAATTTGAAGAAACCATTATGAAGGCTGTTGAGAAGGCTAAAGACTCTGTCGTGTCTATCCAAAACTACCAGAAAGAAAGCCAACAAAATAATTTATATGGCTATGGCACGGGTGGTGAAAACCAAGTGGATTTGGAAGACCCAAGTGCCTCCCAAAAATTAGCGGGTGAAGGTAGTGGTGTCATCTATAAGATTGACGGTGATACAGCCTATTTGGTAACCAATAACCACGTGGTGGAAAATGCAGATTCCCTTAAAGTCAAATTAGCTGATGGGACCACAGAAGATGGGGAATTGGTTGGCCGTGATGCCGTGTCCGACTTAGCTGTTGTCAAGATTTCGTCCAAGAATGTTAAATCAGCCATTAAGTTTGCTGACTCTGACGCAACTAAGGTGGGGAGCATTGCCATCGCCATTGGCTCGCCTCTAGGCAGCAAGTTCTCTAACTCCGTAACTCAAGGGATTATTTCGGGTCAATCACGGATTGTGCCAATGGACCTCAACAAAGACGGCCAAGCCGATATTGAAACTACGCTCATTCAAACCTCGGCAGCTATCAACCCTGGTAACTCTGGTGGGGCGCTACTCAATAAGGACGGCGATCTAGTGGGTATCAACTCAAGCAAGTTCTCGAATGTTGACGTCGAAGGAATGGGCTTCGCTATTCCGTCCAAAGAAGTCCAACGCGTCATTGCCCAACTTGAAAAAGATGGCAAAGTTACTCGGCCTTTCATTGGAATTAGCCAAAATGACTTGGCCAACATCACTAGCCGATCTAAGACCGAAATTCTCAAACTCAAGTCTGATCAAACGGATGGTGTTGTGGTAACCGATACGGTCAAAGGCTCACCAGCTGAAACCGCCGGCCTCAAGAAATATGACGTCATCACCAAGATTGGTGATAAGGAAATCAAGAACATCTTGGAATTGCGTCGGGAGCTCTATGCTTATAATGTAGGTGACAAAGTAGAGTTAACCGTCCTAAGAGAAGGGAAGGAAACCAAAGTCCAAGTCACTCTCGGTGCCCAACCTGAGCAACAAAGCAACAATAATCTCCAACAATATCAACAAGGCCAACAAGGTCAAGGACAAGAGCAAGAGAACGGCCAAGAAGGCCAAACTCCACGCCTACCATTCCCAGGCCAACGTTAATAGTCAATAATGCTCGCCCACACCTCCGGCAAGGAGGCGTGGGCTTTTTATGATTGCTCAAGCAAGACTCAAAAAACACGAACGTTTGAAAAATAAAACCAGCAAAAAGACACTTCTGATAATTTATTTCTTGCCGGAAGATGAGGGGGTGTTATAATTTGGGTAGAATCTATTATTTTTGTTGGAGGGATCCTTAAAATGAAAAAAAGCCTGAAGCTTTTTGCCATCTTCACCTTAATTGCGACCTTTGTGGCCGGATTAACCGCACCGTTTACTGCTAAAGCAGCAGAAAAAATCGATACCATCAAGATTGGTTTCGTACCGTCACGTAACCCAGATGAAATCGTAACATCAACCGAGCCACTCAAGCAATTATTGAAAGACGAACTTGCTAAAAATGGTTTTGAAGTTGAGAACGTGGAAATCACAGTAGGGACTAACTTTGAAGCTGTAGGGGAAGGATTAGCATCAGGGACTCTTGACTATGGTTTTATCCCATCAGGGACTTATGTACTCTTTTCTGATGATGTGGAAGTTCTCTTAACTGCTACTCGTCAAGGGCTTAACAAAAACTCTGCTGAGCCAAAAGACTGGAATGACAAGAAAGCAACCGAACCTACTGATGAGCAAGTAACTTTCTACAAAGGCTTGGTGTTAGCTGGCCCATCTGCCAAAGGTAAGGAATTAGCTGAGAAAGTCAATAAGGGTGAGAAGTTAACTTGGGACGATCTCAACTCTGCTAAATGGACTGTTCTCTCATCTTCATCAGCATCTGGTTACATTTACCCAACCCTCTGGCTCAAAGAAAACTTTGGCAAGAAGATTACAGATTTAGCCAATGTGGTGCAATCTGATTCTTACACCAATGCCATGACCCGTTTGGCTGCTGAACAAGTGGATATTGTGGTTGGTTATGCTGATTTACGTCGCGACAACGTTGATAAGTGGCAAAAAGAAATGGGCGCTTCAGCACCTATCTGGGAAGCGACTAACGTTATCGGGGTAACACCAGATATCGTCAACGACACGGTATCTGCCAGCAAGACTTCCACAACTGTTTCACCTGAATTGAACGAAGCAATCAAGAAAGCCTTGATGGATATTGCTAAGACCGAAGAAGGTAAGAAAGTCATCAAGATTTACAACCACACCGGTTATAAAGAAGCCAAAGACGAAGACTACAACAAAGAGCGCGAAGCGCAAAAATTGATTAAGGGCAACTAGTCCGCATGACGCTCAAGACGGCAGAGTCTCGGTGAGGCTCTGCTCTTTTTGTGATAAGAGAGCACAGACAGGCGTATCTCTAAGAATTGCGTCTTGTCTGTCATTATAATGAGAAGAGAGGATTACACATGATAGAGTTCAAGAATGTCTCCAAGCGCTATCCCAATGGGGTGACGGCTCTGAAGAATGTCAACTTGACCATAGAACAAGGAGAGTTTGTTGGGATTATTGGTTTATCTGGTGCGGGGAAATCTACCCTAATCCGGACCATCAACTGTATGCATCCTATTAGTGAAGGGGAACTAACAGTTAATGGGACCAATGTTAGTCAATTGAAAGGCCAAAGTCTACGTCGTTTTCGCCGTAAAATTGGCATGATTTTCCAGTCTTTCAACCTAGTAACGCGGGCATCTGTCATCAGCAATGTGATGAATGCCTTTGTGCCTGATATTCCTTTTTGGCGGGTTCTCATTGGTTACTATAAGAAAGAAGAAGAAATTCGAGCGCTGACCGCCTTGGACCGCGTAGGCATCCTAGAAAAAGCCTACACTCGAGTAGATCAACTCTCCGGGGGGCAGCAACAACGGGTGGCCCTAGCACGTACTCTGGCGCAGAATCCAGAGATTATTCTAGCCGATGAGCCGGTTGCAGCCTTAGACCCTGTGACTGCCAAAGCTGTAATGGAAGATTTCCAAGCGATTAATCGCGATGACAAGATTTCGATTTTACTCAATATTCACCATGTGGAATTAGCGCTGGAATACTGCGATCGGATTATTGGTATTCGTGATGGGGAAGTTGTCTATGATGGTCCCTCTGACCAAGTCACTCCTGAAATTTTGGATGTGATTTACAAGGGTCAGTCCATTGAATAGGGGGACATGATGATGAATGCATTCTGGCATCGTTTGTGGGGGCCACGAACCCGTACCCTCCCAAATGGTAAAACCATCAGCAAAAAACCTTCTCTAACCTGGCTTTATCTCATCTTGGTTGTCCTAGCTTTCTATTATTCTATAGAGCTAACTGGCTTCAAGATGTCGACCTTGCTCAAGCGAGGAAATCAGTTCTTTGTTATTTTAGGGCGGATGTATCCACCTAACTGGGATTACTGGGCATCTGTTCAAGGACCACTCTTAGACACTATTAAGATGTCTATTTTAGGCTCTGTCATTGGAGCCTTACTGGCCATCCCAGCTGCTGTGATTGCTTCTTACAACATGGTTGTCAACCGTTGGGTGACAGGCTCTATGAAATTAGTCCTAAGTTTGATTCGAACAGTACCAACCTTGATTTATGCTAGTGTTTTAACCCTGATCTTTGGGATCGGGACCTTTGCCGGGACGGTGGCTATTGCCATCTTCACCTTCTCCTTTATGGCTAAGCAACTCTATGAGATGATTGAAACGGTCGATATGAAGCCTTTTGAAGCCATGGAAGCCTTGGGTGCTAACCGTGTCTATAGTTTTATGGGGGCCATTCTGCCTCAAGTCTTACCATCCTATCTGGCCTCTTCACTCTATACATTTGAAGGGAATGTCCGCCATGCGGCCATTCTGGGATGGGTTGGCGCCGGTGGGATTGGGGTCATCCTGAATGAGAAAATCGCTTGGCGTGAGTACACGAATTTGGGCATGATTTTAGTTGCCCTCTATGTGACGGTCCTGATTATCGAGTATACCAGTCGCTACTTGCGCTCTAAACTAACTTAGGAGGTCCGCGCCATGATTGATAAGATTAATGAAATGTACGAATCGCGTAGCTCGGACAAGTATTTTAAGGCCTTATGGGTGCTGGGTTTAGTAGTACTTATTGTCTGGTCCTGGTCGGCCCTGGGTTCTATTGATATTTCTGAAAAGGGCCCAACTATTGCCTTCAATATTATTAGCGGGATTTTCCATCCTAATTTGGAAACTTTACTTGGTTTAGGGGAGAGCGGTGTACTCCACCTGCTCTTAGAAACGGCAGCCATTGCTTTTATGGGAACCATTGTAGGAGCTGTATTCTCTATCCCTTTGGCCTTTCTGGCTTCAGGTAAAGTCATGCCAATGCCCATTACAGTCATCACACGTCTTTTTGTGATGGCAGTTCGTACCATTCCAAGTTTCGTTTATGGGCTCATGTTTATCCGTGTAACCGGCCCGGGTGCTTTCGCTGGGGTTATGACCCTATCGGTCACTTCGATTGGGATGATTTCTAAACTTTTCTCGGAAACCATTGACGATTTAGATGATTCCATACTAGAGGCCTTAGATGCGGCTGGTTGTTCCACCTTCCAGAAAATTCGCTGTGGGATTATTCCCCAACTTTGGTCTAGTTTAATTTCTACCCTGATTTTCCGCTTCGATATGAACCTACGTGATGCCACGATTTTAGGGGTTGTTGGAGCCGGCGGGATTGGGGCGCCACTGACCTTTGCGATTAACGGTTACAAATGGGATGAAGTAGGAGCCATTTTGATTGGTCTGATTGCCTTTATCCTGATTGTCGAGTATAGTTCTAGTTACATTCGCAAACGTTTGACCCAAGGTTAAATAAAAGCTTTGAGCCCCTGTGAATACAGGGGCTTTTTTTATTTTTGTAATACTTATGTAATATTTAGTCGTGATGAGATGGGACCAGTAATAAGGGAAATGTGGCGAATTTATGAATTATCCGGGAAATAAATGATAAAAAACGAAGATCCACTTGTAATATTTCTGTAACAGAGTTACAATAAGTGTAACAAAAGGAAAGGAAGCGATTCACCATGAAAAAGTGGTCGAAAGGAATTTTAGTTTTGGGTTTAGTTGCCAGTGTTTTAGGTAGCTATCCAGTTGCAGCACAAGCCACTGCATCAAATAATGAGGCGGAGGTTAGCCAGGTAGCGCAAGCTAAGGAACACAGCATTGTGCGCTATGTTCTGGTTAATGCCCAAGATAATACAGAAGGACTTGTTTTCTACTTCTTGGTAGAGGGTAATCGTGATCAAGCTGTCTCTGCGGCTCATAAGTGGCTAGTAGAACAAGGACTTGAAAAAGATGGTATGGCGGGTGTTAAGGAATATAAACCAGCCAAAGAACGCGAAACGTCTGAAGGTTTGGTGACCGCTAGCGTTTATGATGCTAGTCAAACCATTCAAAATTTTGCGGCGCTTAAGAAAAAATTCGATAGCTACTTAGCGCAGTTGCCGCTGGAAGATGAAGCGGATAAACAAGTGCTGCCCGTCATTTCATTGCCAGCACCTAAGCCTGAACAAAAGCCAGCAGAGAGCTCGCAAGCTTCAGAATCTAAGCCAAGTGAATCCAAGCCAGCAGAGACGTCACAAGCTTCAGAATCTAAGCCAAGTGAATCCAAGCCGGCTGAATCTTCTCAATCTACAGCCTCTAAGCCAGCTGAATCCAAACCGGCTGAGTCTTCCCAATCTTCAATGTCTAAGCCAAGTGAATCCAAACCGGCCGAATCTTCTCAATCCACAGCCTCTAAGCCAGCTGAATCCAAACCAGCTGAGTCTTCTCAATCCTCAGTTTCTAAGCCAAGTGAATCTAAGCCCAACGAGTCTTCAAAACCTCACGAATCTAAGCCTTCTGAGTCTAAATCTGAATCAAAAGAAAGTCAAAGCTCAAGTAGTAAGGTAGAGGTCAAGAAAGAAAGCAAAAGAGAAAATAAGAAGGGCCTGCCAAACACTGGTGAGGTGGACCGCCTACCATTCTTGTTAGTGGGTGCTCTATTAGTCATTGCAGCGATTGGCCTCATCCTCATGCGTCGTCGCCGTTCCTAAATTTAATGCACTAGCAAAAAAGCCATGGTTTCAAACCATGGCTTTTTATGATAGTCGGTTTAGTCGTTAAAGTAGCCTAAGTAGTCATACTTCTCGAAAACATGAGAATTAGCCATCGCGACTAAAATAGTGTTGGCTTCAATTGGGTGGTTGATGGCAATAGAAGAATTCAACTTCTCGCCTTTTTCTTCCCGCATACCAATCAAATTAAGTTCGTACTTGCGACGCAAGTCTAATTCTAAGACGGTTTTGCCTACCCACGCGTCAGGCGCCGTAAATTCGACAATCGAGGTATCATCGTCTAATCGTAGTACTTCGTCAATCTTATTACGGAGAATCTTAGATGCTAAACGTACACCGGAGTCACGTTCAGGTGAGACCACTACATGGACGCCTACTTCATAGAGGACCTCTTCAAAGGTTAAGCTACGAGCCTTACCCACGATACGAGGGACACCTAGTTTTTTACAGTGCATAGCCGCTAGTACGGAGCTTTCTAGGTTAGTACCGGTCGCGATAATGACAATATCGCATTCCTTAACGCCGATATTTTTCAAGAAGTCGTAATCGGTAATGTCACCGACAGCCGCCTTAGTAACATAGTCTGCCACGTCTTGGACATTGGCTTGTCGGTTGTCAATGGCGATAACGTCTACATCGTATTTGCTAAGTTCTTTAGCGACGGTACGGCCAAAGACCCCCAGGCCTAAGACGCCAATAATCCGAGTATTAAGTTTTGGTTTCATAAGTGTACAGATCCTTTCTGATTAGCCGATTAATACATCAGTATCGGCATAGTGAATTTCTTTGCGGTCACTTTGGAGCAAGCTGAGAAAGACGGTAAAGGGACCTACCCGGCCCAAGAACATCATCCCCATAATAATGATGCGTCCCCAAGTTGTAAGTTGCGAGGTAATCCCTGCTGAAGAACCCACAGTGGCCATGGCAGAAATGGCCTCGAAGAGAAGATGGTAAGGATTGAGATTTGGATGCTCCAAGAGTAAGAGCGAATAGCCAATCATTAAGACCGTGAAGAAAAAGAGAATGATGGTCATAGCCTGCTTAACGGCGCTGGCTGGAATAACCCGTTTATGGAAGGTCACTTCAGTGTGGCCCTTTAGTTCCGAACGGAAGAGTAAGAACATGATGGCAGCTGTAGTGACCTTAATACCACCGGCTGTACCACCTGGGGCCCCCCCAATTAACATGAGAATCATATAGATCAGATTGGTGAAGGGATGGGTCGCTTCATAGTTCAAAGTCGAGAAACCGGCCGTACGGAAGGCAGCAGACTGGAAGAAAGAAATCATCCACTGCTGGAAGATATTATAATTACCGATAGTTGAGCCATGTCTGAGTTCTGATAGCCAAGTGATAAGGGCTCCGCCAAATAACAAGGTAGCAGTTGCTATCAGAGCGAGGCGTGAGTGGGAACTCAAACGGCGGAAACTCAAACGCAAGAGGCGTGGACGAGAATGGAAGTAGTGATTCAACCTTTCGCTCAGCTCGGCCCAGACGGTGAAACCAATCCCCCCTGCAATAATGAGTAAGGCAACTGTAAAGTTAACCGTTGGGTTGAGAACAAAGTCTTGGAGACTGTTGCTGCCTAGGTTGTCAAAACCAGCATTACAGAAGGCGGAAACAGCAACAAAAACGGCATTGAAGGCGCCTTTTGCCCAACCATAGCGGGGAATGAAGTCCGTCATCAGAACTAGAGCGCCAATGGCCTCTACTGCAAAGGTGAAGCGATAGGCGTTAAAGAGAAAGTTCTTGTAGTTGTCATTAGTGTTACGGTTAAGGGCCATCTGCAAGGTGGTTTGGTCCTTGAGCGAAATGCGACGCTTCAGATAGAAGAGGCTGATAGAAATGAGCGTGATTAGCCCTAAGCCTCCAATCTGCATAAGGATAATGCCGACTATCTGGCCGAAGACGGTATAGGTGTCCTTAATGGATAGGACGGTCAAACCCGTCACGCAAACCATAGAGACGGCGGTGAAAAGATGGTCTAAATAAGTTTGATGAGTTCCTGGCTGGTTGGAAATAGGCAACCAGAGGAGAAAGCTCCCGGTTAAAATAACCACCAGAAAGCTAACGGTAAGCTTCTGGGTTGCGGTCCATTTGCTTGGGGAGAATAGATCTTGCATAGCGAGAACCTCGATTCTAATTCAATTCCCTATTATCATACAAAAAATCGCCGAAAAATGCTATGATAATGGTAGGAGGAATGAGGATGCAAATTGAAATTATCTGTGTTGGCAAACTCAAGGAGAAGTATCTCAAACAAGGGATTGCCGAATACACCAAGCGCCTTGGCGCCTATGCCAACCT
This sequence comes from uncultured Abiotrophia sp., assembly GCA_965245735.1. GTDB lineage: Bacteria > Bacillota > Bacilli > Lactobacillales > Aerococcaceae > Abiotrophia. Next base: position 25,088 of record CBDFAX010000013.1, on the reverse strand, counting down.
TTCTATTGTTGAGGTAGCCGATGAAGCAACTGCTGAGAAGATGTCCGCTCTCGAAATCGAACAAGTTTTAGATAAGGAAGCAGACCGTATAGAGGCTCGATTAGATGCTGGCCGTCAGGTCATTGTCCTCGCCATTGAAGGAGATCTCATCTCTTCTGAAGATTTAGCCCAGCGTTTGGACCGCATGGCCCTACATGGTCAAAGTAAGGTAAGTTTTATTATCGGTGGTTCCCTAGGCCTAGCGGAGCGACTCAAACAAAAAGCTCAGTGGCGGGTCAGCTTTGGACGAATTACCTTACCTCATCAACTCATGCGCTTGGTCCTAGTCGAGCAGATTTACCGGGCTTTTCGGATTATGAAGGGGCACGCCTATCACAAGTAAGGAGAGAATATGATGAAATTCTATATGGAACAACATTTTATGTCTATTCGCCAAAACTTTGAGATTTATGATGAAGCAGGGAATGTAGTCTATCAAGTTCGAGGCCGTATGCCCTGGTTTCGTCGCCAGATGACCATTCTAGATGCCAAGACAGGAACAGCCTTAGCGACAGTGACTCAGGCTATGTGGCGGCTCTTCTTCCAACGCCTAACGATTAGTATTGGCGGCCAAGTAGTGGCGACTATTCAAGAGCGCTTCAGTATCTTAAGTACCCGTTTATCGATTCAAGGTCTAGGTTGGACAGTGGATGGTATTTCTTGGCTTAAGGGCTGTAGTCTTTATGATGCAGATGGAGAAATTATCGCGACCATTCGGAGCAAGATTATGACCTGGTCCGATACCTTCGAGATTGAAATCTATGATGAAACTATTCATCCGGTATTAGTTCTGGCAGTAGTTTTAGGCATTGACACGGTTCGAGACTCAGCTGAAAATTAGCCTTTTCCAAGCAAATAAAGGCCACCTATCCTAAGGGATAGGTGGCCTTCCATTTACTTTAAGGTTGTACGTTGTAGTAGAAGAGAGCGGGGCGGGAGCTGTTAGATAGGCTGACAGGCACCACCGCTTGCTTAGCTTGATCATAGTAGGCTACCAAGACTAGGCGATTGCCGACATAGGATAAGGCTTGGTTCATGAGTTCGATATCGCTGTCCTTGACGCGACTGTTGGCTTCTTGGCGAGTCATTGGCACAACTAAACGAACGACGTAACTGGTTTGGTTGCCTAACTTAACCGCGATCTGGTCGACCTTAGTTTCCAAACCACTGACATTGCCAGATTGATCCAAGTAGTTTTGCAAATCTGCTAATTCTTGCTGGCTAAGTGCTTGTTGGCTAGCAGCCTTCTCTTCTGCAGAGTAGTTGGCTTGGTAGAATTCGTTGATTTTCTTGTTGAGTTCGTTACCATCCATTTCGGCTGGTAAGACCGTCTTCTTGTAGCTAGCGTCTTCTGGAATACTTTCATTCAGGAAAGACTGTGGTGGCTCTGAAGAAGAGGAGGCAATACTACTAGATTCAGGTTTGTTAGAAGAAGCCTGACTGATTAACTGGCTGGAACTGGATTCTTGGGTCTGATTGTTCTTGCGTACAGGTTCTTGGAGTTTGAGATAGAGAATCGTGGCGCCGGCACCTAAGACAATGGCCAGCAAAAATAAGAAGATATGGCGTAATTTCATGGGGTTTCCTCTTTCTATGGGATATTTGATAGTTGGGGCTGGAGCCCTCGGGGTAATCTTCTATAGTCTACCATAGATAAGCGGCAGAGTCCGTGACAAACGGATAACAGCTGAGTTAAATTTCGCAACAGGACTGACAATTTTAGACTTCTCTTCAGGATGCTGTTATACTATAAAAGCTGAGATATTTGAAAAGGAGGGAGGCGCGTGAAAATGATTTTATCAATTTTTAAAGCAATTCTTGGCCTAGCAAGCTTAGGACTCTTATTAGTTTTAGCCCTCAACCTTTGGGTAATTGCGAGCGCCCAATTCCAAACTAAGACTCCTCAAGAGATCCAAGCCTCCGATTGGGCCGACGACCAGGTGCCTATTCTGGTGCTGGGGGCTGGAATTATCGACAATAAGGAACCAAGTAAGGTCTTGGCAGGACGGCTAAATTCTGCCCTTGCTTTAGCTCAGACCTTTCCAAATAAGGCCCTCATCATGAGTGGCGACCACACCAATCAATATTATAATGAAGTGGCAGTCATGAAGGACTATCTGGTTCAGCATGGGGTAGCCAGTCAACGGATTTATTTAGACCATGCGGGCTACTCGACATATGATAGCCTATATCGACTCAAACACGTTTTGGGACAGGAACGAGTTATTATCGTCACCCAGGGCTATCATCTCTCTCGTGCGCTTATGTTGGCACGTGGCCTGGGCCTAGAAGCCGTCGGATTTGCGGCTGAAGAGACAGAATCCACCCGATTCAAGCGTGAATTCCGTGAAGTGGGCGCCCGGCTCAAGGACTTTGCTGTGACCTATCTGGGCTACCAGATGCCGCAGCCTAGCCTAGATTATCCGATTGATTTCAGTCAATCAGGAGATCTTACCGACCGAATTAAAGTTGGGGATTAATTCTCTGAATATGACTTGCTGAGTAGCCTTAAATGGTTGCTCGGCTTTTTCAATTTAAGGGCGGATTCTACTTGTTTGGCCATGGTCTCCAGTCTTTCGCCTTAGCCTTGCTTTGTGCTATAATAGGAATAAGGTGCGTCAGCAGAGACTGGCCACAAGTCTAGTAGGAGGTTTCACCATGAATCAACGCCAAGCGATTTTAAAAGTATTAGAAAGCAACAGTAGAATTTCACCAGCTGAATTGGCTGTTCGCCTAGGTTATAGCGAAGAAGAAGTAATCAAAACCATTGCAGAACTTGAAGCCGACCGTATTATTGTCGGTTATCATACCCTAATTAACTGGGATAAAACCGATGATCAAAGTGTTTCTGCCATTATCGAATTGAAGGTTAATCCTCAACGTGGGCAAGGCTTTGACCGTATTGCAGAAAAAATTTATCTCTTCCCTGAAGTAGACTCCCTCTACCTTATGTCTGGGGGCTTTGACTTCCTGGTTGAGCTTAAGAAGGCACCGATGAAGGAAATTGCCCTCTTTGTTTCTAGCCGTTTGTCTGTGATCGAAGAAGTTCAGTCAACAGCGACTCATATTATCTTAACGAAATACAAAGACCACGGCACCATGTTCGTCAAGGATGACAAACACAAACGGATGGTGGTCACTCCATGAGTCATCGTTTTATCAACCAGAAGGTGCAATCCATTCAGCCCTCTGGGATTCGCAAATTTTTCGACATCGCCAATGAGATTGAAGATGTCATTTCGCTAGGGGTGGGGGAACCCGATTTTGATACCCCTTGGCATGTGCGTGAAGAGGGGATTTACACCCTTCAGAAAGGTCGGACTTTCTATACAGCTAACCGTGGGCTCATGGAATTACGAACCGAGATTTCTAATTACATCGCGCGCAATCATGCGGTTCAATACAATCCTGCCACTCAGGTCTTAGTCACAATCGGGGGATCAGAAGCCATTGACCTAGCCTTGCGGGCCTGTCTAGAACCTGGAGATGAAGTGATTTATCATGAACCTTGCTATGTCTCCTATTTACCATGTATTACCCTAGCGGATGGCGTGCCAGTACCTATTCCGCTTAAGGAAGCGAATGATTTTCGATTGACGGCGGAGGAGTTAGAAGCGGCGATTACGCCTAAGTCCAAGGCTTTAATTTTATCCTTCCCCAATAACCCGACAGGTGCGGTTATGACCAAAGAGGACTTAGAAGCCATTGCTGAAGTCATTGTGCGGCACGATCTCTTGGTTATTACGGATGAAATCTATAGTGAGCTTTCCTATACTGGTAAGAAACACTATTCTCTCATTGATTTGCCAGGTATGGTTGAACGGACTATCTATATCAATGGTTTCTCTAAGGCTTATGCCATGACCGGTTGGCGCCTGGGCTATTGCTGTGGACCAGAAGAAATTCTGGCTCAGATGGTGAAAATTCACCAGTTTGCTATTATGGCTGCGCCAACTATGAGTCAGTATGCCGGTACCATGGCTCTTAAGAATGGGGCTAGCGATGTGGAAATGATGCGTGACAGCTATAATCAACGTAGACGTTATTTGATGGCGGAGCTCAAACGCTTAGGCATTCCATGCTTTGAGCCTTTTGGCGCCTTCTATATTTTCCCGAATATTAGTCAATTTGGCCTAAGTTCCGAAGAGTTTGCTACCCGTCTGATTCGGGAGCACAAGGTGGCGGTTGTGCCGGGGTCTGCCTTCGGTCAGTCAGGCGAAGGCTTCGTACGGGTATCTTATGCCTACTCAATCGATGAACTCAAACAAGCCTTTGAGCGCATTGAACGCTTTATCAATGAATTACGTGCAGAACAAGGAGGAAAGTAAGATGTCATTACCTTTAAGACAGGAACTGCCTCTGGCAGAGACCTGGGATTTAAGTCTCTTGTATCAAGACCAGGCGGCCTATGAAGTGGCCGTAGAGGGCTTGAAGAAACAGGTGACGGAATTTGAAGCTAACTATGCGGGCACTCTGGGTCAAGCGCAACAATTAGAAAAGGCCTTAGCCGACTATGAGGCTATTCAAGTGGCCATTTCCTGGGTCTCTCATTATGGTTCACTAGCCTATGAGACCGATAAACTAGATGCTCAGAATGAAGCCAATGCCGTAGGTTTGGATCAGCTCTTTGAATTAGTAGGGGCTAAGCTTGCCTTTCTAGCACCAGAGTTATCAGCCTTGGATGAAGCCTACCTGAGAGAGTTTAGTCAATCTGACAAGGGCAAGCGCTATGCGGGCTACCTCAATGAAGTCTTGCGTTTAAAACCTAGCGTCCTTTCTAAGGAGGTTGAAGAGCTCTTATCTAGTTTCCAGAGCTCGCTCTACAACCAATATTCTCTCTATGGAACCCTCAAGTTCCAGGACTTGACCTTCGACGATTTCCAAGTGTCGGGTAAGACCTATCCAAATAGTTTCGTCAAATTTGAGGGGGACTACGAGGGGGCTAGCGATTATGAATTGCGTCATGCTTCATGGAAGTCTTTCCACGATGGCTTGGCGCGCTATCAACATACGGCAGCAGCTAACTACCTCAACTATGTGCAAACGAGCAAGAAGGAAGCTAAGTTGCGCGGTTTTGACTCAATCATTGATTACGAGCTCTTTAAGCAAGATGTGAGTCGTGAAGCCTATAACCGCCAAATTGATGTCATCATGGCAGAGTTTGCGCCGGTGATGCGTCGTTACGCGCGCTTACTAGCAGCTGAACAGGGCTTGGACAAAGTATCTTTGGCAGATATTAAGATGCCATTTTCTAAGGAACCTGCTGAAACCATCAGCATAGAGGCATCCCGTGCCATGGTAGAAGATACCTTCAAGGTCCTGGGCCCTGACTATCAAGAAATTGTGCGCCGCGCCTTTGATGAGCGTTGGATTGACTATCCAATGAATCAGACTAAATCAACCGGTGGCTTCTGTGCGACGGTAGCCGATGGCCCATCCTATATTCTGCTCAACTGGACAGGTTTACTCAGTGAAGTGCTTGTTCTGGCTCACGAACTGGGGCATGCGGGGCACTTCCAGTTAACCAACCAGCATGTATCGCCTATTACACCAGAAGCCAGCCTTTACTTTATCGAGGCGCCTTCAACGGCTAATGAAGTGATTATGTGTCAATATTTGCTCAGCCAACCTTTAGAAGCCGCGCAAAAACGGACTTTGATTGCCGAGTTTATTGCTCGGACCTACTTCCACAACATGGTCACCCACCTCTTGGAAGCGCACTTCCAACGCAAGGTGCTAGAAGCGGTAGACCGCGATGACTTCCTCAATACCGACAGTCTCAACCAATTCTTCTTAGAGACTCTTAAAGAATTCTGGGGTGATGCTCTGGAAATTAATCCAGGCGCAGAGTTGACTTGGATGCGTCAGCCGCACTACTTCATGGCCCTCTATCCTTACACCTACTCAGCAGGGTTAACCATTGGGACGGCTGTAGGGCAGAAGATTGCTGCGGGTGATCAAACTACAATCAACAAATGGCTAGAAGTTCTTAAAGCTGGTGGTACCATGGGGCCTTTAGCCTTAGCAGAACATGCCGGCGTGTCCATGGCGGATGCTGGCGCCTTGCGTTCAGCAATCGGCTACGTAGATCATTTATTAGATCAAATTGAGGCTCTTGCCTAGGATTGGTCTAGGCAAATGTTACAAGAGTGTAATATTTGCAATCAAATAAAGGGCAGATGTCAGAAGTGTTAAGCTTCATCTACAGACCGCCTATAAGCCTTTTCATTACCAATCAAGTGCTGTATGATAGACTTAGGCAATGCAAGGAGTGCACTGCCGGAAAATGGTGCGACCTTACGTGGGGGTAAGGCATCGCTCGTTTTCTTGACTGACTTGGGAAAAGACCTTGAGGGGCTGGAGACCTCTTGGTCTTTTCCTTTTTTATTTTGACTTTATTGCGCTACTTGAGAGGGTTGGCGGGATGCTGTATAATAGGAGGGCTAAGACTAAGGAGGCGTACTATGCGGCAATTATCCATCTTGATGACCAGCGACACACATGGTTTCTGGCTCAAAGCTCCAGAAAATGCTGAGCGCTCATTGCTCAACACAGCAGCAACTATTGAAAAACTTAAAGACCAGGCTAATCATCCTGTTCTAACGATTGATTTAGGAGACTTTATACAGGGTTCTTCCTTCGCCACTTACTGCAAGCAGGAAGCGGGCGACGGTAGTGTTTTTGCTCGGGCTATGAATAAAATCGGCTACGATTATCAATTAATTGGTAATCATGAGTTCAATTTCGGCCAAGACTATCGTGATAATATTTTGAATCAGCTAGAGGCACCGATTTTGTGTGCCAACATTGTCTGGCAGGAAACGGGCCAACCAGCACTCGGCCAACCTTACGTCATTACTGAACGTGACGGCATCCGGATTGGGATTATTGGGGTGACAACGGAGTATATTCCCCACTGGGAATTGCCGGCGCATTATGAAGGGCTAGCCTTCCTTAATGCCTATGAGGTTGCCAAGGAATACGCTGAGCTCATCAGACCTCAGGTGGACGTCCTTATCCTAGCTTATCATGGTGGTTTTGAACGGGATTTGGATAGTTTTGAGCCCCTTGAGGCTTTAACAGGCGAAAACCGTGGGGCTGAGATGCTGCAAGGAATTCCAGGCCTAGATGTGCTCTTAACAGGGCACCAACACCGTGTGATTTGCCAACAAGTTGGACAGACTTGGGTAGTGCAACCAGGCTTTGCTGGCCAGTATGTAGCGGAAGTTACTTTAGACTTGGATCAAGACCATCGTGTTATTTCTGGGCAAGCTAGCTTGCACGAAACCAGTCAAATTAGTCCAAGCCAGGCGGTGCAAGAGGTCATGGAACCAGAGCTTAGCCAAGGGGCAGCTTGGTTGAATCAAGTCCTAGGAGAGGCACCTCTTTTACCTGTCACAAATGACGTTTTTGAAGCGCGCGTCTATGGACATCCTTATATTGAGTTCCTTAATCAATTGCAATTGCGGGAAACAGGGGCCGATTTTAGCGCCATCGCTTTAGTTAATGAGGCCTTTAAAGATTTTCGTGGCCCTATCACCAATGAAATTCTGCTAGCTAGTTATCCCTACTATAATCTGATTGCGACTGTTGAGGTAAGTGGTCAGACCATCAAGGATGCCTTAGAGTTTGATCTCAACTATCTGGTGCTAGATCAGAATGGGCGTAAGGCCATTAATCCAAGTTACATTGCGCCTAAACCTAAGCACTATAACTTTGATGTATTCAGTGGCTTAATGACTACAGTAGATTTGACTCAACCAGTTGGTCAACGTGTGGTAAGTATCGTGGATGAGCGTAAGGGTCAAGAACTGGATTTGGATGCCACTTATACCCTAGCTCTAACCCAATATCGGGCCTGTGGCGGGGGCGACTATCATATGTTCTCAAGCAATCAAATGAAGACCTTGTCGACGACTGATTTAGCCACTTTGATGAAAGAGGCACTGGCACATTTTGGTCCTGAAGATTGGGAGCAAATCAACAGCCATTACCAGCACTTTACTTGGTTACAATAAGCATAAGCAACTGAGGCCTAGGGTCTCAGTTTTTTTATGGCAAGAAAAAAAGCAGAGACAGAGTCTCTGCTAGTGATGAGATGCCCTTAAATAATGGCTAAAATAATGAAGTTAAGGACAAAGAGGGCGATGGAGACCCACAAGAGAGCGTGGATTTCCTTGGCCTTGCCTTGCGTTACTTTCACGATAGCGTAAGTGATAAAGCCTGCTGCAATCCCGTAAGAGATAGAGTAGGAGAAGCCCATGAAAATGGAAGAGAAGAACGCTGGCACTGCCTCGGCGAAATCAGTCCAGTTGAGATCGCTGAAGGAAGCCATCATGAGGACCCCAACAATGACAAGGGCAGGCGCAGTGGCAACTGCCGGTACTAGGCTAACAAAAGGTGCAATAAACATGGTCGCTAGGAATAGTAAGGCGGTGACGACAGAAGTAAGACCAGTTCGGCCCCCTACCCCAATCCCAGCAGCAGATTCCACATAGGTGGTTGTGTTAGATGTCCCGAAGAGTGCGCCAATCAAAGTTCCGATTGAATCCCCAAAGAGGGCCTTGTCCATTTTTGAGCTGAAGCCTGAGCTGTTTTGTAGGGCTAATTCGTCTTCAGCGGAGAAGATGCCAGTCCGACGACCGGTCCCGACGAAGGTCCCGATGGTGTCGAAGACGTCAGAGAGGCTGAAAGCGAAGATGGTCATCAGCACTAAGGGGAGACGACTCCAGTCTGAAAAGAGGGCTGGAAGACCTTCTGGACGGAAGATAACTAAGAAGGTTTGACCTAGTTCCCCAAAGGCATTGCCAAGAGAATTTTGTGCTAGGTTGGCACTTGATAGGTCAATTAGGCCCATTGGAAAGGCTAAGGCGGTAGTGATTACAATCCCTAAGAGAAGGGCGCCTTTGACTTGACGGACCATTAGGATAATGGTGATGGCTAAGCCAATCAAAGCGAGAATTGCAGATGGTTGAGTGAAGTTGACCAAGGCTGGAACGATACCGGAATCAGCTACGACATTGGTAACCCCGCCAGCATATTGGGTAGCGTTAGCTGGACCGCCATTAACGGAAAGAATGCTAGAACCAGAGGCTGTAAAGTTTAAGAAGCCTGCATTCTTCACCCCGATGTAGGCGATGAAGACCCCAATCCCAGCAGAAATAGCATGTTGTAGGGATTCTGGGATGGAAACAATCAAGAGCTTGCGGATTTTAGTGACGGTAATCAGGATGTTGAAGACACCGCACAGGAAAACCATAGCTAAGGCTTCTTGCCAGGTGAAACCTAGACCGAAGCAGACGGTGAAGGTGAAAAAGGCATTGAGACCCATACCTGGAGCCAAGGCGTAAGGGACATTAGCGAAAAGGCCCATAACCAGTGTAGAGCTGGCTGCCGCAAAGAGGGTAGCTAGAAAGACAGCCTGGCTAGGCATGCCGGTTTGAGACAGAATGGACGGGTTGACAAAGACAATATATGCCATGGCAAGGAAGGTCGTAATCCCTGCAATAAATTCAGTTACCACGGTCGTTCCATGGTCACGTAATTTGAAAAAACGTTCCAAAATAATAGCCTCCTAATGTTTGGATTAATAGAACAGAATTGAGTATAGCATAGACAGGGTAAGATGGAACTAGGGCAAGTGAATTTCTGTTCAGAAAATTTTTGAATGTTCGTGTTTTTGAAACCCGCCTGGATCTTTGGATTGAAATTGTGCAGATTTCTTAACAAAAATGCCTTTCTAGCCTTGAGCTTTGGGCTAGATATCGTGTTTTAAAGGGATTTATGCTATAATATAAAAGATTGAATGAGAAGGAGGCGACGACCTTGACCAAGCAGGAAGCATTTGTTATCGGGGATATCCATGGGATGTACCATCTTTTGGAAGAGTTACTGACCCACTGGCGCCCAGAAGACGAACAATTAATCTTTGTGGGAGACTTAATTGACCGGGGACCTAACTCTAAGGCGACAGTCGAAAAAGTAAGGGAGCTTCAAGCCAGTCATGGCGCTATCTGCCTCTGTGGTAACCATGAGGATATGTTGCTGGAAACCTTGACCGAACCAGAAAACTACTTCGGGCGCTATAAACGTAATGGCGGTCTGACTACTATTTCTGAATTTTTAGGGACGACGCCTGGCATGTTAGAAAACCAATCGGGCCAGATGCTGTCTGCCTGCTTGAAGGAGACTCAGCCTTTGTTACAAGCTTGGTTGGAGAGCCTACCCCTCTACACAGAATTTGGTAACTTTATCATTGCGCATGCTGGGGTTAATCCGGAAGTCGACCAGTGGCAAGATTCTTCGCGTCGCGATTTTGTCTGGATTCGCGAACCCTTCCATACGCTGCCTAATAAGACTGGGCGGCCAATTATCTTCGGCCACACCCCGATTGGCCGGCTCAATGACGATGGCCAGACTCATCATGTTTGGCATCGTGAGGGTGATTTGATTGGCATTGATGGCGGTGCGGTATACGGTGGCCATCTATTGGCTGTCCGAATCAATCACGAGACCCTTCTCGAAACATTCTGCGTTCCTTCGGACGCACCAAAGGTGGACGATTAAATCATGACAGTAACATTAACACATGAAGTACAAGAGGTAGCTAAGGAACTTAAGTTACCGGTTGATAAGGTCAGTGTCGTCTTAGAGCTCTTGGCCGAAGGCAACACCATTCCTTTTATTGCGCGCTATCGTAAGGAAAAAACAGGCGCCCTAGATGAAGTCCAAATCCACGAGATTGAGACCCGCTATCGCTATGTTACGCAATTGGCCGAGCGTAAGGAAGAAGTTAAGCGTCTGATTGATGAGCAAGAAAAACTGACTCCAGAATTAGCTGGGCAAATCGAAGCGGCTAGCACCTTGCAACAAGTGGAAGATCTCTATCGACCTTATAAGCAGAAGCGTCGTACTAAAGCCATGGTGGCCATTGAACAAGGCTTGGAACCTTTGGCTCAATGGTTGTTGAATGAGCAGGCAGGGGACGTCGAAGAGACTGCTGCTGGCTATCTTAACGAAGAAGTTACTGATGTGGCAGCTGCTCTAGCCGGTGCCCATGAAATTCTGGCCCAATGGGTGTCAGACAATGCTGCCTACCGCGAATTTATCCGCAAATACATGCGTTATAATGCCATCCTCAAGACCAAGCTCAAGAAGGAAGAGGCGGACCCTAACCAAGTCTATGCGATGTATTATGACTTCGAAAATAAACTTAGCGACCTACCAGCGCACCGGACTTTAGCTCTCAACCGAGCTGAGAAGGAAGAGGTTATCAGCGTATCTATTGAGGTGGATGAAGCGCCAATCTTCAATTATTTGGAGCGGCATGTCCTAGCTGAAAATCTCCCAGAAGCTAAGCGTGTCTTAGGGCAGGCGGCTATTCGAGATGCATACAAACGTTTCATCTTTCCAGCCATTGAACGGGAACTTCGCAATGAAGCGACTGAGCGGGCAGATAAGCAAGCCATCCAAGTCTTTGGGGATAACCTCAAGCATTTGCTCCTGACGCCACCTCTTAAGGGACGGACAGTTCTGGGCTTGGACCCTGCCTACCGTACAGGCTGTAAGCTAGCGGTCGTTAACCAAACCGGTAAGGTCTTAGATAAAGGTGTTATTTACCCTCATAAACCAGCAGGTGAACGCCAACGTCAAGCGGCCAGCGGCCAATTGGCAGACTTGATTAAGGCACACGGGGTCGAAGTCATTGCTATTGGGAATGGGACCGCCAGTCGGGAATCTGAGCAGTTCGTAGCTCAAGTCATCAAGACCTTGGACCAACCAGTTAAATATATGATTGTTAACGAGGCGGGGGCTTCTGTCTATTCAGCTAGTGAACTAGCCCGTCAAGAATTTCCGGATTATCAGGTAGAAGAGCGGAGCGCGGTTTCCATTGCTCGTCGTCTGCAAGACCCTTTGGCTGAATTGATTAAGATTGATCCTAAGTCCATTGGTGTGGGTCAGTATCAGCACGATGTGGCTCAAAAGCAATTGACCGAGGAACTAGACTTTGTGGTCAATACCACTGTTAACCGAGTAGGTGTGGATGTGAATACAGCCAGTGTTTCCCTCTTGCAACACGTGTCGGGTTTGACCGCGACGACCGCTAAAAACTTGATTAGCCTTCGTGATGAGTTAGGTCGCTTTGAAGACCGCCGTCAAATTAAGGATGTTAAGCGCCTAGGGCCTAAAACCTATGAGCAAGCCATTGGTTTCCTCCGGATTGTCGGAGGTAAGAATCCACTTGATCAGACCGGCATTCACCCAGAGAGTTACGCGGTAGCGCGTATGATTCTGGATCGTGCTGGTTTAGCCTTAGACGCCATTGGCTCTGATCATGCTGTGGAGGCCTTAGGTGCCCTTAGACCAGCCCAACTTGCTCAGGAGCTAGAAGTAGGCCAGGCAACCATTGTCGATATTATTGAGGGCCTCAAGCATCCCCTACATGATATCCGGGATGCTGGTCCAGCACCGATTTTACGTGAAGATGTCATGTCCTTAGACGATCTCGAAGTGGGGATGCAACTACAAGGCGTGGTCCGCAACGTGGTCGACTTCGGTGCCTTTGTAGATATCGGGGTCAAGCAAGATGGATTGATTCATATCTCCAAATTATCTAAGAAATTCATCAAGCACCCTTCAGAAGCGGTAGCTGTGGGAGATATCTTGGAAGTAGAAGTCACTGTCTTAGATAAGAAAAAAGGCCGTATTGGCCTCAAGCGCCTCTTCAAGAAGCCTGCCCAAGGCTAGGAGCCATTGACTTCAATGTTTCGACTAGAAAGGTAGAATATTTAATGAAATTACTAACTGTGGCAATCCCCTCATATAATTCCGCAGCCTATATGGGGCGGGCTATTGAGTCCCTCTTGCCGGCAGGCGACCAGATTGAAATCTTGGTCATTGATGATGGCTCTAAGGATGAAACCTTGACCATTGCTCAAGACTATCAGCGCCGCTATCCAGACCAGGTCAAGGCTATTCATCAGGCTAACAAGGGGCATGGTGGGGCCGTCAATACTGGTCTAGCCCATGCGACGGGCCAATATTTCAAGGTAGTGGACTCTGATGACTGGGTGGATGAGTCGGCTTTGGCGGCGGTTATGGCAACCCTTGAGCGCTTTGAAGCAGAGAATACCCAGGTGGATGTGCTCTTGACCAATTATGTTTATGAGCAGGGAGAGGAAGGCGCCAAGCGAACGGTTCGCTACGAGCGTAATTTGCCTATTAATCAGTTCTTTGGTTGGGATGAAGTCAAGCCTTTCTCAGTAGGCGAGTATCTCATGATGCATTCATTGATATATCGGACCCAACTGTTGAGAGATTGTGGTCTTATCTTGCCAGAACACACCTTCTATGTAGATAATGTCTTTGTCTATCAACCGATTCAGCATGTTCAGCGCCTCTATTATCTGGATGTCGACTTCTATCGTTATCTGATTGGCCGCGATGACCAGTCGGTCAATGAACGAGTTATGATGGGGCGGATTGACCAGCAACTCAAAGTTAACAGAATTTTAATTGAAGCAGTCGACTTTAGTCAGCCGCTACACCCTAGCATTCGCCAGTATTTGCTTAAACATTTGGAGATTGTCACCAGTATTTCTAGCGCCTTGCTCAATCGTATTGGGACCCCAGAAGCGATAGCTAAGCGCCAAGACCTCTGGAACTTCCTACAAGAACGTAACCCTGAGGCCTTCAAAGTCTTGCGTTATGCCTTCTTTGGCCGCTTAACAACAGCGAATACGCGAGTAGGACGTTGGGTTTCCAACCAGGTTTATAAAGTCATTCGCAAGGTCGGGGGCTACTAAAAGCCTACTTGTCCACTGGCAAGGCAAATGAGTGTCAGACCTTGCCATAGCGGGGGCTTAGCCTTATAATAGTAATATCTTAAGAGAAAGTGATGTGAAAGAATGGGACGTAAATGGGCCAACATCAAAGAAAAAAAAGCCAAGTTGGACGCCAATAACAGTAAGGTCTACGCAAAATTCGGGATTGAAATTTATGTAGCAGCTAAACAAGGCGATCCAGATCCCCATAGTAACCAAAAATTGAAATTTGTCATTGATCGTGCTAAGACCTATAATGTGCCTAAGCATGTCATTGACCGCGCTATCGAAAAAGCCAAAGGTGGCGGTGATGAAAGCTTCCAAGAGCTCCGCTACGAAGGTTTCGGGCCAAATGGTTCCATGATTATCGTGGATGCCTTGACTAACAACGTTAACCGGACTGCCAGTGATGTGCGGGCGGCCTATGGTAAGAACGGCGGGAACATGGGTGTCAGCGGGTCTGTTAGCTACCTCTTCGACGCGACAGCTGTCTTCGTTATTGCCGGCCAAGATGCTGACGAAATCATGATGGGCTTATTAGAAGCCGATGTCGATGTTCGCGAAGTAACACAAGAAGGGGAATCTGTTGTCGTTTACGGGGAACCAAATGACTTCCACGCCATCCAATCAGCTTTGGAGGCCATGGGGATTAGCGAGTTTGAAGTCGCAGAATTAGACCTCTTGCCACAAAACGAAGTGACCTTAACAGGTGACGACTTAGCTAAATTCGAGCGTTTGATTGAAGTCTTAGAAGACAATGACGACGTTCAACGCGTTTACCACAACGTGGACTTAGAAGACTAAGACAAAGTAAAAGACTGAGAAGCATCAACTTCTCAGTCTTTTTTCTTTGGCGAAATTTTTAATACCAACCATTTTCTTGGCAGATACGGATGGCATCCGCCCGGTTTTTAGCGCTTAGTTTTTGCAGGATGGTAGACATGTAGTTACGAACGGTACCTTCTGATAGATGGAGTTCTTGGGCTAACTCCTTGTTGGAGAGCCCTTCTCTAACACCTGCCATGAGCTGGCGTTCTTGTGGAGTCAAAGGATTGTGATGAGTGAAAAGGCGATCAACCAGCTCAGGCGCATATTCTTTCTTGCCTGCCAGGATGTTTTCGAGTGTTGCCATGAGGGCGTGGACAGGGCGCTCCTTGAGGACGAAGGCATCGACATCGGCTTTGAGGGCGCGCTCGAAGTAGCCGGGACGCTTGAAGGTGGTGAAGATGAGGACCTTAACCTCAGGGTGATGAGCCTTAGACCACTCTAGCACATCTAAGCCACTGGCGTAGGGCATTTCAATGTCTAAGAGGGCGATATCGATGGTCTGGCTACCTATAATCTCCATGGCTTCCTGGCCATTTTTAGCTGGGTGGACGCTTTCTACTTGGTCTTCCAGCTCTAGGAGTTGACAGAGGGCATCTCGAAGCATTGCTTGGTCTTCTGCAATTAAGAGGCGCATGGAATCACCTATCCTTTCTCGTAGGGCATTTTAAGTTGGATTTGGGTAGGTTGGCGACGACTGAGGATGTTGAGCTGTCCACCTTGAATTTGCAGGCGATCTAAGATGGTGTGGAGTTCACCTTCTTGCACGGGGCCAAAACCTTGCCCATCGTCTTCTACAAAGGCGTAGAGGAAATTGTCGTTCTGCCAGAGACGGATTAGCACATGCTTAGCTTGGGCGTGCTTGATGATGTTGTTGCAGGCTTCTAGCAAACACAAAGCTAGGGTGGAGGATTGGTCCTGAGTCAAGGACAGGGTACCTAGTTGGTTGTCAATGACCACCTGGATGCCAGATATTTCTAACATTTCTTGCAGACGGATGAGTTCGTTAGCCAAGTCGTGGTGGTCTAAGTCGTTGATGATAGCCCGTACCTGGTGCATAGCTTCCTGAGTCAGGTTGTGAATATCCTTGACGTGTTCTTGGGCAGCCTCATATTTTTGTCGTTCCATCAGGCTAGTGGCTAGTTCGCTCTTAACAGCTAGGGTGGCGAAGAGGTGGCCTAGGTTATCGTGGAGGTCACGCCGGATTCGATGACGTTCATTCTCAGCTAAAAGTAGGTTGATTTGTTTGTTTTTTGCTTCTTCTCTTTCCTGCATAAGCTCTCGCAAGCGACCGAAGCGCTGACCGATAGAAAAGAGGATGATGAAGCTGATTAGCAGGCCCAGATAGAATAACTCAATGGGACCCAAGCCCTGCCAAGTGTGATAGAGATAGATGCCTAGAGCGATGCCATAAATGCTTAACCAACGCCAGGACAAGAGGGAAGAACGAGGGAAACAATAGGCCATGACATTGCCCAAATAAAAGAGAAACCAAATGAAGTTAGGATTGAGGTAAAGGGCACAGTAACAGATAAAGCTTGCCGCATAAATCCAACTCAAGGTGACAATTCGTTGGTCTCGACTCCATAAGAGGGAGAGATAGGAAACTAAAAAGATAAAGGTAAAGCCCAAAAGCCCCCAATTAATGGGGGACTGATTGATGGATTCAATAACGGGGAATAGAATGAAGACCAGACTGATATAGAACATGATATGAGTCTGTTTCATCGCAATTTTCAGACGTTGGAACATGATAGTCCCTCCTTCTAAAGGACTTATTTTACTTCAATTTTACGTTGCACCAAGGCAATCAGGATTAAGAAGCAGATCCCATAGGCTACCAGTGCTAAAATGGAATCCCATGCCCAGACGCGGTTAGTATACCAGTTTTGGATGATTTGCATTAAGTGGTAGCTAGGAATCCATTTGGCTAGATTTTGCATCCATTGAGGGAAAAACATCAGAGGCATCCAGAGGCCACCTAAGAGTGACATGGCCATAAAGGCGATGTTCCCAACCATGGAGATGGTTTCTTCACTTGGCAAGTAGGAGATAAGAGCCCCGATAAAGGAGAAGGGAATCATCCCGACCAAGAGAATGAGAATGACCATGAAATAGTCACCGGCCGGTAGGGTAATTTGACGAACTAAGCCACCAAAGCTGAAGACCACGCCGATGGCGAGGGAATAGAGCAAGACAAAGCGTAAGGCTTTTACTAAGTAATATTGTACCACAGACACCGGTGAATGGTGAAGAAAACGTCGCCAATTGTTATGCTTATCTGCAGTTAAATTATAGGGTAGGGCGAAAACGTTGAAGCTTAGAAGAGAAGAGGCCGTCATGGAAATCATCATGAAGACTCTGTAGCTATAAGGCATCTCCGCTTGATAGATACCAGAGAAGAGGAGGTAGAAAGCCAAGGGCATGCCGATGGCCATGACTAAACTCTGCCAATTGCGTAATGTAAAGTAGGTCTCTACCTTGATGAGGGCGCGTAAGTTTTTCATTTTATTTTACCTCGCTTTCTTGGTCGTCTCGGGTGGTTTCGAAAATACTATTGAGTAAGGTGCGGCGAGCGACTTCTAATTCACTGAAGGCGCAACCTGCTTGACTAAGGGCAGCCCAGACTTCAGCACCATTCTTAGTATGGAAGGTCAGGTTATCACTGTTTTCAGTCAGTTCCATAATGTCTTGGCGCTTAGCCAATACTTCTTGGAAGCGCACAGGGACGGTAAAGAACTGGGTTAATTCTTCTGACCGCATACGGTGTGGTGTTGTGTCACGAATGAGCTTGCCTTGGTGGAGCACTAGAATACGTTCGGCTGTATGTTCGACTTCTTCAATGTAGTGGGAAGAGTAGAGAATGGTGGTCCCGGTTTCTTTGATTCGATGGATAATTTCCCAGAACTGTTGGCGTGTCGAAGTATCCATGGCAGCTGTTGGTTCGTCTAGTATGAGAACGGAAGGACGGCCAATCAAGGTTAAGGCGAAGCTTAGCAGGCGGCGTTGACCACCGGATAAGGATTGGGTCATCTGATTGTATTGGCTTGGACTGAAACGCAAAATATCTTGGATTTCTTCCTGCGTCAAAGGGTAGTCATAGATTGATTGGAAGAAGCTGATTAATTCTTTGACCTTGAGGTTCTTAGGGAGTTCGTTAGTCTGAGGTAGGAGACCGATAGTACTTTTGAGTTTGCGGTTACCCACTGCTAGACCTTTAATGGTAATGGACCCTTGGCTGAGGATTTTGTCATGAAGTAAGAGTTCAATCAGAGTGGTCTTGCCGGCCCCGTTAGGACCAATGAGGGCAATGCATTCACCGGCCTCAATCGAGAAGTTGATATCTTGTAAGATGGGGCGGCCCTTGATGGTCTTGCCGGCACCTTTTACATTAATGAGACTCATAATAGTTCCCTCCTTGCTGTTGATGGTTTTATTATAGGCCAAGAAATCGGAGGCTAGTAGTAGCGCCTGTCATGACATGATGTGACATTTGTCATGACTTGGTGGATGGTAGATTTCTTAAGTTTTCCCAAAGGGCTCAGCCTAAAAGATGCCAAGGGTCCTTAAACTTGATATAATAAGGTATAACTTGAAAATAATGGAGGGATATCCATGAGATATTTATTTGACCCAACTTACTTCTTAATCATTATCGGGATGGCTTTTGCTGGTTATGCCCAATGGAAAGTAAAATCTACCTTCAGCAAATACAGCGAATGGGAAACTAGCAAGGGCACGACCGGTCGCCAAGTGGCTCAAGCCATTCTGCAACAAACCCTGATTAACAATGTTCAAGTCGAACACGTTTCAGGTGATTTGACTGACCACTATGACTCCCGTCACAAGGTCTTGCGTCTGTCTGATGCGACCGACATGGAGACTTCGGTTGCAGCGGTTGCGGTTGCTGCCCACGAATGTGGCCACGCAGTTCAAGACGCGGAGAATTACTTCCCGCTCCGTCTGCGTAATGCCCTAGTGCCTGTGACCCAAATTGGTTCAGCAGCGGCCATGCCAGTTATTATTGCCGGCTTTATCTTCCAAATGATGGGCTTGGTCCAATTCGGGATTATTCTCTTCTCCCTAGTCCTAGTCTTCCAAGTGGTGACCCTGCCAGTGGAATTCGATGCCAGCGCGCGGGCGCTTAAAATCTTGGAACAAAACCAACTTTTGGCCCCAGAAGAAATGCCAGCTGCCCGCAAGGTGCTTAATGCAGCAGCCTTAACCTATGTGGCGGCAGCCAGTGCTACAGCCTTACAATTGCTCCGTTTGATTATTCTATCTAGTCGTAACAACGACTAATGTCAATCTAGGAGGTGGCCTATGCGCCAACTAAATCAACTTTTCAAGCGTCGGGTCAACACCCAGCTGGTGGATGAGTTACTCAATAAAACCCAGACTGAAGTTGACAAGATGCAACCCCTCAATGTCCTAGTTGCAGGTAAAACCGGGAGTGGTAAATCCACGCTAATTAATGCCCTTTTCCGGGAAAATCTGGCAAGCACAGGGGCCGGGCTACCCATTACTCAACAGCTGGTGCGCATTACCAAGGAAGGCGTGCCTCTGACCCTCTACGATACCAAGGGGCTGGAGTTGACAGCTGAATCCCAGCGGGAGGTCTTAGCTAGTTTGTCGGATCTCCTGATTGAGAAACGTCAAGGCGACCCGCGCGATAAAATTCACGTGGTCTACTACTGCTTGAATTCGACTATGGCTAGAATTGAAGCCATGGAAATCGAAATCATCAAGACCTTGGCCCAGTATGTACCGGTTATTCTGGTCTTGACTCAACAATTAGATCCAGGTAACCAGGAATTTCTTAATCAGTTACAGGCAATGGCCCTGCCAGTTAAGGGGATTGTGCCCATTCTGGCCAAGGCTTATAGCCTACCTAAACAGGCTCTGATTCCGCCTCATGGTTTGAATGAGCTCCTGGAATTGAGTCTAAGTTTAGTGCCGGAGTCAGTTCACCGGGCTTTTATCAACGCCCAACAGGTCGATTTGGCAAGAAAGGTCAAAGAGGCTAGACGTTGGGCGCAAACCTATGTGACGACTGCCTTTGGGGTAGGCTTTATGCCAATTCCAGTAGCGGACGCAACGCTCCTAGTTCCTATGCAGATTACCATGTTGGCCCATCTATCGGCCATCTTCGGGGTGTCGCTAGAGAAATCCCAGTTAATTAGCCTAGTCATGGGCTTAGGTGGGACCGGTGGCACGACTTTGATAGGTAAACTCGTGGTATCATCTGTCTTCAAGATCCTGCCTGGTTTGGGGACAGTAACGGGCGGCGCTGTGACGGGAGCCATTGCTTCTGGTTTGACTTTGAGTCTGGCCTACAGTTATATCGAGGTTCTCAAGCAAATTGCCATCGCAGAACGCCAAGGACGCGATATGCGCCTGAGAGAAATCCAGAAAATCATGAACCGCTCTTTTGAACAGCATGTGGCGGTTGTCAACCAGGTCTTGCCTGATAACCTCAAGCAAGGTGCCTTAGTTAACTGGTTGCAGAGCTTCTTCGAAAAGTTCTAGAGGACACAAAGACCCGAGACACTTGTCTCGGGTCTTTTGTATATATCTTAACCTTGGTCGGCTGCTTGTTTGACGGGGACATTGACGGTTTCCTCGCCTAGTTCTAGCCAGCCTATTTGGCCATTGAAACGGTTGCGTAGTTGGGCTTCTAGGGCCGCAGCTTGGTCTTGATAGATAGCCAAAGTATAGGTGACTTGGCCGGCATACTCGGTGTCCATAACCGTGACATCCAAGTCACTATGGTCCAGAAAATACTGGAAGGAATCGACTTGGTTATAGCCCAGCTCTAAGGCTACTAGCAATTGGTTGACGTTGGCAACAATCGTAGCCTGATTCAAGGCTTCACTGACTGCACTGGAATAGGCACGAATGAGGCCCCCAGCCCCTAGCTTAATCCCGCCAAAATAGCGGACGACCACGGCGGCTAGATTAGTCAACTGACGTTGCTTGAGAACCTCTAGCATGGGAACGCCGGCCGTACCAGCAGGTTCCCCATCATCGCTCATTTTCTGGGTCAGGGAATCAGGGCCGATAATATAGGCGCTACAATGATGCGCAGCCTTGTAATGTTCCTTGCGCAAGGCGGCAAGGATGGGTGGAAAGTCGGCTGCATCCTGTAGAGGGTAGAGATAGCAGAGGAAGCGGGACTTCTTGATTTCGATTTCGTGGACACTGGCTTGATCAATGGTCAGATAGTTCATTGGGGCGCCTCCCTTCCACATTATTCTACCACATGGCAAGACATTTGGCGCGATATTTGATATAATCCCTCTGGAGCGTATTTTGAATTAAGGAGGAATGTTGATGAAAGCAGCTGTGATTGTTGACTCTACTGCCTACTTATCAGAGGCCTTAGCCCAACATCCAGACGTCTATCAAGTTGCCTTGTCGGTTAATTTCAGCGATGGCTCAGTTATGAAGGATACTTCTGACCAGCAATTATCAAATGAATTTTACACTCGCCTCAAGTCTGAAAACCAATTACCGACAACTTCTCAGCCCCAACCAGGGGATTACTTGGCCCTCTTGGACCAATTAGTAGCGGCTGGCTATGATACGGTCTATGCCATTCACCTCTCCAGTGAAATCAGCGGAACCTATCAAACTGCCCGCATGCTCTTAAGCGAGTATGAGGATAAATTAGACGCTTATGCGGTAGACTCTGGCTCATCCTGCATGGTCATGGAAATCTTAGTCAAGGAAACCTTAGGCTGGATTGACCAAGGTTTGTCAGCAGAGGAAGTGGGTCGTCGCCTAGAATGGTCGGCTCGTCATTCGGATGTCTATCTCATGGTAGGAGATCTCAATAACTTGGTTAAGGGTGGCCGCCTGTCGGCTTCCAGTGCCCTCTTGGGTAATATCTTACAGATTCGTCCTCTACTGCATTTTGAAGAAGGTAAGATTGCTGTCACTGAAAAAATCCGTACGACCAAGAAAGTTTACCGTCGCATGGTGGAACTAGTGGCAGAATGGCAAACACGCTACCCTCAGGGCGTGCATGTCGGCATTGGCCAAGCTGGTGCGCCAGAAGATTTAAAGGTATTGGATGAAATGATGAAGGATGCCTATCCTGGAATGCCTCTTAGCTATACCAATATTGGCCCTGTCATCGGTACCCATACGGGTGATGGCACCAAGGGCTTAGGGATTGTGCCTAAGTTGCCGGCAGATTTCTAACTCTATTACTTAAATAAAAAGTCGCCATAAGTTTAACTTGTGGCGACTTTTTGTTTAGCTGAAGTTCTAGTAATTTCTGACATAAATGCTGTCCACCAAATGGTTGGAGGCCTTATGCAGAATAAGGTCTGCCCGTTCACGGGTAGGGGCGATATTTTGAATCAAGTTAACTAGGTTAATGGTCTGCCAAGCCTCGTTAGCATACTGCCGGGCTTGTTGGCGTGGTTTTTGGGACAGCTCGAAGTAGTAGTTATGAGGATCTTGTTTGGCCAAGTCCAGCAAGAGCTCGAAACGTTCCATGTACCAACGTTGAATATGGACAGGATTAGCGTCGATATAGATGGAGACATCGAAAAAGTCGCTGACATAGAGTTTTTGGTTCTGTGGCAGTTGCAAGACATTAATTCCTTCCACAATCAGGATGTCGGGATCTTCCATGACAGCTTCTTGCCCAACTAAGACATCATAGACCTGGTGGGAATAAACAGGGTAGCTGACTGGCCCTTTGCGCGTCTTGATACGCTGCATGAAGTCTAGGAGACGAGGCATATCATAGGAATCTGGGAACCCCTTGCGGCCTAGGATGCCACGCCGAATTAATTCAGCGTTAGGATAGAGGAAGCCATCGGTGGTCATCAGGGCGACTTTGCGCTCTGGATAGGTCCGGCTCAGTAGCTCATGCAAGACCCGGGCCGTCGTACTCTTGCCGACCGCCACACTCCCTGAAATCCCAATGACAAAAGGCTGGTGGGATTGAAGAGAGGGATGGTTCTGGCCCTGCAGAAATTGATATTTGGCCGACTGATAGGCTTGTTGATAGGTCATCATCATATCCAAATAATGAATCATAGGGGCGTAGATGGTGGCCACATCTGCCTGAGACAGGCGGTCATTAAGTGAGACCAGTCGAGCCAATTCATGGACCTGGGGTATAGGTTGGCCCTCTTGGTGGAGCTTTTGCCACTCTTGGGGCGCGTAGCGCGTGAACATTTCCAATGACATGAGATACCTCCTGACGGGGATGCTTAGGCTTATTTTACCACAGAATCTAAGAAAGTTTAAGATTGCTTAAAACTTTCCCTAAAAATCCCACTTTTTCCTGGGATGCGCTACAATAGAACATGACGAATTGACTCGTAAAGGGGACCTTTTTGTGCCTAAAAAGATGCTAGAAAATCAACATAAAGAATTAAATATAAAAAGCCAAGTAGCGGAAAGCTCAGTAGGTATGGGGACCGCCCACGGTAAAGTCATCCTTATGGGGGAGCATGCCGTTGTCTACGATTACCCAGCCATTGCCTTGCCGGTACCGGCTGTGGCCATCCGTGTCCGGGTAACCCCAACCCAACATCAGGCAGACTATTTGTCCTGCCGCTACTACAAGGGGCCTTTGGCAGATGCGCCACAAGAACTGCAAAATGTGCAGGCTGCTATCAGTTTGGCTCAGGAGCATTGCGCGCCTAAAAATCAGGCTTCGGCTATCCATATTCGTATTGATAGCGACATTCCTCAAGAAAGAGGCATGGGGTCGTCAGCCGCTGTGGCGGTTGCCCTAGTGCGGGCTTTGGCCGATTACTATGGGGTCGATCTGACTCAGGAAGTGCTGCACTACATGGTCAACCAGGCTGAAGTCTTGGCTCACGGTGCGCCAAGTGGCCTGGATACCTTGATGACCTCGACCACACAGCCCGCCCTCTATCGTAAGGGCCTAACGCCACAAGCCTTCCAAATGAACTTGGGAGGCTATCTGGTGATTGCCGATAGCGGACAGGCAGGCCAAACCAAGCTTGCTGTCGCTCAAGTAGCTCAGCTAGCGCAAGACAGACCTGACCAGGTCATGAAGACCATGGCAGCCATTGGGGAATGCACCATTCAAGCCCAACAGGCCATCCGTCAAGGAGATTTGGTGGCCTTGGGTCGTCTAATGACTTACAACCACTATTATCTCAACCAGCTCAAGGTTTCGACCCCTGAGCTAGATCATATTGTCAAATCCGCCTGGTTAGCGGGTGCTCTAGGTGCTAAGTTAACGGGCGGGGGCTTGGGCGGCTGTGTCATTGCCCTAGCCAGCCAGGCCCAGCAGGCCGAGGCCATCAGCCAGGCCATGCGTCAGGCAGGTGCCGGCCGTACCTGGACCATGGCCATTTAAAAGGAGGAGGAGCCCTATGATTCAGCCAAATCCATCAAAAGGGAGCGCGACCTATCGCGCTCATACCAATATCGCCCTGATTAAGTATTGGGGCAAACGCGACCAAGCCCTCTTCCTGCCGGTGACAAGTTCGTTGTCACTGACCTTAGATGCCTTCTACACCGATACCCAAGTGACTTTTGATGCCCAGCTAGCCCATGACCGTTTTATTCTCGATGGCCAGGAGCAAGAGGCTAGCCAAGTAGCCAAAGTCTCCGCCTTCCTAGACCGTTTTCGGGCGCTTGCCCAGACCGATTGCCGGGCTCTGGTGACCAGCACCAATCATGTTCCGACGGCAGCTGGCTTGGCTTCATCAGCCTCTGCCTACGCAGCCTTGGCCTGTGCGACCAATGCCGCCTTAGGTTTGGATTTATCTCAACGTCAACTATCCATTTTAGCCCGTCAGGGTTCAGGTTCTGCTAGCCGTAGTCTTTTTGGTGGCTTCGTTATTTGGCATGCGGGTCAGGGAGAGGACAGCGACTCTTCTTATGCTGAACCTTTTGAGGCAGCTGACTGGGATTTGGCCATGCTAGTCGTTATGGTCAACAAAGGAACCAAGAAGATTTCTAGCCGCCAAGGCATGGCCCTGACCATGGAGACATCGCCTTTTTATGCCTTGTGGCCTGATGAAGTTGCCAAGGATTTAGCTGCTATTCAACCTGCCATACTATCCCATGACTTAGCCAGTGTAGGCCAAATTGCTGAACACAATGCCATGAAGATGCATGCGACCATGATTGCGGCCAACCCAAGCTTTAGCTATTGGGAGGCAGATTCGCTCAAGGCCATGGACTTGGTACGACAACTACGGCAAGAAGGATTCACCGCCTATTTCACCATGGACGCGGGTCCTAATGTCAAGGTTCTCTGTCCAGCAAGTCAAGCAGAGGCTATTCGCAATCGTTTTATGACCGAATTTGATTCCAAGCAATTGGCGGTGGCCTACCCTGGCCCCGCACCTTATCCAATTCATAATTAAGAAGGAGGCAGCCCATGGAAGCAATGGA
>CBDFAX010000012.1:0-50436 GCA_965245735.1 uncultured Abiotrophia sp. | reverse complement strand
ACCAATATTGACAACTTCTCCTTCGTGGTGGCCAGCAAGACCACGCCTTTGACCGTCTACCGCCTGCATCCCCTGGCTTCTGGCCAGATGGAATTGGAGCGGGCGAGTCAGGAATGGCTAGACGACTATGTGCGTCAACGCATGCGGCCCCTGGAGGTGAAGTAGGCATGACCCTCAAGCAAATTCAAGCACTCAATGACTTGCTGGAAGACTTGCTACCCCAATACTGGCAGGACCTAGCTCAACTGGTAGCCATTCCCAGTGTGCAGGGACCGGCGGAGCCAGACGCTCCCTATGGCCCTGGACCTAAGGCTGCCCTGGCCTGGGTGCTAGACCGGGCCAAAGCCATGGGCTTTGAGACGGTCAATTTAGACCATAAGGTTGGCTACGCCCAGTGGTCGCCTGACCCTAACCAGGCGACCGCAGGTGCTGGCTATTATGGGATTTTCGGGCATGTGGATGTGGTGCCGGCCGGTCAAGGTTGGCGGCAGGATCCCTGGACCCTAAGAAAGAATCAAGCACAAGGTCGCTACCAAGGGCGTGGCGTCCTAGACAATAAGGGGCCCATTCTGGCTAATCTCTATGCCGTTTATGCTCTCAAATGCCTAGGCTATAACTTCCGCCGTCCCATTCGGGTGGTCTTTGGGACCAATGAGGAGACAGGCTTTGGCTGCATCCAGCATTATCTGGCCCAGGAAGCAGCGCCTCTCTTTGGTTGGACGCCAGATTGCAAATGGCCGGTCGTCTATGGCGAGCGAGGGCGTTTGCGGGTAGCCCTTAGCGTGGATTCGGATCAAGTGGCCAGCCTCTTTGACTTTGTCAATGCCTATCTGCTGACCGGCACCAAGGATGGTCGAGAACTGGGCATTGCCTATGAGGACCAGGACTTTGGCCGCATGATGCTGAGGGGCTACCAGCTAGGCCTGACGCAGGGACGGCCTTGGGTGGCTTGGTCCATGGCCTATCCGGGAGCCTGCAGTCTGGAAGACATTCTGACCCAAATTAAGTCGCGCCTGCCGGAAACAGGCCAAATAGAAGTTCTCAGCCATTGGGCGCCTGTCCTCAAGGACAAGCAGTCGCCTTATATTGAGGCCTTGCAGCAGGTCTACAATCAGGTGACCGGCCAAGCCCTTGAGCCCGTCACAACCACAGGGGGCACCTATGCCAAGTTTGTGCCTAATATCGTGGCCTATGGGCCTTCCTTCCCGGGCCAACGGGACATCGCCCATTTACCTCATGAATGGCTAGGCATTGAGGATTTAGAGACTGATTTAAAAATTTATAGCCAGGCCTTACTGGCCTTATGGCAGCTAGAACAAGAAGTGGAGGAGGCAAGTCCATGACCCTAATCGAGTTGTGTGCCGGCAGTGTCAGAGATTGTCTGATTGCCCAAGAAGCTGGCCTGGAGCGGATTGAGCTCAACAGTGGCCTGGCCCTGGGGGGATTGACGCCAACGGTGGCCTGTCTGGAATTAGCCAAGGCCAATGGCGTGACCCTGCCAATCATCTGCATGGTCCGCCCACGTGGCGGTGGCTTCGCCTATGATAAGCTGGAAATCAGGCAAATGTTAGGAGAAGGCCAAGCCTTGTTGAGAGCAGGTGCCCGTGGCCTGGCCTTTGGCTGTCTAACTGAGACGGGTCAGCTTAATTGGGAAGCCAACCAGGCCCTAATTGAGCTCTGTCAGACCTATGGCGCCCAGTCGGTCTTCCACCGGGCCATTGATGTGGTGGCCCAGCCTGACCAAGCCATTGAAGGCTTGATTAAGCTAGGCTGTCAGCGGATTTTGACCAGTGGGGGAGCCAAGAGTATTGAGGAAGGGCGAGACCGCCTGGCCCATTATCAAGCCCAATATGGTTCAGACATTGAATTTATCATGGGAGCCGGCCTGAATGTGGCTAATGCGGTGGACTTAGTGGCCTATACGGGCATTCAACAAGTCCACGGCAGCTTCAAGACCTGGTACCAAGACCCTACGACCCAGCAAGGGCCCGTTTCATTTGCCTACGATTCTCGAGGCGCCTACGAAGGGGCAGACCGGGACCTAGCCCGCGCGCTAGGCCAAGCACTAGGAAAGAAGGAGTAATATGGTAAGACGTGTATTAGAATGCCTGCCCAGCGACTATGCTGGCTACAGTGCAGAAGAACTCAAGCAAGCGATTTGGGCCGCTGAAGGCCGAACCGTTTGTTGTGAAATGGTGGCGCCAGTGCCTGCCTATATCAGCAACTTGACCAATGCAGAAATCGCTAAAGCCTTCGGGGCAGACCTCATGCTCTTGAATGGGCTAGATGTTCTTAATCCTGTCATTTGTGGCTTGGATCAGGGGACAGAGGATCCCATTCGTCGCCTCAAAGCCCTATCAGGTCGCCCTATTGGGGCCAACCTAGAGCCTGTCGATGCTGATGCCATTATGGTGGAGGCACGTAATGTTCTGCCTAAAGGTCGGACCTGCTCAGTTGAGACCCTAGAAGCGGCCGACCGCCTAGGCTTAGACTTCATTTGCCTGACGGGTAACCCTGGCACGGGGGTAACTAATAAGGAGATTGCCCACTATGTCAAGGTGGCCAAGCAACATTTCTCTGGTCTGGTCATTGCCGGCAAGATGCATGGGGCTGGGTCCAAGGAGCCAGTGGCTAGCATTGAGACGGCCAAGGACTTCATCGAAGCCGGGACCGACATTCTGCTGGTGCCGGCCGTGGGGACGGTGCCGGGCTTTACCGATGATGAGCTGGTGGCCATCGTCAAGTACGCACACGCCCACGATGTCCTGGTCCTATCCGCAATCGGGACCAGCCAGGAATCCAGCAGCCCGCGGGTGGTGGAAGACATTGCCATTCGCAATAAGGTGGCTGGCGTGGATATTCAACATATTGGCGACGCAGGCTTTGGCGGCCTGGCCAATGTAGAAAATATCTTCGCCTTATCAGTGGCCATACGGGGCATGCGGCATACGGTGAGCCGGGTGGCCGGCTCCGCCATTCGTTAAGGAAGCAAAAGGAGATAAAGAAAGCCAGGTAGTTGAGCTACCTGGCTTGTTTTAGTCTGGGCTGACCACTGATTGGATAATGGTAAGGACCACTTGGCTGGCCTTTTCCATGCTTTCTAAGCTGACAAATTCATACTGGCCATGAAGGTTCTCAGCGCCCGTGAAGAGGTTGGGCGTCGGGATTCCCTTATAGGTGATGATGCAGCCGTCTGTCCCACCCCGGAAAGGCTTGATAAGAGGCTCAATGCCACAGGCCTTGTAGGCGGCAATGGCTACCTCAACCGGCGTCATGTCTTGCTTGAGGATATCGTACATATTGTAGTATTCATCGTAAATTTGGCATTGGATGCGGGGCCGGTCGTAGCCTGCATTCTGTTGGGCCACAATCTGACGGAAGAAGTCCTTGCGTGCTTGGAAACGCTCCTTGTCATGGTCACGAATAATGTAGGTGGCCTGAACTTGGCCAATGTCGCCACTTTGGCTGGACAGCATATAGTAGCCCTCGTGGCCCTCGGTCAATTCTGGCACCTGGTCTTGGGGCAGGCGGGCAAAGAGTTTGGCGGCTTCGGCCAAGGCGTTGACCATGAGGCCCTTGGCGGTCCCAGGATGGACACTGGTCCCGTCGATGGTCAGCATGACCCGGGCAGCATTGAAGGTCTCATATTCCAACTTGCCCACCTCGCCGCTATCTAAGGTATAGGCAAAGTCTGCTGGGAAGTCTTGGGCTTGGAAACGGTGGGCGCCTTTGCCGATTTCTTCGTCGGGTCCGAAGGCTAGCCAAATATCGCCGTGAGGCAGGTCAGGATGGGCTAGGAGGTGGATGACTGCCTCCAGGATGCTGACCAGACCTGCCTTGTCGTCGGCCCCTAGCAGGGTGGTACCATCTGTAGTAATCAGGGTCTGCCCCACATAGTGCTTCAAGTTAGGAAATTCAGACACCCGCATGACAATGTCCAGATTAGGGTTCAAGACAATATCCTGGCCGTCATAGTCCGCATGAACCTGGGGCTGGATATTGATGGAATTGAAGTCGGCCGTATCCACGTGGGCGATAAAGCCAATAGCTGGCGCCTTTTGATTGGCCGGTAGGTTGCTTGGCAAGAGGGCGGTGACAAAGGCATCCACCGGATTGAAGCGGACTTGACTGAGGCCGAGGTCCTTGAGTTCGCCCTCCAACATGTGGAGGAAGTCCAGTTGGCCGGGTGTGGTCGGCACGGCATCCGAGTGCAGGTTGGACCGGGTGTTGATTTTAGCATAGCGGATAAAGCGTTGGAGCATGGATTCCATGGCTGAGCCTTCTTTCTCTTAATCAGTTAAGTCTAGTATAGCACTATCCAGGGCCAGACCCAAGTTAGACCTTGTTGGCAAGGACGGGGATTTGTGATAGACTGGGGGCACAGTAAGGCGTGGAGCAGAGGAGGAAGCCGCATGCGGATTAGACAGACAGAAAATGGGGATTTGCCGGCTTTGATGACTTTATACGAACAAGCCCGGGCCTTTATGCGGGCCCAGGGTAATCCTAATCAGTGGCCAGACGGCTATCCGCCCTTAAGTCTCCTAGAAGCCGATATAGCGCAAGGCCATTCCTATGTCCTAGAGGACGAAACTGGCCAGCTAGTGGGCACCTTCGCCCTGATAGGTGGAGAGGATCCGACCTATGGCCAGATTGACGGCCTAGGTTGGCGCAGTACTAGTCCCTATGTGACCCTTCACCGTCTGGCGGCCAATGGCAAGGTCCGCGGCGTGGCGCGGGCGACCTTCGACTATGCTCAATCCGTCTGTCCCCACATTCGGATTGACACCCACGCCCAAAACCTGCCCATGCAGCAGGCCATCCTGTCTTATGGTTTCCAGGAGCGAGGCACTATCTATCTTCAAGACGGCTCGCCCCGGCAGGCCTATGACTATCTAAGCCAATAAATGTGTGAGGGCTGGCACTGGGGTGCCGGCTCTTTTCTGATAGCTTGGGTCAGTTCATTGGTCCCGGCTTCTTTTTTGTTGTATAATAGCAAGGTTACGAAAGGAGAATGCGACATGTCACTCATTCGCAAATTAGGCTGGTTCTTCAAGTTGGAAGCCCGCCGCTATATCATTGGGATTCTGGCCTTATCCTTGGTCAGCGTCTTCAACCTCATTCCGCCTCGCATTATCGGGCAGGTTATTGATGCCATTGCTGGTGGCAATCTGACCCCTAGCGATCTGGCCATCAATCTAAGCTGGCTAGTGGGAGCCGCCCTCATTATGTATGCCCTCCGCTATGTCTGGCGGCTCTTTATTTTAGGAACAGCCAATAGCCTGGGCCGGATTCTGCGGACCCGTTTATTTGAACACTTTACCCGTATGGCGCCGTCCTTCTATACCCGCTATCGGACCGGGGATCTGATGGCCCATGCCACCAACGATGTCCAAACCCTGGTCATGACGGCAGGGGGCGGGGTCATGTCGGCCGTGGATGCCTCGATTACTGCCTTAGTTACTCTGGCTACCATGTTCTGGATTCTGGATTGGCGCCTGACCCTAGTAGCGATTTTGCCTTTGCCAGTTCTGGCCTGGGGCACCAGTCGCCTGGGACGCATCAACCATGAAGGCTTTAAGCAGGCCCAAGAGGCCTTCTCTGAGCTTAATAACTCGGTTCAGGAATCGGTCTCCGGTATTAAGGTGACCAAGTCTTTTGGTTATGGGGCCCAGGAGACAGCTAAGTTTCAGGCCACCAACCAGATGGTCTGGGCCAAGAACCTGCGAGCTGCTAAGTACAATGAGCTCTTCCAACCCATGGTCTTGATTTTCGTGGGGGCCTCCTATCTGATTAGCCTGCTCTACGGGGGCTATCTGATTAGTCAGGGCCAATTCACCGTCGGGGAAATGGTTACCTTCATGACCTATCTGGACATGCTGGTCTGGCCCCTGCAAGCCATCGGTTGGCTCTTCAACATTATGCAAAGGGGCTCGGTCTCACTGGATCGGATTGATAAATTGCTGCATGAGGAAAGCCCAGTCCGTGAGACAGAACATCCTCTGCCTAGTATTCAAAATGGTCGCTTGGACTATGACATTGAGTCCTTCGCCTACCAAGATTTGACCACCTTAGAGGATGTCCACTTTAGCTTAGAAGCCGGCCAAACCCTGGGCATTGTCGGGACCACGGGGTCCGGTAAGACCAGTCTCTTGCGTCTACTCTTGCGGGAGCAAGATGTCAATGTGGGTAGCATACGACTAGATGGCCACGACATCCGTGACTACCGCCTCAGCGACTTGCGAAGCTTGATGGGCTATGTGCCCCAAGACCAGCTCCTCTTCGCCATGAGTATCCGGGACAATGTTCGCTTCGGCCAGGCTGACCTGGATGATGCGGCCGTTATCAGAGCCACCCAACTCTGTGGCGTCTACCAGGATATTCAGGCCATGCCTGAAGGGCTGGATACCCTGATTGGGGAGCGGGGCGTCTCCCTGTCCGGTGGTCAGAAGCAACGTCTGGCCATGAGCCGGGCCCTGATTTTGGATCCAGACATTCTGATTCTGGACGATTCCCTGTCAGCCGTGGATGCCAAGACTGAGCATTTGATCTTAGAAAATCTTAAGTCGGAACGTCAAGGTAAGACCACCATTATTACGGCCCACCGTCTGTCAGCCGTCGTCCATGCCGACCTGATTCTAGTTATGGAAGAGGGCCGCATTAAGGAGCGGGGTAATCACCAAGAATTGCTGGCGCAAAATGGCTGGTACGCGACCACCTACCGTAGTCAACAACTGGCTCAAAGTTTGGAAGGAGGGGACTTAGATGCCTAATCGTGCTAAAACTTTTGGCCGCCTCATGGCCTATATGTGGCGTTACAAGGGGACTGCCCTGATGGCCCTGGTCTTCATCTTCCTGACGTCGGCCGTGACGACCGCCATTCCACTCCTGGCCCGTTACTATATCGACCACTTTATTGGGGGTGGCCTGGTGGCCCAAGGGGGCTTAATCCTCCTGGCCTACTACAGCCTCTTCCTGGTGCGGGTGGCCTTTACCTTCTTAGGTAACTACACCTTCGCCCGCGTGGCCCAAAGCGTGGTCCGCGACTTGCGTCAAGAGTCCTTCGACAAGCTACAAAGCCTGTCCATGCGTTACTTCGACCAGACGCCAGCCGGTGCCATCGTGTCCCGCCTGACCAATGATACTCAGGCAGTGGCTGATATGTTCAGTGCCATCTTCTCTAGTTTCCTCAGTTCCTTGGTCATTGTGGCGGTGACGATTGGGACCATGCTTAGTCTCAATGTGCCCTTGACCCTGCTCATGCTGGTCTTTATTCCCATTATGTTTGGCTCTATTGCCCTCTACAACAGTAAGTCGCGCGATTTGATTGCCATGACCCGGGCTAAGCTTAGCGACCTGAACGTTAAGCTGTCGGAAAGCATTGAAGGCATGCGAATTGTCCAAGCTTTTGGCCAGGAAGGGCGCTTGCTGTCGGAGTTTGAGGCCATTAATGCAGACCACGTGGCCTATTCCAATAAATCCCTCAATGTCAACAGCCTCTTCCTACGGCCGGCCATGTCCTTACTTAAGCTCTTGGCCTATGCCGTTATCCTAGCCTATTTTGGGGTCACCTGGCAGGTGGCTGGTGTGACCGCGGGGCTTATGTATGCCTTCATTCAATACTCCAACCAGCTCTTCAATCCGCTGATTGAAGTCACCCAGAACTTTTCCATTCTGCAGACGTCCATGATTGCGGCCGACCGGGTCTTTGCCTTGATTGACCAGGAGGACTATGAACCGGCCCAAAGCGGTCAAGTCACGGAAATTGGGGCGGGTAGCATTGAGTTCAAGGATGTCAGCTTCTCCTATGACGGTAAGCGGGATGTCCTCAAGCATATTAGTTTCAAGGTGGAAGCCGGCCAGACGGTAGCCTTTGTAGGCGCGACCGGCTCTGGTAAGTCTTCTATTATGAACCTCTTCTTGCGCTTCTATGAATTTGATCGCGGCCAAATTCTGATTGATGGCCAGGACATTAAGTCCTATTCGGCTCAGGCCTTGCGGTCGGCGGTGGGCTTGGTTCTGCAGGATCCTTTCCTCTTCCACGGGACCATTGCCTCTAATATCCGCATGTATCAAGAGGGTTTGACGGATGAAGCCATGCGCGAGGCAGCGCGCTTTGTCGATGCGGCAGACTTTATCGAAAGTCTGCCAGCCGGCTACGACAGTCCGGTGACGGAGCGGGGGGCTACTTTCTCAAGTGGTCAGCGCCAGTTGCTAGCCTTTGCCCGGACCATGGCCACTCAGCCTAAGATTTTGATTCTGGATGAGGCCACGGCCAATATTGATTCGGAGACCGAGGAAGTCATTCAAGCCTCACTAGCTAAGATGCGAAAGGGGCGGACCACCTTGGCTATTGCCCATCGTCTGTCCACCATTCAGGATGCGGACTGTATCTATGTCCTGGACCAAGGGCAGATTGTCGAGTCGGGCAACCACCAGGAGCTGCTGGCTCAAGGTGGGCTCTACTACCGCATGTATCAGCTCCAAGCGGGCATGATGAACTAAATAAGACGAGCTTGAGGCTGGGACTAGTGTCCTAGCCTCATTTTTGTGTGCCTCCAAAGTCAAAGTCTAGCCTCGCTACCACCAAATCGGACCTCCTAGGAGCCGGACCGGCTGCAGCCTCCCTGCGGGAGTCTTCCGCCTTGCCTAGCTATGGAAGCTCTAGGTCGCTGGCGCTCCCAGAGCTTGTCATGCACTTGGCATCCTTTGGCACCATACGGACCCGATTTTGACTGTGTCGCTTCTTAGTCACGAGCTTGAGGCTCTCTAGCAGAAAGGAAAAGGCTGGCAAGTGCCAATCAAAAGTAAAGAA
The DNA here is from genome assembly GCA_965245735.1 of uncultured Abiotrophia sp. GTDB lineage: Bacteria > Bacillota > Bacilli > Lactobacillales > Aerococcaceae > Abiotrophia. The sequence goes on along the minus strand of CBDFAX010000012.1, from coordinate 41,624 downwards.
TAGGGCATGCCCTTTTGAAGTCCAAGACAGGCTTTGTTATAATGAGAAAGTAAGCGAAAGGGGGCGACCGTATGACCATTACAGCACAGGAGATTCTGGCGCAAAGGCTCTATCATCAGGCCTTGCTTGAGTCTAAGTTGACGGGGGCAGAGGTCTTGGCCAAGAGTCTGGGGATTCAGTCTCAGTATGTGACCCATGGTATCTATAATTACTTTAACCGTCTGGCTGATCCTAAGGCGGATAGCTATGCGGACTTAGCAGAACAAGGCATCTTAGCTTGGGGCCAGCGGGGGACCTACCACTTCTATGATCGGCCGACTTGGGAGGCCTTGTCACTGCTTCTGTCGGAGACGGTCTCTTGGCCCTGGAATCACTTGGCTGAGCAAGGGGTGGAGGTGGCGGCCCAACTCGAGCGCCTGGCCGGCTATCTGGCTGACGGTCCTCTGACGCGTGAGGCCCTCAAGGATCGCTATGGTCAGGAAGAGTGGCGCCAACTCTTCCGCTGGGGTGGGCTCTTCTTGGCGGCTTCGCGTCAGGGCCAGCTCTATCAGACCCTAGGTCAAGGTGATCGCTTGGTGCACTGGCAGGAAGCGCCGGACACCCAGGACCTTCTTGGCCTTAAGAGGCAGCTCTTAGGGACTTACTTTTCTTTTTATGGTCCGGCCACACTGGGCGATGCAGCGCATTTCTTCGGGGTACCCCAGGCCTTCTTCAGCCAGGTAGACCTGTCTGCCTGGCCAAGTTGTCGCTACGGCAAGCAGACCTTCTACTATGAAAGCTGGCAAGAGGCAGCCAAGTTACCGACTGTCTTAGTCCTAGGCAAATTCGATGCCCTCTTGGTTTCCTACAAGTCCAAGGACATCCTAGTCGAAAAGGACCGCCACCACACCATTTGGCAGAAAGCAGGTCAAATTCCAGCCCTGATTCTGATTCGAGGCCAGGTCAAGGGCCAGTGGCAACTGCGTCAGCAAGGCGACCAAATCTCCTTCCAGGTGACCAGTGCCCAGCCTTTGGCTAAGTCCCATCAGGCCAGCATCCGCGCCCGCTTCAAGGCCTTTGCCTGCTGGTGGGGCAAGAAGGTCAAGACCATTGACTTTGTGGTAGAATCCTAATAGTGATTGAGAGGTGAATGATGAAACTTTTAATGGTTAACCTGCCTTTTTCGGGGCATACTAATCCAACGCTAGAACTTGCCCGGCAATTGGTCGAGGCCGGCCATAAGGTTAGCTATATACATGCAGAAGAATGGCGCCATAAAATTCTAGCGGCAGGTGCAGACTTTATCCCCTATGATCCGGTGACGACAAAAAGAAAATGGTTAGGTTCTGAGGTTCAAGCCTGGAATCAGGCCTATCAGACTATAATCAGAGTGGGAGTTGACTGTGATGCATTGATTTATGAAATGCTCTTCCTGCAAGGGAAGCAGGCTGCTGACCAACTAGAGATTCCTGCCTTCCGTCTCTTTTCTACCTTCGCCTTGAATGAAGCGGTACTAAGTGATTTTGCCCATTCAGGTGGTTGGTACATGACAAAAGCCTTCCAGTTTCCTTGGCTTTGCCGTTTTATCGGTCGTAGATTGCAGAAGAAGCAGATGATTAGCCGAGGGGATATTGTAGCAGAGCTCTGTCATAATCAGCCCAAGCATAATTTCGTCTATACACCAAGAGATTTTCAGCTCTATTCCGATCAATTCGCGCCGGAACTGTTTGACTTTGTTGGTGCATCGATTCCTCAAGAAACCAGACAGGATGATTTCACCTTGCCTGATATTAAAGGTAAACTAATTTATGTGTCGCTTGGGACCTTGCTTAACACTAGCCGGGCGGGCAGACGCTTCTTCAAACTCTGCGTCGAGACCTTTGCCAATCAAAATGTCACCCTCATCCTATCGATTGGTCAGGGGCAGAATATCGCTCAATATGGTTCCTTGCCTGATAATATCCATATCTATGATCGGGTTCCACAATTAGAGGTCCTCCAGAAGGCTGACTTATTCATTACACATGGTGGCATGAATAGTGTTAATGAGGCCATTTATTTTGGAGTTCCCATGATAGTACTGCCGATTGGTAATGACCAACCTACGGTGGCCAAACAGGTACAGGCTTGTGGCCTAGGGCAGGAACTCGCCATTCGGTCTATTGACTCGTCTCATTTACAAGAAGCGGTGGAGGAAGTGCTCAGCAACCCGCACTACGCTGACCAAGCCAGATACTTTGCTGATTTATCAGTCCAAGCGGGTGGTAACCAAGCCATTGTTGCCAAAATTGAAGCTTTGATGTCTGAGCGGCAAGCCTAGACCCTGTTTTCTACCAGTTAATCTGCTATAATATAGAAGTACAAAGAATTTACACAACGAAGGAAGATAGAATGAAACTCATCTCATGGAACATCGATTCACTCAATGCGGCCCTAACTAGCGATTCGGCCCGGGCCCAACTCTCCAAGGCAGTCCTAGACCAGCTAGCGCAAGCAGGGGCAGACATTATTGCCATTCAAGAAACTAAGTTATCGCCGACAGGTCCGACCAAGAAGCATGAAGAAATCTTGGCAGAGTACTTTCCAGGCTATGCCCACACTTGGCGGTCTTCTCAGGAGCCAGCTCGCAAGGGATATGCTGGGACCCTCTTCCTCTATCGGGAGAGCTTGCAGCCTAAGGTGACCTTCCCTGAAATCGGGGCGCCGTCGACCATGGACTTGGAAGGCCGGATCATTACCCTGGAATTTGACGACTGCTATGTGACCCAGGTATACACGCCTAATGCGGGGGATGGCCTCAAGCGTCTGGCTGAACGTCAGGTCTGGGATGCTAAATACGCTGACTACCTAGTGAGTCTGGATGCTAAGAAGCCAGTCTTGGCAACGGGGGACTTCAACGTTGCCCACCACGAAATCGACTTGGCTAATCCAGGAGCTAACCGCCAATCTGCGGGCTTTACTGATGAAGAACGGGCAGGCTTTACCCATCTGCTGAGCCGGGGCTTTACCGATAGTTTCCGCCACCTACATGGGGACGTGCCACATCAATATACCTGGTGGGCCCAACGCAGCCGGACCAGCAAAATTAATAATACAGGCTGGCGCATTGACTACTGGTTGGTATCTGATCGCATTGCAGACAAGGTGACCAAGTCCGAGATGCTGGATTCAGGGGCGCGCCAAGACCATACACCTATTCTGTTAGAAATTAACTTATAAGAGGAGGCAGTCCTATGACACACTATCCTGTGGAAAGCACAGAGCTCATGCCAGAAGATTTCTATGAGAGAGTCTTCACTCATGGCTATGAGACCTACTTCAATCAGCCTAAGCCTGAGGGCTTGGACCAGTCCTTCATCTGGCAGATGAAAGACGGGGGGCGCTTGGTGGCAGCCATGAATGGCAAGATTCGTTATCAGGCCATGAAAATTGAGAACCTGGCTATCGATCCGGACTATCAAGGGCAGCGCCTGGGCAGCCAGTTTATAGACTATGCCAAGGACTATGCCCGTCAGTTAGGGGTGACCAGCATCCTCCTAACTACGCGGACCTATCAGGCCAAGGACTTCTATCTCAAACATGGTTTTGAGGTCTATGGCTTCTTGGAAGATGTCCCAATGCCAGGGGTCGGGGTCTACTATATGATTTATCGACTTAAATAAACAAGCTAAGGTCGGGAAGGGATTCCCGGCCTTTTTACTAGTTCTACTATCTATAATCAGTATCATTAAATAATACAATCTTGACGATAAATATTATTGACATTCTAAATTAGAGAAGTTATAATAAGAGTGTAAAGTAAATTGATTATAAATAAGAGGTGAGATCATGAAGTGTTTAAGATACAACAAACGAATTATTGAGACCGTGCTTTGTCTGGGCTTTATCCTATTGGGACTAGTCTTTTTAGAAAGTCAACCCGTCTGGGGTCAGGCAAGTTTTATTCTGGCTTTCTTGATTGGGGGCTATGAACCAGCCCTAGAAGGTTGGAAGGAGTTAGTAGAGGAGCGTCACCTTAATGTCGATGTCCTCATGGTCCTAGCTGCTTTGGGTGCAGGTATCATTGGTTACTGGCTGGAAGGAGCCTTGCTGATTTTTATCTTTTCCCTGTCTGGGACTTTGGAAGAATTAGCCATGAAGAAGAGCCAGGATGCCATCTCAGCCCTCATGGCCCTTCGGCCAGATAAGGCTTGGCGCATTCTGTCCGACGGTCAGTTGGAAGAAGTAGAAACCGGCGACCTCATGATTGGCGACCGTCTGCGGGTCAAAAAAGGCCAGGCAGTGCCAATCGATGGTAAGTTAATCAGCGACTGGGCTAGTTTAGATGAAGCCATGGTGACAGGGGAGCCAATCCCAGCGGACAAGGCAGCGGGCGACCTAGTATTAGGCGGGACCCTCAATGTGGGCGCAGAATTGGACATGGTAGTCACCGTAGCCCAAGAAGATACCCTCTTCGCTAAAATCGTAGCCCTGGTCAAACAAGCCCAAGGCCAAAAGAGCCGGGTGTCTAGCCTGATTGAAAACTTAGAAGATACTTATGTTAAGGCGGTCCTTTTCCTGGTTCCGACCTTTATCGTGGCGGTCCACTTCTTGCTGGGCTGGTCCTGGTTGGATAGCTTTTACCGCGGCATGATTCTCTTGACCGTGGCTTCTCCTTGTGCCTTGGTGGCTAGCTCCACACCGGCTGTCCTTGCGGCCATTAGTCGGGCTGCCCGTATGGGCGTCATGGTCAAAGGCGGTCAAATCATGGACCAAATAGGTGACGTCAACCTAGTGGTAATGGATAAGACCGGGACTTTGACCCAAGGTCAACCCCAGGTGGAAGAAGCTTGGTTTGCGGAAGAGGCGACTGGCTTGAATGCCTTGGTGGCAACGGCTGAAGCGACCTCTACCCATCCTGTGGCTCAAGCTATCTTGAATTATGTGGGCGACTATCAAGCGGTGAATTTGGATCAGCTTGAGGACGTGACCGGCCGTGGTTTTACTTGTGCCTATCAAGGGCATGACTGGCGGATTGGTAAGGCTGATTTCGTCTTAGAACTAGTGGGGCAAGTACCTGCTGACTTAGAACAAGTCCTAGCCAAGCAAGAAGCAGCCGGCAAGACCCTAGTCTTGGTGTCTCGTAACCAAGAATTAGTGGCTTGGTATGCGCTCTTTGACCGAGTGAAGGCAGAGAGTAAGGCCACAGTGGAGCTACTGCATCAATTAGGAGTCCAAGTGGTCATGATGACTGGGGACCACCAGGCAGCGGCCCAAACCATTGCTAATGACTTGGGCATTGACCAAGTGCAGGCCAACTGTCTGCCGGATGACAAGGCCCGTTTGGTGGCCGACTACAAGGCTCAAGGCTATTGTGTGGCCATGGTGGGGGACGGCATCAATGATGCGCCAGCCTTGGCTCAGGCGGATGTCAGCTTTGCCATTGGTTCAGGGACTGACATTGCCATGGAAACAGCGGACTGCGTCATTATGGACGATTTGACTCGGGTACCTCAAGCCATTCGGCTCTCTCGTCGCATGAAGACCATTATTATGCAAAATATTATCTTCGCCTTGGCCGTCATTGTCTGCCTGATTGCAGCCAATGTCTTCCAAGTGGTCAGTCTACCGCTGGGTGTGGTGGGCCATGAAGGTTCTACGATTTTAGTTATTCTCAACGGCTTACGTCTCTTAGGTTTTCGGCATAACCCATCAGACCTTAAGTCAGTCCAAGCGGCACAAGTAGCCCAATAGGTAAGAGGCTGCGCCACTTGGAGGTGCTTTTCAGATGGCTGGCTCACACTGGGTGTGGGGCCAGTCATTTTTTGTAAGCTTTTCCTTAGGCTCAGAATGTGCTATAGTAAGGGAAAGCAAGAAGGAGGGCGTTACATGAGATTATGGCATCAAGCCTTGATTGACAAGTTGCCAAGACAACAGCTGCTAGGACAGCATCGGGAGTGTGCTGCCTTGCGGGGCAAGGGTTGGGGCAAGCCCCACAGTGTGGTTAACTATGTCTTTGAACATTCGCCCTACAAGCTCTATGCCTATCACCGCCTGATTATGGAGGAAATGGTCCGCCGGGGCTACCGGCCGGACGACCAGTGGTGGGAGCCCAACTATCGTGGCAAAGTTATGCCAGCTTACCAAGCTAGCCAAATCCAAGCTCAGCCGCTGGGGTCTCCTATTTATGCGGAGCATGACTCGGCTTACCTAGCCGAGTGCTTAGCTAATTTGCGAGCCAAAGGCATTGAATTAGAACCGGAAAACTAGAAGGGAGATATCAATCATGATTAAAGGATGGAAGAAACTAGGGCTTTTAAGCCTAACTGCGACTATGTTATGGGGTGTTGGCGCGCCAGGTGTGCAGGCTCAAGACATAACCACTGATGAGCTGGTAAACCGGGTCATTAAGACTAGCCTCCAAAGCAAAAGCGTCCACACTAAGGTCAAATTTTCCATGACCCACAGTGATCTTGAAGAGAAACATACACAGACCGTGCTAGATGGCGACTTAGATGCTAGCCTTGACTTAGATAAAATGGCGGGCAAGGCCGAGTTTGGCTTGGCTAAGTTTCCCGGGGCAAGCAAAGTCAAGTTAGCCTTAGTAGATGGCTACTTGTATGGTAAGGCGGACGGTAAGGATTTGGATCCAATTGACCTCCAGTCTCAAGTGCCAAGTTGGAAGTCAGACTTGGCGTCTATGCGTCAGGTGGAGACTTGGAATAGTCCTCAATACAAGGGGGAGCTAGCGAAGTATTTCAAGAGTGTCCAAGAAGATCAGGGTTACCTCTTGCAATTGTCAGAAGATATTGATGGCAAGCAGCTCTATCGTGACTATCAGCAGTTATGGGACCAGGTCAAGCAAGAGGCCTTGCACCAATTGCTGCTAGAGACTAGTAACCCTACCATCTATGGCGATTTTGCGAGCTTTATTGACTATGTCTTAAATGAAGAGGCCTTTGGTGCTTTCATGGCTCGCAAGCCAAAGATTCTGGTGCAGACCGACAAGGATTTCCGTGTAACCCGTGTTACGGTTGATTTTCAGTTTAGTATTGACCAGGGGATGGATCTATTCTCTGGCTTAACAGGAATCTTCCATGTCAAGTTAGAAGCGGACTTGGACCAATATGACCAAGCGGTGTCAGTAGAAAAGCCCTAGGGCATTTGAGGAGGAAAGTAGATGAAATGGTTTAAAAAATTAAGCCTGCTAGCCATGGCCGGCGGCCTTTTGGCTGGGGCTGGTGGGGTGGCGCCAGCAAGCGTTAGTGCGCAAGCTCCGTCCCTGGACCAATTATTGAACGGGACCATGAAGAAAATGGTCAACACCCAGACGGTGCACACTAAGGGTGAGTGGAAGATAAGCAATACTCTCCCAAGCCAGGAGGAAGGTATCCTCATAGGAGGCCGTTTTGAAGCAAATGTAGATTTGGACCAAGCGTCGGGATTTGGCTCCTTTGATTTGGGCAGTTTCTTGGGCGACTACCACTTAATTGCCTCTGTCAAAGACGGGCAGCTTCATGGCAAGGAGAACCATGAAGAAGAGGTCAGAAGTCTAGATATCAAGACCGAAGTTCAAGAATTTCAAGACTCACTTAAGCAGTTACGTAGCTTGGATCAATTCTATACGCCTGAAGAAATCGCCTTATATTCAGAGATTTACGAGGTTAAGGAGCTAGAGAATGGCTACGAGTTGCGTCTGAGAGAGGATGTAGATGGTAAGAAGGTTTACCGCGACCACGAAGCTGCGTGGAATCTATTAAGTGCAGCTGCGGTTTATGGGGCTTATCAATCGGACCACCCAACCGACTCCAAAGAGATTAGCACGGAACTCATTCGCTACATCTTTAACGAGGATGCTTTCGAAGCTTTCTTTGCCAGCAAGCCTAAGTTTAATTACCAAGTAGATAAGGACTTCCGACTTCAGAGCCTTGAAGTGGACATGGTCTTTACTGTTGAAGAGGGCAAAACGCGTCACTTGAACTATTTAGCAGGCACCTACCGTATTCAAGGTAAAATCACCTTTGACCAATACAACGAACCGGTTCAAAGTCCAAGACCTTAAGCCATCTAGCCCCCTGCATGAATCTGTAAGAATTTTTCATATTGAAAATAATCAAAAATGTGGAAATATAAGTGATTTCTAGAAGATGCTTGGAGCGTTATTAAATATAATTATTTCAAAATGGGCCAAAAGTAGGGCAAAGAACCATACAGATTCTATACTGTATGGTTCTTCTTTTTTATCTAACCAAGAAAGGTTAAAACCCATTAAAATAAATCCCAGTCAGGTGTTGAATATTTTCTAGTCTGGGTCATGTAAAAATGAACAAAAATGAATTTCTATGATTAAGGCTAAGAGGATTATTTGCTAGAACAGCAGCCTGAAAGAGTCCAATTCTGATATAGAAGAAGCATGTCACGCATTACGCTGTTGCTCGTAGTGTCAATAAAATAAATAGACAATTTGGAAGTTTCAGTCTGGTTCGCAAAAAGAAAAGGAGTTTTCACTCCTTTTCACACGTTATATTTCGCTTTGCTTTTCTTTCTTTTGCAATCATATAGGTGCCAAGAATGACGAGTACGCCGAAAATGATACTTCCCAAAGTGATGTTCATAAAAGCAATTTTTTGAGGACTATCGGCTGTTCCGTACTCTTTTATCATCATACCAGACAACGGTATGATGGAATCCTTCTTTGGTATTCTTAAGTCTGAGATGTTTTATGGTTATGAGAAAACATTTAAATCACTTAACCAATTGGAACAAGCTACTGTTGACTACAATGAGTACTACAACAACAAACGAATTAAGGTAAAACTAAAAAGGGCTTAGTCCTGTGCAATACAGAACTAAATCCTTCACTTAAATTATTTGTCTAACTTTTTGGGGTCAGTACAAACAGTGCTTTTTTTGTTGAAATCGCAAAAAATCCAAGCTTTCTTTTTGCAGATAACATTCGCTCTTTTATTTTCGGTATGATTGAGTCGATGCCCCGTTCTCGACCGGTTATTATTGCAGATTATCGAATGCCAGAGCGCTATGCCATCACTTTTTGGAAGAATACTTGGAGCAATTCTACGCAGAATGGGATGCGAAAAAGTGATAGTTAAAGAGACGAAAAAGCTGAGAATATGATTTCCCAGCTTTTTTGAATGCGATAGAAATAGCAACTAGACTATTTACGAAAGGCCTCAATAATGTAGGTGAAGCCAGTAACTAAAAATGCAAAGGCATTGACATAAACGACAAAGACACTTGTAGCCACTGGATTGAACAGAATAACTAGACCTAGTAAAAATGCAAGCAAGGCTACCCACGTGATATTGCTACCAATAATAGGGAAAATCAATCTTAGACGATTGCCTTTAAAGAAAGCAATAATGGCTTCTACAATTAACCAAATTCCTACAATGGTCGGAATGACGACCGGCAGGGTCACAAAGCCATAAGCAACGAGGTAAAGAGCTAAGAGAAGACTAACAAACCCTTGGAAAAGATAAACAGGTGAGCGAAGCTCTTTTGGTGCAGAGAAATAGCCTAAAATAGCTGCTATAGAAGAAACCAGTAAACCAAATGCAATCCACCAGCTGTAAGCAACAAGATTAGCTACTGGGTCTGTAAATAGAAAGAGTGCTAAAAGGACAAAAACAACTCCTGCAAGGAATAGCAGTAAACGATTAGAAAATTTCATTTCAATACCTCCGATATAGTATAGTTTGATATTTACGTTATTGTACCTCTTTTTATAAAAAATGTCAATAGAATAAATAGACAACTTGGAAGTTTCAGTCTGGATCGCAAAAAGAAAAGGTGTTTTCGCTCCTTTTCACACTTTATATATTTCGCTTTGCTTTTCACGCTTTTGAAATCATATAGGTACCAAGGATGACAAGTACGCCGAAAATGACACTTCCCAAAGTGATGTTCATAAAAGCAATTTTTTGGGGACTATCAGCTGTTCCATACTCTTTCATCATCATGATTTGCAAGAATCGGTAGTAAAGCAGCTGTTGCAAAAAATATTCCACCTTATGCTATCGCAGTCGGAAATCCAGTGCGTGTTATCAAGTACCGCTTTGACGAAGAGACGATTGCTTTTTTGGAAAAACTTAAATGGTGGGATTTTTCAGAAGAACAGCTCGACGCTGCTATTCCGTACTTGACGAGTGTGCATTTAGAAGAGGCAAAGGAAGAGTTGATGAGAATTAAGCAAGAAATGAAATGATACGAAGATAGTGTATTATCAGAAAGGATTCGTTAAAAATGCGATAAACTCGCAACAAATTTACTTTGGAAAAGTAAAAAAGCCTTTAAATAAAGGCTTTCAGAGTGAGGACAAAGTCCTTATAAAAGTGTCTTCTAAAGATTTTAACTCCAATCTGAAGCGAGGTTATCCTCGCTTTTTCTATTTATCAAACAATTCCTTATTTTCAATCAAGAGTTCTAGTGGAGATTTTTCTCTTGCTACAATAAAATCGGGTTCATATTGGGTATGAAATGTTCTTTTCTGAGAAGTTGGATCAATATACAACTCTTCTCCATCTTCTGTGTATAGTTGGTTGCCCCGTGTTAGATAGAGTAAATCTTCTAAGTGCTGTCCATCAGTTGGAAGAGTGCCATGTCGTGTTGGGGCTCCAACGCGACGTGGTGGAGGCGATGAACTTGGTTTTTGAGCGAAAAAGGAGCCAAAAGGTGCAGCCACGTCGCATTGGAGGAGGGCGATGTCGTGTTGGGGCTCCAACACGACGTGACTGCGGGCACCCGCCCCATTTGTGACGCAAAAAGATAGGGCGCCTTTCCAAACTTGTGTTATAATGAAGGTGTAAACAATTTTCAAGGGGGCATTAGGATGAATCCAACCTTAAGTTATCTGCAAGAACTTCTAGCTATCGCGTCGCCAACGGGCTATACGCGTGGCGTTCAAGACTATTTGGTATCGACTCTGGAAAAAATGGGCTACCAACCGGTGCGCACTTCCAAAGGACTCGTACATGTGACGGTAGCGGGCCAGGACGATGACCACCACCGCATCGTGACGGCTCACGTTGACACCTTGGGGGCCATGGTGCGCGCGGTCAAAGGCGACGGCCGGCTCAAGCTGGACAAGGTGGGTGGCTTTCCTTGGAATATGATTGAAGGGGAGAACTGTACCGTCCATGTGGCGGCCACCGGCAAGACTGTATCTGGGACTATTCTTATTCACCAGACTTCTACCCACGTCTACCGCGATGCGGGGACGGCTGAACGGACCCAAGACAACATGGAAGTCCGCTTAGATGCCAAGGTTACTAACGAGGAAGAAACTCGCGCCCTAGGTATTGAAGTGGGCGACTTTGTCTCCTTCGATCCACGCACCACCATCACCGATACAGGCTTCATCAAGTCTCGTTTCCTCGATGACAAGGTGTCCGCCGCTATCCTGCTTAACTTGTTGCGCCGTTACAAGGAAGAGGGCATCACCCTGCCGGTGACGACCCAATTTGCTTTCTCGGTCTTCGAGGAAGTAGGGCACGGGGCTAACTCTAGCCTGTCGGACAAAGCGGTGGAGTATCTGGCGGTTGACATGGGCGCCATGGGTGACGACCAGCAGACCGACGAGTATACGGTCTCTATCTGTGTCAAGGATGCCAGTGGTCCTTACCATTATGAATTCCGCCAACACCTGGTGGAATTGGCTAAGGCCAAGGACATTCCTTATAAATTAGACATCTACCCATTCTACGGCTCCGACGCTTCGGCCGCTATGTCAGCGGGTGCCGAAGTCAAGCATGCCCTCTGTGGTGCCGGCATCGAGTCTAGCCATTCTTATGAGCGGACCCATGTCGACTCTGTGGAGGCGACCGAGCGCTTGGTGGATGCCTATCTTTTGAGTGATTTAGTTAAATAAGGTAGGGAGGAGACAAGCATGTCCGTTACCTTAAGAGATATAACAGGCGATAATTATTTCCAGGTGCTAGAACTCAAGATTTCTCCTGAGCAAGAAGCGGCCAAATTTGTGTCTCCAGTCGTCCGCTCTTTGGCAGATGCTTGGTACTACCGTGACGAAGGTATTACCTACCCAAAAGCCATTTATGCCAAGGAAGACTTAGTTGGCTTCATTATGTATGACTTGGATACAGAGGAGCAACAGGTCTTTATTTGGCGCTTCCTGATTGACCAGCGCTACCAAGGCAAGGGCTACGGCCGTCAAACCATTGAGACAGTGCTAGCAATGGCCAAAGAGCAAGCCAAGATAACCAAGGTAGTAGCCGACTATGTTGACGGAAACGAGCCTATGAAGAAGATTTTGCTAGATCTAGGTTTTGAAGAGACTGGCTTTAACAAGGAAATAAATGAACATATTATGGTCTATCAGTTATAAGAAGAAAAGGCCCCCTTATGATCAGATAAGGGGGCCTTTTGCTATAAATGACTATATATGTGTCTAAATTTATGGTATAATATAGCCATCAAAAGGAGGTGGCGTTGATGAAAATTATTCCCATGCGCGATTTAAAAAATACAGTGGCGGTTGAAGCTTATTGTCAAGAGGAACAAGGCCCAGTCTTCGTCACTAAGAATGGCTACGGACGACTAGTCGTCATGGACATTGAATACTATGAGAAGACCCTCCGTCAAATGGAAGAAGCAAAATTTCTTTATCAAGGGCTTGAAGATATTCGAGAGCAACGCCTAAGAGACGGTGAGTCCCTTATCGCCGATATGAGGGAACGTTATGACCTATAGTTATGAGTTCACTCAGAAGGCAGAAGAAGATTTAGAAGTGATTCTGGACTATTTGACCAAGGAACTTAAGAATCAGCAAGCTGCCAAAAAGTTTCTTGATGCACTCCATGAGTGTCTGAAAAACTTGCTGGTTTTCCCAGAAAGCGGGGAGCGGGTGCGCAATCCCTATTTGCCAGCTATAGGCATTCGACGGAAAATCATTGGTCACTATATTGTCTACTATGCGCCATACCCCAAAGAACACAAGCTGCGGATTATCCGCCTAGGACATGGTCTTCAGGATCAAGCGCATTTGTTTATGGACCTTAAGTCGCATTAAACCAAGAAAACGCCATCGGCTCGGTAATCATACCGAGCCGATGGCGTTTTGTTTATTCCTAATCCTCCATATCAAACAGCAACTTATACTTATCTAAGATAAGCTTCAATTCTTCTTGAGATAGTCTTTCCTTGACCTTAGCGACACCTCGCGCTGCTAAGTTGAAATTTCCTTACAATCCGATTATAATTAACTTGTAAAGGGTTACAGATAACCCTGCGCATTCGCATCGCAACTTATGCAAGATTATGTCAGACCAGGAAAGGAGGTAGCCAGGCCAGGAAGGGCCGCGAGTCCCTGGGAAGAAGGGACCAAAGGAGTGAGTCAGGAGGATTCCGATGCGAGACTTCTGAAGCACCTAACAATCAAAGGAGGTCTTTGTACCATGTTTAAGTTGTTACAAAAAATCGGGAAAGCCTTTATGCTGCCGATCGCCATTCTGCCGGCAGCCGGGCTATTGCTGGGGATTGGGGGCGCCTTGTCTAATCCGACCACGGTGGCGACCTATCCCCTATTGAATAATCCAAGCCTACAAGCTATTTTCCAAGTCATGAGTTCGGCCGGCGAAATTGTCTTCGCCAACCTGTCCCTCCTGCTCTGTGTGGGCCTCTGTATCGGCCTTGCCAAGCGCGACAAGGGGACGGCAGCCCTGGCTGGGGTGACCGGTTACCTGGTCATGAAAGCCACCATCGGTGCCTTAGTCAAACTCTACATGGCGGAGGGTTCTGCCATCGACACCGGGGTGATTGGCGCCATTGCGGTCGGTGCCTGTGCAGTTTGGCTCCATAATCGCTATCATAATATTCAACTGCCACAGGTCTTGGGCTTCTTCGGGGGCTCCCGCTTCGTGCCTATCGTGACATCCTTTGCCTCAATCTTCTTAGGGGGCGTCTTCTTCCTAATCTGGCCACCATTCCAACAATGGCTAGTATCAACAGGGGACTACATTTCCCAAGCAGGTCCGCTGGGGACCTTCCTTTACGGCTTCCTCATGCGTCTCTGCGGGGCGGTCGGCTTGCACCACATGATCTACCCAATGTTCTGGTACACTGAATTGGGTGGGGTGGCTCAAGTTGCGGGTCAAACCGTAGCCGGGGCGCAAAAAATCTTCTTCGCCCAATTGGCAGATCCAAACCACACAGGTCTCTTCACCGAAGGAACTCGCTTCTTCGCTGGGCGCTTCTCAACTATGATGTTCGGTTTGCCAGCTGCCTGCTTGGCTATGTACCACTTGGTGCCAAAAGACCGTCGTAAGAAATACGCAGGTCTCTTCTTCGGGGTTGCCTTGACCAGCTTTATCACTGGGATTACGGAACCAATCGAGTATATGTTCCTCTTCGTGAGTCCTTTCCTCTATGTGATTCACTCCTTCCTGGATGGGGTCAGCTTCTTCATCGCCGACATCCTCAACATCTCCATCGGGAACACCTTCTCTGGTGGGGTCATCGACTTCTCCCTCTTCGGGATTCTGCAAGGGAATGACAAGACCAACTGGCTCTTACAAATTCCATTTGGCTTAATCTGGGCCGGCCTCTACTATGTGGTCTTCCGCTGGTTCATCACTAAATTCAACGTGCCAACGCCAGGTCGTCTGGAAGAGGACTTGGATGAGGATGCTAAGCCAGTGGTCGACACCAAGGACAGCCTCAAGCAAGACTCAGTTAGAATCATTGAAGCCCTAGGGGGTCCTGAAAACATTGAAGATGTCGACGCCTGCATCACCCGCTTGCGTGTATCAGTCAAAGATTCAGGCAAGGTCGACAAGCCAACCCTCAAGGCCATCGGCGCCGTCGATGTCTTGGAAGTCCAAGGCGGCATCCAAGCAGTCTACGGAGCTAAGGCTATTCTCTACAAGAACAACATCAACGAGATTCTGGGTGTGGATGACTAGGAGATTTATCAAATTAGTAAGGCCAGCTATTTAGGTAGCTGGCCTTAATCTTATTTTTCTTATCTATTGACCTAGTCCTGTTCAAGTGGTAGGGTAAGCATGTGATTAAAAGTAGAGGAGGCTAGCTGATGAGATTTTGGCAAGTTCTAAGAAAACTATTAGCTTATGTGCTTTTAGCTATAGTGCTAGTTACATTAGGTGTCTATCTTAATCATCGTCTTGCCCTATCTAGAGAAGCTAATGATATATCGCCGATTGGTAATCGTGTTGAGGTTGAGGGTAAGCAGTTAAATGTCTATGTGGCTGGTTCGGGTAGCAAGACACTGGTTTTGTTAGCTGGAGGGGGCACAACATCGCCTATTTTGGACTTTAAGGCGCTGACGACGCAATTAGCTCCGGATTATCGCATTGTCATAGTCGAGCGACTCGGTTATGGTTTTAGTGATGATGGGGATAGTCCTAGAGATTTAGAAACCGTGAATAGACAGACACGTCAAGCACTAGAAGCGTCTGGTATTCAAGGCCCTTATGTTCTAGTGGCTCATTCCATGGCTGGCTTAGAGGCTCTCTACTGGGCCCAAGAGCATCCGGCAGAAGTTTCTGCTATTGTTGGCCTCGATATGGCCATGCCACAAAGCTATGACAAAGTAAAGGTTCCAACTTTTGTAGTTAAGGTAGGGCAAATTTTACTTGAACTAGGCTATGGGCGTTTTCTTTATCGTGCAGAGAAGGCAGCTCCTGCCCTTGAATCAGGCCATCTGACGCAAGCAGAAATAGCGAATTACAAGGCACTTTTTTATAAGCAGGCCTTGACGACTGCTATTGGCAATGAACTTGAAATGTCAGCAAGCAATGCTAGGCAAGTTCTAGACAAACCACTGCCAAGCGTCCCTATTTTACTCTATGTGTCTAATGCAAGTGGGACCAGCTTCTCTAGTGAGGCTTGGTACCAAATGGCGCAAGATAGCTTTGGGCAAGTGCCTAATGCGACCATTAAACGCTTGGATATAGGGCATTATATGCATGATTATGCGCCCGAAGAAATTGCAGCAGGAATAGGCGAATTTTTGAAGGCTAACAACTAAGTTGTCACTAGCTTCTATAGTTCTCAAAATATGGTTCTATTTATTAGGAGGTTGTCATGAGCAATAAAGACCACTACCATAAAGATATACTAGCACCCAACGACAGGCATTCAGACCAGCTAAATCAGCAAGCGCCTCAGGATTTAAGGCGAAAAGACAAGGCACTAACTGCCCAAGCAATCGACGAAAGTAGACGCATTGCGCATGATCCATCAGTAGCAAGCTACTCCACCATCGAATCCTTGAGAAAAGCCTTAGACCAATAAAAATTTCATATAGCCTAGTTACACAAATACTTAAACCCAAGACACCCACCCGGGTGTCTTTCTTTATGCCGGCTTGAGAATTTGTTATAATAAGGAAGCAAAATAGGCTGGCTGACGCCCACTTTAAGACCCCAACACCCCCAGCCAGCAGACAAGGAGGTCCGGCTTATGCAATGGACAGAGCTTTTATCTACTGCCCGTCTATCGGGAAGCGCGACCCAGCATCGTAATGAATTT
The DNA here is from genome assembly GCA_965245735.1 of uncultured Abiotrophia sp. GTDB lineage: Bacteria > Bacillota > Bacilli > Lactobacillales > Aerococcaceae > Abiotrophia. Next base: position 25,142 of record CBDFAX010000012.1, on the reverse strand, counting down.
GATGATGACTACAAACGAATTGTGACCAGTCCGTCTTTCCGACGGCTGCAGGACAAGACCCAGGTCTTTCCCTTGGAGCGGATGGATTTTATTCATACGCGCCTGACCCATTCCCTGGAAGTAGCAATGATTGGCCGGACCCTGGTTTCGGAGATTGCCCTTAGTCTGGCCGATCAACTGGAAGGCGTGGCGGATTCAGGGCTGGCAGTCAGCCAGCAGGAATTCATTGTCCGTCAGGCCGACATCGCTCGTATTGTCGAGTGCGCTAGTCTCTTGCACGATATTGGCAATCCGCCTTATGGCCACTTTGGGGAGGATATTATCCGCCAGTGGTTCAAGAAGCGTCTGCCAGCCATTCTGAGCGAGCAGCTGGATCCCCAACTGGCCCAGGACTTTCTGGCCAGCGACTATGTTCATGACCTCTATCATTTTGAAGGGAATGCCCAGGCCCTGCGGATTGCGGCCAAGCTCCACGACTTCAAGGGCAGCTTTGATGGCTTGGATTTAACCGTGGCCACCCTCAATACCATTCTCAAATACACGCGGGCTTCTCACCAGCCTAAGACCGGCGCCATCACCCATAAGAAGGTGGGCTATTTCCATGCGGAGGCTGACCTCTTCCGGGCCATTACCAGCCAAACGGGGGCGGGCAGCCAACGCCATCCCCTAACCTTTATCCTAGAGGCAGCCGATGACATTGCCTATCTGGTGGCCGATATGGAAGATGCCCTGGGCAAGGGCGTCCTGACCTTCACCATGGTCAAGTCGGACCTGCTAGCTAGTCTTAAGCAGTCAGCCCAGGACAGCCAGGCTTCGCGGCAGGTGGTTCATATTCTGGAGACCATTGATGAAGAAATCTTCAGCATCAACCGCTTCTTCGAGCACCTGCGCAATGTCCTAATTGCCGGTGCCACCCAGTCCTTCGTAACCCATTATGCTGACTTGATGGCCGGGACCTACGACTTTGACCTCTTCAAAGACTCGGATGTGGCGCCACTCTATCATCAGTTGCGGTCTATTTCTGAAGGCCGGATTTACGACCACAAGTCGATTCTGCGCCTGGAAATAGCGGGCTATTCGACTTTGACCTATCTGCTGGATAGCTTCGTGCCACCACTCGTAGCTTACGATACAGCGCGCCGACTAGACTATGTAGACCTTAAGAAGATTGGCATTATTTCCGAGAGCCAGAAGCGGTCCTACCATTACTTTGCGCAAGGTAGGTCAGAATTAGAGAAGCTCTACTTGCGCCTGCTCTTGGCCACGGACTTCATTTCAGGCATGACCGACAGTTATGCCCACCAACTCTACTTAGATATGGTAGGTATTTCCTAAATCTTATCACTCAGCTCCCTCATAGCAGGGGGCTTTTTTTGATGCTGGCACACTATTTAACAAGTAGTGCAATATTTTTTCATTATACTATTGACAATCATTACGATTGGGTGTAAGATGCTAAACGTAAGAATTACCATTATATATAAAAGGAGTCATCATTCATGACTAAAAAACGCATCCTCTTATGGGGGATTAATGGCGCCATTCTCTTGAGCGCCGGGGCCGGTTTGTGGGGCCTTAACCAAGATCTCAGTCAATCTCAAGCCCGTTTGCAAGAGGCCCAAACGGCCATGTCTCAAGCGGAAAGCGACAAGGGCCAATTATCCAGCGATTTGGCCGCAGCCCAAGCCGAAAAAGAATCCTTGGCCTTGGATAAGCTAGAGCTAGAATTCAAGGAAAAAATGGGCAAGCAAAAGGTCATCGTGGGGAAGGTCTTTTCTAACGGTTACCTTAAGAAGCATGGCAACCATTACCACTTTGTCTACGGTAAGCCACCAGTGGACGCCATCTACGAAGACCAGGCCCAAGCAGGGGCTAGCGGGTCAAGAAGGGGTGGGGACGATCACTATGTGTTTAACCCAGCCGATATTGTCGAAGAGAATGCAGATGGCTATGTAGTCCGTCACGGCGACCATTTCCACTTTATCTCTAAACGCGACTTAGCCAACGCGCCAACCGTGCCCAATGCCCATACACCAGGGGGTTGCCGCCTAGTGCGGATTCCTCACGGCGACCATTTCCATGATGTCTTGGATTGTGGTCAAGGCTTAGGCAATCTGTCCTTCGACGATGAGCCAGTCAGCCCAAGACCTAATGGTCCAGTCGCTAGCCGGCCAGCCAGCCCTAGCCAACCTGTAGCACCAAGTCATCCAGCCGACCAACTGACTCGACCAAGTCAACCAGCGACGCCAAGTCTGCCAGTGGATCAGCCAGCGACGCCAAGTCCGGCTCCGAGCCAGCCAGCCCAACCAAGCACACCACAAGGGCCAACTTCTCTCCTGACCCTAGACTCGCCTGAGTTGCAGCCTCATTTGGATTACATCAGCTATGCCTATGGGGTAGAGCGGGACACCATCAAGTTGCAGGCTGTCTATGATGATGCCGGCAACTACCGGGGCCAAGTCTTTGCCTTTCAAAATACGGAACAGGGCCAAGACAAGTCGCACATCCATCCTTGGGTAGTGCCACTTTGGACCTTGGAAGTCCCTAGTCAGGATCCAAGCATTGACCCTGAGTTACGCTTTGCCCGCGAATTAGCAGGTCTTGCCAAACGCATGGGCATTCCGCAACGCATTATTCGCATTCGCGATGGCTACTTCGAGGTGCCACATGGTGACCATAGCCACAACATCCGCATTCGCAATGTGGAAGGGGCCAAGGCTTATGTCGCTAACAAATTAGCGAGTCTGCCAAGTATCCATGTGCCAGGCGATTTGGATGAGGCGACTGTCAAAGCCTACATCGCCACCCTGCGCCAAGTAGCTAGCCAACGTCTAGCCGGCCAAGAAGTGGCCCTAGCTCGGATTGATGCCGGTTTACAAGATATTGAAGAAAGCCTCAAGGATAAGGGTAATTCAACCCAAGGCTTCCTCCAACTCTTAGACCGCTTTGCCGCCCGCTACATCTTCCAAATTGAAGATAATAGTGACAAACTGTCTGAACGTCTGGCCAAATTGAATGCCCAACATGAGAGCATCCTCAAGGCCATTAGCGAGCTTAACTTGACCAACTATGGAGTGACCGCTGACCAATTGCGGGAACAAGCCAACAAGGCCATCGAAGCACAAGACGCGGTGGGCTTAAGCCGCTTAGCAGCCTATGTGGCGGCCCTCAAGGATGCCAACGACCGTCCTGGGGTTGAAGCCATGAAGCATCTCTACTTCTTGACCCAACACGTCCAAGACAAGCCATTGTCTTATGACTTGCGGGAACAAGTGTCAGACATCATTGCTCGCCTATCCAAGACCAATGCCGTCTTCGGTGGGGATGCCCCGGCAGAACCTCTTTTAGCCCCCGCTATCTTAGCTAAACAAGCCATCGAGCTAGCACACGCCCAGTTCAATGGCAAGGTTGACACTCGCGTAGGCGACAAGTATAAGGCCATTACCCAAGCCGGGGAAGATGGTGGCCCAAGCATCTTGGAAAGCAACAAGTCCTTTACTTCCGAAGTCTTAGAAGACGCTGACAAGGACAAGAGCCTGCCAGTAACTAACTTTGAAGAGGACAAGGCAAGCGAGGCCTCCTCATCCTCAGACCAAAGCTCATCCCAGTCTTCTTCTAGCTCAAGTGCTAATGCAGCCAGCGATCAGAAAGACGAAACAACTTCAAGCAACTAAATCTACCCCCTCTATTTAAAAACCACCCCCCATCAGCGGCCGAACTGATGGTAGGGTGGTTTTAAGTCGGGTGGCAAAGTATTAGAAAGATATAAAAAAGTTATTTTGCCATCGGCTAAGCTCTCAAAACCCAGCCCTTATCCTGTTCTCAAGCCAGGTCAGGGGCTGGATTTTTCATTTATTGAAGAAGACAAAAATTTATTTCATAATTTCATATCAACTTCACACAGGGGTTGCATACTATAGTTAGTTCTTAATCAGCAGAAAGGAAGTGACTCGTATGAAATGGTATCAGCGTGCTTGGGCCTATGTCAGCCGTAAGCGAGTCAGAGTTGGGCTGCTTTTCCTCATCTTATCTCTGATCACGACCGCTGTCTTAGCTGTTTTCGCGATTCAGATTAGTACCCAACAAGTTCAAGATAAACTCCTGTCCCTCTCCAATGCGGGATTCCAGCTCCAAGGTCAGGGCTTGCAGGCAGGGATGAAAGAGTCGGACATCAGTCAAGTGGCTCAAGTAGAGGGAATAGCAGATGTTCAGTATCAATCAGAAGGGCTGGCCAAGTTTGAGTCCGGTCAAGTCATTCAGGCCCAACAAGCCGTACAGCGTGACCAAGGCGACGATATCTTTAATCAGCTCTTATCCATTCAAGGTCGCCAAGACAGTCAGACCGATTTAGATTTTGCGAGCGGGGCCTTGACCCTCAGCCAAGGGCGCCACTTGACGCCAGATGACAAAGACAAGGTCATGGTCCACGAGGCCTTTGCAGAAGCCAACAAGCTCCAGCTAGGCGACAAGATCAGCCTCAAGGGCACCCAGCTAACCGAAGGTGGGGAAGCCAAGGATGGGGAGGCCAAGGAATTTGAGATTGTCGGGATTTATAGCGGTAAACGCAGTGAGACCTTCACCGGGCTCAGTTCCGATTTGACCGAAAACCGGCTCTACACCGACTACGCGAGCAGTCAGGCCCTCTACGGGCGGCAAGCAGACGACTATCAAGTACGTCTGGCTCAGTATCGGGTGAAAAATCCTAAGGAACTAGACCAAGTTATTAGCCGCGTTAAGGCCTTGTCGCTGGATTGGGACCAAACCCAATTGACAGCCAACAGTCAAGCCTTTGAACAGGTGGCAGCACCTATCGCTAGCTTCAAGTCCCTCATGACCATCATGACCGGCGCGGTCTTATTGGTCAGCGTGATTACCCTCTTCCTAGTCTTGCTCTTCTGCTTGCGGGAACGAGTGCATGAATTCGGCATTCTGCTCTCCATTGGGATTTCCAAGGGCCAAATCATTGGCCAAATCCTGCTAGAGCTCTGGGGCCTATCTATAGGGGCCTGGGCCATCGCAGCCGCAGTAGCTTATCCACTGGCTAACAGTTTCTTCTCCAGCCTCATAGTCTCCAATGACCTGCCAGACCAGGTCCGCAAACTCTTCGCGGCCGCTGCGCCAACTTGGCAGGCCGGTCTAGTCGCAACAAGTTATGGCGTGGTCCTCATTATTATAGTAGTGGCGGTCATGGCTTGTGCCGGCTTAATTCTCACCAAAAAACCTAAGGAAATCCTAGGACAACTCAGTTAAGGAAGTGATCATGATGACATTATTGAAATTAGACAACATTTACTATCGTTATGAAGGGGCACAAGAGAGTGTCCTCAAGGAATTAGACGCAAAATTTGATGCTGGCACCTTCTATGCCGTTGTGGGTAAATCTGGGGCTGGTAAGTCGACCTTCTTATCCCTCTTGGCAGGCTTAGATAGCCCAACCAAAGGTAAAGTCCTCTTCCAAGGCAAGGATATTGCCCAAGAGTCTTATAGCGCCCACCGCCGCCACAATATTTGCTTGGTCTTCCAAAACTACAACCTGATTGACTACTTGACGCCACTAGAAAATGTGCGCCTAGCCAATGCGGAAGCTAGCGAAGACTTGCTCTTACAACTAGGCTTGGGCCAAGACTTAATTCATCGTAACGTCCTCAAGTTATCCGGTGGCCAACAACAACGGGTGGCCATCGCCCGGGCCTTGGCCAGCGAGGCGCCAATCATCTTAGCGGATGAGCCAACCGGTAACTTGGACGAAGGGACCGCCCAAGAAATTATCGACATTTTACGTCAAGCTGCCCATGAACGAGGCAAATGTGTCATCGTCGTGACCCACAGCCCGCAAGTGGCAGAGGCAGCCGATACGGTGCTAGAACTCAGTCATGGTAAGCTGAAAGCTGCTAACGGACATAAAGTGAAGTAGAGAGGGGGAAGCACAATGCGTTTATTGAATAATGCTTGGGCCTATGTCTGGCGTAAAAAATTTAAGACTCTGATTATCTTCCTTATTCTCTTAGTCATGTCCACTGTTTCCTTAAGTAGTTTGGCTGTTAAGCGGGCAACCGACGTGGCCTCCAAAGAAACCTTCAAGGGCATCAGCTCTTCCTTCTCTATGGAAATCGATCGCCGTAACAACCAAGGGACCAACCGCGGGAGTGGGAACTTGCGTGGTAAGGACATCGCGGCCATTCAAGGCCTAGATGGCATTAGCCAAGTAGTCAAACGTATGGGGATTGTGGCCGACTTAGTCGACAAGGAACTGGTTTCCCAAGACGGCCTACCACGGATTGATGCCGACCGTCAACGTCGCTTCGGTAAGGCAGCCATGCTGACTGGGACCAATGACTCTTCCTTGGACGATCGCTTTAGTGCCGAAACCTTCAAGCTAGTTGAAGGCCGTCACATTAAGCCTGAGGACAAGAACGTGGCCATGGTCCACGAAGAATTTGCTAAGAAGAACGGCCTCAAGGTAGGGGACACGCTCAAGCTCAAGTCCAACATCTATGATGCCGATAATGAAAAGCAAGCCAATGAAACGACTGAAGTTACGATCGTAGGGACCTTCAGCGGGAAAAACAAGGGTGGGGTAACGGCCATCCAAGAACTCTACCAAAACAACCTACTGACCGACTTAGGGACCACACAAAAGCTCTATGGATATACCGATGAGACAGCTATCTATCAAGATGCTAGCTTCTTCGTCGACGGTAACCATGACTTAGACAAGATTATGTCTGAAGCTAAGAAGTTGTCCATTAACTGGCGGGCATACAGCTTGGTTAAGAGCAGCCAAAACTTCCCATCCTTGCAAAAATCAATTGGTTTAGTCTATGGCATGACCGACAAGCTACTCTTGGGTAGCCTGATCTTCTCAGGTGTCGTCCTCATGTTGATCCTCTTCCTCTGGATGAACGGTCGTCGTAAGGAAATGGGGATTCGTCTTTCCCTAGGTATGACCAAGCCACAAATCTTGGCTCAATTCCTAGTAGAAGTGCTTATGGTCAGCCTGGCAAGCTTTGTGGGGGCCTTCCTCCTAGGTGGACCTGTCAGCCAATGGGTAGGGAATACTATTCTGGGCAGTGTTAACCAAAGCATCGGTCAACAATTGGCAGCGGAAGCTAAGAATACCACGCTTGGGGGCGGGGCAGCGATCGATAGCTTCAACAAGACCTTGACCGAATTATCCGTCCAAGTACAAGCCATGGATATGGTTTGGGTAGTAGCCTTAGGCTTGGTGGTCATCCTGGTAGCTGTACTCCTAGCTTCCATTACCCTCATGCGTAAGCAACCTAAATCACTCTTGGCTGACCATCAATAGGCCAAAGGCCAAACAAGGGGTGAGTTCTCGTCATCGAGAACTCCTCATAGACCGGCCAAGTCGCCGTCATTGTCACTTACATACTCTCGTCACTCAGTCCAAGCAATGACGCCTTGACCGGCCTATGAGGGGTTCTAGATACCCCTTTATTCTCCACCTAAGGACTTCCATTTGTAGATAATGTTCAGAATTTGGTTCAAGTGTAGGCTAGGAAGTCCATAATATTTTTTACCATGGAAAGTAGGGTTTGCGCAGGCTAATCCTACTTTCTGTGGTATAATTGACTTAAGATTTTAATGTGAAAGGAAGTGCGCCCATGAATCTGATGATTGTAGAAGACGAAGCAGCCATCCGCGAAGGAGTCAGCGAATTTCTCCGCAGTCAAGGCTACTTTGTTTGGGAGGCGGCTGATGGCCAAGAAGCCCTGGACCTCTTTGGGGAGGTATCCGTGGATTTGGTCCTCTTAGATATTATGATGCCTAAGAAAAATGGCTTTGAAGTCTTAGCAGAAATCCGTAAAACCAGTACAGTGCCGGTTCTCATGTTGACAGCGGTAGCTGATGAAGAAGCCCAAATTAAGACCTTCGACTTGCTGGTAGATGGCTATATTCAGAAGCCTTTCTCCCTAGCCCTGCTGGCTAAGCGCATAGAAGCCTTGCTTAAGCGACATTATGGCGAGTTTGACATCTGGGAATACAAGGACAGCAAGGTCAACTTTTCCAGCTATGAAGCGACTTATAAGGGGGAAGTGGCAGATACCAAACCTAAGGAACTGGCAGTTCTCAAGCTCTTGCTGGACCACCAAGGCCAAGTCCTCAGTCGGGCGCAAATTCTCGACCATGTCTGGGCCAATCAGGATGATCCACCCTTTGACCGGGTAGTGGACGTCTATATCAAGCAATTGCGCAAAAACTTAGGATTGGATTGTATTGTCACCGTCAAAAATGTGGGCTATAAATTGGAGCTAAAATGAAACGACTAAGTTTATTTCCGAAAATTTTTATCTGGACCATCTCTATCTTGCTAGCCTTGGTGGCAGTGGCCCATCTCTCCATTTATTTGGTCTTTCCCCATTTCTATCTCAATGATCGCCAGACCGACTTGAGCCACAAGGCAGATGCCATGGTCCAAAATCTGGCCGAAGTCGATGAAGAAGAAGTGGAGACAGCCCTGGAAGTCTATGCTAAGAACGAGGGTATTACGGCCTTTATGCAGCCCCAAGGCTCTAGCTATACCAAGACACTCGGCCGTAATCTCAATTATAACCAAGACAGTGACCAGAACTCGGTCATTATCGAAGAGCGGGAAGTGGTGACGCGGGATAAGAAACGCCTGCTAGTTCAGTTTGTTGCCACTACCGAAGTGGTCCGCCAGGCCACACGGGTGACCCTGACCTTACTGCCTATGTCCCTGGGGGGCTCGGTGGCTTTGGCAGTGGTGGTAGCCTACGTTTATGCCCGCAGCCTGTCTCGGCCTCTCAGCCGCATGGCGGCCATGACCGGGCGCATGAAGCAGTTGGACCGGACGGCTTTCTTTGCTAATATCCGCCAGGATGAGCTAGGCATGATGGAGCGACAAATCAACGAGCTCTACGGCCATCTCCTAGCCGTCATTGATGAATTGGAAGAGAAGAACCAGCGCATGGTGGAGTTGGAGAAGCTCAAGGTCGACTTCCTGCGCAGTGCTTCCCACGAACTTAAGACCCCCTTGGCGGGTCTGCGTATTATGCTAGAAAATATGCGTTGGAAGGTAGGCAAGTATGCCGACCGGGACACTTATTTGGATGAGGCCATGCTCAAGGTCGACCAATTATCTGGCCTAGTAAAGGAAATTCTGGAACTCTCCAAGCTGCAAGAATGGCAGGCCGAGACAGGACCACTGGATGTGGCGGCCATTGTGCCTCAGGTGCTGGCTGACTATGAAGTCCTGGCCCAGGCTCAGCACTTGCAGATTGACTGCCAACTCGACCAGGCCACCCTGGCTATGAGTGAGTCAGCCTTCCGCAAGGTCTTCTCCAACCTCATCAGCAATGCGGTCCGTTACTCCACACCCGGCGGCACTATCCGCATCTATCGTGAGGGGCAGAAGCTAAGAATTGAGAATCCTTGTCAGCCTATGTCTGAGCAAGCCCTTCAGTCAGCCTATGACATTTTTAGTCACCAGGACAGCGACCAGCAGGGCAATAAGGGGACCGGCTTGGGGCTCTATATGGTCCATAATCTGCTGGAAAATTATCATATTGTCCATGACTTCTATGCCATTGAGGGTGGCATGCGCTTTGAGTTGGAAGTGCTGGAGGATTAGATCAAACATGAAAAAGCGCCCTAGGGCGCTTTTTTGAATGGGAGAGTGACTTATGCTATAATCGGGTCAAAGCAATAGTGTAGTAAAGGAGCCTAGACCATGTGTTTAATTTGTCAACGTATCGAGATGATTAAGGAAGGCAGCAATCCTTACCTAGTCAAGGAACTTTCCACTGGCTATGTGGTCTTGGGTGACCACCAATACTTCAAGGGCTACACGCTCTTCCTAGCCAAGCAGCATGTGCGGGAGCTACATGACTTAGACCCTGAGACTAGGTTAGCCTTCCTGGCTGAAATGAGTCAGGTTCAAGAAGCGGTGGCCAAGGCCTTTGGGGCAGAGAAGATGAATGTCGAATTGCTAGGCAATGGCGATGCCCACCTACACTGGCATCTATTCCCACGGCGCGCCGGCGATATGGGGACCTACGGCCACCAGGGGCGCGGGCCCGTCTGGTGGGTGCCCTTTGAGGAAATGACGGATGAGGCAGTGCGACTGCAGGAGCCGGAGCTGTCCCAAATGCGGCAAATGCTGCTAGAGGCCTTAGAAGGGTAGACGAAAAAATACAGGCATCGCACAAGTGATGCCTGTATTTTTTTTGCTTTTATGGGGTTAATTGGTCAATCATCTTGGCCAGGCGGCGCTCCTTAGTGGCTTCCTGCTTGGCTTCGTTGAGGTACTTAAGCCATTCGGCTTGGTGACTAGGGGGTAGACTGAGAAAATGTTGTCTGACTGGCTCAGGTAGTAGCGGCGCTAGGCTTTGACTGGTGTAAGAACTTGTGGACATCTTCATCCTCCTCCTTTGCCTTTTAGTATAACATAGGGGCCTTAGGGCAAGGCAGAAAGAGGGCTTGAAAGCCTACAAATCTTGAATTGAAATCCTAAAAATGCTATATTGAGACTATCCAAAACTAAAGGAGTGGATTCAACTATGGCAACACGGACAGTGCTCTCTCGTGACGCGGCGCGTAACCTACGTGAGGGAGTCTATACAGATGGCGAGTTACAAGGTGTGATTCTAGAATTAGCAGAGGTGCAGGCGCGCCTAGACAAGAACTTTAAGTGGGTCATTATTATTCTGGCGGTCCTGTTTGCAGCGGCAGGGGTTTTATACTTTAGCAAGCCAGGTGTCGAATTTTTGTCTGTCCTCTCATCACTTGGTGGCTTGGCCGGTGCACTGCTTATAGCGCTCTTCTACATTCATTTCCGTTATACGACGCCAGTCAAACGGGCTTTCCTGCGTAACTTGCGCAAGGGCTACCCGGATCAATATGACCACTATGCTTCGCTCTTCCATAGTTACGTGGAAGAAGCTAAAAATAATTAAAAATAGACTTGCTTAGTTGCAAGTTGCCAATGGCGGTAGCGATACCGTCATTTTTTATGTCCTCGCTTGATTGTCAACCGGCGGCCTAGCGCCCAATCTTTAGCTAGGAGCGCTTAGGATGCTGGGCCTATGAGTGGCCTTGGCGCGGAGCGACTTAGGCCACCATAGACCAGCAAGGCGGAAGACAGCCGCAGGCTGACTGAAGCCGGTCCCGCTTCCTAGCTGAAGATTGGTCCAGCAAGGCCAGCGCTTGCCACTTCACTAAACTTTAAAAGTGATGACCCCAAGCCCTTTCCAAGTTTGGCGCTTACAATTCACGAATAATAGGCAAGCAACTCTTGTCGAAGCCTAGCTCCCGCTACAAGCCGGGGGCTTTTTTTGTTATAATAGAGAAGACAAAGTTATGAAAGGAGTCCCCGTATTATATGAAAGAAATCCAATGTCCCCATTGCGGGACCCACTTTACCATTAATGAAACCCAATATAGCGAGTTGCTAGCCCAGGTTCGGACGGCTGAATTCGATGCCGAAGTGCAGGCCCGCCTCCATCAGGCCCTAGACTTGGCCGAGCAACGCTATCAGAACCAGGAGCAGGCTTTGCGGGCCCAAAAGGACCAGGAATTGAGCCAGCTACAACATCAAATCCAACAATTTGAAACGGAGAAGGCCCTGATTCAAAAAGAAACCGAGACCGCCCTCCAGGGCCAGTTGACGGCCAAGGACCAGGCCATTCAAGCCCTGGAATTCCAACTCAAGCAGGCCCAGTTGGAGCACCAACAAGCCCTGCAAACGGCCAAGACTCAGTTGGAGAAGGAGCGCGATGCGGTTGCCAACCAGCTGGCCTTACAGGAGAAGGAAGCTCAGCTGTCTCGCAAGGCCGACCAAGAGAAGTACGAATTGGAGTTGCGTAAGAAGGACGAAACCATTGAGTTTTACAAGGACTTCAAGGCCAAGCAGTCCACCAAGATGATTGGCGAGAGCCTGGAGCAGCACTGCGAGTACGAGTTCAACCGCAACCGTATGGGTATGTTTCCCAAGGCCCAGTTCGGCAAGGACAATGATGCCCGGACGGGTTCCAAGGGGGACTATATCTACCGCGAGTATGACGACCAGGGGGTTGAAATCCTCTCCATTATGTTTGAGATGAAGAACGAAGGCGACGAGACCGCTAGCAAGAAGAAGAACGAACAATTCTTCAAGGAGTTAGACAAGGACCGGCGGGAGAAGGGTTGCGAATATGCCATTTTGGTCAGCCTGCTAGAAGCCGACAATGAGCTCTATAATAGTGGCATCGTGGATGTGTCCTATGTCTACGACAAGATGTATGTCATTCGGCCACAATTCTTCCTGCCTATGATTACCCTCCTGCGCAATGCGGCCATGAATGCCCTCCATTATAAGCAAGAACTGGCCCAGATGCGGGAGCAGAATATTGACATTACCCATTTTGAAGAAGACCTCAACGCCTTCAAACTAGCCTTCGCTAAAAACTACAATTCAGCCAGCAACAACTTTGCCAAAGCCATCGAGGAAATCGACAAGGCCATCAAGCGCATGGAGGCCGTCAAGACGGCTCTACTGACTAGCGAGAACCAACTGCGCCTAGCCAATAACAAGCTGGACGATGTCAGCGTTAAGAAGCTGACCCGCAAGAACCCAACCATGAAGGCCAAATTCCAGGCCTTGGACCAAGCCAAGGATCAGACAGAGGAGGGATAAGGTGTTAGAAGGACTCAGAAGTTTGGGGGCAGTCAAGATAGACCTAGCCACTATCGCCGAAGATAGCGCGGAGTTACGTCTCTTGCCCCATTTGGTGCCAGACAGCCGGCAGGTTAGCCAGGAATATCTGGACCAAATCCTCAACCAACTCTATAAGGTCGGAGACTGGTATGCTTATGCCCAGACCGTCCTCCAGTCCGAAGATGCCACTTACGGCTACCTCAAGACTCTCTACATTGCCTGGGCACCGGGGCAGGAACCTGGCCGTCTAGGTCTGGCCTTCCAAGTACCAAGCGACCCGGCCGGACGAGGCATGGTCTTGACGACTGAGCCCCTGGAGCTAGAAGCCTATGGCAATCTGACCTACCTTAAGGACTATTTGAAGGGAGGGGACTAGGATGGCTACCAGTCCAGATTATCTAGCCTTTATTCTAGACCTTTGCCAGCATGACCAGGGGGTCACCAGTCGGGCCATGATGGGCGAGTACCTGCTCTACTATCAAGGCAAATTAGTGGGCGGTCTCTACGATAACCGCCTGCTAGTCAAGCCGGTGCCTGCCGCGCTATCCTATCTAGCCAAAGAAGCCAAGGCCCTTCCTTATCCGGGTGCCAAGCCCATGATTGAGGTAGAGGACCTAGAGCAATCAGGCTATGTCCTGGCATTGTTTGAAGCCATGTGGCCTGAATTACCGGCCCCCAAGCCTAAGAAAAATCCAAAGGAGGATAAATCATGATTCAATTAGTAGAAGCAGGTCAAGACCGCTCACAACTAGTGGCTAAGGTCTTAGCCGACCTGCCTGAATGGTTTGGTCTGCCAGACTCCACCCAGGAATACATTGACCAGGCCAGCGACCGGGTTTGCTTTCAAGCAGGGGAGGGCTGGGGCTTTATCACCCTTCAAGAAACTTCCCCTGTCTGCCTAGAAATCCATTGCATGGGCGTCCTCAAAGCCCATCAAGGCCAGGGCCTGGGGCGGCAACTCGTGGCTGCGGCCGAGCGCTATGCGATCAGCCAGGGCTATCATTATCTGCAGGTCAAGACCGTGGCCCCGGGACACTATGAGGCTTATGATGCCACCAATGCCTTCTACCAGGCCTGTGGCTATGAGGCCATAGAAATCTTCCCGGATCTCTGGGATGAATGGAATCCCTGTTTACTTCGACTCAAGTATCTCAAGACCAATTAATAAAATGAGGTGAATGCCATGTTAGAAACCAAACGCGTTTCAGTAGAAAAAGCCAAAGGAGGATAAATCATGATTCAATTAGTGCAAGCAGGTCAAGACCGCTCACAACTAGTGGCTAAGGTCTTAGCCGACCTGCCTGAATGGTTTGGTCTGCCAGACTCCACCCAGGAATACATTGACCAGGCCAGCGACCGGGTTTGCTTTCAAGCAGGGGAGGGCTGGGGCTTTATCACCCTTCAAGAAACTTCCCCTGTCTGCCTAGAAATCCATTGCATGGGCGTCCTCAAGGCCCATCAGGGCCAGGGACTAGGCCGCCAGCTCATGGCCGCGGCTGAAGACTATGCTATCAGCCAGGGCTATCATTATCTGCAGGTCAAGACCGTGGCCCCGGGTCATTATGAGGCTTATGATGCCACCAATGCCTTCTACCAGGCTTGTGGCTACGAGGCCATTGAAGTCTTCCCGGATCTCTGGGATGAATGGAATCCCTGCTTACTTCGACTCAAGTATCTCAAGACCAATCAATAAAATGAGGTGAATGCCATGTTAGAAACCAAACGTGTTTCAGTTTTAGAAATTTTTTATGATTTTGTTTTTGTTACCGGCCTGTTCACTCTGCTCTATATGTTAGCAGATATCACCAAGTATCCCCTGGAGACCAACCTGATCTGGCGTTTTGCCCTGACCCTGTCGGTCATTCTCTATGTCTGGTTCAGCCAAGCCGCTTACAACAATCGTTACCTGAAGGAAGGCCCCCTGGACTATGTCTGTCATTTCTTCGATATGACCGTCTTCCTCTTCCTCTTTAAAGGCAATACGGCTTCTTGGAAGGATAGCTGGGTCCTCTTGTCAGCATGCCTGGCCTTCCTCAGCCTCAGTCTGGCCCTACGTTACGGCCTTCAATGGCTCAAGGCCCATGATGACCAGAACAAATACTTTGCTGCTAGTCATGGCTTGATTTTCTTGGCTCAAGGGGTCTTGCTCCTGCTGGGCACCAAGTTGTCTTATGAATGGGGCGTCGCTGCTTTGGTAGTAGCAATTCTAGCTGGCTGGTTAGCGCCATTTTACTTTTTGCGTGACCGCCAAGTGCCAGCCCTGGACTTCGACCGGTTGAAGGACCGTACCTCACTCATGACCATGATGTACTCAGCCGGCTTGGTTGTCCTCAGCTTGGGTACCTTCCTATCTCTGGAAACGACCACCTTACTAGGTCTTATCCTCATTAGCTGCCTCATTCTCCACTATAAGGTTCAAATCGACCGGGTGCCGCAAGGGGCCGACCAGTCAGCTGCTGGCTTTATTTACAGCCACTATGTGATTATGATTGGCTTGAGTCTTGTCATTATTGCCTTGGGTGGCTTTATGACCCCTTATGTGCGCATCAGTCATATTGTGGACCTAAGCTATACCGGCCTGGCTGTTTACTATCTGGGCATTCTCTTTCTGAGCTTCAAGAGAAAGCCTGAGTTCTTGGGTGGCTTTGCTACTTGGAAAATCTATCTGCCTCTCTTAGTGGGCTGGATCCTATCCTTGCGTTCACCTGCCACAGAAGACGTGGAATTAGTCCGTCTAGTAGTGGTAGTAGGCTTGATTTTTGCCGGCCAAGTTTACTTGCTTAAGAAGCCGGAACAAGCGCCAGTGCCAGTCTTAGAAGGGGCGCCAGCAGAAGGCGACCAAAGTCAAGCACTAGAGGCGGTTGCAGAAGAACCTGCAAAAGAAGCGGCTAAAGAAGCTGAGCCTGTAGCAGGAGTGACTGAAGAACTAGTGCCTGAAGTTGAACCAGCTGAATCAGACGCTGCTACAGCTCAAGTGTCAGCAACTCATACACCTGAATCACAAGACCAAGCAGACCTACAAGCCGAAAGTCCAGCTCCAAGCCAAGACTAATCTTGGCAAGACCCGCACGAAAGGAGGCCGCTATGGCACGCCTATTAATTATCGAAGATAACCAGGATATTCATGCCCTGATTAAGCAGTCCCTGGGTCAGGAACATGAACTGGTCTCCGCCTTTGCCGGGACCGAGGGGCTGCTTTACTGCCAGTCCCAGCCGGTGGATTTGGTCCTGTTGGACTATATGTTGCCGGGCATGAATGGCCAGGCTGTCCTGGAGGCCATCCGAGCCTTTAGTCAGGTGCCGGTCATTATGCTGACGGCCTTGGGGGACAAGAAGCTGATTAGTCAGATGCTGCTAGCCGGGGCCAATGACTACATGGTCAAGCCTTTCGACTTCGAGGAGCTCTATGCCCGGGTGGCCGTCCAGTTGCGGACAGCCGGCCATGAGGCGGGCGCTAGCAGTCAGCCAAGCCAGGCGACCACCCGCCTAGGCCAGCTGCAACTCCAGGCCGATAGCTTTGAGATCAGTCGGAAGGGCCAAGCGGTTCGTCTGTCTAAAAAGGAATTTGGCATTCTAACCACCTTGCTAGGCGAGCCCCAGCGGATTTTTACCAAGGAGCTGCTCTATGAATTAGTCTGGCAAGATGCCTTCATTCCGGGCGACAATACCCTTAACACCCACCTGTCCAACCTGCGCAAGAAAATCAGCCAGCTAGATGATAGCCAGGATTATATTGAGACGGTCTGGGGCTTGGGGGTTCGCCTAGCTCAAGGCGTCCGGCCAGGAGGGGAGGCGACCTAATGTTGGGAATTACCTTGGGCCTAGGCCTCTGTCTCCTGGGGACCATCCTCTATTTATTTCATCAAAGCTACACCGTCCGCCAGCTAACCCGACAGATTGAGACCAAGCGCCAGACCAAATCCCAAGGGCGCCTGCGTCTCAGTCAGCAGAGTCGAACTTTAGTGGACCTGAGCCAGGCTATCCAAGAAGTCTTCGAGGACCAGGAAGCCGAGCGAATCACCAGCCAACAGGAGCGGCGGGATTTGGACCAGGCCATCAGCAATATTGCCCACGATATCCGGACCCCGCTCACCATTGCGTCGGGTTATACCCAGCAAGCCCTTAAGCAGGTCAAAGCCCAAGAGCTACCCGATGTCCAGGCCTTGGAAAAGGTCCATCAGCAACTCAAGCAGGTTTCGGGCCGGCTTGAGGCCCTCTTGGACTATCGCCGGGTCTTGGAGCACGAGGTCAAGCCCAGCTTTGCGCGCGTAGATGTTCATCAGCTCTTGTTGGAGACGGCCTTGACCTACTATGAAGCCTTCCAAAGGGCGGGACTTAGGGTCGACTTGGACCTGGCGCCAGGTCCTATCTGGCTAGAAACCGACCCAGAACTTCTGGTGAGGGTCTTGCAGAACCTGCTAGGCAACTTGCTTAAACATGGCCAGGGCCAGGGCCGAATTAGCCTCAGCCTCCAAGCAGACCAGCTGCAAATTCGCCTTGATAACCAAATGGCCCAGCCCATCCAACAGGTTCGCTACTTGACCAAACGCTTCTATTCAGAAAACCTGTCAGAAGTCGAGTCTTCTTCTGGCCTGGGGCTCTATATTAGTCAGCAAGTAATCCAATTACTAGGTGGCCAGCTGACCCTAAGCAGTCAGGACTTGGATTTCTCCGTCTGCGTCAGCCTACCATTGAGATAGCAAAAAGCCAGCCCATCAGTTTGCATACTGATGGGCTGGCTTATTTTTGTGGCTTTATAAGTCTCGTCTTTTGAAAATCTGGTAGCCTAGGCAGCCGAAGATGGTACTTAGAATCAGCGACAGGCCCACGGCCAGGGCTAGGTTGGGGTCTGATAGGAGGGCGAAGTCGGCTTGCACATCGACGTAGCGCAGCCAGGTGATTTTTGGCAAGAGCATGGCCAGATAATTGGCGGAAGGTCCGAATAGGAAGAAAAAGACCAGACTGATGGGGATGGAATGGGTCAAGTGGAGGAGGGTCAGGATGACGGCCACCCAGAATTGGATGAAGAGCCATTGGAGCAGGAGGACTTGGACTCCTTGTCCAAGCACCTCGGGACTTAGACCCGACATATTCAGGAAGAGACTGGCATATAGATAGCGGGTGCTGGTGTAGAGGAAGAGGTTGAAGCCGGTTAAGAGGAAAATCATCAGCCATTTATTGAAGTAGTAGCTGAAGCGGGAGATGCCGGCGGATAGAGAATTTTTATAGAGTTGGTGGTTGAGTTCAGGCCCCACCAAGTAGAGGGTCAAAAAGAGCATAAAAATCTGAATACCAGCTCCGCTTTCAATGGCCTGGCTGACGGCGGTCAAGCCGTCCAATCTCAGCTGCTCCAGGCCCTCGGCACCGCTGACTCCTTGGAGGCCCGAGATAAACTTGAGGACGGTAGGATGAGCTAGGAGGACAATGAGGAAGTTGAAGGCCAGGAGCAGGATTTCCATGGTCCAGAAACCCTTTGAATGAAGCAGACGGCGGAAGTCGGCTTTAAGAATGGCTAACATGGTGAGCATCCTCCTCGTGAATCAATTGGGTGAAGTAGTTTTCTAGGTTCTGCTTAGCGTAATAAATCTCATCCAGGGCCACTTGGCCTTGCACCAGGGCGGTGTTGACGGCCGACAACTGGTTGGCAGGCGCGAAGACATGGATTTCACCGGTCTCGTCGACTACCTTGAAAGGATAGCTGAACTGGCTCTCTAGCAGGCGGCTGGCGGCTTCCACCGCATGAGTCTTGAGGACAATGTAGTCTTCGGACAGGCGATCGAATTCGGTCTTGGAGATTTCCTTAATTAGCCGTCCGTCTTTGATAAAGCCAAAGCGGTTGGCCACTTGCTGGAGCTCGCTTAGGATGTGGCTGGAAATAATCATGGTCATGCCTAACTCGCGGTTGAGGCGGAGGAGGAGGGCGCGCAAGTCGCTAATGCCGATGGGGTCTAGGCCGTTGACCGGCTCATCCAAAATGAGCAGGTCGGGCTTGGCCAAGATCGCCAGACCGATGGCCAGGCGTTGCTTCATGCCTAGAGAGAAGTCCTTGAAGGGCTTGCGACCAGCATTCTGCAAGTCGATTAATTCTAGGGTCTCCTGGATGACTTGCTCGGCTTGGGGCAGGCAGAGGAGGGTGGCTTGGTAGCGCAAGTTCTCGTAGGCCGACAGATTAGGGAAGGCGGCTGGCGACTCGATGACGGCACCCACCCGAGCCAGGGCCTGGCTCCACTCCCGGTCGCTGCTAGAGCCGAAGAGGGAGACGCTACCGGAGCTAGGGTGAATGAGTCTGGTAATAAGCTTGAGTAGGGTAGTTTTACCGGCCCCGTTTTGGCCGATTAAGCCGTAGATGTCGCCTTCTTCTAGGCTGAGGCTGACCTGGGTTAGGGCCGACCCTGAGGCGTAGTTTTTAGTCAGGGACTGGGTAGTCAGGATGGGGGTCATGGGGAACACGTCCTTTCTGCTAATGTGGAGCTTGGCTCCTTGATAGTTCTTAGTATAGGACCTAAAAATCAAATATCTCTCAAGCAATTCTAAAGTATTTCTAAAGTTTTGTCGAGGGGCTGCAACTTGCCAAGGGCTTGGGGCTATGCTAAAATAGT
Organism: uncultured Abiotrophia sp.; assembly: GCA_965245735.1. GTDB lineage: Bacteria > Bacillota > Bacilli > Lactobacillales > Aerococcaceae > Abiotrophia. The sequence goes on along the minus strand of CBDFAX010000012.1, from coordinate 5,867 downwards.
TATCATGATAACTATTGACGGAGGGATGCCAATGGAAGGTTGTATCCATGACGCGGTGGTCTTCAGCCATCGCCTTAAAAATCAAGCTCAGAACCTGGCTAAGGAAGCCGGTATGGATTGGTTAGCCGGTCCCCAGGGACGGGTAGTGACCTATCTCTTCCACCACCAAGACCGGCCGGTTACCATGATGGAGATCGCAGAAAAAATGAAAATCTCCAAGCCGGTGGCTAGCCAACTCTTCAAGCGTATGGAGAAGAATCAGCTGATTGACATTAAGCCGGATTCCCGCGATAAGCGGCGCAAGTATGTGACCCTGACCGAGCAAGGCCTGGTCAAGCAAGCCCAGGTCGATCATTTCTTAAAGACCATCCACGACCAATTACTGGAAGGACTCAGTGACCAAGATCTAGCAGTCTTCCACCAGGTGATCCGCCACTTGACGCAAAATCTGGAACATATTCAATACAAAGGAGTAGACCATGTTTAAATTAATTAAGCGACTTAGCGCCCGTGAATGGGGGATGGTGGGTCTTACCGTGGCCTTCATCTTCCTAGCCGTCTACTTGGACTTAGAAGTTCCAAGTTATATGAAGGAAGTGGCCACTCTCTTACAAACACCAGGCGTGGGCCTAGATCAGTTAATGGGCCCTGGCGCCCTGATGTTGGGCCTATCTCTGGCTAGTTTCGCCAGCCTAGTTATGGTGGGCTTCCTAGCCGCCCGTCTAGCCGCTAGCTATACCACCCGTTTGCGGTCGGACATCTATAGCCAAGTCCTCAGCTATTCAGATGCTGAAATCAAACGTTTTAGTATTCCCTCTCTCTTGACCCGGACCACTAATGACATCAGCCAGATTCAGCTGCTGATTACCATGGGCCTCCAGGTCATCGTTCGCGGTCCTATTATGGCTATTTGGGCCATGACCAAGATTGTGGGCAAGTCCGAGGCCTGGCTTTGGGCAGTGGGGGTAGCGGTCTTAATCAACATTTTAATGACGGTAGTCCTCATGACCTTGGCCTTTCCTAAGCAAGCGGTCATTCAGAAATTAACCGATAAGCTCAATGCCGTTACCCGCGAGAGTCTGATGGGGATTCGGGTTATTCGGGCCTACAATGCTGAGGACTACCAAGATGCTAAGTTCGAAGCCACTAACAATGAAGTGACCCGACTCAACCTCTTCGTTAACAACCTCATGGCCATCTTCAACCCTATTATGTCGGGGATTTCCTCAGGTTTGACCCTGGCCATCTATTGGATCGGGGCCTATCTCATTGCCTCCGCTAACTTATTTGATAAAGTTGGCCTCTTCAGTGAAATGATTGTCTTCATGTCCTACGCCATGCAGATTGTCATCGGCTTCCTCTTGATGGGGATTATCTTCTTCATCCTGCCCCGTAGCTTGGTGGCAGCGGGCCGGATCAATCAAGTCTTAGAACTAGAACCAAGCATTCATTCACTAGCCCAGGGCCAGTCTCCAGACCCAAGTCTCAAGGGTCAAGTCACCTTCCAAAATGTGACCTTCCGCTATGCCCAAGAAGCCGAGCCGGTCATCCAGGACGTATCCTTCCAGGCCCAAGCCGGTCAAACCGTGGCCTTTATCGGCTCAACTGGTTCAGGGAAATCCACCCTGGTTAACTTGATTCCACGCTTCTATGATGTGTCAGAAGGCCAAATTCTGGTCGATGGCATCAACGTGGCCGACTACGACTTGACTGAACTGCGCAAGCGGGTAGGTTACATTCCTCAAAAGGCCGTCCTCTTCTCGGGCGACATCCAGTCCAACCTGGACATGGGGGATAGCTTAGAAAGCCCACTGACGGAAGCCAAGATGTGGCAGGCCCTTGAATTGGCCCAAGCTAAGGACTTTGTGGAGGCCAAGGAAGGCGGCCTAGCCGAGCATGTGGCTCAGGGCGGGACCAACTTCTCGGGTGGTCAACGTCAACGTCTGGCCATTGCCCGGGCTCTGGCGCGTAAGCCAGAAATCTTAATCTTTGACGATTCTTTCTCTGCCTTGGACTATAAGACCGACCGTATCTTGCGTGAGGCCTTGACCAAGGAGACGGCCCACATGACTAAGTTGATTGTGGCTCAACGGATCTCCACCATTATGGAGGCTGACTTGATTCTGGTCCTAGACCAAGGTCGGGTGGTCGGCCAAGGAACCCACAAGGAATTGCTAAAGGACAATGCAGTCTATCGCGAAATTGCTTACTCTCAATTATCCAAGGAGGAATTAGAAGATGGCCAATAAGACATCCAAACCATCCCTCTTTAAGGGAATCAAACCTTATATTCAAGGCTTTCAACTGCCCTTGGTCTTGGCTCTGATTGGGGCGACCATTTTCAGTATGATTACGGTCTATGGGCCACGTAAGTTGGAAGAAATGACCAACCTGATTGGCCAAGGCATGTCAGGCAATATGGACCTCAAGGCCATTTCAGCTGTGGGTTTCTTGCTGGCTGGTCTCTACGCCTTCGGGGCGGTAATTAACTACCTACAAGGCTTCATTATCACCACCATGATTCAGCGCCTGTCCCAACGTCTGCGCCGGGCCATCGCCACCAAGATTAACCGTCTACCCTTGGCCTACTTCGATAGTCATTCCCAAGGGGATACCCTGTCACGGGTGACTAACGACGTGGACACCGTCGGCCAATCCCTTAACCAGAGTCTGGCCAATGTAATTTCTTCGGTTATCTTGATAGTCGCGGTCCTGATTATGATGTTCACCGCCAATGTCATCCTATCGCTGGTGACGGTAATTTCCGTCTTTGTGGGCTTTATCCTGATTATGTTTATTGGTATGCGGGCCCAAGGCTTCTTCAAGGCCCAACAAGTCAACTTGGCGGCCGTCAATGGCTTCGTCGAGGAAACTTATTCGGGCCACAATGTCGTCACCAGCTACAATGCCGTACCTGAATCTTTGGAACAGTTCGCCAAGCTCAATGGCCAACTCCATGACAGCATCTGGAAGTCTCAATTTATCTCAGGTATTATGATGCCGCTGATGATTTTCATTGGCAACTTCGCCTATGTCTTAGTCATTATTGTTGGGGCTATCTTGGCCCTGCAGGAGGGTAGTGGCGTGACCATGGGGACCATCGTGGCCTTTATGGTCTATGTGCGAATCTTTGCTCAACCCATTTCCCAACTGGCCCAAGGCATGACTTCCCTGCAACAAGCGGGGGCGGCCATGAGTCGGGTCTCCGAATTCCTCAATGAAGAAGAAATGGCGGATGACCACGACCTGCCACAGGCCTTGACCGACATTAAGGGCCAGGTCACCTTCGACCAGGTCACCTTCGGTTATTCGCCTGATAAGACTATCATCAATGACTTTACGGCCCAAGCCCGTCCAGGTAAGAAGATTGCCATTGTAGGGCCGACCGGGGCAGGTAAGACCACCATTGTTAACCTGCTCATGAAGTTCTATGAAATCAACCAAGGGACCATCACCATTGATGGCGTAGACCTGGCCCAAATGAAGCGGTCGGAAGTCCATGATGCCTTCGCCATGGTCCTACAGGATACCTGGCTCTTTGAAGGGACTATCAAGGAAAACCTCATCTTCAACCAGACTGGCATTAGTGACGACCAGGTAGTCGAGGCGGCCAAGGCGGCCGGCGTCCACCACTATATTATGACCCTGCCTAAGGGCTACGACACGGTCCTGGATGACACCGTGACCTTATCGGTTGGGCAAAAGCAGCTTATGACCATTGCCCGCGCCTTGCTTAAGGACGCGCCACTGCTGATCTTGGACGAGGCCACTTCTTCAGTAGATACCCGGACCGAAGAACTAATTCAACAGGCCATGGATACCCTTATGGAGGGGCGGACTTCCTTCGTTATCGCCCACCGTCTGTCGACCATTAAGAATGCCGACTATATCCTGGTCATGCAGGAAGGTCGCATTATCGAACAAGGTAACCACCAGGAGCTTATGGCTCAAGGCGGCTTCTATGCTGACCTCTATAACAGCCAGTTCGATAAGAATTCGAGCGGCATGGACTTTGAAGAACTCTTGGCTTAAAGTCTAAGTTTAAGTGCACAAAAAAGGCTGGCACCCGCTCTGGGTGCCAGCCTTTTCTTGTCTTATAATTCGTAAGAGTGTTCCTTGAAGTTGCCCAAGATGTTGTTGATGTTGGTAATGGTGATGAAGGACTTGGGACTGGTTTGGGCGATAATTTTCTTGAGGGTATGCAGCTCATTTTGCTGAATGATGAGGATAATCATGTATTGTTTCTGGTGGGAATAGCCACCTTCCACTTCAATAATGGTCGAGCCCCGGCCCAGACGGGAGTTGATGGCGGACACGACTTCTTGCGGATTGAGACAGATAATGGAACATTGGATATAGGCCGAGAAGAAGCGTTGGATGTTCTTCATGGTCTGGTTACGGACGAAGCTCATAATCAGGGCATACATGACGTGTTGAATGTCGAAGGTCAGCCAGATTAAGCTATAGACCAGGATGTCCTGCATAAGGAAGACCGTTGGGATGCTCCATTTGAAGCGCTTGGCCAGGAATTTACCGGTAATGTCGGTCCCGCCTGTTGAAGCACCCGCAATCAGCAGAAAGCTCATGGCAACCCCGGAGATAATACCACAGAAGATGGCAGCCACTAGGGAATCGTTGAGTTCAACTGGGGCTACCATATTGGGCAGGTTGTTAATGAGGAAGGAGGAGGTCAAGATAGTGGCGCCTGTCAACAGGAGAAATTGCTTGCCTATATATTTGTAGGCAATGTAGAAGAGGGGGACGTTGAGGGCTAATTGGGTGGTCCCGATGGGAATGCCGAAATACTTCTGCATAATCAGCCCAATCCCGATAGTGCCGCTGGCCCCGATGCCGTTATAAGGGACTAGCAGGCCGGCATAGACACTAAAGAGCAGGATGCCGATGACCAGGAAGAGGATGTCTTTGAGTCGTTTGTGTTGGTGGGGGGCATAGACGCCTTCAAGCAGTTGCATAATCGCAGTCAAATCCTTTACAGTATACTATTCATCTATCATTTTAATAATTCTGGACTCATAAATCAAGGATAAGGGGGAGGACTTGGGGCCTAATTGCCTTTGTGCTATAATAGAGCTATCAAGGAGGTGTTAAGATGGAGCCAAGCAATGTTAGGAAACTGAGTCCAGAGGACAAGGATAACTTGGTCCTTCAGCTGGAGCGGGAAGAGGCCAATCTGACTGAGCGCGACTACGATCGCTATCAGGACTTGATTAAACAGGACCTGAGTGGTCTGACGACTAAGAAGGTCATCCAGTCCCTCTTGGCGCTCTTCGACACCCTAACAGATGGTCTGATCTTTGTCTTGGGCTTCGTCCTCTTAGTCCTAGTGGTGGAATTCTTTAATGGTCACTTGGACCAGGCCTGGCCTTTCTTGGGGACCATGTTGACGGGGCTCCTAGCGCTAAGGCCAGATCAGTTTGTTTGGAACCTGACCTCGCTCTGCCTAGTCTTCCTAGTCGCCATGAATGTTTACAACCACTGGCGTTACCGCCAGGCCACCTTGCGCCTCCAGGTCTCAGTGGATGCCATGATCCGGGTTCAGGCCGAAATTGCCCAGCGTCCTATCGTCCTAACTCGTCTGGCCAGCTACCTCTACGAGTATGGCTTCCAACGTCTCTTGGCCGAGGAGGAGGAAACCGACTAATACCGCATAGATTATAAGGAGGTAATCACCATGAAAGTCTTAATTGTTTATGCCTACCCAAATCATCAAGGGCTCAATGCCCAAATCCTAGCTCGAGTGCAAGCTGGGCTGGCGGGTCGCCATGAGGTCAAGACCCTGGATCTCTACCTAGAGCACAAGGAAAAGGGCTTCGATCCCTGCCTAGTCTTCGATCAAGACCATAAAC
>CBDFAX010000011.1:0-55386 GCA_965245735.1 uncultured Abiotrophia sp. | reverse complement strand
GGGTAAAAAAACTCCCATTATATCATATATGATATAATGGGAGTGGACGAGCTTATTTTTTGCGTGGTTGGTAGTGATAGTTAGGATCTAGTTGATGGTCTAATTTGGCGAATTCTTCAGCCAGTTGGGCATCAATTTGAGCTAACTTGTCCTTGTCGTACTTGACGCCTTCTTGGTAAGGAATTGGGGCACCAAAGGCAATTTTACAACGACGGCGCAAGAAAAATTGCTTGAAGCCGATAGGTGGTTGGATGGCACAAGGTACGATGGCTTGTTTGCTGAGCTTTTGGATGAAGGCTGTCCCGCCCTTAATCTCAGTGGTATGACGAGAGCCGGAAGGGAAGATCCCTAGAATCTTGCCATCTTCATTCATAATCTTAACTGCGTGCTTGATGGTGCTAGTCGATGGTTTGTCGCGATTGACGGGGAAGACGTTGACCTTACGGAAGAGCCAGCCCAGTGGCTTGAACTTGAAGAGACTTTCCTTGGCCATAAAGGCGATTTGATGAGGGTAGGTCTCGAAGGCAACAAACAAGGGGTCAGTCAAAGATCGGTGGGTTGCGGCAATAATATAGGGTTGATCTTTAGGAAGATTTTCCAAGCCTTGCACGACTTCACGGCCATTGATTAGACGGAAAATGAAGCGGATAAAAGTTAATAAGAAATTATATAGCATAAGTGGCTCCTTCACTCAATATATGTTACTATCATCATATCAAGTCATGGAGCGAAACTCAAGTGAGGAAGTGAGTGAGATGAAAAAATACCCTCTAGTTTTGGGGCTTTTAGCCCTAATTTCTCTAGGTGCAAGTAATCAGTTGGCAGAGGCAGCCCCCCAGGCTGACTATGAAGTGCTTGCGCAATATGAGCGGGATGACCGTTGGTTTACCCAAGGTTTGGAAGTAAGCTCTGAAGGCCAATTGCTTATGTCAACAGGCCAGTATGGGGATTCTGTTGTAGGTGTCTTGAATTTAGAGACAGGCCAGCTAGAAGTGAAGGATCGACTAGATCGCCAAGTCTTTGGTGAAGGACTAACGCAGACACCGGATGCTGTCTGGCAGATTACCTACAAAGAAGGCCTAGCCTATAAACGGGACCCTAAGACCTTGGCCATTTTGGAAACCTTCCACTATGAGGGGGAAGGTTGGGGCCTGGCCTATGATGCCAGTCGCGACAGTCTCTGGATGACCAATGGCTCCACTAAGTTACAGGAACGGGATGCTAAAAACTTTGAGCTCAAGCGCGAGGTAACAGTGACGGACCAGGGCAAGCCCATTAAATGGCTTAATGAATTAGAATTGGTCGATGGCAAGCTCTATGGCAATATTTGGCAGAGTCCCTTTATTGTAAAGTTGGACCCTGAGACGGGCGTCATTGAGAGCCAGTACGACTTCACTGCGCTGATTAAGGAACATAAGTTAGAAGCTCAGTCGACATCTGGGGGTAAGCCTGATGTGCTCAATGGCATCGCCCATATTGAAGGGGACCGCTTCTATGTGACGGGTAAGTATTATCCCTATGTCTTTGAAGTACGCTTAAAATAAGGAGGCCATTTATGACTAACGTAACAGATTTAAAGGCTAGCCTAAGGCAAGCCACCCTAGCAGCCCTCAAGTCGATGCCTGCTTCTAGTCGTCAGCAGTTAACGGATGATTTATGGCAACAGTTTTTGGCCTTATTGGCGGCAGAAGGCCACCAGCGCATTGGCCTTTATTATGGTGTAGGAGAAGAAGTGCCAACGGCCCAGTGGCTAGACCCTTTGGTAGACTTAGGCTATCAAGTTTTCCTGCCGCGTATGATGCCTAAGCGGGGCTTGGATTTCTGTCTATATCGTGGGCAAGAGAGCTTAGAACAAGTTTTCCGTGGCATCTACCAACCCAGTCAGGCGGAGCCAGCAGTGGCTATGGCTAGCTTAGACCTTTTGCTTGTGCCGGGCCTAGCCTTCCGGGAGGATGGCCAGCGGATTGGCTTTGGTGGCGGCTACTATGATCGCCTCTTGGCTCAGATTGAGACGCCAACGCTGAGTCTGGTCTTGCCTTGTCAATATTATGACCAGATGGCTTGGCAGGCGGAGGAGCATGACCAGGCAGTGGAGCGTTTATTGTTAGCGCGCTCATTGAATCAGCCCTAGGCGAAAAGCCAAAAATAAGGTATAATAATTGGGAACGATTTAGAGGACGGAGGGTATTATGGAAATCAAACGAACCTGGCGCCGAATTCAACGTGGCCCTTGGGTGACTTACCTCTTTTTACTAGTGTGTGTCGCCATGTTTATTGGGACCTATGGCTTAACCCGAACTGGAATAGACTGGTATCGAGCCTTGATTCTACTGGGAGCTAAATATAATATTAGGATTGTGCTTCAGAATGAATGGTGGCGGCTGATAACGGCTGTTTTCTTGCACGCTGACTTGCAACATATCGCCTTGAACAGTGTGTCTTTCTATTTCTTAGGTCAAGAATTAGAGCCTCTGATGGGCAAATGGCGCTTCTTACTACTAAGTTTAGGAGCGGGAATTGGCGGCAACATCGTCTCCTTTGCCTTTTCTAATAGTGTCTCGATTGGGGCTAGTGGGGCTGTCTTTGGACTCTTTGCAAGTTATTTGGCCTTATCTTATCTCTATCCAGACTCTTACAGTCTGAGTGCAAGAGCCCAGAACTATGCGGCCTTAATCGTGATTAACTTAGTCTTTTCCTTCCTGTCACCAGGCATTGACTTTTTTGGCCACTTGGGTGGCGCCTTCTATGGACTAGGCTTGACTTATGTCTTGCAGCTGCCACATTCTTTCCGCCGTACTTGGTGGCATCGCCTCTTGGTCCTGCTAGTCATCCTGGCTATCAGCGCCGGCCTGATTTATTTTGGAATTGTTAGATTCAATAATAGCCTTATCTATCGCTAGGAGTGAGATTTATGTCAAAGAAAATTTTAGGTATTGATTTGGGCGGTACATCCGTCAAGTTTGCGATTATTTCCTCAGAAGGGGAAATTCAGGAAAAATGGACCATTGGGACCAACATCCTAGAGGATGGCAAGCACATCGTGCCTTCCATTATCCAGTCCATTCAAGAACATATGGAACGTTATGGCCTTACCAAAGATGACTTTTTAGGGATTGGTATGGGTTCACCAGGTAAGGTAGATGCAGAAGCGGGGACGGTAATTGGGGCTTTCAACCTTAACTGGCGGACCTTACAGCGCCTGAAAGATGCTTTCGAAGCAGCCTTGGATATGCCTTTCTTCCTTGATAATGATGCCAACGTGGCAGCCTTAGGGGAACAGTGGAAAGGGGCCGGCAATGGCGAAGCCAATGTGGTCATGTTTACCCTAGGAACAGGTGTTGGAGGCGGTATCGTCTCTGGCGGCCAAATGGTGCGCGGTGCCAACGGGGCAGCTGGGGAAGTCGGCCATATCACGGTTGAAACGACGGACCCAATTCCATGTACCTGCGGTAAGCCAGGTTGCTTGGAGACAGTCGCTTCAGCCACTGGTATTGTCAACCTAGCCCGTAAGTTTGCCGAAGAATATGCCGGTGACTCACCAATTAAGGCAGCCGTTGATAATGGCGATGAACTTTCTTCTAAATTGATTTTTGATGCGGCTAAGGAAGGCGACTTCTTCGCTAACCATATTGTGGATATGTTCGCGCGCTATTTAGGTTTGGCATGTTCTCATATCGCTAATACCCTCAACCCTTCTAAGATTGTGGTGGGTGGCGGGGTATCCGCAGCCGGGACCTTCCTCTTGGACAAAATCCAAGTATTTTTCAATCAATATGTCTTCCCGCCAATTAAAGACACCACCCAGCTTGTCTTGGCAGAATTAGGGAACGATGCTGGGGTCATCGGGGCAGCCCAATTAGTACGTCTTGCCCTAAATAAGGACTAGGAGTAGAAGCATGCAAATTCTGAATTTTATTACCGTTGTTTTATTAAGTATTATTGTGATTTACACCCTCTATTATGGGATCTTGTGGGGCATGGGCCGTTATGCCGCCAAAGCCATTAAGCAAGAAGACCTGATTGCAGCAGGGCGTAAGGGACAATTAATCGATGTTCGTGAAGCGGCTGAGTTTGAGGCTCGTCATATCTTAGGGGCGCGTAATATCCCAAGTTCTCAATTCAAGATGCGCTTCAAGGAAATCCGTAAGGACCAAGCTATTTACCTAGTAGACGAGGCTTTCGGGACCGCCCAACGTGCAGCTTTCCGTCTCAAACGCAACGGCTATAGCGACATTTACATCCTTAAGGGTGGGATGACTGAGTGGACAGGTAAGGTTAAGACCGCCAAAGGAAAGTAGGCGACTAGCATGCGGATTCTTTGTTTTGGTGACAGCAATACCTGGGGCCTCAATCCCCTTAATGCCAGTCGTCACTCCAAGCGCTGGACCCGTGTCTTGGCAGCTTTGCGGCCAGAGGATGAAGTGATCGAAGAAGGACTCAATGGCCGAACGGTCAATAGCCCCGATCATAAGAATCCTGAGCGACACGGCATGACGGCCTTGCCAATGGTCATGCAATCCCATGCTCCGCTGGATCAGGTAGTCATCATGTTGGGGACCAATGAGTTCAAGCGTCATTTTGGCAAATGCGCCAATCAGATTGCCTTAGGTATTGGGGAAATGATTAAATACATTCAGAATCCTGCTAACTGGGTTCATCAGGCTCCACCCCAAATTTTGGTGGTTTCACCTATTGTGGTGGGGCGTGGCCTTATGAATCATCCCGAATTCCTCTACCAGGAAATTGATGAGTATGGCATTATGCAATCAGAATACCTAGCCAATATCTTGGAAAGGATTTGCGACCAATATGGGGTAGCCTTCTTAGATGCTAAAACCGTGGCCCAACCTTCCAATATCGACTTCGTTCACATGGACGAGGAAAATCATCAAGCTTTAGGACAAGCGATTGCAGCCAAATTGGCGACATTATGACATTATAAAGAAGAGAGAAGCTTCTTCCCGTGATTTAGGGAAGGGGCTTTTTCTATTTCAAGGGGGGCAATCCCATTGACAAAACGAACATACGTTCGTATACTTAAGATGAGGTGAATACAATGGCAATGAATACAAATTATCATGACCGCGGCATGAAGAAGTGGCAGCCTTTTTTCTCCAGCCCTCATTTGAAGGCCAGTGTTCTGGCTAATCGAGAGGAGGTTTTGGCGACTTATCAGGCGCCAGAGATCATGACCGAGTCCGAAATTGATGCCCAGCTCCAGCGGGCTTTTCAAGAAAGACTGAGGGTTAAGGTGACCCTTAATGTGCAGGTGGCAGAGCGCCATGCTTACTATATGGGGCAGGTCATCGGACGGGCAGACCAGTTTGTCCTCATCGACAACTCGCCGGTTGAATATGAGACCATCCGCCACGTCCAAGTCTATGAGCCGACCAAGTGGTGGGACCATGATTGAGCGTGACCCTGACCTCTTCCCCAAACAGGATATTCTCTGCATTGACTGCAAGTCTTTCTTCGCCAGTATTGAATGCGTAGAAAGGGGACTGGACCCGTTGACGGCCAAGCTTTGCGTGGTCTCCAGGCCCCATCTCAAAGGAGGCTTGGTCCTGGCTAGCAGTCCTCGTATGAAGGCAGAATACGGCATCGGCACCGGCAGTCGGGTTTATGATTTACCTAAGCAGGATTCGGATATCGTCTTGGCGCCGGCGCGTATGAATCTTTATGTTCAGCGTAACCATGATATCAACCGAATTTTCCTCCAGTATGTGGCTTGGGAGGATTTGCATGTTTATTCGATTGACGAGGCTTTTCTGGATGTAGGGCGCAGTCACGCACTCTTTGGTTCCAATTATCAAATTGCCTGGCAGATTCAGCATGAAATTTACAAGCGCTATGGCCTACCGACCTGTGTGGGCATAGGAGACAATCTGCTACTGGCCAAGCTTTGTTTGGATAATGTGGCCAAGTACCGACCGCCTTATCTAGCTTATTGGTCCTACGCTAGGATCCCAGAGACTGTCTGGAAGATTGAAAAGCTCAGTGATTTCTGGGGGATTGGTCGTCGCACTCAGACGGCGCTAGAGGCCATGGGCATTTATACCGTAAGGGATTTGGCTCATGCTGATTTGGGCAAACTCAAGGCCCGCTTTGGGGTCAAGGGGGCAGAACTCTATTATCACGCCAATGGTTTAGATGCCAGTGTCATAGGTGAGGCCTATAGTCCTCAGAGCCAGGTCTATAGTGCTTCCCAGATTTTGGAAAGGAACTATCTGGACTATAGGCAAGTTGCCTTGGTGGTTCGGGAAATGGCGGATAACCTAGCGAGTCGTCTGCGACGAGAAGGGCGGATGACATCGTGTTTAGGCTTGGGTATAGGCTATGGCAAGGACATCATCCCCAAGCGTTCGGGTGGGCAAATGACCTTTGAATTGACCTCCAGTAGCAAGCAACTCATGGCCCACAGCCAGACCTTGCTCAAGCGTCACTATTTCCGCCTACCTGTTAAGAGCCTGCATCTGACCGTCAGTCACTTGCAGGTAGCCGGTCCAACCCAGCTCTCTCTCTTCCAAGACCCGGAACAGTCTGCCCAAGAAGAAAGGGCAGAACGTGTGGTGGATGCTGTTAGGGAGCGCTATGGCTATGGCAGTTTAGTCCGAGCTAGTAGTCTTTTGCCGGGGGCTACGGCGATCCAACGGGCGGATTTGATTGGGGGTCACTAGTTACCAAAAAGTACCTAATTGTTTTTTCTTGGCAAGGAGGCTAAACTAGGATTATAGCAAGAATGAAATGAGGGATTAACATGACACAACATTATCAAAATATCGTGATTGGCTTTGGTAAAGGGGGCAAAACCCTAGCTAAAACCTTGGCTGGTCGTCAAGAGCAAGTGCTCTTAATTGAAGCTTCTCCTAAGATGTACGGGGGGACCTGTATCAACATCGGCTGTATTCCATCTAAGACCTTGATTGAAGCAGCAGGCCAAGGCTTAGACTTCGAAGCAGCGGCTGCTCGTAAGGCTAAGTTAATTGCTGCCTTAAATGACAAAAACTATCACATGATTGCAGATGAAGCGAGTGCCGAAGTTTGGACTGGTTGGGCTCGCTTTACCGGCAACCGCAGCCTTGAAGTCACCTTAACTGACGGTCAAACCCGTCAAGTAACAGGGGACCGCATCTTCATTAATACTGGGGCTAAGACTGCCTTACCAGCTATTCCTGGCTTGGAAGGCAATGATTTTGTCTTAACTTCAACAGAAGCCTTGGATTTACAAAAGTTGCCAAAACGTTTAGTTGTGGTAGGGGCAGGTTATATCGGTTTGGAAATGGCCGATATGTTCCGGACCTTCGGTTCTGAAGTGACCGTCTTGGATATCTTTGACCGCTTTATGCCACGTGAAGAACCAGAAATCGCCGCTCAAATTAAGGCAGATATGGAAGCTGCTGGTTTGACCTTCTACTTAGGCATTCAAGATTTGGCCTTTGAGGGCGGGACTGTGACCTATAGCTACCAAGGGCAAAGTCAACGCCTAGAAGCTGATGCCATCTTGGTGGCGGCTGGTCGCCGTCCAAATACCGCGCAATTAGGCTTAGAAAATACGGATATTGAATTGGATGCTCAAGGTGCAGTGGTAGTGAACGAGCACTTAGAAACAGCAGTTCCTGGCGTTTACGCTTTGGGTGATGTCAAAGGTGGGCCACAATTCACCTATGTATCTCTAGATGATTTCCGCATTGTCAAAGACCAACTCTGGGGCGACAAGTCTCGCAAGGTGTCTGACCGTAATCTGATTCCTTACACCGTCTTCCTTCAAACCCCATTATCACATGTGGGCTTGACGGAAGCGCAAGCTGTGGAAGCAGGTCATGAGGTCTTAGTCTTCGGCTTACCAATGGCGGCTGTGCCTAAGGCCAAAGTCATCGGCAATGACCGCGGTAGCTTCAAGATTATTGTCAACAAGGCGGATCAAACCATTCTGGGTGCCACTCACTATGGGGTTATGTCACCAGAAGTCATTAACTTCTTGGCATTAGCTATCAAGACCAAGGTGCCTTACACTGAAATTCGCGACTTCCTCTTCACTCATCCAACCATTTCGGAAGCCTTGAACGATGTCTTAAAACAACCAAAATAAGCGTGAGCGGCGAGGCCTAGGTCTCGCTGCTTTTTGTCTAGTCCGACTGCGGCAAAAGTGGTGGTTTTGACTGGCAAAGTTTGCTATAATGGGAGAGCACTGAACAGATAAAGGAGTCGATGACATGACCAAACCAGCAGTCTGGTATGAACTCATCAAAGAAGAAAAACATACTGGCGCCCGCCTGGGAATCTTACATACCCCGCATGGATCCTTCCCGACCCCCATGTATATGCCGGTCGGTACCTTGGCAACCATCAAGGGCCTGTCGCCTGAAGAACTCAAGGAGATGGGGGCAGACGTTGTCCTAGCCAACACCTACCACCTCTGGTTACGACCAGGTGAAGACTTGGTAGCGGAAGCCGGTGGCTTACATAAATTTATGAACTGGGACAAGGGGATTCTGACTGACTCGGGCGGTTTCCAAGTCTTCTCTCTCAGCGACATGCGTAAAATCACTGAGGAAGGGGTCCACTTCCGCAACCACATTAATGGAGAGAAACTCTTCCTGTCGCCTGAAAAGGCCATTCACATTGAAAACCAATTAGGTGCCGACATTATCATGAGTTTTGACGAGTGTCCCCCTTTTGACCAATCTTATGACTATGTCAAACGCTCAATCGAGCGGACGACGCGTTGGGCTGAGCGAGGCTTACGGGCCCACCAACGTCCACAGGATCAAGCCCTCTTTGGCATCTTACAAGGGGCAGGCTACAAGGATTTACGCCTAGCCCATGCTCAAGATATGATTGCCATGGACTTCCCAGGTTATTCGATTGGAGGCCTGTCAGTTGGGGAATCTAAGGAAGAGATGAATGAAGTCCTGGATTATTTGACGCCTGTCATGCCTAAGCACAAGCCACGTTATCTGATGGGGGTTGGTTCACCTGACTCGCTGATTGATGGAGTCATTCGTGGGGTGGATATGTTTGACTGTGTCTTGGCCACACGGATTGCCCGCAATGGGACCTGTATGACAAGCCAAGGACGTCTGGTAGTCAAGAATGCCCAGTATGCTCGCGACTTCCGTCCAATCGATGAAAAGTGCGATTGCTACACCTGCAAGCACTACAGCCGGGCTTACATTCGCCACTTGATTAAGTGTGACGAGATTTTTGGCCTGCGTCTGGCTTCTATTCATAACGTCCACTTCTTGCTCAATCTCATGAAGCAAGTTCGCTACCACATTGAAAATGACTCTCTCTTAGACTTCCGCCAAGCCTTCTTCGAAGAATACGGTTATAGCAAGGCCAATGCGCGTAATTTCTAGAAACTGCTAGCAATTTATAGCAGAGTCTGATAAAGTATAGATTATAGAACACAATAAGGAGTGACAAAATGGATTTACTAGTTAGTGTATTACCCTTTGTCTTAATCATGGGGGTTATGTACTTCTTCATGATTCGCCCACAACAACGCCAAGCGCAAGAAAAGCAACAAATGTTGCAGGCCCTCAAAAAAGGGGATGCTGTTGTAACCATCGGTGGCTTACACGGGGTTGTTGAAGAAGTCGACTTGGCTAACCGTCTGGTTGTCTTAGACTGCGAAGGCATCTACTTAACCTACGAACTAAGCGCTGTTGCCACTGTTAAACAAGGCGAACGCGTACGTCCTTCAGTAGCTGACTTAGAACCAAAAGAAGAAGTAAGCAATGAAGAAGCCTAAGTCCTAGGCTCAAGCTGAGACTCTGTCTCAGCTTTTTTTGTGCCTATCATAAGGAAGGTAGGGGAGAAGTGACTAGAATGTTCGTCTTTTTGCTGACTTTATCAACAAGACAAAAAGCCCAGTAGAATAAGGATTTTGCAGGTTTTTCCTAAGCCAAAGGACAACATTCAAATGGAATTTTGATTTTTTAGAGCAAGTGACTAGAGCCAAAGGGGGCAGATAGGCTATAATATAAGAGATACTAGACCCCTAAGACACCAATCAAGGGGACAAAGGATGTGACCTATGAAAGCCTTTATTCGTTATATGGTCAAGCGCCTAGCCTACATGCTCTTGACGCTTTTTATTATTGTAACTGTCACTTTCTTCTTGATGAAACTCCTGCCAGGGACGCCATTTTCCAATGAAGATCAGTTGACTGCTGCCCAAATTCAAACCCTCAACGCTAAGTACGGCCTGGACCAGCCAATTTGGGTTCAATATGGGCGTTACTTGCTCAATATTCTCAAGGGAGACCTAGGGGTGTCCTTCCAATTTAACAATACGCCTGTTTCTCAGCTTATTATTGACCGGGCGGGTCCTTCTATGCAATTAGGCTTACAGGCTATGTTGCTGGGGACTGTGCTGGGGACTTTCCTAGGTGTCATTTCGGCAGTCTACCAGAATACCTGGATTGACCGTTTTACCTCGGTCTTTGCCATTGCGGGCCGTTCAGTCCCAAGCTTTGTCTTCGCCGTTGTCTTGCAATTTCTCTTTGCCGTGGTCTTAGCTTGGTTCCCGATTGCCTTCTGGCGTGATGGCTTTGCCTCAACCGTCTTACCAACCATTGCCTTGTCCCTGTCACCGATGGCGGATGCGGCCCGTTTTGTCCGGACGGAGATGATTGAAGTCCTCAATGCGGATTATATTGAACTGGCTCGGGCCAAAGGCTTCAGCCGCTTCTATGTGGTGATGCGCCATGCCTTACGCAATGCTATCATCCCACTCCTATCTATTATTGGGCCTATGACTGCTGGCTTGATGACAGGTTCCTTGGTAGTGGAAAATATCTTCTCCATTCCAGGTATCGGTGAACAATTCACCAAGTCGATTATGGTGAACGACTTCCCAACCATTATGGGGGTTACCATTCTCTATTCCACCTTGTTAGTGGTCATGATTTTAATTTCTGACATAGTCAATGGGTTAATTGATCCACGACTCCGTCTGACCGGAGGTGCCTAAGATGCAACATGAATTAGCTAAGTCTTCCTATAATGAGGCTTTACTAGCTCAAGCAGGGGATCTAACCGCTCAAAAACTGCAACTGGCTAAGCGTGACTGTGGTCGCCAAGATGCCATGAGTGATGTGCCAGCCTTGAGTTTCTGGCAGGATTCCTGGCGCCGTTTGCGACGCAATAAGGCGGCTATGATTTCCTTGATTATTATTCTGGCCTTTATTATCTTGGCCATTCTGGCTCCTTGGATTGCGCCTTACTCACCAACGGCTCAGAATCCATCTTATGCCAATTTGCCACCTAAGATTCCAGGACTAGAAGGTTTATCCTGGTTTAATGGCTATGGGGCCAACCGGGCGGGCAACTTAGTTGACCGCTATGCTGCCGCCAAAGTACCGGCAGGTACCTACTATTATTTAGGAACTGACGCCCTAGGACGTGACTTGCTTTCGCGTATCCTTTACGGGACGCGCATTTCCCTCTTGATTGCCTTTGTAGCAGCAGCCATTAACCTAGTATTTGGTGTCATTTATGGCTTGGTTTCTGGTTGGTTTGGGGGCAAAATCGATACCCTCATGCAACGGATTTTAGAAATCCTATCAGGGATTCCTAACCTAGTCATCGTCATTCTCATGCTCTTAGTGCTCCAACCAGGGATTGTGTCCATTATTATCACCATTGCCTTGACCAGCTGGATTTCCATGTCTCGTGTGGTGCGGGCTCAAACGATTCGTATTAAGCAACAAGAATATGTGTTGGCAGCTCGTGTGCTGGGGCAATCAACCCTTAAAATTATGTTCCGCCACATTTTGCCTAATATGCTAGGCTTGATTATTGTTCAAGTTATGTTTGCCTTGCCGGCAGCTATCTTCTTCGAAGCCTTCCTAAGCTTCATTGGGATTGGGATTCCGGCGCCAGCAGCTAGTCTGGGGACCTTAATTAATGATGGTTACAAGACCTTCCGTTTCTTGCCACACTTAATGTGGTATCCAGCGGGTGTCATTTCAATTCTAATGCTAGCCTTCAACCTTCTGGCTGACGGTCTGCGTGACGCCTTCGACCCTAAAATGAAAGAGTAGGTGACTTTATGACAGAACGTGTCTTAAGCATCGAGAATTTACAGGTTCAATTCAAAACTTATGCGGGGACTGTCCAAGCCATTCGAGGTGTGGACTTCCAGCTACACAAAGGTGAAACTTTAGCCATTGTAGGGGAATCAGGTTCTGGTAAAACGGTGACCTCCCGTGCCATTATGCGCCTATTGAGCCAGAATGCCACCATTAACGAGGGTAAGATTGATTTTATGGGTCAAGACCTCCGCAACTTAAGCGATAAGCAAATGGAGAAAATCCGTGGCTCGCAAATTGCCATGATTTTCCAGGATCCCATGACGTCGCTTAACCCAACCCTAACCATTGGACGTCAATTGGTGGAAGTCATCATCAAACATCGCAAGTTTTCGCGCACAGAAGCGGTCGCGGAAGCCTGCAACTTGCTCAGCCTCTGCGGGATTAAGGACCCTGAGCAACGCCTGAAGGATTACCCAAGTCAATTCTCAGGTGGTCAACGCCAACGGATTGTCATTGCCATCGCCTTGGCAGGGGACCCAGAAATCTTGATTGCCGATGAACCAACGACCGCCTTAGACGTTACAGTTCAAGCACAAATTATTGAGCTCTTGCAGGATATTCAGCGTCAGAAGGGCATGGCCATTATCTTCATTACCCACGATTTAGGTGTGGTAGCCAATATTGCAGACCGTGTGGCGGTGATGTATGCAGGCCGACTGGTAGAAATTGGGCCTGTGGATGAAGTTTACTATAATCCACAACATCCTTACACCTGGGGGCTTTTGTCAGCGACGCCGACCTTGACCTCGTCAGGTCCACTATATGCTATTCCGGGAACTCCGCCTAACTTGCTTAATCCACCAAAGGGTGATGCCTTTGCCTGCCGTAATGAGTATGCCCTGGACATTGATTTTGAGGTGCAGCCTCCAATGTTTGAGGTTAATCCGGGTCACTATGCTGCGACTTGGCTTTTGCATCCAGAGGCACCTAAAGTGACGCCACCGGCTAGCATTCAAGAACGTTATGCCTATTATCAAGCTAAGAAGGAGGCTGAATCGCATGACACAAGCTCTAATTGAAGTGCGCAACCTCAAACAGTATTACCATCAGGACCATACGGTCGTTAAGGCCGTAGACGATGTTAGCTTCACCGTGCAGGCGGGGGAGACCTTTGGTTTAGTCGGGGAATCGGGTAGTGGTAAATCAACCATTGGCCGTGCCATTGTCAACCTCTATCAGCCAACGGATGGCCAGATTCTCTATCAGGGGAAGGCTTTAAGTGACTTGTCAAAGGGAGAGCGACTGGATTATAACAAGGACGTCCAAATGATTTTCCAAGATCCTTATGCTTCCTTAAATCCTCGTATGAAGGTCCAAGATATTGTAGCTGAAGGTATGGAAGTCCATGGCTTGGTAGCCTCCAAGTCAGAGCGGGATGCCAAAGTGGCCGAGCTTCTGGCTTCAGTCGGTTTGTCACCTGAGCATGCTTTGCGCTATCCACATGAATTTTCGGGCGGCCAACGCCAACGGATTGGGATTGCGCGTGCCTTGGCGGTTGAACCTAAGTTTATTGTCTGTGATGAACCTATCTCAGCCTTGGATGTCTCCATTCAAGCCCAAATTATTAACCTATTGCAAGGCTTGCAAGAAGAGCGAGGCTTGACCTATCTCTTTATCGCCCATAACTTGGCCATGGTTAAATACTTTAGTGACCGTATTGGCATGATGTATCGAGGTCGTATGGTGGAATTAGCATCTGCTGAAGCGCTCTATGAGCAACCGTTACATCCTTATACTCAGAGCCTACTGTCAGCTATTCCCTTGCCAGATCCAGATCAGGACCGTCAGCGTCAACGGATTGTCTATCAGCCAAGTCAAGCTGAATTAGAGGCGCCTCATGACTGGGTGCAAGCACAAGACCAGCATTGGGTCATGAAAGCCAAAGCCTAATATGCTAAGCACAAACCTTCTTCCTGTATCAGGGAGAAGGTCTTTTTTTGTGCTCCAATTAGATTGTGAAGAGCGACCCCAAAAGCGCGTGATTTAAATAAGTCCATGTGAAGTAAAATTCACTAACTAAAATATTAGTTTGAAAGATACCAGAAAACACAAGCTGTTTTGTCATTATAAGGCGATTTTGAAACAGATATTTAAGTGTAGTATTACAGTTCAACCCTTAATGTATCCACTTTCTGACCAAAAGTAACCGTTTTTCTTGGATAAAAGGCCCTTATATTGTATCATTCACAAAAACGGACAATAGGGGATAAAGTGACTATTATCAAGCCTTAGAACTTGCATTTGCTAGCCAAGAGTGGTAAATTTATAAGGTACAGTCTGCCAGTAATACAGAAATTAAGTCTGTCTTGCTTGGTAGTAGTTAAAAAAAGAGAGGAAAGTGTACAAGTATGGCAAAAAAAGTTAAGATTGAAGACTTATTGCGTCCAGATAACTTTAACTTCGACATGGTCCAAGTCTTGAGCCCAGAAGGTAAAGTTGTCAACAAAGATTTATTACCAGATTTATCTGATGAAGAATTGGTTCAATTGATGGAAGATATGGTATGGTCCCGTATCTTACACGAACGTTCAACTGCTTTGAACCGTCAAGGACGTTTAGGCTTCTACGCTCCAACTTTTGGTCAAGAAGCATCACAATTAGGCTCTGTTGCAGCCCTCAAACCAGAAGACTACATCTTGCCTGGTTACCGTGATGTGCCTCAGCTCATCAAACACGGTTTACCACTCCACAAGGCTTTCTTATGGTCACGTGGTCACGTAGAAGGGAACAACTACCCAGCTGACTTCAATGCTTACCCACCACAAATCATCATCGGGGCACAATACGTGCAAGCCATGGGGGTTGCTTTGGGTCTTAAGAAGAACGGTAAAGACGCAGTTGCTGCGACTTGGACTGGTGACGGTGGTTCTTCACAAGGGGACTTCTACGAAGGGATTAACTTCGCCGGCGCTTACAAAGCACCAGCAATCTTCTTCATCCAAAACAACGGTTGGGCGATTTCTACGCCACGTTCACTCCAATCTGCTGCGCCTACTTTGGCTCAAAAAGCAGTTGCCGCTGGGATCCCAGGGATTCAAGTAGACGGGATGGACATCTTAGCAGTTTATGCTGTAACCAAAGCTGCGCGTGACTACGCTGTAGCAGGCAATGGTCCAGTCCTCATCGAAACAATGTGCTACCGCTTCGGTCCACATACCTTATCAGGTGATGACCCAACCCGTTACCAACCAGACGGTGTTCAAGAAGAATGGCGTGCAAAAGATCCACTCATTCGTTTCCGTACTTACTTAGAATCAAAAGGCCTCTGGTCTCAAGAAAAAGAAGAAGCGGTGATCGAACGTACTAAGGAAGAAGTCAAGGAAGCCATCAAGTTAGCTGACCAAGCACCTAAACAAAAGATTTCTGACTTCTTGAAGAACATGTACGAAACACCAGACTTCATCACAGCAGAACAAATCAAGAAATTCGAAGCAAAGGAGAATAACTAATAATGGCTCAAAAAACGATGATTGAGGCTATCACAGAAGCGTTAGCCATTGAATTACGCAATGACGACCGTACCCTTATTTTTGGGGAAGACGTCGGCTTGAACGGGGGGGTATTCCGTGCCACTCAAGGTTTACAAGCAGAATTTGGTGAAGACCGCGTCTTCAACACTCCTTTGGCAGAATCTGGTATCGGTGGTATGGCCATCGGTTTGGCTTTGGAAGGTTTCCGTCCAATCCCTGAAATCCAATTCTTAGGCTTCGTCTTCGAAGTTATGGACTCTGTTGTTGCTCAAGCAGCACGTACTCGTTACCGTCTTGGTGGTAGCCGTAACATGCCAATTACTTTCCGCGCACCATTCGGTGGTGGGGTTCACACGCCTGAATTGCACGCGGATAACTTGGAAGGTCTCTTGGCTCAATCACCAGGTATCAAGGTTGTTATTCCTTCTGGTCCATACGATGCTAAGGGCTTGCTCTTGTCATCTATCCGTGACAACGACCCAGTTATCTTCTTAGAGCACATGAAACTCTACCGTTCTTTCCGTGAGGAAGTGCCAGAAGCTGAATACACTATTCCTTTAGGCAAAGCTAACGTAGTGAAGGAAGGGAACCACGTTTCCATCATCACTTACGGGGCAATGGTTCGTGAAGCGGTTAAAGCGGCTGAAAAACTTGAAAAAGATGGGATCTCTGTTGAAATCCTTGACTTACGTACTGTTCAACCACTTGACATCGAAGCGATTGTCGCAACCACTGAGAAAACTGGTCGCGTCGTTGTGGTTCAAGAAGCACAACGTCAAGCAGGGGTTGGCGCTCGCGTAATGGCTGAAATCACTGAACGTGCTGTTCTTTCCTTAGAAGCACCAGTTGGTTTCGTTGCAGCACCTGACACCATCTTCCCATTCGGTCAAGCCGAACATGACTGGTTGCCAAACGCAACAGACATCGAAGAAAAAGTACGCGAAGTATACAACTTCTAATATTCAGTTGAGGAAAGGAAGTAAATAACATGGCTTTTAAATTCAGATTGCCTGATATCGGTGAAGGGATCGCCGAAGGCGAAATCGTAAAATGGGACGTCAAAGAAGGCGACACCATTCAAGAAGACGATACATTAGTGGAAATCCAAAACGACAAATCAGTTGAGGAAATTCCATCTCCAGTTACTGGTAAAATCTTAAAAATCTTGGTTCCAGAAGGAACTGTTGCGCGCGTAGGGGACGTTTTAGTTGAAATCGACGCTCCTGGCCACGAAGATGATGGCGATGCAGCACCAGCAGCAGAAGCTGCACCAGAAGCGGCTCCAGCTGCGGAAGCTGCACCTGCAGCACCAGCAGGCCCAGGTGCCCCAACAGGCGCTCCTGCAGGTGAAGGTAAACGTGTCTTAGCAATGCCATCTGTTCGTAAATTAGCTCGTGACAAGGGTGTCGACATTCGTTTAGTAACTCCTTCTGGTAAGGGCGGTCGTGTTGTAGCGGCTGACGTCTTGGCCTTCAATGGCGAAGCAGCACCAGTTGCGGCTGCAGAAGTAGCAGCACCAGCTCAAGTAGCAAGCCCAGCGGCAGCACCAGCAGCACCAGCACAACCATATGTATCTGGTAAGGGTGAAGCTGAAACTCGTGAACCATTATCTCCAATGCGTAAAGCAATTTCTAAGGCAATGGTTAACTCTAAACACACTGCGCCTCACGTAACCCTCTTCGATGAAGTAGAAGTATCTGCTTTATGGGATCACCGTAAGAAGTTCAAAGACATTGCCGCTAACCGTGGTACTAAGTTAACCTTCTTGCCATACGTGGTAAAAGCTTTAGTAGCAACTGTTAAGAAGTTCCCAGTCCTCAATGCTTCTATTGACGACGCTAGCCAAGAAATTGTCTACAAGAACTACTATAACATCGGTATTGCAACTGACACTGAGCGTGGCCTCTTCGTACCAAACGTGAAGGACGCTAACACTAAGTCAGTATTCGACATTGCAGATGAAATCAACGGCAAGGCAGCTTTAGCTCACGAAGGTAAGTTAACTGCTCAAGACATGAGCCAAGGGACTATCACAATCTCTAACATTGGTTCTGCTCGTGGTCAATGGTTCACTCCAATCATTAACTACCCAGAAGTTGCTATCTTAGGGATGGGGACTATCAACGTTCAACCAGTCGTTAACGCTGAAGGCGAAATCGCTGTTGGCCGTATGTTGAAATTGTCCTTGAGTTTCGACCACCGTATCGTCGATGGGGCTACTGCACAAAATGCTATGAACGAATTGAAACGTTTATTGGCTGACCCAGAATTATTATTGATGGAAGGTTAAGGTGAAATAGATTATGGTAGTAGGAGATTTCGCAATTGAACTCGACACAGTCGTGATTGGTTCTGGCCCTGGTGGGTATGTAGCAGCTATTCGTGCTGCTCAACTGGGCCAAAAAGTTGCCATCATTGAAAAAGACTACATTGGGGGGACCTGCTTGAACGTAGGTTGTATCCCTTCTAAGGCTTTGATCAACGCTGGCCACACCTACCACAATGCTAAACACGGTGACCACTTTGGGGTTATTGCCAAAGACATCACTGTGGACTTCAAACGTACCCAAGAATGGAAAGACAAAGAAGTTGTTGCTAAGTTAACCGGCGGGATTCGCATGTTGCTTAAGAAGAACAAGGTAGAGATTATCGAAGGGGAAGCTTTCTTCGTAGATGACCATACATTACGTGTAGTCAAAGAAGACTCAGCTCAAACTTATAGCTTCAACAATGCCATCGTGGCAACTGGTAGCCGTCCAATCGAAATCAAAGGCTTCAAGTACAGCGACCGCGTGATTGACTCTACCGGTGCTTTGGCCCTAGACCACATTCCATCTTCTATGGTGGTAATCGGTGGGGGTTACATCGGTTCAGAATTAGCAGGTGCTTTCGCTAACTTCGGTACTAAGATTACAATCTTAGAAGGTTCTAACCAAATCATCCCAACTTTTGAAAAAGACATGGTTAAATTAGTGGAAAATGAATTCGCTAAAAAGGGTGTAGATATCATCACCAATGCTATGGCTTTGAACTCAGAAGTAAAAGACAAGTCTGTTGTAGTAACTTATGAAGTAGGGGGCAAACAACACACCGTTGAAGCAGAATACTGCTTAGTAACGGTTGGTCGCCGTCCTAACACCGATAACTGCGGCTTGGAAGTTGCTGGGGTTATCGTGGGCGAACGTGGTTTGATTAACGTTGACAAACAAGGTCGCACTAACAAACCAAACATTTTCGCTATCGGTGACGCTGTACCAGGTGCAGCCTTAGCCCACAAAGCAAGCTATGAAGCTAAGGTTGCTGCTGAAGCAATCGCTGGGCAAGCATCAGAAGTTGACTACGTGGCAATGCCAGCAGTCTGCTTCACTGACCCAGAATTATCTTCTGTAGGTTACACTCTAGACCAAGCCAAGGAAGCTGGTTTGAATGCTAAAGCTGTTAAATTCCCATTAGCTGGGAACGGTCGTGCCTTATCCTTGAATGCAACTGAAGGTTTCGTACGTTTGGTTGTGGATAAGGAAGACAACACCATCTTAGGGGCACAAGTTGCAGGGGTTAACGCTTCTGACATCATTGCTGAATTGACCTTGGCAGTTGAAGGCGGCTTGAACGCTGAAGACATCGCCTTGACCATCCACTCACACCCATCCTTAGCTGAAACAGTCATGGATGCTGCTGAGTTGGCTTTAGGTCACCCAATTCACGTCTAATTAAGTTCCCAATATATCATATATGATATATTGGTCAGAGCTGGGGTCTTCCCCAGCTCTTTTCTTAAATACTTGTGAAAGGGCTTAGCTCCTTAAAATGACTGCTTTTTTATGAAAAAAATGCCGGATTCATGACCTAAAGGCTTGTAATTGATTTGTAATAGATGTATAATGAGTGTAACGAGATTCGAGAATCCACTTAAGGGGGAAACGATGATGAGATCATTCAAAAAAATAATCGCGACCTTACTATTATTTGCGACTATCCTAGTGCCGTCTTTTGCGGCCCATGCAGAGAGCTTGAACGCTATCTTAAAATACAGCATCTATGACTTATATTCAGGGGAATTTGTTCAGGAAGTTAACTTCTTAACTCACTCTTCTAAGGATGCTTCTATTATCCAAACGGTTGACTGGTTCAACCAACGGGGCATCATGATGGATCCAAAACGCTTCAATCTCAAGGTATCCAGTTACTTAACAGAATACTCAACTTCTAAAGGTAACCTATCAGCCTATACAGCAGATATTATGGTTTACACTACGGAAGCGGATGTTTTGAAAAACTTGGGCATCAAGGCTGAGACAGAACCGGGCGTTCGTAATGTGATTGAGATGCCTCAATACGAACCAGAGCGTCAAATGCGTGAAGCTTGGGAGAATGCGACCAATTCTGTGCCTACTGCCATTACACCAAATGCGCCAGCGGCTGAATCAAGCAGTGAAGCAAGTGTGGCTAGCACTAGTAAGCCAGTTAAGCCTAACCAAAGTAATGAGTCTAGCTCTAGTCAAGCAAGTGGCAGTGAAATCAATAAGCCAGTAACGGTTGAGAAGTCTAGCAGCAATGAAGCTGGGGCAAAACCTAATGAAAACAGTCGCAGCAATACAGCTAGTCAAGATGTTGCTTATAGTGTCGTATCAGAATCAAAAGCTAATGAAAGCAGCAAACCTTTGGCTAATAAACAAAATACCAATGAGAAGAAGCCAGACCCTAATAAGACAGCAGCTAACAGCCAGTCTGAATCCCGCTCTGAAGCTTCTCAAGCACCCGTTGTTCAGAAAAAAGCCTTACCTAAGACAGGGGAAGAGTCCAGCTTTGGTTGGTTAGTAGCCCTAGTCTTGGTAATTGCTGGTGTAGCTGTTCTGTTCGGTTATAAGAAAACACGAAAGCAATAGAAAGAAAGCTCCCTTTTTAGGGGGCTTTTTTACTTATTTAATTGACAGTGGCTGACTTTAAGGGTATACTAGTAGCAATTTAGGGGCAAAATCCGAATTTTTAAGGAAATCCCGTGAGGTTTCCAAGGTGCTCAGGCCAGCTTAGACTTGGCCATGTCGACGATTTTGTCTAGATGGAGAAGTGACTATGAAACGACGTGTTTTATTCGATGCTAGCCAAATCAATCGCATGCTGACCCGCATGGCTCATGAAATCAATGAGCGGACCGATATTCATCAAGTGGTCTTGGTTGGTATTAAGACGCGAGGGGCTAATCTGGCGGATCGCCTACAGGAAAAGTTAGCCGCCATCACCCAGGTTCAAGTGGGTGTAGAACACATCGATATTCAATTCTATCGGGATGATTTAGTCAAGAATCATGCTGACCCGCAAATACAACATCTTTCTTTTACTCACAATTTAACTGACAAGACAGTGGTCATTGTGGATGATGTCCTCTATACAGGCCGCACTGTGCGTGCCGCTATGGATGCCATTCTCGACGTTAGCCGTCCCCGGGTCATTCGTTTGGCCATTATGGTGGACCGCGGCCACCGCGAGCTTCCCATTCGGGCAGACTTTATTGGTAAGAACATTCCCACAGCACATGAGGAGAATGTCCATGTCTGTCTGCAAGAAGTGGATGGGACTGAAGAAATTCTACTCACTTAAGATTTGACTTTTTAAGCTAGTCCAGAGAGGCTATCAAGAGGAAAACTTAAGGGTCTTGTTAGGCGATAATAAGACGCTCATAAGTCAACCACCTGATAGCTCGACTATTAGGTGGTTTTTTCTTATAGTTTGATAGCATGATAAGGAGGAGACGTATGCGAAACTTAGTAAAGATGTCAGATTTAAGCAATGAGGAGGTCTATGGCTTGATTGAGCGAGCCTTAGAGCTCAAGGCAGGAGCCAGTCCCATTCAACGCCCCGACCTCATAGCGGCCAATCTTTTCTTCGAAAACTCGACGCGGACCAAGCACAGTTTTGAGGTGGCTCAAATAAAGTTAGGCTTACAGGTCTTGAATTTTGACGCTTCAACTTCTTCAGTTAACAAGGGTGAGACCCTCTATGATACCTGCAAGACGCTTGAAGCGATTGGCTGCAACATCTTGGTCATTCGCCATAGCCAAGAAGCTTACTATCAGGAATTAGAGGGCTTGAATATTCCTATAGTTAGCGGCGGTGATGGCAGTGGGGAGCATCCGAGCCAATGCTTGTTAGATTTGATGACCCTCTATGAGCATTTTGGCCGCATAGAAGGACTTGAAGTCGTTATAGCAGGTGATATCAAGAATTCGCGGGTGGCGCGTAGCAACTATCACATGCTGACCCGATTAGGTGCCAAAGTTCAATTTGTAGGACCGCAAGTCTTCGCAGACCCGACTTTGGGGCAAATGGTTGACTTCGACCAGGTCATTGGCCATGTTGATGCCTGCATGCTATTACGTGTCCAATTTGAACGTCATCAGGAGGCGGTAGCCTTAAGCCAAGCAGACTATCATGCTCGCTATGGCTTAACGCCAGCTCGCTATCGAGCCGTCAAGCCTCAGGCCATTGTCATGCATCCTGCACCAGTCAATCGGGACATGGAGATTGCCTCTGACTTGGTGGAAGCTCCTCAATCTCGCATTTTCACTCAGATGACCAATGGCCGTTTTATGCGCCAAGCCATTCTGGAGAAAATCATTGCCGATAACGCCCTCTAACAAGATAGAAAGGAAGTTACATCATGTTATTACTCAAAAATGGTCGTCGTCTAGTCAAGGGACATTTAGATCCTGTCGAAATTCTAATTGATGGGGACAAGATATTAGCCATGGATAAGGAGCTCAATGCCAGTGCGGATCAAACATTTGACCTTAAAGGTAAACTCCTAGCACCGGGTTTTATTGACGTCCATGTTCACTGGCGGGAACCAGGTTTTGAATACAAGGAAAATATCTACCATGCTTCCAGGGCGGCTGCACGCGGTGGCTTCACCACGGCCATGCCCATGCCCAACCTCAATCCGGTACCTGATTCCTATGACCACCTTAAGCCCCAGCTAGATATTATTGCACGCGATTCGGTTATTCGGGCCATTCCTTATGGAGCCATTACCAAAGGGGAGCTAGGGGAGGACTACGCTCAGTTTGACGAGTTAGCTCAACATGTTTTTGCTTTCAGTGATGATGGGCGTGGGGTCCAAAATGCTAATATGATGTATGAATCCATGTGTGTTGCCGCCCGCCTTAACAAAGCCATTGTGGCCCATTGCGAGGACAATTCCCTAATTCGGGGTGGCTGTATGCACTGTGGTTGTCGCAGTCGGGAACTCGATCTGCCAGGTATCCCATCTGTCTGCGAATCGGTTCAGATTGCCCGCGACATTCTCCTGGCTGAAGCGGCAGGTTGTCACTATCATGTCTGCCATGTGTCGACCAAAGAATCTGTTCGTTTGGTTCGTGAGGCAAAGGCCAACGGCATTAAGGTGACCTGCGAAGTCTGCCCCCATCATTTACTGAGTGACGAGGGTGACATTCCCCACAACCATGGCTTCTGGAAAATGAATCCACCCCTGCGCGCAGCTGAGGACCGTCGAGCCCTAATTGCGGGCCTCTTAGATGGTACTATCGACATTATCGCCACTGACCATGCGCCTCATGCTCTGTCAGAAAAAGACCTGCCAATGCAGGAGGCAGCCTTTGGTATTGTAGGGTCTGAGACAGCCTTTAGCCAGCTCTATAC
The DNA here is from genome assembly GCA_965245735.1 of uncultured Abiotrophia sp. Taxonomy (GTDB): domain Bacteria; phylum Bacillota; class Bacilli; order Lactobacillales; family Aerococcaceae; genus Abiotrophia. Next base: position 32,159 of record CBDFAX010000011.1, on the reverse strand, counting down.
CCACTTGGTAAAACCAGGCATTATGTCCCTAGAATTTCTCTTGGACAAGATGTCGACTAATGTGGCAAAAATCTTTGATCTACCATATGGAAACTTAGCAGTCGGTCAGCCTGCTGATCTGGTCGTTATCGATTTAGACAAGGTAGCAAGTATCGACCCTGAGCTTTTCTTGTCCAAAGGTCGGAACACGCCATACGCCGGTCAAGAAGTCTATGGCTGGCCTATCCTGACCATTAGCCAAGGCCGCATCGCCTATCAGGATTCCGCATTTTTTGCCTAAGAGATTCGTAAGACAAGGAGCGAGCTTATGTATAGATATGATAAACAGCTGATTCTAGAAGATGGAACCATCTACAAGGGCTATGGCTTTGGTGCTGACCGGGCTATGTTAGGGGAAGTCGTCTTCAATACCGCCATGACCGGCTACCAGGAGACACTATCAGACCCTTCCTATAACGGTCAAATTGTCACCTTTACCTATCCCTTAATTGGTAATTATGGCATTAATCGTGATGACTTTGAGACCATTAATCCCTCTATTAAGGGACTGGTAGTCCGCGAAGTCTGCCAAAAGCCTTCTAACTTCCGTAGCCAAATGTCCTTAGATCAAGCACTCAAAGAACTAGATATCCCAGGAATTTGGGGCATCGATACTCGCAGTCTGACTCGAAAGATTCGCCAATATGGGACTATTAAGGGCATTATTACTGACTTATCTCAAGATCCAGCACAAGTGCTAGACAAGCTAAGAGAGACTGAGCTGGCTAGGGACCAAATTGCCCAAGTGTCCACTTCTAAGGCCTTCCTGTCGTCAGGAACGGGCTATCGAGTGGTTCTGGTTGATTTAGGCATGAAGTCAGGTATTCTGCGTGAGCTTAATGAGCGTAACTGTGACATTGTCGTGGTGCCTCATAATATTAGCGCTCAGGAGGTATTACGCCTTCAACCTGATGGCGTCATGCTCTCTAATGGACCTGGCGACCCTGAGGATGTGCCAGAGACTATTGCCATGATTGGCCAAATCATGGACAAGCTACCAATTTTTGGTATTTGCATGGGCCATCAACTGATTAGTTTGGCAGCAGGAGCCAAGACCTACAAGCTCAAATTTGGCCATCGTGGTGCCAACCATCCAGTCAAAAATCTATTGACAGGCAAGGTAGACTTGACTTCGCAAAACCATGGTTACAGTGTAGATATTGACTCATTGGCAGATACAGACTTAGAATTAACTCATTTGTCGGTCAATGATCGCACCTGCGAAGGCGTTCGACATAAGTTCTACCCAGTTTTCTCAGTTCAATATCATCCCGAAGCATCGCCAGGGCCACATGATCCTAATTATCTCTTTGATCAGTTTATTGAGAATATGAAAGCCTTCCAAGCTCAGTCTCGTCACCACAAGTAAAGGAGTCCTATCATGCCAAAACGTCAAGATATTCAAACAATTCTGGTTATTGGGTCGGGTCCCATTACAATTGGACAGGCGGCAGAATTCGATTATGCCGGGACTCAGGCTTGCCTATCCTTGAAGGAAGAGGGCTACCAAGTTATCCTAGTTAACTCCAATCCGGCCACCATTATGACCGACCGCCAGATTGCCGATAAGGTTTATATGGAGCCACTCACACTAGAATTCGTCAGCAAAATCATCCGTAAGGAACGGCCTGATGCCTTGTTGCCTACTCTTGGTGGTCAGGTGGGGCTCAACCTTGCCGTTCAACTGCACCGCCAGGGAGTCTTGGACCAATACGGTGTCGAATTACTAGGAACCAAACTAGCCTCCATCGAGCAAGCGGAAGACCGCCAGCTCTTTCGTCAGCTCATGCAGGAATTGGGAGAGCCGGTGCCTGAATCAGAAATTGTCACCAACTTAGATCAAGCGCGAGATTTTGTGGCACAAATTGGCTATCCAGTTATTGTCCGTCCAGCCTTTACTATGGGGGGGACTGGTGGCGGTATTTGTTATAATGATCAGGATTTAGATGAAATAGTTTCTTCAGGACTCCATTATTCGCCCGTAACCCAATGTTTGCTAGAAAAATCCATCGCAGGTTATAAGGAAATCGAGTATGAAGTCATGCGTGATGCCAATGATACTGCCATTGTCGTCTGCAACATGGAAAACATTGACCCTGTAGGGATTCATACCGGGGATTCAGTCGTGGTGGCCCCATCGCAAACTCTGACTGACCGGGAGTATCACATGTTGCGCGATGTGTCCCTTAAGATTATTCGGGCCCTCAAGATAGAAGGGGGCTGTAATGTCCAATTAGCCTTGGACCCAGATTCCTTTAACTACTATATCATTGAAGTCAACCCGCGCGTGTCTCGCTCTTCGGCCTTAGCGTCTAAGGCGACTGGCTACCCGATTGCTAAGATAGCGGCCAAGATTGCCGTTGGCTTAAGACTTGATGAAATCCTCAACCCCGTCACCCAGAATTCTTATGCCTGCTTCGAACCTAGCCTAGACTATGTGGTCAGCAAGATCCCACGTTTTCCTTTTGATAAATTCGAACGCGCCGACCGTAAGTTAGGCACTCAAATGAAGGCAACGGGTGAGGTTATGGCTATGGGGCGGACCTATGAGGAGTCTTTACTGAAGGCTATCCGCTCGCTAGAATACGGCGTACACCACTTGGGTCTGCCTAACGGCGATAGCTTTAGTTTGGAAGAAATCATGGAAAAGGTTCAAGCAGGTAGCGATGAACGCCTCTTCTTCATTGGCGAAGCCCTAAGACGAGGCGTCAGCGCAGATCAGATTCATGACATGACTAAAATCGATCCTTTCTTCCTAGATAAGATGCAGCATATTATTGACTTGGAACATGAACTCAAGGCCAATCCGCATGATCTCAATCTCTTGGCTTATGCTAAACGTTACGGTTTCTCTGACAAAATCATTGCCCACCGATGGCAAACTACAGAGGAAGAAGTTTATCAGCTACGTCAAGAAGCGGGCATCACACCAGTCTTCAAGATGGTGGATACCTGTGCGGCAGAATTCGAGTCTTCAACTCCTTACTTCTATTCTAGCTATGAAGCAGAGAATGAATCCATCGTGACGGACAAACCTAAAATCGTAGTGCTGGGTTCTGGTCCGATTCGTATCGGACAAGGGGTGGAATTTGACTACGCAACTGTCCATGCCGTTCTGGCCATTAAGGCGGCAGGTTACGAAGCCATTATCATTAACAACAACCCAGAGACCGTCTCAACCGACTTCACCATTTCTGATAAACTCTACTTCGAGCCGCTAACCGAAGAAGATGTCATGGCTATCTTGAACCACGAGCAGCCTTTGGGGGTGGTCGTGCAGTTTGGTGGTCAGACTGCCATTAATCTAGCCGATAAACTAAAAAGACATGGGGTCAAAATCCTTGGAACTAGTCTGGAAGAAATTGACAAGGCTGAAAACCGAGATAAGTTTGAGCAACTCTTGCATGAATTAGCTATTCCACAACCTTTAGGTAAGACAGCCTCAGATACGGAAACAGCTGTTGCTAACGCGGCGTCCATTGGCTATCCAGTCTTGGTACGACCTTCCTATGTCTTGGGTGGTCGCGCCATGGAAATCGTCTATGAAGAAGCTGATTTGCGTCGTTACATGGAGACTGCTGTGCGGGTATCGCCGGAACATCCTGTCCTAACAGACCGTTACCTGATCGGTCAAGAAATCGAAGTCGACGCCATTTGTGATGGTCAAACAGTAGTCATTCCGGGCATTATGGAACATATTGAGCGGGCAGGTGTCCACTCAGGTGACTCTATCGCCGTTTACCCACCTCAGACCTTAAGTCAGGCTCAGAAGGAGCAACTAGTTGACTATACCATTCGTCTGGCTAAGGGCCTCAACATCGTAGGCCTACTTAATATCCAGTACGTGCTTAGCAAGGGTGAACTCTATGTCTTGGAAGTTAATCCACGCAGTTCACGGACGGTGCCATTCCTCAGCAAGATTACCGGCGTCCCCATGGCACAATTAGCTATGCAAGCTATTTTAGGCCAATCCTTAAGTGATCTAGGCTACCAGACTGGCTTGCTGCCTGAACCGTCTGCTGTTTACACCAAAGTACCGGTCTTTAGTTTCCAAAAACTCAAGGATGTAGACACCGCCTTAGGGCCAGAAATGAAGTCAACCGGAGAAGTCATGGGTAGCGACTTAACCCTGGAAAAATCCCTCTACAAAGGACTAGTGGCTGCCGGCATCCAGGTCAAGGATCAAGGGAACATCCTTTTCACAGTAGCTAACGAAGACAAGGCCGAAGCCTTAGAGTTGGCACGGCGCTTTAGTGACTTGGGCTTCAATCTCTTGGCCACCCCAGGCACCGCTGATTACCTAAGTCAGGCAGGACTTAAAGTAGCTTCTGTTGGCAAAATCGGTAGTCAGGATCACAATGTCCTAGATGCCATCTATCAAGGACAAGTAGACCTAGTCATTAACACCACTTCTAAGGATAAAGATGTCACCAAGGATGGCTTCAAGATTCGCCGGGTAGCCAGTGAGCAAGAAATTGTCTGCTTCACCTCTTTAGATACCAGTATGGCCCTCTTGAAGGTGCTAGAATCCACATCTTTCCATATCACGCCTTTGGCCTAGTCGGACTTGATCCTTAAGGAGGAACTATGAATCAAAGATATTCTGGCGATGTCATGATCGCATTAGACTTCAAAAATTTAGAAGAAACCCTGGCATTTTTAGCGCCCTTTAGTGGCCAAGACCAGCTCTATGTTAAGGTTGGGATGGAACTCTATCTACAAAATGGGCCACAAGTCTTATCTGCTCTCAAGGAAAGAGGGCATCGCATCTTCCTAGACCTTAAGTTACATGACATTCCCAATACAGTTTATGGAGCAAGCAAAGGTTTGGCCCAGTTCAAAGTGGACATGCTTAATTTTCATGCTGCGGGGGGCAAGGAAATGCTGGAGGCTGCCAAGCAAGGCTTACTTGATGGAGGCAGCCCTGAAACTTTGGCCATCGCGGTAACCCAGTTAACCTCTACCTCTCAAGATCAAATGCAGGCCCAACAATTGATTCCAGTAGACCTAGCAACCAGTGTCCGTCATTACGCGCAGTTGACCAAGGAAGCGGGTCTGGATGGAGTCGTTGCCTCGGTTCATGAGGCAGCCCTTATTCGGGAGGCTTGTGGCCAGGACTTTGCCATTGTCACGCCGGGCATACGCTTGATTGGTGGGCCAAGTCAGGATCAAAAGCGCATCGCCACACCAGAAGTTGCTCGTCAACTCGGCTCAACTCATATTGTAGTCGGACGCCCAATTACGCTAGCTAGTGACCCGGTCGCCGTGTATGATGGCATTTGTCAGAGTTTTTTGAAGTAAGAACAGGAGGATTTTTATGTCCAGTGCAAAAGAAATTGCCCAAGAATTATTAGCCATTAAAGCGGTCGCCTTACAGCCCCACCAGTACTTTACCTGGACATCAGGTATTCAATCGCCAATCTATTGTGACAATCGCCTGACCATGTCCTATCCATCAGTCCGTCGTAAGATTGCCCAGGCTTTAAGTCATGTCATAAAGGAACATTATCCTCAGGTCCAAGTGGTAGCGGGGACAGCAACTGCTGGTATTCCCCATGCTGCTTGGGTCAGCGATTTGCTGGATTTGCCCATGGTTTATGTTAGAGACTCTGCTAAGAAGCATGGTAAGACCAACCAGATTGAAGGGCATCTGACGCCGGGAGCCAAGGTGGTCATCGTGGAAGACTTGATTTCGACTGGCTTATCCTCGCTTAAGGTGGCTCAAGCCCTAAAAGAGGCAGGCTGTCAAGTGCTAGGGGTTGTTGCCATCTTCTCTTATGAGTTGACCAAGGCTCAGCAGGCATTTGCTCAAGCTGGAGTAAGCTACCATACCTTAACTAATTATGATGTCTTAATTGAGGCTGCCTTGGAAGCTCAATATATCGCACAAGATGATGTGGCCTCGCTTCTTGAATGGCGCCAAACTTTAGGAAACTAAACTCATATAAAAAGCCGAGTTGGATGTCAACTCGGCTTTTTAATTATGAGAGGGAGAGCTATATAAAATTCGTATATTAAGCTACAATAATCTAGCGACTAGGCCAAATGATAACAAATTATGTTCTGTAAGCGTTGACGATGAAGTTTACCTTTTATTTTTTGGCCAAAATAGGGTATGATAATAGTTAGAGTGTTTTGAATGGAGGAACGTGTATGACACAGTTTGAATACCCCCTGAACCCGGATTGGACGACAGAGGAAATTATCACGGTCGTCGACTTTCTATCAGCGGTAGAAGCGGTCTACCAAGGGGGAGTCAAATTCAATTCTCTGTGGCCACGTTATCAATCCTTCAAGCAAATAGTGACTAGTATTGGCGAAGAGAAGCGACTCGATCGAGCTTTTCAGTCAGCTAGTGGATATTCTATCTACCAGGTCGTTCAGCAAATGAAGTCTCTTAAGGATTCCTCGGCGGACAACCCTGTAGTGCGTATTAACATAGGAGGTTCAAATGGAAGATTTTAAGACAGTTCATGCCCATGTCTTAGCCTGGCTAGAAGAAGCCGCTGAGAATTTACGGCAATCACTCAAACGGTCCCTTCAAGTGGATCAGAAGACAGGGGCCAGCGACTTGGTTACGGAAATGGATAAGGCGACAGAGGCTTACTTTGTTGATAAGATTACCAGTCATTTTCCAGACCATCGCATCATTGGCGAAGAAGGCATGAGTCAGGGAACGGAAGACTTGGCCGGTATTGTATGGGTCATTGATCCCATTGATGGCACCCTTAACTTCGTTAAGCAGAAGAATAACTTTGGAATTCTGATTGGGATTTTCCAAGATGGTAAGCCATTAGCTGGCTACATTTACGATGTCATGAAACATGACCTTTATGCGGGGATTGTGGGCCAAGGTGCTACCCTCAACGGCCAACCACTGGTGCCACTTAAGATTGACCGCCTGCAAGATTCTCTAGCAGTAGGGAACGTTGCCATGTTTACCCAAAACCGTTGCAATAGTCAACGCCTCTTAGAAAATGTCTTAGGCGTTCGGGCGCACGGTTCTGCTGCTCTTGAAGTGATCGAAGTCATTCGTGGTGAAGCGGCAGTTTACTTAAGTTTCAATTTAAGTCCTTGGGACTTTGCAGCTGGCTGGGCCATCTGTGAGGCTATGGGCTTCAAGGCAACTAAGCCAGACGGCTCTCAACTATCCATTTTATCAGCCAGTCCAATTATTTTCGCGCATGACAGCGTACATGAAGAAGTCATCCGCGTTTTAGCAGAAGAAAAAGATCAGTTAGGAGAAATTAATGAATACGCGTAAGGATATCCGAAATATTGCTATTATTGCCCACGTCGACCACGGTAAAACCACACTGGTTGACGAGTTGCTTAAACAGTCCAACACCCTCGATGAGCGTGCTAAATTAGATGAGCGTGCCATGGACTCTAACGACATTGAAAAAGAACGTGGGATTACCATCTTAGCCAAAAACACTGCCGTTGATTATAAGGGGACCCGTATCAACATCTTGGACACCCCAGGTCACGCGGACTTCGGTGGCGAAGTAGAACGTATCATGAAAATGGTTGATGGGGTTATTCTGGTGGTGGATGCCTATGAAGGGACCATGCCACAAACTCGCTTTGTCTTGAAGAAAGCCTTAGAACAACACTTAGTACCGATTGTCGTAGTCAACAAGATTGACAAGCCTTCTGCTCGTCCAGAAGAAGTAGTAGATGAAGTCTTAGAGCTCTTCATCGAATTAGGGGCCGATGATGATCAATTGGAATTCCCTGTAGTCTATGCTTCAGCCCTTAACGGGACGTCTAGTTTATCTGACAATCCAGCAGACCAAGAGCCTTCTATGGATGCTATCTTTGATGCTGTTATTGAACATGTGCCAGCGCCAGTTGATAACTCTGACCAACCATTACAATTCCAAGTTTCCCTCTTAGACTATAACGAATATGTGGGTCGTATCGGGATTGGACGTATCTTCCGTGGGAAGATGAAAGTCGGCGACAACGTGACCCTTATGAAGGTTGACGGCACTAGCAAGAACTTCCGTATTACCAAGATGTTTGGTTTCTTCGGTTTGGACCGCGTGGAAATCAACGAAGCTAAGGCAGGGGACTTAATTGCCTTATCAGGTATGGAAGATATCTTCGTTGGAGAAACGGTAGCAGATGCTGCAAATCCTGAAGCTCTACCTATTCTTCACATTGACGAGCCAACCTTACAAATGACCTTCTTAACCAACAACTCACCATTTGCTGGTAAAGAAGGCAAGTATGTGACTTCCCGTAACCTCCAAGACCGTCTCATGCAAGAATTGCAAACAGACGTATCCTTGCGTGTTGAGCCAACAGACTCACCAGATGCCTTTATCGTGTCTGGTCGTGGGGAATTACACTTGGCTATCTTGATTGAGAACATGCGTCGTCAAGGTTATGAGTTCCAAGTTTCACGTCCTAAGGTAATCCTTAAGGAAATTGATGGCAAGACCTGTGAACCTTTCGAGCGTGTACAAATTGACACACCTGAAGAATACATGGGGGCAATTATTGAAGCCTTAGGGCAACGTAAGGCTGAAATGGCGGATATGGTGACCACAGGTAATGGTCAAATCCGTATGGTCTTCTCTGTTCCGGCTCGTGGCTTGATTGGTTTCTCTACTGAGTTCTTATCTATGACACGTGGTTATGGGATTATGAACCATAGCTTCGATGACTATCAACCTGTTATTGATTCCAATATTGGGAATCGCCGTAACGGTGCCTTGGTTGCCCTTGAGGCAGGACAAGCCACCACTTATGGGATTATGAACTTAGAAGATCGTGGGACTATCTTTGTGAACCCAGGGACTGAAGTCTACGGTGGGATGATTATTGGGGAACATAACCGTGAGAACGACTTAACTGTTAATATCACCAAGGCTAAACAATTAACTAACATTCGTTCAGCAACCAAAGACCAAACCGCGGTTATTAAACGTCCACGTATCCTAACTCTAGAAGAATCCTTAGAGTTCATGGATGATGATGAATACTGTGAAGTAACACCTGAGAGCGTTCGTTTACGTAAGCAAATCCTTGACAAGGGTGCGCGTGAACGCGAAACCAAGAAAGCTAAGAAGGCCTAAGAGCTAAGTGGTTTATGGCTAGCCTCCTAATCTGAGGAAGCTGCCCTGTGCTAATAGGAAAACTAGACTGAGAAAGGGGAAGCATCATGTATAATTGGTACCAAGAAGGCTTTATCGTCTTGCCGCAGGTCTTACTCAGCCATTATCAAGACTTAGGCTTGAGTCCTGAAACCTTTCTCCTAGTGACTACGATATTAGGTCAGAAGGATAGGGATTTGAGTCCTATGGCTGTTGTAGAACTATGCTCGCAACATTACGGTTGGCAGTCTCATCAAGCCATGACTCAACTATCTCTCTTAGCAGATCAGGGTTATCTAGTCTTTGAAATGGATGCTTCGGGCCAAGACCGTTTGAGTCTGGCACCACTTTTTGAACGACTTGAGTCCTTTAATCCAGCAGCTAGTCAAAAACAGACAACTTCTAGTAGTGAGACAGACCCAACAAGTGATCAGAAGCAGACCATGACGGCCAGTCAACTCATTCCTCTGGTGGAAGGGGAGTTTGGCCGTTCCCTGTCAGCACTCGAATATGAGACCTTGAATGGCTGGCTCAAGCAAGATGGCTATGCGCCTGATTTAATTCGTCTAGCAGTTAAGGAAGCCGTTTTGCGTCAAGCCCTCAGCCTTAAGTATATTGATCGCATTCTGATTAATTGGGAGCGCCATGGTTTGACCACTGCTGCTCAGGTTCAAGCCTATCTAGAAAGACGCGATAAGGACCAGCCCAACAATCAAGAGGCGGTTTATGATCACATTGATATTCCACTACTCTAAAGCATTGTAGAAGGAGAGAGAAGTATGGTTGAATCATTGAATAGCCGGGCAGACTTTGTGACAACTGCCAACTGGATGTCTGGTGGCGTAATGGGCCGCCATGGCCGTATTCTAGTGGGTAACAAGGCATTTGAATTCTATAATGACCGCAATCCTGCTGATTTCGTTCAGATTCCTTGGGGCGAAATTCGCCAGGTTCGTGCCATCATGCTGATGAAGCGAGGCTTCATTCGGGGCTTCTTCATTGATACCAAGTCAGCAGGCACCTATCACTTTGTCGTCTCTAAGGCAGGGCAGACCCTTAAGGCCATGCGAAACTATCTGGCTGACGACCAACTGGTCAGAAATAAGCCTGTCTTCTCCTTGGCTAAGCTTTGGAAAGAATGGCGCCATAAAAAAGCAAAAAAACAATAGGACCTCTAACCCTCAGCTAAATGCTGAGGGTTTTGTTCATTATTTGAACTTTTTAAGCTAAAATCCTAGACATAAGGAAATAAGTGGTTTATACTAGAGTAAAGTTCAAAAAATGAACACAGAAAGAAGGGCTAAGATGAATGACTTAATGACCTTGCTGTATTACCTGAACCGAGAAGAAGCGGGCAGTCAACGTGATATGGCACAAGCGACTAACCTATCCCTAGGCAAAATTAATCTGATTCTCAAGCGACTTGATGAACAAGGCTACATTAAGATTGAGCGTCAGGGGACGCGTAACCACTATCAAGTGACGGACAAGGGCTTGGCTCTACTAGAGACTGGCTTGAAAGATGCAAATGCCCGTAAGATTCAGTTGGCTCAGGCCAAGGAGCAAATTCATCAGGCAGTCATTCTTGCTGCAGGCCAACCTCGTCATATGGATCAACCCGTGCCACTCCTGTCATTAGGGGACCATACCTTATTGGATCGGACCCTTCAAGTCTTACGAGACCAAGGAGTAGAGCGTGTTGTCTTGGTTGCCGGCTTCCAAGCTGACCTCTTGGCTCAACATGTTGCTGACATGCCTGATGTGACTCTAGTAGTCAATGAGGCTTATGCCCACACAGGGACTATGGCTTCTCTGGCCACGGCAGCTCCTCATATTGATGGCGACTTCTTCCTGATTGAGGGGGATTTACTCTTTGAAATCCGTGGGATTAAGGGGCTGAATAAGGTCGCTAGTGACTCCGCTATGTTGATTACCAGTGTACGTGAGCAACATGATGAAGCCATGGTGGAATTGCGTGATGGCTATGTCTATAAGATGGGTAAGGATATTCACCAATTCAACCGTATCGACGGTGAAATGATTGGTCTGTCCAAATTGTCCTATCCTTTCTATCTTAAGATGTTGGCGATTTATGCTGATAACCTCAATCCGTATGTTAACTATGAATATATTATGTTAGACGTTGCCCAAGACTATCGCTTGGGGTACCTTAAACTGGATGACTTTTTCTGGGGCGAAATTGATGATGCTAGTCAGGTTCATCATGTTCTTAAGCGAGTCTACCCACGTTTGGTTCGCAAGGAAGAACGGGCAGCTAAGCAAGAAGTGGAGCAGTTCTTGGCCGACCAGATGGATGCTAGCCCTGAGGATATTGCGACCTTAGAGAGTGCTGGTGGTATGACTAACAAGAACTACAAGGTCACCCTCAAAGGCCAACCTTACATCATTCGGATTGCCGGCAACGGGACGGAGAAGTTTATTAACCGTTCAGCTGAGAAATCTAATAGCCTCTTAGCTCATATTCTGGGCTTAGATGCTGAGACTCTCTACTTTGACGAAGTGACAGGGACCAAGGTGTCTGCCTTCATTCCAGACGCTGAGACCTTGAATGCTAATACAGCGACTTACATCAACAACATGCAGATGACAACGGGTCTGCTCAGACAGTTACACCAATCAGGCTTAGACTTTGATAATCGTTTCGATGTATTTGAGGAGATTGCTAAGTATGAGAGTTTTGTGGATGAAGTAGGGGCTGCCTACTTTGATGGCTATCAAGCGACACGTCAGGCCGTTTTCCAACTGCAAGAAGATTTGGCAGACTTGCCTGTCCAAATGGTGCCTTGTCACATTGATACAGTCCCTGAGAACTTTGTCAAAGGTGGAGACGGTAAGGCCTATCTGATTGACTGGGAGTACTCAGGTATGAATGACTTGGCCTGGGATTTAGCGGCCCACAGTTTAGAATGTGGCTTCAGCCAAGACCAGGAAGATCGCTTCTTAAGCCTCTACTGTCAAGATCAAGAGGTGCCAGAAAGCTTGAAAACTAAACTCTTAATCTATCAAATTTGCCAAGACTTCCTCTGGTCAGTCTGGACCATCTTCAAGGAAAGCCGGGGCGACGATTTTGGGGACTATGGGATTGAACGCTACCGTCGTGCGCAAGCTAACCTAGCGCGCTACCATGCTCTAAAAAAGAAAGGATGAAGCTAGATGAAAAATAAGGAAACAAGTGGTATCATTGCCGGCCTATTGTCAGGTCTCTTGTGGGGAGCAGATACCCATTATAGTGGCGTAATTCTGATGATGTTGCCCTTTACCTTGGTTGACCCTCGGCTAGCTGGCGCGGCCCTTTTATTGGCCCTCTTCCACGATGGCTTTTCTGCCTTAATGATGACGGGGGAGTTGGTTCGTCAAGGGCAACTCAAACAAACTTTCAAACAATTGACTAGTAAGAGTTCCTTTGTGGTCATGTTAGCAGCTGTTTTAGGTGGTCCTATGGGTATGCGAGCCTATCTCTATGCGGTAGATGCGATTGGGGCAGGCTTAACAGCAAGTATTTCCTCTATGTATCCAGTAGTTGCTGCTTTTTTAGGTATGCTAATTCTTAAGGAAAAGATCACTAAGCCAGTTTGGATTGGTTTGGGCTTGGCCGTGTTAGCGGTCTTAGGTGTGAGTCTGTCTGGTGATATGATGCAATCTAATGCCCAACTTATTGGCTTCTTAGTGGCCTTTCTCAGCGTAGTCGGCTGGTCCTTGGAGAGCGTGATTTGTTCCATTGGGATGAAGGAAGATTTGAATCCTAAGCAAGCTCTTTGGATTCGTCAATGCGTCTCTACTTTAGTTTATTTGGGCTTTATTAGCTTCGAATCTGACTTGGTCTTTAGCGTGGCGGCTGTTATTAGTCAGCCAGTTCTTTGGTTAATCTTGGGTGTTGCTGTCTTAGGCACATTGTCTTATTTGAATTTTTATCGAGCAATTGATACAATTGGTCCTGTAAAGGCTACTGCACTCAATATCTCATACGCTATTTGGGCCATTGTCTTCTCCATCTTGCTAGGAGGAGCTGAATTTAACCCAATTCTCTTGCTATCGGCGGCTTTGATGATTGTAAGCAGTGTCTTAGTTTCACAACACGAAGGAGCCTAATCAATGAGAGCAATAATTCTCGCCGCTGGTATGGGAACCCGCTTGCGGCCAATCACCCTTACAACCCCTAAATCCTTAATTGAAGTCGCTGGTACAAGCTTAATTGAGCGTCAGATTGAATTTTTGCGGGCTAAAGGGATTCAAGACATTATTGTCGTGACAGGGTACTTGGCTGAAAAGTTCGATTTTCTTAAGGACCAATATGGCGTGACCTTGATTCACAATGACCAATATGAAAGCTACAATAACTTTTACACCATGTACTTGGTCCGTCACCATTTAAGTGATGCCTATGTTATTGATGCCGATAATTTCCTAGTCGATAACTTCTTGTTATCAGCACCAAAAAGTTCTCTCTACTTTGGGGTAGCAAAAGAAGGTTTCAAGGATGAATGGGTCTTGCACTACAATCAAGATGATCAACGCGTAACGGCCATTACGGTAGACAGTGGCCAGGGGAGAATTCTGTCTGGTGTCTCTTACTGGAGTGCCAAAGACGGCCAACATCTACAGCAACTGATTGAGCGCTACTACCAAGAAGCAGATTATGCCAATCTCTACTGGGATGATGTGGTCAAGGATAATCTAGCTGATTTAGATGTTCATGTTTATCCAATTGAAGGTCACCAAACCTTTGAAATTGATAGTTTAGAGGACCTAGAGCTCTTGCGTTCGCAAATGGAAGCAAAAAAATAGCCAGAAGCCAGACAAGTGTCTGGCTTTTTTGTTTTGAATGTGTGATCATTTTTTAATAAAATGCTTAAGCTAACGACTTTTCCATGCGTGTCGATATAAGATGTGCTATAATAATTAGGATAGAAAGACACTTTACGACAGTGAGAAGGAGAGAGATGCATGATTTATGCAGGTATTCTAGCAGGGGGCATTGGATCCAGAATGGGGATTCAAGATATGCCCAAGCAATTCCTCATGTTAGGCAATAAGCCCATTATTATCCATACCATCGAAAAATTCTTAGTGGTGCCTGATATTGACCAAGTTTATGTAGCCGTACATCCAAATTGGTTAGTCTACTTCAATGATTTGGTAAGCAAGCACTTGCCAGGTCATGAGACTAAGATTAAAGCCGTTGATGGGGGCGGGGATCGAAATGACAGTATCCTCAATATCATCGCAGATATTAAGGGAGCCGGTCCTGTCTCTGACCAGGCCATTTTAATTACTCATGATGCGGTACGACCTTTTGTCTCTTACCGTATGATTCAAGACAATATCAAGGTCATGGCTGACTATGATGCGACTGATACAGTGGTCATGGCTAACGATACTATTGTGGAATCCCAAGATGGTAAGTCTATTAGCTCTATTCCTAACCGGGCTCACATGTTCCAAGGTCAGACACCTCAAACCTTCCGCATTAATCAGTTTGATAGTCTCTTCGCAAGCCTCAGTCAAGACGAGCGCGAGATTTTAACTGATGCCTGCAAGGTCTTTGTACTCAAAGGTAAAAGTGTTGGCCTAGTAAAAGGGGAATACTCTAACTTGAAGATTACGACGGTGACCGATTTGAAGATTGCCGAAGCTATGTTGGGAGAGATCTAAAGTGATTAATCGCGTCTATCAGTTACTTCGCCCATACTTCTTCTCAGTTAAGTATGAAGATGTGTCGGCGGATTCAACTAAACCAGTCGTAGTGCGTCCAAATTATATGGCCCTCTGCCATGCAGACCAACGCTATTACCAAGGCAAGCGCGCAGCCAAGGTACTCAAGCAAAAATTACCCATGGCCTTGATTCATGAGTGTTGTGGCATTGTCGTACGTGACGAAACTGGTACCTATCAAGTAGGGGACAAGGTCGTCATGATTCCCAATCAGCCGCCTCAAGGGTTTGATCATTCAGGTGAGTTCTATGAGAACTATGTGGAAGGCACTCACTTCCTATCCAGTGGTTACGACGGTTTCATGCAGGAATTTGTCCATTTGCCATTAGACCGTGTTGTGGGCTATCAAAGCATTCCAGATGTGGTAGCGGCTATGACCGAATTTGTCTCGGTGGCGGCGCACGGAGCTCGTCGTTTTGATTCAATTGCGCTATCCAAACGTGACCGTATTGTTGTTTGGGGATCTGGCTCGCTAGCCTTTGTTCAAGCTACTGTCTTAAGAGCTAAGTTCCCAGATGCTACCATTATTGTAGTAGGTAAAAACCACGATAAATTAAGACTTTTCAGCTTTGTAGATGAAGTCTATGAATTGCAGGATATTCCGGAAGACTTTTGCTTCGACCATGCCTTTGAGTGTGTGGGAGGCGATGCCAGTCAGGAAGCCATTCGTGACATTATTAAGTATATTAAACCTCAAGGAACGCTGATTTTAATGGGAGTTTCTGAGACGGAAGTGCCGGTCAATACCCGTGACGTCTTAGAAAAAGGCCTGACCTTAGTAGGGTCTTCTCGCTCAGGACGTGAGGACTTCCAATTAGCTGTGGCCTTGATGGAAAACCCACAAGTCTCCTCAAGACTGCGGATGATTATCCACCAAGTAGGGGATTTAGAGGATGTCAAGGATATCTATCAATTCTTCGAAGAAGACCGTAAGACACCATTTAAAACGGTGGCTAAGTGGAATATCTAATGTTCAATTAAAAGAAGGAGGGGTTAGATGGAACCCATTCAAGCCAAAAGCCTAGAAATGGCCCAATACTTTGTTGCCTTCTGCCAGAAGCATAATCTCTTATGCTACTTGTGTGGTGGTGGCGCGATTGGGGCTTTGCGTCATCAGGGCTTTATTCCCTGGGACGATGATTTGGACTTTTTTATGCCAAGGGAAGACTATGAACGTTTGGCAGAACTCTGGCCCAAAGAGGCAGATTCGCGTTATTTTCTGTCGCGGTCTCATGAGGGCTATGTCGACCGTAACCTCTTCATCACGATTCGTGACCGCCAGACAACCTGCCTCAAGCCTTATCAAGCCGACTTAGACTTGCCACATGGCCTAGCCTTAGATGTGCTGCCTTTAGACTATGCACCGTCCTCAGCTTGGAAACGTAAGACCCAGAAGGTCTGGGCCTTAATCTATTCGCTCTTTTGCGCTCAAACCGTGCCTGAAAAGCATGGAGGCCTTTTGGCATGGGGTAGTCGAGTGTTGCTGGGCCTAGTCCCAAGTTCTAAACTCCGTTATAAGATTTGGTCACTAGCGCATAAAAAGATGACTAAGACCACTCGACAAGAGGCGGCTTACCGCATTGAGTTGTGTTCAGGTCCTTACTATATGAGCAAACTCTATCCAATCGAGGCCTTTGATCAAGCTGTTTTCAAGCCTTTCGAAGGAGGGGAAATGCCCATTCCAGCGGGGTATCATGCCTATTTGACTGAGGCATTTGGTGACTATATGACGCCACCGCCTAGCCAGAATCAAAAGCCACATCACGATGCTTTATTGCTGGATTTAGAGCGACCTTATACGGATTATGACCTCAAGACAGGTCAGCTTAAGTAGGGGGAAGTCTCTAACCTAGCTATGGATTAACAGTATTTAGCCAAAACAAGGCTGACCAGAGGGTCAGCCTTTTTATGAGAAAGGATGATGTGAGTGTTACGCGATTTTTTTGCCTATTACAAGCCGTATAAGAAGCTATTCATGATTGACTTTGGCTGCGCCGTAATCTCAGCGATGTTAGAGTTGATTTTTCCATTTGTTGTCAATCGGGTCATAGATACCATCTTGCCGACAGGTCATTATCAGACGGTTATTTGGGTCTGCCTCTTGTTGCTTGCCTTCTACCTCTTCAATATGGTGATGAAGTACATTGTAGTCTACCTAGGCCATAAGTTGGGCATTACCATTGAGACCGATATGCGACGTCAGCTTTTCCAATACTTCCAAAGACAGTCCTTTGAGTATTTCGATAATAAGCAGACAGGGGAGCTCATGTCGCGGCTAACCAGTGACTTGTTCGAAATCGGGGAGTTAGCCCATCATGGGCCTGAAGACTTATTCATTACCCTAATGAGTTTGGTAGGGGCTTTTTGGCTCATGTTGCAGGTCCATGTGCAATTAGCTATTGGGACAGTGATACTAGTGCCAATCTTGGGAGTTGCACTGGCTATCTTTAATAAGAAAATGGGACGTATTAATAGCCAAGTCTATCGTCAATTGGGTGAATTTAACGCCGGCTTATCCAACAGCCTCAGTGGCATCCGCGTAGTCAAGGCATTCGCTAATGAAGCCCATGAAGAAGAAAGGTTTGAAGGCCTTATTCAAGATTATCGCGAGAATAAGCTTAAATTCTATCAAACCATGGCGGCTTCTAGCGCCTTTAACTATGTCTTGATGCGTATTATTACCCTAATTGCCTTAGTGTCCGGGGCCTATTTCACCCTCAAAGGGGAGCTAACGACAGGCCAATTAGTAGGCTTTGTCCTCTTGGCTAATACCTTTGTTAAGCCGATTGAAAGTATTAATATCATGATTGAAACCTATCCAAAGGGCTTTGCGGGTTTCAAACGTTTCAGACATGAATTAGCTAAGCCGGTTACGGTTCAAGATTTACCTGATGCCCAGCCAGCGCCACACTTCCAAGGTCAAATAGATTATCGTAATGTGGAACTGGCCTATGAAGAGGGGCGTCCCGTTATTTCTCAATTGAACCTGTCCATTGCACCCGGTGAGAGCGTGGCCTTAGTCGGGCCAAGTGGGGCAGGTAAGTCCAGTATGGTCAATCTTTTGCCACGTTTTTATGATGTAACGTCGGGCCAAGTCTTGATTGATGGCAAGGACATACGGGAATACACTTTGGCTTCACTCAGACAACAGATTGGGATTGTCCAACAGGATGTTTTCTTGTTCGACGGGACCATCCGGGAGAATGTCCTCTATGGTAGATTAGATGCAAGTGAGGCTGAGGTGGAAGAGGCCATTCGTGCGGCTAAACTAGATCAAGTCATCGAGCAATTACCTGATGGCTTGGATACTGCCATTGGGGAACGAGGTGTACGCTTATCTGGTGGGCAGAAGCAACGTCTGTCGATTGCGAGAATCTTCCTCAAGAATCCTTCCATACTAATCTTAGATGAGGCAACTAGCGCCTTAGATACGCAAACCGAGCAGTATATCCAACAGTCCTTTGATCAATTAGCCAAAGGTCGGACCAGTCTCGTGATTGCCCATCGTTTAGCCACTATTCAGCATGTGGACCGCATAGTGGTAGTAACTGAGGCGGGAGTGGTAGAATCCGGTAGCCACCAGGAACTATTGGCTTTAGATGGTCATTATGCGGCTCTTTATCGGGCCCAGTTCGCCTAGCTATTAGGGCTTAGACTTAATCAGTCAAATTTGCTATAATAAACAGAGTTACAATGAGGGAATGATGACATGAAGACCTTAGCAGTCACAGGATTAGAGAAAACCTATGGAACCAAAACCTTGCTGGCAGGCATCGACTTTGCCATTCGGACAGGGGATCGTATTGGCTTGATTGGACCTAACGGGACCGGTAAAAGTTCCTTCTTAAAGGTGCTAGCTGACCAAACCGATTATGACCAAGGCACTATTGATAAGCCAAAGGATTATCGCATTGCCTATTTGGCCCAGAATCCTGAGTTAGATCCTAACCAGACCATTTTAGATACGGTCTTTGCGGGAGATACGCCAGAATTGAAGCTCTTGCATGACTATGAGGCGGCCAATCTTGCCTTGTTATCAAATCCTGATAATGGCAAGCTTCAGGAAGCCTTTCAGTCTATCACAGAAGCAATGAATCAGGCAGATGCTTGGCAGATTGAAGTTAAAGCCAAGACCGTCTTGACTCAATTAGGTCTTGTTAATCTCAATCAACGGGTGGGAGACTGCTCAGGTGGGGAACATAAAAGAATTGGCATTGCCCAAGTCCTCATTGCTGAGCCAGATTTGCTTATCTTAGATGAGCCGACTAACCATTTGGATGTCAATTCTGTGCAGTGGCTGGAAAAATATCTTGCTTCCTACAAGGGCGCGCTACTCTTGGTCACCCATGATCGCTATTTCTTGGAGCGGACCGTTAATAAGATTGTTGAGTTAAGACACGGTCGTTTCCGCGAATATAGTGGCAACTACCAAGCTTATTTAGAGAAAAAAGCAACAGAACTCGCGCTTGAAGAAAGAATGCAAGACAAGCAAGACAAGCTCTATCAAGCCGAACTAGCTTGGATGCGAAAAGGAGCCAAGGCTAGAACGACTAAACAACAAGCCCGAATCGAGCGATTCGACCAATTGAAAGAAGAAATTGCTTCTCGCCAAGATAGCCTAGAGACCTCTGGTTTTGAATTTGACCAACAACGAATCGGTAATCAGATTATTGAGTTGGAACAGGCGCGTATTGAAGTGGGGCAGCAAGTTGTCATTCAAGACTATACTAAGCACTTCACCAAAGGTGAACGTATTGGGCTGATTGGTGCAAATGGGGTCGGCAAGACGACTTTTCTTAATACCCTCGCAGGCTATCATAACTTAGCGGCCGGAACTTTGAAGCTAGGGCAGACGGTCCGGCTAGCCTACTATCGCCAATTAGATCAAGATTTGCCGGGGGATATGAGGATTTTAGCCTATCTGACGCAAATCGCCGATAATTTTGTCAGTCCTGATGGACGCACCAAAAGTGCCGCACAGATGCTAGAACAATTCAATTTCCCTCGGGTTAGTCATGGTTCTAACATTTCAAGTTTGTCAGGGGGAGAGAAACGTCGGCTTTATCTACTTTCGCTCTTAATTCAGGAACCCAACGTCCTCTTCTTAGACGAGCCGACTAACGACCTAGATATTGATACCCTAACTGTCTTAGAGGATTATTTAAGCCAATTTGAAGGGCTTGTCGTCGTGGTATCTCACGATCGTTATTTCTTAGATAAGACGGTAGACCAGTATCTGATTTTAGAGGGGCAAGGGGCTTATACCACCTATTGGGGCAGTTATTCTGACTACCTTGCTAAGGAGCAGACAGTCCCTGAAAAGGAAAAGTTAGCTCCTGCTCCAAGCAATAAACCAAAACGTGAACAGAAAAAGTTAAGCTATGAAGAGAAGAAAGAATGGGCAGGAATTGAGGAGGCGATTGAGGCCGCTGAAAACCGTCTCACTCAGATTCAGGAAGACATGGAAGCCAACAATCAAGATGCTGGCCAATTAATGAGTCTTCAAGAAGAGTTGGAAGCGACCGAAGCTCACCTCTACCATCTTTATGAGCGATATGACTATTTAAGTGAATTGGCGCCATAAGACGCTGTAAGAAAAAAGCCAAGCAAAGGAGAAGCATATGCAACAATATCAAGAATTAGTCAAAAAGATCCTAGCAGAAGGTCATGTTAAAACTGACCGTACTGGGGTTGGGACCAAAAGTATTTTTGGTTATCAGATGCGTTTTGATTTGAGCCAAGGCTTTCCCATGGTGACGACTAAACGCGTACCCTTTGGCTTGATTAAGAGCGAATTACTCTGGTTTTTACGCGGTGATACCAATGTCCGCTACTTACTAGAACACAATAATCACATTTGGGACGAGTGGGCCTTCAAACGCTATGTGGAGTCTCCTGACTATTATGGCCCTGATATGACTGATTTTGGCTTGCGTGCAGTAGCTGATCCAGACTTTAATGAAATCTACCAGCAGGAATTAGCAGCCTTTAATGAACGAGTTTTGACTGATGATGACTTTGCTGAACGCTATGGTAATTTAGGTAATGTCTACGGAGCTCAATGGCGCTCTTGGCCTCTCCGAAATGGTGAGACTTTGGACCAAATTAGCCAGCTCATTGACATGATTAAGCATTCTCCGGATTCTAGACGCTTAATTGTGTCAGCTTGGAATCCTGAGGATGTGCCTAGTATGGCTCTGCCCCCTTGCCACACACTCTTCCAGTTTTATGTGCATGACGGCAAGTTATCCTGTCAGCTCTACCAGCGCAGTGCAGATGTTTTCTTAGGTGTGCCTTTTAACATTGCTTCCTATGCGCTCTTAACCCATTTGATTGCCAAAGAATGTGGTCTAGAGGTGGGGGACTTTGTGCATACCTTGGGAGATGCTCATCTCTATCTCAATCATTTGGAGGCGGCGGAGACCCTCTTGAGCCGAGAGCCTAAGCCACTGCCACAATTGGAAATTGACCATTTCGAGCAATTTGATCAAGTCTCTACTGACCAAATTCGTCTATTAGGCTATGAGCCTTGGCCAACCATTAAGGCTCCGATTGCTGTCTAAAACATCCTTACATAGAAAGGAAGAAAATCACCATGCTGACTCTTGTATACGCCCAAGACCAAGCGGGCGGGATTGGCTATCAAAATCAACTGCCTTGGCACTTGCCTAATGACCTCAAGTTTTTTAAGCAAGTGACACTCGGTCATGCTATTTTGATGGGTCGCAAGACCTTTGAATCCATGGGCTGCCGTCTCTTACCAGGGCGAACTAGTTATGTCTTGACTCGCCAAGAAGACTATAAGTCTGAGATTGAAGGCCTACACCGTGTTCATGACTTAGAAGAAATCACAAGCTTGGCGCAAGATCAAGAAGTCATGGTCATCGGGGGTGCAGAAATTTTTGCTGCCTTATTGCCTTTAGCTGACCGAGTTATCCGTACGCAGATTAAGGCAACCTTTCCGGCAGATACCTTTGTCGCTGACCTAGATCAAGACCAGTGGCAGTGTGTAAAAATCCAAGAAGGGTTGGTTGATGATAAAAATCACTATGCCCATCAATTTGAATGGTGGGAGCGCCGCTCTAAGGAGGAAGTATCATGCTAGGTTATCTAAATACGCCCGTCTTTGCGACGCATCATATTCCAGTTGGTTCTGGACATACCCTTTATGTGGAAGAAGCTGGTAATCCGGCAGGCTGTCCTGTGGTTTTCTTGCACGGCGGACCAGGTGGGCAGGTTGGCGAGTCGTCCCGACGTTTCTTCGATCCTGAATTTTATCGGATTGTGCTGGTTGATCAACGTGGTTGCGGCAAAAGTCAGCCCTTCCTCTCGCTAGAAGCAAACACGGTTTTAGATAGCGTTGCGGACTTGGAGATTATTCGACAGACACTCGACATTGAGGACTGGCATGTCTTTGGCGGCAGCTATGGCTCGACCTTGGCCTTGACTTACGCTATCCACCATGCTGATAGAGTCAAGAGTTTGATTCTTCGTGGTATCTTCCTTGGTCGTCAGGAAGATTCTGATTGGCTCTTCCAGTTTGGCGCTAGCGAGTTTTATCCTGAAGCCTTTGCCTTGTTTAGAGATTTTATCCCTCAAGAAGAACAAGATGATTTAGTAGCAGCCTACTATCGCCGAATGATTGGGGCAGATCAGGCCCTAGCAGAAGAAGCAATGAAACGCTGGAGTGCCTGGGAAGGATCCGTTATTACGCTACGACCAAATTTCCCAGCTCCAGATGCAGAGCTAGCGCCTGTTGACCGTTCACTCGGCCTACTTGAAGCCCATTATTTTGCTAACAAGATGTTCTGGGGAGAGGACAACTACATCCTCAATCGTGCCCATTTACTCAAGGATATTCCGATGTCAATCTTTCATGGCCGTTATGACGTCGATTGCCGTCCGAGTGGGGCCTATGCCTTAGCACAGGCTTGTCCACATGCTAAGTTCCAAATTGTCGAAGAAGCAGGCCATTCGCCTCAGGATGCGCCACTCTTTGATGCCTTACTAGGGGCAATGGAAGCTATTAAACAAGACCAAATGTCATAGAGAGCTAAACGACCTTATAACAGGTCGTTTTTTTGTATTAATAGATCCTTCGTTCGACATTATAATAAGTAATTCCTTAGTAGAACTAATTCTCTTTTATTTAGAAAGGGTATTCTTTCTTACTACAATAGGGTATGATAGTCTTATCAAGAAATCTATCGACAAAGGCGGGAAGGTAAATGAAAAAGAATTGGAAGAAGTTAGCAGTCCTCACTCTACTAGGAGCTCAAGTATCCACTGTTTCATTAACTAGCTATTCTGTATTAGCTGAGGAGTCAAGATCTGCTCAATCAGTAGATTTAAGTGCTGAGACTGAGGCTTACAAGAAGTTTGTTAGTGCAGAAATTGACCAGCTTCTAAAAGATACTGAAAACTTTGCTAAGTTAATTCAAGAGGGGAAGTTGGACGAAGCTAAGAAAGTTTACCCATTGATTCGTAAGGCCTATGAGCGGTCAGAACCTATCGCTGAGCTTTTTGCAGAATCTGATGTTAAAATTGACTACCGTCTAGCAGACTATGTAGAGGATAATCAAACTGAAGAAGGTTGGTCTGGATTCCACAAAATTGAACAAATCCTTTGGGAAGAGGGCAAGACCGAGCCTGCAGTGTCCTATGCAAAGCAGCTAGTAGATGATATTAAGGAGCTTAAGGCAAAAGTCGCGACAGTTGAGGTAACACCTGAAAACATGCTGACAGGCGCCGTGGACTTACTTAATGAGGTGGCTACTAGCAAGATTACCGGCGAAGAAGAAATCTATTCTCATACAGACCTCTATGATTTTGAAGCTAATATTGCGGGGGCAGAAAAAATCTTCAATATCTTTAAGGATAAGATTTCTGCCAAGGATCCTGAATTGGCTAAGAACCTAACTGAAAAATTCAAGGCAGTCAATGATCTCTTGGCTAGCCACAAAGTAGATGCCGACCACTACAAACTCTATACAGAATTAAACGAGAAAGAAACCAAAGCCCTAGCTGAGGCAGTCACTAAGTTAGGGGAACCCCTATCGCAAATGGCCGTTATCTTGGAGGCTGATGAAAGTGGTCGCTAAAGCAGACGAAAAATGGTATGACAAACCTATTTCCCGTCGCGATTTTATTAAGAAGGCGGGCATGATGGGGGCAGGAGCCATGATGGCTCCGAGCATCATGAAATTACTTTTTGGTGGGACTCTACCCAAGGATGCTCAAGCCCAAGAAGATGCCAACCAAGCCATTCCATTTTATGGTAAGCGTCAGTCAGGCATCACCACCCCCATCCAGCGTCAGGTCTATTTTGCCGTTTTGGATTTGGCGACGGAAGATTTGGAGACAATACGTAGTATTTTCAAGTCGTGGACAACTTATATTGCTCGCATGATGCAGGGTGAGCTGGTTGAGGCTTATAAATCGAATACCATGCTACCGCCTACCGATACCGGCGAGGCGGTCGGCATGGGGACTGAGCGCCTTACCATTACAGTAGGGGTCAGTCCCAGTTTCTTAGAAAAACTAAATTTAACTGGCAAAAAATTGCCTGAGCTTGAGGATTTACCTAAGTTCGCACGTGACCAATTGCAAGAAGCTTTTACAGGCGGAGATATTTGTATCCAGGCTTGTGCTGAAGATGCCCAGGTGGCCTTTCATGCGGTTCGTAACTTGCTTCGCAAGGGGCGCGAACACCTGACCCTTAAATGGAGTCAGACAGGCTACGCCGCGATTACCAGCCAGGGCTCTACCCCTCGAAACCTTTTTGGGTTCAAGGACGGAACCGCTAATGTGACCAGCCAAGATGATTTTGACCGTGTGATTTGGTGTGACCAAGACAATTGGATGAAAAATGGGACCTATCTGATTGTGCGACGTGTGCAAATGCATCTTGAAACCTGGGATCGAACCAGTCTTAAGGAACAAGAGAATACCTTTGGTCGTCACCGCGACAGTGGGGCGCCTCTTGGGGCGGTTGATGAATTTGATCCGGTAGATTTAGAACTAAAAGATGACAAGGGCAACCTTGTCATTCCAGAAGATTGTCATGTCCGTCTGGCCAAAGAAGTGGGCGAGGAGATCTACCGCAGAGCCTTTTCCTATGCCAACGGTATTGATCCGCGTACGGGGCAATTTGATGCGGGCTTGCTCTTTATTTCCTTCCAAAAGGAACCCCAACAATTTATTAAGGTTCAGAAGAATCTCGGAACCAAGGACAAATTAAATGAATACATTACCCATGTAGGGAGCGGCCTCTTTGCTATCCTACCGGGAGTAGAAGAGGGTGGCTATCTTGGTCAAAGCCTATTTGAATAAAGCCTCTGTCCGTCTAACCCTGATAGTTGTCTTACTTTTTAGCCCTTTTGTCAGTGCTAAGACTGATTTGCAGTCCTATTTTATTCAAGTGACGGAAGCGACTCAGGCGTTAGAAGAGGGTGACTCCAGTCTGGCTCAGCAAAAACTAGAGGCTTTAGACAGCTCTTTTGCCAAGGAAAGCCAGGCAACTAGCCCGGCGGGTCAAGCAACTAAGTCAGCCATTGAGGCAGCTAAAGCAGACTTGACTCATGAAAATCTTGTGACCATTTCGCGTGCACTCTTGGCTTTCGACAAGGAACAGAATCCAGTGGATGAGTCTGCTGCTAAGACTAAGCTTGACAAAAGAATGACGCCTCTGTTCAATCAATTAGAGAGTGCCATTGCCAAGCAAGATATTGAAGCAGTTAAACTGGCTTATAAGCAAGTCAATAGTGGTTGGACCGCTAATGAAAGCATTGTTCGGTCAACTTCTAGCGCCCATTACAATCGAATTGAAACAGCCTTGGCTTTGCTACGGGCTGCGATAGAGTTGGAGCCGGTCGATTACCAAGTTATTGAGGTGAATAGTGGTAGCTTGAAGCAAGCCATACAAGACTTTCTGACAGGTACTGAGGCTAGTGCAGTTTCAACCACAAATGGGGCTAGCTTGAAAGATGGTTTGCAACTTTTAGATAGAGCCAAAGACGCCTTTACTAAAGGACAGACCAACCAAGCCAAGCAGCTCATGCAATCCTTCATTGAACTCTGGCCTAGCATTGAAGGCGAGGTTTCAACTCGCAATTATAGACTCTACACCCGAGTCGAGCAAGAAACGCCCGTTATTATGGTCAAGGGACAGGATCCGACTTACCAAACCAAGCTACAATCTCTAATAGATGAACTTAAGCAGATCAATAAGGCTAGCCAGTATTCCTACTGGGATGTCACGCTGATTGTCTTGCGTGAAGGTTTAGAGGCCATGTTGATTGTACTTGCTTTAGTTGCAAGTCTGCGGTCACTTAAGGCCAAACGCCCCCTAGCTTATGTATATGCTGGGACAGGCACTGGACTCTTAGCAAGTATTGCCTTGGCTCTGGCTTTAACGGCGCTCCTACCAAAAATTTTTTCTGGTGTGGCGCGAGAGCTTATTGAAGCTGTCACAGGATTCTTTGCTGTTGTAACCTTAACCCTAGTAGGAATTTGGTTGCATCGGAGCTCAAGCCTAGCTTCTTGGCAAGCCTATATTGATCGCCAACTGGCCGCTTATCAAAGAACTGGACGCCTTTGGACCTTATTTGGGGTCAGTTTCTTAGCTGTCTTCCGCGAAGGTGCAGAGACTATTCTCTTCTTGGTGGGGATACTGTCTAAGATATCCTTCTGGGAGATGCTACTAGGGATTAGCCTAGCTACGCTGATTTTAGCGCTTGTCTGGTTGGTACTCAAGTACCTTGCTAATCGCTTATCACTTCCTTGGCTCTTTAAGATACTTACTATTGGGATTTATGTCTTGGCCTTCAAGATTTTGGGAGTCAGCATCCATACGCTTATCGTCACCCAGTATTTGCCTGCCAATCCAATTGTGTGGGGTAACTTACAGGCCATCGAATGGCTAGGATTTTACCCAACTTGGTGGACGGTGGCTAGCCAAGCTCTATACCTTTTGGGCTTGGTGCTCGTCTTCTTCCTAGTGTCGAAAGGGGAGCAGTCAGATGGCTGATAGCAAGCATCTCAGTTTAGTAGGCCATTTGGCAGAATTTAGATCGCGCTTGATTCTTTCCCTAATCTGGTTTATCCTCTGGTTCTGCCTCGGGATTTTCTTGGTAGATCCTTTTTATCATTTAGTGACGCAATTTTTGGACCAACCACTCTTGGCCTTGGGACCTAATGAAATTCTCTGGCTCTATATTAAGGTGGCCAGTTTAGTGGCCTTAAGTGCTAGTCTGCCTTTTGTCACCTATCAGATTTGGGCCTATGTCAAGCCGGCTCTCAAACAAGAGGAGTTGCGTGCTATTTATTGGTACTTGCCAGCAGTCTTTCTTTGTTTTATTATGGGATTAGCTTTTGGCTTTTATCTGGTGGCTCCGGCCTTGTTACAGGTGCTCTTGAATTGGAGTCGAGAACTCTTCGAAACGCGTCTGACAGTTGGAAATTATTTGGATTTCATCTTTGGCGTGACCTTGCCACTAGGCTTTCTATTTGAAATGCCAGTCTTAGTCGCTTTTTTGACCCATATTGGATTGCTGTCGCCTAAGTGGTTGAGTGCCTATCGGCGCTATGCCTACTTTGTGCTCTTGGTATTAGCCGTTATTATAACACCAGCTGATTTTGTCAGTGACTTGGCCATGTTAGTGCCCCTAGTGGGACTCTATGAGATTAGTATTTTAATAAGCCATTGGATTTTGTATCGTAAGAAAAGAGGAGGGAAGCAAGATGGGATTACTTCGTGATATTGGGGCGCCGGGTTTAATTTTGATTGTCTTAGGTGCGCTCTTAATTTTTGGCCCTAAGCGTTTACCAGAACTAGGGGAGTCAATTGGCAAAATGTTTGTGTCATTCAAGCGTACAGTCCATGAACTGACGGATGACGATAAAAAGCAAGACAAAGATCAATAGTTTGTGATAAGAAGAGAGGAGCTAAGCTCCTCTTTTGTTTTGATACAGATATTAAAACTGTTTTATTTTACATCTAGAACAGCTAAAATAATCAACATTTATTAATCGGAACAGTTGAAAGTAACTGTTCTAGATGCTAGAATGAAATCAAATCTTAAAACCTAGGAGGTTTATTATGGTGAATGTGAAATGGAAAAAACTTGTGGCTGCTGCTAGCCTGATTACTTTAGGGGGCGCTTTATTGGCGCCTGTGCATCAGGTGCAAGCTGCGGATGAGTCTTGGGATCGTATCCAAAAATCAGGTAAAATTGTTGTAGCAACTTCAGGGGCTTACTACCCATCAACTTTCCACTCAGAAGTAGAGGGTAAAGATGTTTTAACCGGTTATGACATTGAAATCCTGCGCAAGGTTGCTGAAAAATTAAACCTTGAGCTCGAATTCAAAGAAATGAACACAGATGGCATGTTAACAGCCATTAAGTCAGGTCAAGCGGATATTGTAGCCAACGACTACGACATCACACCTAAACGTGAAAAAGAATTCCTTTTCTCAACACCAATTAAATATAGCTTCGGTTCTATCGTAGTTCGTGAGTCAGATGACTCTGGCATTAAATCCTTGGATGATTTCAAAGGTAAGAAGGCTGCTGGGGAAGCGACCACCAAGTACATGGCCATTGCGGAAGCAAAAGGTGCGGAAGCTGTAACCTATGACAACGGGACCTTAGAACAATACATTGCGGATATTCACAATGGTCGGACTGACTTCATTCCAAATGATTACTATGTCCAAACGATTGCCATTAAGAATGCCAACAAGCTCTTCCCAGACTTCAAGACTAAGGTTGGTAATGTCTTCTACAACCCAAGTAAGGCGGCCTTCGTACTTAACAAGGAATCTGTGACCTTACAAGAAAAAATCAACCAAGTCTTAGAAGAAATGCGTAAAGACGGTTCCTTGGCAGAACTTTCTAAGAAGTTCTACGAAGGGGAAGATGTTTCAACTGAGAAGGAAGAGATCGGTGGTAAGAAACTTAAAGATCTACCTGTAGTGGAAGTGGATCGTTAAGATGGCCCATTTGCTCTTGACTATCAAGTGGCACTATATCTTTAATCTAGAATTGGCACTCAAAGGACTGCCAACAGTACTT
This sequence comes from uncultured Abiotrophia sp., assembly GCA_965245735.1. Classification (GTDB taxonomy): domain Bacteria; phylum Bacillota; class Bacilli; order Lactobacillales; family Aerococcaceae; genus Abiotrophia. The sequence continues at coordinate 3,208 of CBDFAX010000011.1, read as the reverse complement.
CAAGGTCTGGGCAATACGTTGACTTTGTCTTTAGCTAGTTTTCTCTTAGCCACGCTTGGGGGACTTTGCCTAGCACTCTTGCGTTTAGCGCCTTTGCGTGGTTTACGCGCTATTGCAATTGCCTATATTTCCTTTTTCCGTGGGGTGCCACTTCTAGTTACTTTGTTCTTTATCTATTATGGCTTACCACTAATGGGGATTGTCATGTCGGCCTTCACGGCTGCCATTTTGGGTCTGTCCATTACGGCCTCTGCTTATACAGCTGAAATTATTCGTGCCGGTATTGAAGGCGTGGAAAAAGGTCAGTGGGAAGCGGCCTTTGCTGTCGGCCTGAGCTATCGACAGTCACTTCGCTATGTGGTGATACCTCAGGCTACACGACTAGCCATTCCCCCCTTATCCAATGTTATGCTAGATTTGGTTAAGTCCTCTTCGATTGCCGCTATTATTAGTGTGCCAGAGATATTCCAGAAGGCTAAAGTAGTAGGAGCCTCAGAACATGATTTCATGACCATGTATATCTTGGTAGCAGTCATCTATTGGCTAATTTGTACGGCATATTCCTTGGTTCAAGCCAAGTTAGAACGTCGATTTGCCCTAGATATTTAATGACATATAGAAAGAGTCCCTTAGTTTTAAGGGGCTCTTTTCTATAGATTATGTGGGGGTTGCTTGAATTGAAAAGTCTGATTGAAAGTGCTAGACTTAAAGTAAAGAGGAAAGGGGTAAAGGCAGCTATGGGCAATAGGCAACAAAAAAAGCCAGTAAGATTTGGTTGGCCCGTGGACCGAAAAATTCCTCGTAATTCCAGAGAATGGACAATATTTTGGCTATCAATTGCCTTGACTCTAGTCATAAGCTGGGCTTTCTATCTCAGTCGTTGGCCCCTTCCAGTCAGGAAGGCACATTTCATCTTTCATGACGATGTAAACCGCCTGATGGACTTAAAGATGCTTGAGTCAGAAGCTTTCAGTTATCTATTGACTATTATAGCGGTCCTAATTGTTATCTTCATTTTTTATATGGTGACATCCCATCTGATTTTTTTAGCCTATGATATTTGGCAGTCAATAAAGGAAAAAGGGAAAAACTAGGAAGGAGGGCAAGGCATGGTAAAACGTCCCAACCACAGAAAAAATAAGAATAAGAAGAAGCGAAAGCAAAGTCCTAGTCGCGATCGTCACTATTTGAGTTTTAGGGAAAAGTCTATCCTCCAAATCATTGCCTTACTGATTGTAATAGGCTTTATCGCCATTGCTTATATGATGGATATTCGTTTGATGGCCTCCGCTAGTTCCCCTGGACTTAGCCTTAGAAGAACCTTGTCTTGGGAAAGCGTCCAAGTACTAACTAACTTTTCAGATTTTAAGACTTGGCTCTTTGGCATTCAGGCTTTAATTGTGATCTTGCTAATCTTTGCTTTTTGCGTGACGGTTTGCAACTTCTGGGTTCAATGGACCTGGCATGAGTTACGCACCCTCTTTTTCTCCCAAGACCAAGGTCAGGAAGAGGTGGAGGCATGACATTGATTGTCACAACGGCTATTGACAAAGAGTCAAGCTTAGTAAAGCGCGCCCAGGAGTTGGCCCAACTATACGGTGGAATCTATCAAGACCGTGGTAAGCGTACCATGAAGCAAATCTATTGCCAGGCAGAGGGTGCCTTAGTGCTTAACAAGAATGAGTTAATCTACTATGATGCGGAGGGTCAGAAACTATTTTTCCATCCCAATACTGCCTGGCTCAGGGCACTTAACGGCCGCGACCCTTTGTTGGAAGCCCTAGCTTGCCCAGCTGGCGCTAGTGTCCTGGATGCCACCATGGGGATGGCCAGTGACAGCCTGGTGATGCAGTATTTTGGCTACCAAGTCACTGCTTTGGAGTCTAATCCCTTGGTGCATTTAATTGTCAGTGATGGGCTATCTCGCTTTGTTATGGAAGATAGACGTTTTACTCAAGCCATGAGAGACTTAGTGACTTACTGTCAAGACCACCAAAGCTATCTAGCTCAAGCCGCTGATAAGAGTATAGACTGTGTTTACTTTGACCCTATGTTCAAGGTGGGAATCGAAGAATCCAAGAATTTAGATGGTATTCGCCTCTTAGCTAATCGGCAACCCTTGACTGAAGAAACTTTGGAAGAGGCCAAGCGGGTAGCAAGGCACCGTGTCGTTGTCAAAGCCCACTATCAAGATTCTATTTTTGAAGACTTAGGTCTGACACGTATCAAACGACCTAACACCAAATTCCATTATGGCTACTACCAATGTTAGGAGGAGATTTTATGAAACAATTAGTTTTAATTCGTCATGGCGAAAGTGAGTGGAACCGGCTTAACCTCTTTACAGGTTGGACGGATGTAGAATTGACCGACAAAGGTCTGGCTGAAGCACATGAAGCAGGGCGCCAGCTCAAGGCAGCAGGCTTTGACTTTGATTTGGCCTATACGAGTTATCTTAAACGGGCCATTCACACATTGGATGCTGTTCTGACTGAGCTAGACCGATCTTGGATTCCCGTTCATAAGGCCTGGCAGTTAAATGAACGCCATTATGGCGCCCTACAAGGATTGAATAAGGTTGAGACGGCAGAGAAATATGGCGAAGAGCAGGTTAAAATTTGGCGCCGTTCGTTTGATGTATTACCACCAAGCTTGGAAGCTAGTGATGACCGTAATCCGCGTTTGCAAGCCCAATATCGGTGTGTTCCTGCGGAGGAAAGTCTGCCCTTGGCGGAAAGTCTTGCAACTACCATCGAGCGGGTTGTACCTTACTTTGAAACAGTGATTCGGCCACAAATGGCAGAGGGACAGCGCATCATTATTGCAGCGCACGGTAATTCACTTCGTGCACTCGTTAAGTATTTTGATAAACTAAGCTCAGATCAAATTATGGAAGTGAATATTCCGACAGGAGTGCCACTAGTCTATGAATTTGATGATAACTTCCAGGCTATTAAACATTATTACCTAGGCGACCAAGAGGCCTTAGCAGCTAAAATGTCTGCCGTCGCTAACCAAGGTAAGCTTGCCCATTAAGCAGGTGAAGGATTGGACTTAAGCGCCAATCCTTTTTTATGGCTTGCAATCTGGCTGAAAAAGGGTAAACTTGTAAAGTGAGAAAAGGAGGATACTATTGTGAAACTTTATGTCCAATTCATGATTATTGTCTTATTGGCCTTTATAGGAGAGGGGATTTCGACTTATTTTC
>CBDFAX010000010.1:0-59205 GCA_965245735.1 uncultured Abiotrophia sp. | reverse complement strand
GATGGTAGTTGGACCTTTGGTCCTGTGAGAGTAGGTCGTTGCCATGCTGGGTGAGAGTTTTCAAGCGTCCCTTAGGGGACGCTTTTTTTGTGTGGAGGAAGGCCAGGGGTTAAGCCTACTAAGTTAGAAATTAGGCTAGCTAATAAGTAAAGTACTTTTATAGCTCTCGATATAATGAAATACCAATCTAAATTATCACAGTAATTAGCTTCAAATCCCTATAATATAGGATATCTAGCGTATAAGCACGGTAAGGAATATGAGTTTTATATTGTTTTCATTATAGAGTTGATGGTATACTATAGAAATAATAAGTCAGACCCTCCTTTTATTTTGAAAGAAGATTGGCAAGCCAAGACTTAGTCAGCTCAGACTAGCTTGCTAGCTCTTCCAAGGGGGACCAGGTCTAAGTAGCGATTGCGGAGGCTGGGGGGACCTAGCTTCTTTTTGTATATCGCTCCTTATCTTCTCCTCAAGGAGACGGACGACTAGCTGCTATTCATGCGGCCAGTTTGGTTCTTATATTAGTTCAAAGGAATGACGCAGCATGTCCATGATTCTCTCTCTTTATCTGACCCTTATGCCAGTCATATTGGCAGGTATTGCTAATATGATATTTTGTAAATCTTCCCTATTAGACTCAGTCAATCAACCCATTGATGCTGGGCGCCTACTAGGGGACGGTCGTCGTCTTTTTGGAGCCAATAAGACCTGGAAGGGTTTCTGGGGAATGGTGGTCTGGGGCTTACTTGCTCAATTAGTTTGGTCCTATTTTCTGGCGAGCCAGCCGGATTTAGAGAAACTTCATTTGATTTATGCTCATTATCCGAATAAGCTGGCAACTAACTTTCCGCTAGGTATCCTCTTGGGCTTGGCCTATGTGGTTTTTGAATTACCTAATTCTTATCTCAAGCGTCGCCTAGATATTTCACCAGGTAAGACCGCTAAGGATGCTTGGAAGTATCCTTTTATTTTGCTGGATCAGATTGATTCCTTAATCGGGATTCTCTTGGTCTTACATCTTTATATTTCGTTAGATTGGGCACAAGTCATTGGCCTATTGCTTGTAGGGACATTAACCCACTTAGGAGTTAATCGTCTACTGTATCTAGCGAAATTAAGGCAAAATCGATTATAGGAGTAATAAGATGGATACACTCTATCAAGCCAAACAGACCCCAAGCTATGGGGGGAAAATTAATCATCTTTTGAGTTTGAGGCAACTCAATCTCCCAGTACCAAATGGACTTATTCTATCAGCTGAGCAAGTTATGGCCTGGCTAGCTGAATGCTGGCCGGAATTAGCAAGCACAAGACTAGACTGGGGCAAGTGGCTCAAGTTAGATCGAAAAGTGGTTCAAGAACGGTTAGAAAGTCAGAATCTGCCTGCTAAATGGGAGGTAGCTCTGGAGAATTTTATAGAGGACGGTAAGACCTATATTGTTCGCAGTAGTGCCCTCTTGGAGGACCAGGCGACAACTTCTTTTGCCGGTCAATATGACTCGATAGCAGATTGCCAGACGATGTCATCAATTGCAGCTGGGATTAAAGCTTGCATCTTGTCATTACTTAAACCTCAAGCCCTTGCTTATTGGCATCGCCAAGAGAAATCCTGGCAGGACTTTGGCTTAGCCATTTTAATCCAGGAGCAATGTCAGGCTGATTATAGTGGGGTCTACTTCACCTTGAACCCTGAATCTAATCAAGACCAAGAGATGCTGATCGAATATGTAGCTGGAGCGGGAGAGCAGTTAGTCAGTGGACGCGTGAATCCAAAGCGATTAAGTTTAGCCTGGTATGAGCCGGATTTGAAGCTAGTTGTAGCCAGTGGTCTATCTCAAGCCCTACTGGCCAGACTTCATGAACAAGCCATGCTTATTAGCGCCCACTTTGGTCGCCCTATGGATGTCGAGTGGTGTGCATGCGGTGACCAAGTCTATCTAGTTCAGGCTCGCCCTATGACGACGCTGCCTACTCGAGTCAGCCAAGGGCGTTGGACGACAGCTAATTTTCGCGATGGTGGTGTGTCAGCCCAGTCCTGCCCTAATCTCATGTGGAGTCTCTACTTTGATGCTTGGCAAGAGTCCTTGTCGAGCTTCTTGGAGGCTATTGACTTAGCCCCTAGTGGTCCTATGCCGGACTTGATGCGCCGGCATCATGCTCGTCCCTACTGGAATTTAGGGGTAGTCAAAGCAGCCATGCAGCAAATTCCTGGTTACATTGAACGGGATTTTGATGATGAGCTAGGGGTTAATAAGGATTACGAGGGTAGAGGATACCGAAGTCAGTTAAGTTTGGGTCTTCTGACACGCTTCATCAAGGTGGCTTGGAAGACACAAAGCCTTACCAAAAAGTTCATGAAAGCAGCTCCTGAAAACTTAACTAACTTACAGGACAACTTTAAGCAGCTAGAGACCGAGATTGCAAACCTAAGTTACGAAACACCCTTGGAACAAGTTGAGGCCCTCTGGCGTCAAGTCATCTTAGACTGCTACAAAAAAACGGAGCAGACTTATTTCTGGCAAGCCTACATCAATACGGTCCAACTCTCCATGCAAAAGACGCGGTTACTCAAATGGTTAAGCCAAGACCAGTTCTTTCAATTGATTGCAGACCTAGGTAATATTTCCCATACCCAGCCTTTAGAAGAAATGCTAGCCTTAGCTAGTATGATTCGAAGTCGTCCTCTGATAAAAAACGATTGGACGCAGCAAACAGTGCCAGGCTTATTAAAACTTGCTCAGCAAGAAGGGCGGCGGGATGATTTTAAGGCCTTAGCTGATTTTATGGCTAAGTTTGGTCATCATTCAAGGCGGGAACTGGACTTGAGGGTGCCAAGTTACATGGAAGAACCTGAACAAATTTTAGCGCTAATCCAACGCCTCGTTCTTGATGATGCCTATTATGATAAGGCGCAAAAGTCTCTGGTCAGACAGCACAAGAATCAAGAGCTACCTAGTGGCTTGACAGGACGTCAAAGCCGCAAAATTAAGAAGATTGCGAACTCCTTACGTCACTTATTGTGGTGGCGAGAGGAGTTTAAGGATTGCTCAACTCATGCCTATCACCTGATTCGGCAAGTTAGCCTAGCTTTGGGTCGAGCCTATCTTAAACAAGGCTACTTAGAGCAAGTGGAAGATATCTTCTATCTGACCAAATGGGATCTCTTAGCCTTCATGAATGACAAAGATAGAAGTATTGACCTACAGCAACTGGTCAAACAGGATCGCCATTATTGCCAGTCCTATGATAAATGTCAGGCGCTAGGAGACTTAACAGAAGGTAATTTCCAACCACTTCCACAAGGTAGTCGAGAGGCTTACTTGAGTGGCATGCCTGCTAGCAGTGGTCAGGTCACGGGGCGAGTGCGCGTGATTTTAGACTTGGCAGATATAGCTAGCATTCAACCGGGTGAGATTTTAGTGACAGCTTATACCGATACGGGTTGGAGCTATGTCTTTGGCATCTTAGGAGGCCTGATCACGGAGACGGGCGGGGTACTCTGTCATGCCTCCATTGTGGCCCGTGAATGTGGTATTCCGGCTCTGGTTTGTGTCCAAGAAGCAACCAAGAGACTCAAAACAGGCATGCTAGTCACGCTAGATGCAGAGAAAGGAAAGATTCATCTACATGAAGATTAAAAACTATTTGATTGGAGAGTATGATAAGTCGGTCATACTTACTTACCTGGGAGCGGCCTTTGCCTTAGTAGCTATCTATTGGACACTACAAGGGCAGGTCCGGCTAGCCATGATGGCCTTTATCCTTAGTGGAATTTGTGATCTCTTCGACGGTGTAGTGGCTAGACGCTTACCACGGACACCAGAACAGGAACGTTTTGGCATTGAAATTGATTCACTCTGCGATATGATTAGCTTTGCTGCCTTGCCAGCTTTTCTACTCATGTCAAAGCTAGCTCTTGGACCTGCCAATCTCTTGCCTGCTATTATCTATGTGTTAGCAGCTGTGACGCGCTTGGGACACTTTAATCGCTTGGCCAAGCATGATGAGGGCAGTGGGCAATATTTTGTCGGGGTTCCCGTCACTTATGGCGCCTTGTGCTTTCCCTTAAGCTATCTATTAGGTCAATGGCTGGCGCCTGGACTCTATACTTGGCTTTGGTTGGGATTAGCCTTTCTCTTAAGCGGCCTATTCGTCTGGAACCAGCCCATTCCTAAGCCTAACAAGAAGGCTTATCTGGCTTTTGCCTTATTAGCGATTCTTAGCTTAATCGGGCTTTGGGTCTTGCCTTATGGTTAAGGTTTACCAGCGTCAAAGTGGTCAGGTCATAGAGCCTGCGGTCTATCAAGAAGGCTTGGTTAATCGCCTCTACCAGACTAGATGGGGGCGATGGCTCCTCCCTCTCTTGACACGGCCTAGCATCTCCTATTTGCTGACCCTGAGTGATTACTTGCCCTGGTCAAAAGCTAAGGTAAGAAAGTTCCTAGAGACCTATGACCTGTCTCTGGCTGACTACCAAGAGGGGACCTATCCCCACTTTGCAGCCTTTTTCCAGCGAAAAATTCAGCCAGATTTACGCCCTGTCTGTCCAGAAGGGGAAGTATTAGCCGTAGCCGATGCCAAATTACAAGTTTTTGATATTCATGAAGACTTAAGTTTGGTCTTAAAGGGCCAAAGCTATGATTTGGCAGAGTTATTGGAAGATGACCAACTAGCGCAGGCCTTCCAAGGTGGGCTAGCCTTAGTATTTCGTCTAGGGGTCGAAGACTTGCATCGCTATTTAGCCATTGAATCTGGGGTGATTACCCATCAAAAAAGCATCAAGGGCAAGTTGCATAGTGTGCGGGAAGTAGCCCAAGCCCAGCGATTGATTTATCGTGAGAATAGCCGGCATTACTGTCTGATTGAGACAGAAGTAGGGCCAGTTCTACAGATGGAAATTGGTGCGCTGTTAGTCGGTCGAATTTATAACCATCATCAAACTTACCTAGTCAGAGGCCAGGAGAAGGGATATTTTGGCTTAGGTGGGTCCACTATCGTTGTACTATATCCAGACAATCGTATTGAGCTGGACCAAGATATTAGATATTACTCAGACTTAGGTATCGAAAGCCAGGTCAGAATGGGTGAAAGGATAGGTGTTAAACATGTTTAAGCGTTTAGCGATTTATTATAAGGAAATGTTTCCGCTGGGGTCGCGTTTTATCGTGGCAGCCATTATGTTTTTCGAGATTTATTTTGTCCTCTTGTTAAATGACGGGGTGACCAGCTTTAATTTCAACCATCAAGAATTGATTGGGATTTTCACCATTTTTGTATTCTTAATGATTTTACGTATTGCAGATGACTTCAAGGACTATGAGACCGATCAACGACTCTTCCCCCATCGGGCTTTGCCGTCAGGACGGGTCAAGAAAAAGGACTTGGCTATCGCCTTAGCCTTTATCGTCACGGTCTCCGTTGTTTTGAATATCTTCTTCATGAATAATATCTTTTGGTTCCTCTTCCTCTATATCTACGGAACCTTGATGTCTTTCTGGTTCTTTAAGCGAGATAAAATTCAAAATTCATTGCCTTTAGCCTTGGTGACCCATAATCCGGTCATGATGATTCTGAATCTCTATACTATTTCCTTCGTATGTTATAAGTATAATCTGCCCCTATTGTCAGTTCCGACCGTTCTCTTGGCCTTCACCATGTACTTCCCAAGCTTGATTTGGGAAGTCTGTCGTAAGATTCGAGCACCAAAAGATGAAACAGAATATGTGACTTACTCCAAGCTCTTCGGTTATAAGAAGGCTACCCGTTTCATCGAAGTAGTCACTATTCTAGATATTATGACCAACTTCCTTCTGCTCTGGAATATTTCCCATGTAGGGGTCGTGGTCTTGGTGCTTAATGTTATCTGGATGACGGTTCAGTTCGAGCAGTTCATTAAGGATCCAACCCTCTTCAATATTCGGGAAAGAGTTGAGCGTTATACCTATATTACTGAGACCACCATGGTCGTTTCAGTAGCTGTTTACCTCTTGATGGGAGTCTTCTAATGAAACAAGTCTATGATCTCCAGAAAGTGGGAGGGAAAGCCTACCACCTCATGGAAATGACCAAAGCGGGGCTGCCAGTACCTAGTTTTGCGGTTTTTGCCTTTGACTGTTTTAATCGAGCGGACAGCATGGATTTTCTGGCTAGTCAGGAAGCGGCCTATCGGGCGGGTAATCTGAGTTTGGATCAGCTAAGTCAAGAACTATTGGCTTGGGCCAAAGAGAGTTTTGCTAAGGAAGATTTAAGTCCTGTGCTGAGCTGGGTCAAGCAAACTTTTCCATCTGACCAGGTGCGTTTGGCAGTTCGTTCGTCTGCTAGCATTGAAGACGGTGCCGTCTCGTCCTTTGCCGGGCAATTTGAAAGCCAGCTAGATGTCTCAATCGACCACTTACCCCAGTCTCTAGAGCATACTTTCTTGTCCCTCTATCAGGTATCCGCATTGGCCTATCTCTTCAAGCAAGGAATTAGCCTGCCAGAAGCTCAGATGAACTGTCTGGTTCAAGTCATGATTAAGGGGGATTTATCAGGTGTTTATTTTACAGCCAACCCTAAGGGAATTCTTAATGAACACATTGTGGTTGTGGGCCAGGGATTAGGTGATCAAATTGTAGAAGATAAGGTGCCTACTAGCATGGTGACCTATCATCCGGCAGATCAGCTATCCTATACGGAACAAGAGCCAGGGGCCCCAAGTTTAACAACTAGTCAATTAGGGGAGCTAGAATCCTTAGCCCAGCAAGCCATGGCGCTTTTTGGCCCCTATCTGGATTTGGAGTTTACCTTTCAAGGAGACAGGCTCTACATCTTACAGGCTCGTCCCATTACTACTTTGCCACAAGGCAAGCAAATCATTCTGGATAATAGTAATATTGTGGAGAGCTATCCAGGTCTCTCTACACCCTTAACTATCAGTTTTATTCAAGAAGCCTATGCGAGTATATTCCGTGGCTTGGCTCAAAGGTTGGTGGGCAAGGAGGCAGCTGAATTGGCTGCCTATGAGCCGACCTTCCAGAATATGCTCTGTCCAGTCAATAGTCGAGTCTACTATCAAATTCAAAGTTGGTACCAGCTTCTGCAACTGTTGCCTTTCTCTAAAAAGATTATTCCTATCTGGCAGGATATGCTGGGCGTGAGGGAGACGGAAGTACCAGCCATGCCGGTCCATCTCTCGCCTTGGAAGCGACTTAAGATTATGGGCCGAATCATGCGCGAGTTTTTCACTGCGCCTAAGCAAATGGCTCAGCTAGAACAGGAGTTCATCCGGATTCAAGCAGTCTTTCAAGAGCGCTTCTCGCCAGATGCGGATTTAGAGCAGTTGACAGCTCTAGTTGGACAGCTTAAGGATGAGATTCTAGCACATTGGGATATTACCTTGATTAATGATCTTTATGCTTTCGTTTATACGGGTTTATTGAAGAAGTCGCGTCAAGGGCAAGATGTTCAGGCAGAAATTGCTGGTATTGAACAGATTGAAAGTATGCGGCCGGCTCTAGCCCTTCAGGATTTAGTTGGGGAGCTCAAGGATCCCAAGAATCAAGCTCTTCGTCAGGCAATAGAAAATGAAGATGCAGCAGACTTTTTAAGTCGACAAGACCCCTTAGTAACCAAGATTCGGGATTTTATCCAAGAATTTGGTGACCGGGCACCCGAAGAACTGAAACTAGAAACACCGACCTTCCGTACCCATCCACAAGGCCTCTTATCCTTGTTGGTTCAAATGTGCCAGCAAGACGCTCCTGACCTAAAAGCCTCAAGTGCCGCAAGCAATCGACCAAGGAGTTGGTGGACGAGCTTTTTACGCCGTCGTGCTATGACTGGTGTTAAGTACCGAGAAAGCTCAAGGCTCAATCGGACAAGGATTTATGGGATGATGCGGATGATTTTCCGAGCCATTGGGGCGCAACTTGCCAAGCAAGGCTATTTAGAGACAGAAGAAGACATCTTCTATTTGACCAAGGAAGAAATCTTTGAATTGGCTAGACAGCCACACTCAGTATCGGACCTGATTGCAGAAAGACGCGCTAAGTTAGCGGGTGACAGGACCTTACCTAACTTCAGTCGCTATGTCTTCTTGGGTCAAGTATTTGAGAAGTTTGTGCGATTTGCAGGGCAGGCACGTAGCCAATTGAGTCGGGCAGAACACCTTCAAGGAATTGGTTGCTCGCCTGGTCGCGTTAAGGGCCAAGTGCTAGTAGTGGACGATGTTCAAGCCATTGAATCTGCTCAGGGTAAGATTATGGTGACCAGAATGACAGATCCAGGGTGGGTCTATCTCTTAACTCAAGCCCAAGGGGTCATCGCTGAGCAAGGATCCCTCCTGTCTCATACAGCCATTATTTCGCGTGAGCTAGGCATTCCATCAGTTGTGAATGTGCGGGGTGCTACGCAATTGCTGAAAAGTGGGGATTGGATTGAGATGGATGGCTTAAGCGGCCAAGTAACCATTTTTGAGGAGGCGGACCATGCTGACTATTAAAGCTGTGCAGCCTCATTCGCCGGAGCTAGTCGACTTTCTAGCCTTGCCGCAGAAACTTTACGGCAAGGGGCACTTAATGCAGTCACCTGAAGAGGAAGCAAGTCTGATTAGTGGGACCCATCCACTTAGCCCGGAAATAGAAGTGAGAGCTTTTGTCGGTTACCAAGACCAGCAGGTTCAGATTCGGGGCTTGCTGACTTATTATCCAGTCGATGGCACTTGCTTCTTAGGCTATTTTGAGTCTTTAGATGATGTGGACATGGCCAAGCAGTTTATAGCTTACATAGCTAAACAGGCCCGCAACTTAGGGGCTGAAAAACTCATTGGACCCGTTCAGGCTAGTTTTTGGTTAGGCTATCGCATGCAGCTATCAGGCCATGAGGACTTACCTTTTACTGGCGAGCCCCATCAGCCGGCTTATTACCCCAAGCTCTGGGAGGCAGCGGGATTCAAACTGACCGAAAGCTATCTGTCTAATTTCTATCCTAAGGTAAGTCCCACTACCCAGGAAGCCAAATTAGCTAAGCGTTATGAGGCTGCCTTAGCGGCAGGCATTAGCATTCAATCTCCCCACAAGTCGGATTGGACTAAGGTGTCCTTACAAGTCTTTGAACTCTTGAATCGACTTTACCGAGATTTTCCTATTTACCGTTCCTTGCAAGGGGGGCAATTTAGTGCTATCTTCGAGAAGTATCGTTATATTCTGGATTTTTCTATGGTTAAGTTGGCCTACCAGGAGGAAAAGCTAGTGGGTTTTCTGATTACCATGCCAGACTATGGAGCCTTGGTTTATCAAAAGTTAAATTTATTTACTTTAGCCAAATTGCTTTGGATTAAGCATCGAGCCAAACGCTACATCATACTCTACTTAGGAGTAGATCCGAAGTATTTGGGTTTGGGGTCAGCATTGAGCTACCCAATTTTTAAGCAAGCTCAAGCCAGAGGGGCTTCTGCCGTTGGCGCCTTAATACATCAGCATACACTGACACGTCACTATGCTGCTGACTTACAGGGAACTAGCCATACTTATGGGCTCTATCAACTCTTACTATAAAAAAGCTCGCACTTGGGATAAGTGCGAGCTTTTTACATGGTTTGAAATAGAGGGACTAGGATTTCTGAGATTTAAGGGTTTCCGTCACTAACCGCATCAATTGATGGGCAAAAGCTAGGTTCACCACCATTAAAATTAGCCCTAGCAAGGTCCAGATTAGGAGGCTTAGGAGGCTATAGTTCGTTTGATCGATTACTTGCTTGATAATCAAGATGCTGGGTGGAAGCAGCACTAGGCTGCTAGCCAGGGCAGGAATATATTTTCTAATCAGGATGCTTTGGATCAGGTGGATGAGGAGATGCAGGCTGAAGGCTATGAAGGCCCCTAGCCAGACTAGATAGTTAGCAAAATAAAGGCTAGCGCCGGTGATGATAATTACCACTAGATACTCCTCTAAGACTGCCACTGCAAAGCCTGAAGGGGAAAAGTGTTCATAGCTAGCTGCAATTCTCGGGTACTTATTTATAATCGCTTGATTTTTGTCCAACCATGGACCAAAGCCGATGATTTCTTCCATCTCGTGTAGCATAAAAATGACGGGAAATAACCATAAGAGATTTTCCATAATTTGCTTCCTCTCCTTGTTTTTTACTTTTGTATTGTAACGCTTCAAGACCAGCATTTCAATCATACTGCATGTATAAAATAGACAGCTAGATGAGACTTTGGGTCATAAGATGAGAATCCTATAAGATTAGTTGTTTTCTCACTGTATTTAAGCTAAAATGTAAGGCTAAAGACTTGTTTCTGAGCACCGTTTACGGTACACTATGCGTGAGAATACGTATACATAGAAAGAGAGAGAAATACTGTGACAGATTTAAATCCAAATCAGGCGGTGGGATTGGCTACCAAAGCAGTCAGAACGGTTGATTTTGATCAAGAATTTGCCTATGACGGACCTTTAGGTGCCTTTTATACACCTCAATCAACTCGTTTTATCGTTTGGGCACCAACGGCTAAGAGCGTGACCGTTGAACTTTATGAATCCAACCAACCGGATAGTGACTTGGCTAGCGTCCATGTTATGCGACGTGGTGAACGCGGTACTTGGGTCACTGAAGTTTTAGGGGACTTGCATCTAACAGCCTATACTTATCTATTAGACCATGGTTCATTAGGGCTTAAGCGCAGCCAGGATCCTTATGCCATTGCGGCGGTAGTCAATGGTGACCGCAGTGTGGTAGTTAACCCTGCTGCTACTCAATTAGAAGGCTTTGATCGTATGCCTGCTTTTGGCAAGGCGACCGACGCCATTATCTATGAACTCAACGTCCGCGACTTCTCAGTAGCGGAAGATTCTGGGATTTCGGCCAAAGGTAAGTTTTTAGGACTTGCCGAAGCAGGCACTCATACCTCTAATGGCCAAATTACTGGCTTAGACTATCTTAAGTCGCTGGGCTTTACCCATTTGCAATTATTACCAATTTATGATTATGCGACAGTAGATGAGACAGAAGCCAAGCCATCAGCCTACAACTGGGGCTATGATCCTAAGAACTACAATGTGCCAGAAGGCTCCTACGCGACGGATCCTTATGATCCGCTTAGCCGGATTTTAGAGCTCAAGCAAACTATTAAGACCCTTCACGACAATGGTCTGCGCGTCATTATGGACGTGGTCTATAACCACGTTTATCAGTTTGACTTGCAAGCCTTCCAGAAGATTGTGCCAGGTTATTTCTTCCGTTATGACCAGGCAGGTAACTTGTCTAATGGGACTGGGGTCGGTAACGATACTGCTTCTGAACGCTATATGATGCGCCGCTATATCTTGGATTCCATCCTTTATTGGACACGAGAATTCAAATTAGATGGCTTCCGCTTCGACTTAATGGGGATTCATGACGTTGAAACCATGTTGGCTGTACGTCAAGCCCTGAATGAAATTGATCCTTCCATTATCGTGTTAGGCGAGGGTTGGAACCTGGGGACTATGTTGCCTTATGAAGATAAGGCTGCCCAACACAATGCCTACCGTATGCCAGGAGTGGCTCATTTCAACGATTCCATTCGTAATGCCCTCAAAGGTGGTAACTTCAACAAGCAAGAAGGCGGCTATGTCAATGGACGTCCTGATTTAGAAAAGTTAGTGGCTCAGAACCTCTTAGTAGGGATTCCTAACTCTGCTTATGCTAGTCCGGACCAAGTCGTCCACTATGTTGAGGCCCACGATGACTTAACCCTTTATGACAAGTTATGTTACACTCATCCGCATGATTCTGAAGAAGTTCGTGTTCATCGAGCCTTAATGGCGACCAGTTTGGTCCTTTTGGCGCAAGGGATTCCCTTCATTCATGCTGGTCAAGAGTTCTTAAGAACCAAGAGACTGATAGAGAATACCTATAATGCACCGGATGAAATCAACCAATTTGACTGGAACCGAGTAGCGGAGCATCAAGACACGGTGGATTATGTCCGCGGCTTAATTAAGTTACGTAAGAGTTCACCCCTCTTCCGCCAAAACTCTTATGATGAAATCCTCAACTCTTTGTCTGTTTACCAGTTACATGACGGTGTCATTGCCTACCAATTAGAGGATGAGAATTCTGCTTATTTCGTTATGATTAATGCTAATGATTGGCGCATGCCGATCACCTATCTGCCACATGGTCTCTACCGCAAGGTAATCGTCGACTATACGGCACCATTGGAAGAAGGCCAAGTCTTCGACCTTAATGGACACTACGAAATGCCTGGGCTGTCTGTAACCGTCTTGGAACGTGTAGAAAAAGCATAATAAGCAAGCAAATAAATCCGACCACATGAGTGGTCGGATTTTTGTTTGTCAGCATGCAAAAAAAGAGTCGCCAGAGCGACTCCAAGCTTATTTAACTTAGCCTTCTACGGGAAAGAGGTCTAGAATTTGACCGGTGTAAATATCGCAGACGAATTGGTAGTGAACCAGTTGTTCCCCTTCATAACGACTAATGCCCCCAATATAAACTTGAGGTTGGCTTTCCAATTCAGGGTATTCAACCGGAACATAGTGGATCCAAGAGCCTTCAATTGGCCCTTGTTTAGCGAATTCAGCCTTGACTTCGGCTAGGACCCGACTAGGGCGTTTAGGTTGGGATTCCAAGTAGAAGAGAGTCCCGGCAACGCCGACAATGGCGCCGGTTAAGAGTAGGAGGCCACCGACGAGGCCTTTACGTGGAGTGGATGACATAGTATTTTTCCTTCTTTCATAGGCATGGTGCGCGCTCCATCGAGGAGCGGTGGGTGGGGGCGCACAGGCTTGTGCTCCGTACTCTTAGTGTAACACAAATTCGAGTACAATTCATTGATTTTACTAAGCGCTCGTGAGATAATAAAAAGAGTAAAATCTACCTATATATAAGGGCGAAGGAGGTAGCGGTGCGACCGCGACAAGCATGACATTACAAGGCTTTGACTTAATCAAACATCTGACCGAATTACAAGGGATTTCGGGCAATGAAGGGCAGGTTCGTCGCTTCTTACAGGAAGAGTTGACACCTCTAGTTGATAAGATCGAAGTATCTGGGATTGGCAACCTCTATGGGATTAAGTATGCCAAGGATCCAGAAGCACCTCGTCTCATGCTGGCAGCTCATATGGACGAAGTGGGCTTTATGGTCCGTCAGATTACCTCGAATGGTCTCTTAACGGTGACACCTATTGGGGGCTGGAACCCTTATAGCATCTCAGCTCAACGCTACACCCTTCAAACTCGCAAGGGAGATTATGTCTGCATTTCATCATCTGTGGCTCCTCACTTATTACGGGGCAAGGATGGGGCGGCTAAGTCAGTGGCGCCTGAAGATATCCTATTTGATGCGGGCTTTACTTCCCGCGAAGAAGCCTTGGAATATGGCGTACGTCCTGGTGATTCTATTGTACCTAAGACAGAAACTGTCTGGACAGCCAACAAGCAAGCCCTAATCGGCAAGGCTTGGGATAACCGCTATGGCTGCGCTGTGATGTTAGAAGCCATGCGGGCAGTCAAGGACAAGGAGCTAGCGGCCACCATTATTGCGGGGGCTAACGCTCAAGAAGAAGTCGGTTTGCGTGGGGCCAAAGGGGCCGTTCATCGCTACCAACCAGATGCCTTTATTGCCGTAGACTGTTCGCCAGCCGATGATACGGATGGCAACAAGGATAAGTTTGGACAGTTAGGGGCTGGCTTCCTCTTGCGGGTGCAAGACCCAGGCCACATCACCCACCGCGGTATGCGTGAGTTCTTGCTGGATACAGCAGAAACCCACAAGATTCCATACCAATACTTCTTCTCCAAAGGTGGAACCGACGCGGGTGCCGCTCATGTCAGCAATGATGGGGTGCCTTCAGCTGTTATTGGAGTCTGCGCCCGTTACATTCACGGTCACCAAACCCTTTTCCGTATGGATGATTATGAGGCAGCCAAGGAGATGGTCATCAAAGTCCTAGAGACTTTCGATAAGACAACCTTAGCGACCATTCGTGCCAATGTCTAAGGACAGACTAAACAAACTAGAAATTTCAGACAAGTAGACGAAAGGAAGACAAGAAATAATATGTGGTTAGCATTCTATAATCCTGGAGGCGTAGGCGACGTGCTCCTTCTCACTAGTGGCCCAGTTTCTTCACACGAGATTGACCCAGATAGCAAAGGTCAGGTAACCGCCCTGCGCCATCATCAATCTCAAGCCATTGTGGGCTATAACCTCTTCGGAGTGGCAGACTTGAACTTGGCTGGAGAGGGTCCAGTGACCTTGACTTCTGAGCAAGTGGCTCAAGTCAATGCCCGTATTCAAGCGGCGGGCTTCGATCAAGCGGTTAGCTTTGATGCTTCACCACGCTTGGTCGTTGGTTATGTGGAAGAGTGTGTTGACCACCCAGATAGTGACCACTTACATATTACGCAAACACGTGTAGCGGCTGACACTGTCCTACAAATCGTCTGTGGGGCAGCCAATATTGAAGCCGGCCAAAAGGTCTTAGTGGCTCAACCAGGTGCCGTTATGCCAGATGGCTTAATCATTTGGCCAGGCCAATTACGTGGCGTTGACAGCAATGGTATGATTTGTTCTACACGCGAACTAGGTTTGGATGCCATTGAAAATAAACCAGGAATCTGGGTATTGAAAGATGACTTAGCAGTCGGCACACCACTTGAGCAAGTCGTCGCCCACTACCAAGGCTAGTTAGCCATTTAGGTGACCAAACTAGCAGTATCAAGCAAGACCAGGAGATGAAAGGACGGGGGCTTATGAAGGACTATCAAGGACCCGCTTACCAGAAGCGGAATGTAAATTACGACAACCGACGTTTTAACCGGGAATCCCAATCGCCTTCAAGCAAGGGCGCCCCTTACAAATTCAAGTCTGCGCTAGAAGAGAAGCAAGAAACCAGTCGGGGCCATCGCCCTGTCTATCATCACGAGCAACCTTGGCGGGATCAACCGCAAAAGATGATTGACGCCAGTCAGATGCCACAGCCATCCACGACACAGGAGCCATTGGAAGAGGGCGACTATCGGGTAGCCTATCGTGAGCGTCGTAACAGCAATCCAAACCAGCGCTTCAATTCCGATTTGGTGCGGGAA
Organism: uncultured Abiotrophia sp.; assembly: GCA_965245735.1. Taxonomy (GTDB): domain Bacteria; phylum Bacillota; class Bacilli; order Lactobacillales; family Aerococcaceae; genus Abiotrophia. Next base: position 44,124 of record CBDFAX010000010.1, on the reverse strand, counting down.
CGCATGATGTCAGAGCCAATTGAAGAGGAAGGTCCCGCTCCTAGCTACCGACCGGGTGAGGAGCTAAGACTGCCACAAACCCATTCTGACCGTTTGGATCGTGCCTATGTGGCACCAGCCGAACGCCGGCCTCAAAATGACTGGCCCAAGCCTGGTCAAGCCGACAGTCGACGTCAAGATCGCCAGTCCCTAGATGATTTTCTTGAAGTTCCGACTTCTCAGCGCCCACGCCAGGCTTGGCAGGCTAGCGCCCAAAGAGAGCGAGATCACCATGAGGCCAGCAGCCAACGGCAGGTTTCAGATGCCCAGGCTAAGTTCCAGTCTATTTTAGAGAACGGGCGAGATAGCCAGGAAGTGGCAAAACAGGCGCGGGCAGAACGTTTCCAACCTAAGGAACTACCTAAACCTTATCAGCCACCGCAATCTCAAGCCGTGACTGAAGTCGGGGTCTCTCGTGAGATTTTGGCCCGTATGCGTAAGGACAAGGACAGCTATTTATTATTTGAAGACTAGAAATTAATTGAGTGAAAGGACGTGTGTAGGTTGATTATGGACAAAGCAACAACCTATCATTTTGTGGGAATCAAAGGTTCAGGCATGAGTGCTCTCGCGCTTATCCTGGTAGGAGAAGGCTATAAGGTACAGGGGAGTGACGTAGGTAAGTACTTCTTCACCCAGCAAGGCTTAGAAGCTGCGGGTGTGCCTATGATGGAATTCTCGGCTGACAATATTCAAGCTGGCCTGACCATTATTGCAGGCAATGCCTTCGGCGATGACCATGAAGAATTGGTACGGGCGCGCGAATTGGGCTTGCCAATCTTCCGCTACCACCATTTCTTAGGCAAATTGATTAAGGGCTATACTAGCATTGCCGTTTCGGGCTGCCACGGCAAGACCTCAACTACAGGTCTTTTGGCGCATACCCTCAAGCACTTAGCCCCTCTGTCTTACTTGATTGGGGATGGCACCGGTTATGGGCAGGACTCTGCCAAGTACTTTGGTCTAGAAGCCTGCGAGTATCGTCGCCACTTCCTGTCCTATGCACCAGATTATGCTATTATTACCAACGTGGATTTTGACCATCCTGATTATTTCACTTCTATTGATGATGTCTTCTCAGCCTTCACTAGTTTTGCCGGTCAAACCACAAAAGCTGTGATTGCCTGTGGGGAGGATGCTTATCTACGCCAATTAAAAGCGCCAGTCCCTGTCTACTACTATGGCTTTGACAGCAATTCAACCGTCTATGCAACCAATGTTGAACGGGCTCAAGATGGGTCTTCCTTCGATGTGACCTTTGAAGGCAAGTTCTTAGGACGTTTCCATGTGCCGACTTATGGTAAACACAATATCTTGAACGCTTTGGCGGTCATTACGGTCTTGACCTTGGAAGGTTTTCCGGCAGATGCCATTGCCCAAAACCTAGCGACCTTCACTGGTGTCAAACGTCGTTTCAGCGTTAAGACAGTGGGGGATTTAACCATCATTGACGATTATGCCCACCACCCAAGCGAAATCAAGGCGACCATTGATGCAACCAAGCAACGCTACCCAGACAAACGCTGTATCGCGGTCTTTCAACCTCATACCTTTAGCCGGACAGTGGCCCTGCTCAATGAATTTGCTGAAGCACTTAACCTAGCAGACCAAGTCTATCTCTGCGACATCTTCAACTCTGCCCGTGAGCAAAGTGGGGAAGTCACCATCCAAGACTTGGCGGCCTTAATTGACCAAGAGGTGGAGATTATTTCTAGCGAGCACCTGTCTCCGCTTATGCAATACAAGGACGATGTTATTGTATTTATGGGCGCAGGTGACGTAGATAAGATTGCCCAACGCTTTGAAAAAGAATATGCCCGCCTACATCCAAATGTCCTCTAAGACTAACTTGGCGGCTAACACCTAACACTCAATACAAGTCATCACGATCAGCCATTCTTAGCGGCTTGTCCTAAGGGATGCTGCTGGACTGGCTGATTTACTTTGCTTCAGGCTATTAGAGTCTAGGAGCTTACCATAAACACTTAAGGAGGCGCCCCATGACCCAGCGCAAAATTTTACTTATTGATGGAAGCAGTTTGGCCTATCGGGCCTTCTTCTCCATTTTGGATATTGAACGATTCAAGAATAAGGCAGGTTTACATACCAATGCCTTGTTTAGCTTTAACCGCATGCTGGATGGGGTTTTAGACCAATTTAAGCCTACCCATGTCTTAGTAGCTTTCGACAAATCAGGTCATACCTTCCGGACGGAACAGTACCCAGAATATAAAGCAGGACGCCAAAAAACGCCAGGCGAGTTCCGCGAGCAGCTGCCCTATTTCCGGGTGCTCTTGGATGCCTATGGCATTAAGTACTATGAATTACTCCACTACGAAGCGGACGATATTTTAGGTACCTTAGCAAAGGCGGCAGATCCAGACGATCAGGTCATGATACTGTCTGGGGATAAGGACTTGACCCAATTAGCTAGCGACCAGGTGACAGTCTATATCACCAAAAAAGGTGTAAGTGAGCTAGAGCCTTATACGCCTGCCAGCATTTGGGATAAGTACCAGCTGACGCCCCAACAGATTATCGACCTCAAGGGGCTAATGGGTGATAGCTCGGATAATTATCCGGGTATTGAACGGGTAGGAGAGAAGACCGCCCTTAAGTTGCTCCATCAATTTGGGACAGTCGAAGGCCTCTATCAAGGGCTGGATCAACTCAAGCCTTCTAAAATGAAGGAAAACATTATTCGGGACGAAGCCAATGCCCGCCTCAGCAAGTCTCTGGCCCGCATTGTCCAAGATGCGCCATTGGAAATCACCCTCGATGATTGCCAACTGGGACAGCGTGACCTAGCTCAACTAAGTGAATTTTATGTCCAAATGGATTTCCGTAGCTTCCTAGCCCAATTGCATCAAGGGACGGAAGTCGTCGCTAGTCAAGAGACCTCTCGCTATCCAGTGACTTGGTTGGAGACCATTGAAGCAGACCATGTTAAGGTAGCCGGTGCCTTCTATCTGGAGACTCTCAGCGAGAATTATCACTTTGCGCCAGTCCTGGCGGTAGCATGGACCCAAGGCGAACAGGCTTATGCCACAAGTGGCCAAGTCGCCTTTGCTAGCTCAGCCTTCAGAAAATGGCTAGAAGATGCCTCTCTGCCTAAAATCAGCGCAGACCTCAAGCGAGACAGCATCTTGCTGGACCACCAAGGCCTGACACTGGCGGGCGTGACCTTCGACGTGGGCTTGGCGGCCTATCTGGTTGATGTTGAGAAGATTAAGGATTTAGCCAGCCTGGCGACCTATCTAGACTTGGGAATCCAAGTCCAGTTGGATGAAGCAGTCTATGGCAAGGGTGTCAAACAAGCTCTGCCAGAAAATGAACGCTTAGCTCAACACTTGGCGGACAAGGTTTCACTTTTGGACCAGGCCGTAGCTCCCTTGAACCAACAACTGGATGACCTGGGCATGACTCAGCTCTACCAGGATATGGAATTCCCGCTGGCTCAAGTCTTGACGGACATGGAGAAAAGAGGGGTAGCAGTCGATGTGGCCACTCTGGATCAGATGAATGACTTGCTTTTAGCGCGCTTAGAAGAATTAGAGGCCGAAATTCAAACATTAGCAGGACAAGCCTTCAACCCTAATTCACCTAAACAATTGGGTGAAATCCTCTTCGAACGCCTAGGATTGCCGGTTATTAAGAAGACCAAGACCGGCTACTCGACAGCAGCCGATGTCCTAGAAAAACTCAAGGATGCCCATCCCATTGTGGCTGCCCTACTGACTTATCGCCAGCTGGCTAAGCTTCAGGGAACCTATTTGGCTGGTTTACCTAAGTTTATTCAAGCCGATGGCAAGATTCACACCCGCTTCGTCCAAACCCTGACCCAGACCGGGCGTTTATCCAGTGCGGATCCTAACTTGCAGAATATTCCCATTCGGATGGAGGAAGGCCGCAAGATTCGTCAGGCCTTTGTACCGTCTGAACCAGGCTGGCAACTCTTTGGCGCCGACTATTCGCAAATCGAGTTGCGGGTGTTGGCCCATATTTCAGGTGACCCGCACATGAAGCAGGCCTTCTTGGATGGCCAAGACATCCATGCGGCGACGGCGCGACGGGTCTTCGGCCTAGCAGATGAAGAGGCAGTAAACAGTGATATGCGGCGCCAGGCCAAGGCGGTTAACTTTGGCATTGTTTACGGTATTAGTGACTATGGTCTGTCCCAGAACTTGGACATGCCGCGTAAGGAAGCCAAGGCCTTTATCGACCGCTATTTGGCCGAATATCCAGGTATCTCGACCTTTATGCAGGAAATCGTGGCCCAAGCCAAGAAAGACGGTTATGTCAGCACCTTGTGGGGCCGGCGACGTGCCTTGCCGGATATTTATTCCAGCAACTTTAACCTGCGTTCCTTTGCAGAGCGGACGGCCATGAATACGCCAATCCAAGGGACGGCTGCCGATATTATTAAGGTAGCCATGGTGGCCTTAGATCAGGCCATTCGTCAACGTGGCCTCCAGGCTCGTCTGCTCTTACAAGTGCACGATGAGTTGATTTTAGAAGCGCCTCAAGAAGAAATCGCCATTTTAGAAGACTTGGTACCGGAAGTCATGGAGGGCGCTGTTAGCCTATCGGTACCGCTCAAGGTAGAAGCAGCCAGTGGTAGCAACTGGTATCAACTAAAATAAGGCCTCGGCTCCTTAACGAGCCTGGTCTAGAAAGGAAGTGACTTATGCCCGAATTACCCGAAGTTGAAACTGTACGGCGTGGCCTGACCAGTCTGATTGAGGGCAAGACCATTGCGGAGGTCCAAGTTTTCTGGCCCAAGCTAATTGACTTAAGGCGGCAAGAGACACTGGCCCAGTGGCAAGACTACTTGCGAGGCCAGACCATCCAAGCGGTGGGGCGGCGGGGCAAGTACTTATGGCTGGATTTTGGTCCTCAGGTCCTAGTCTTTCATTTGCGAATGGAAGGCAAGTGTCATGTCTACCCGCCAGGTCAGGAGCCTAAGACTAAGCCCAAGCATGTGCATCTAATCATGACTTTTAAGGACGGCAGCCACTTCCATTATGAGGATGTCCGCAAGTTTGGACGGTTCTCTTATATGGCCAAGGATCAATTGGCAACTTATTTTGCCAGTAAGAAGTTAGGACCTGAGCCAACCCAGGAAGCCTTTGACTTGGCTCATTTTCGGGCTCAGTTAGCGGCTTCTAAACGGGCGCTTAAGCCCCTCTTGCTGGACCAGACCCTGGTGGCTGGTTTAGGCAATATTTATGTGGATGAAGTCTGCTTTAAGGCGCGGATTCATCCGCAAAGACCGGCCTGCGACCTTACCGTCCATGAGGTCAAACGCCTGCATGCTGCCATTATAGAGATTTTGGCTGCGGCTGTGCAGGCAGGGGGTTCTACCATTCGGACCTATCGCAATTCCTTGGGAGCAGCGGGAACCTATCAGGAGTCCTTGGCTGTCTATGGCCGAGTAGATGAGCCCTGTGTACGCTGTGGCCGCCTGATCCATAAGGTTCAATTAGGTGGGCGAGGGACCCATTTCTGTCCGCATTGTCAATCATCTCGCCTCAAGCATCCGCTAGGAGGGAAAGGCCATGCTTAGAATTGGTTTAACAGGGGGGATTGCCACGGGTAAATCCACGGTATCTAACTATTTAAAGGAACTTGCCTATCCACTGATTGATGCGGATCTAATTGCCCGTCAGCTAGTGGAACATGGCCAAGAGGGCCTGGAGCGTTTGGTGGCACGATTTGGTAGGGAGATTCTGGATGATTCGGGTGCACTTGATCGCCAGGCGCTAGGTCAGCGGCTCTTCGGAGATGCCCAGTTGCGCCAGGAGGTGGATCAACTCTTGCATCCACTCATTTATGAGGCCTTGGAGGCGGAGAGTCAGCGTCTGGCCCAAGCGGGAGCAAAGCTAGCCTTTTTCGATATTCCCTTACTCTATGAGACAGGCTATGACCAAAAAATGGATCAGGTCTGGGTGGTCTATCTGCCCCATGACTTGCAAGTTGAACGGCTAATGGCCCGTAACAGCTGGAGCCAGGACCAAGCGGAGGCAGCCATTGCTAGCCAGGCATCTATTGAAGCCAAGCGTCAGCGGGCAGATTTAGTCATTGATAACCAGGGATCTTTAGCGGTGACCTTTGCCCAGGTGGATCAGGCTTTAAGCCGTCTCTAGCTTGTTCCTCTGACAAGAATTCGTTATAATAGAAGGGAAAAGCGCCATCTGGCGCCAGAAGATAAGGAGGGAACCCTATGGAATGTCCAAAATGTCATCATCAAAACTCCAAAGTTAATGACTCCCGGCCAGCTGATGGTGGGGCGGCAATCCGGCGGCGGCGGGAATGCCTCAACTGCAAACATCGTTTCTCTACCTATGAACGGATCGAACAGATTCCTTTGCTAGTCATTAAGCGTGACGGCACCCGGGAAGAATTCAGCCAAGAGAAGCTACTGCGCGGGATTGTGCGTTCAGCTGAAAAACGGCCCATTACCATGGAACAAATGCAGGCATTGGCCCAACAAGTAGAAAACAAGATTCGCGAAATCACTGACCAGGAAATTGAATCAGAACAAATTGGAGAATTTGTGATTCCGCTCTTGATGGAATTAGATGAAGTGGCCTATATTCGCTTTGCCAGTGTCTATCGCCAATTTCACTCGCGTGAGAGTTTCTTAAAAGAACTCCAAGCCCTACAAGATCGTTTAAGTGAGAAAAACGATAAGAAATAATGACTTGACTCAAGTCAAATTTAGAAAGGAGGTCCCACCATGTTAAGTCCCTTACAGCCCTTTCGGGTTCGGCAGCAAGCGCCCTTGTCCCAGCTACAGCAGGTGACCCTGCGCCAATGCTATCAGCCTGTCATCGGCACGGTGGGGCTAGCCTTCTATCTATCTTTAACGGATTACGCGGGAGCGGACGGGGCCTGGAGCCCAGCGGTCATGCATGCTAGTCTGATTGATCAACTTCAAGTTTCGCCGGCCGACTTAAATCAAGCCCGCGGATACTTGGAGGCCTTGGGCTTACTCAAGTCCTATCAACCTAAGAAGGTCCAGGGCAATGCCCAGACTCAATTAGTGTCCTATGAAGTCATAGCGCCACTTGAGGTGGGGAGCTTCTTGCAGCACCCCCTTTATGCGGCTTTGCTGATGAATAAGATTGGGGATCAAGCCTTCTATCGCTTGATGCGCCGCTTTGAATGGGAAGAAATGGATGCCAGCGAGTATGTGGAAGTAACCCAGTCCTTCAGTCAGGTTTTCGACTATCCATCAGACCAAGCTATCAAAGACGCGCAGAACCAGGATGCTTTATCTGGATCCTACCGTCAGCAGACCGCCCCTAATCCAGCAGAAGCTAGCTTGGACCAAGAGAGTCAGGATAGTTTCCGTTATGGTCAGGTTCTGGATATACTAGAAGCGGCTCAAGTCAATAGCCGACTCTTCACGCGGGAACTGCGCCAGCAAATGGCCAGTCTCCATCAAGTCTATGGCTTTAGCGAGGAGCAAGTGGCGACAGTCATTAAATTGGCCTACCAAGACCAGACGGAACAAATTGCCATGGATCAATTACCGAGTTTGGCTAAGCGCTATAAGGCTAGCCTAAGTAGCAAGGAATCGGCTTCTAGCCAGGCGGGCCAGCTCAAAGACCAGATTCAAGCCCGCGCCCAAACCTTGCGGGAACAAGGCCAATATAGCAAGAACCAGGCACAGATTATTGCCACGGCGGAGATTTTGCCGCCTCTGGCCTTTCTTAAGCAAGTCAAACAGGCCAAGGGTGGCATCCGGAGTGACCAAGAGGGCTACAACCTAGAAGCTGCCTTGGAAAAGGTCAAACTATCGCCTGCCATTGTTAACCTAGCAGTCTATTACCTCTTGGTCATGGAAGGGCGCGATCACCTTTACAAGTCTAATTTCGAAAAATTACTGGATGAATGGCAGCAAAAGGGGATTAAAGAAGTCCACCAAGTCTTCCGCTATATCGAAGACAAGCGCCAGGCCCAAGCCAAGAAGGCTAGCCAGGAGTCGGGACGTCCATATGGTCGGACCCACAAGGGGGCTGGGTCCCATCAGCGTCAAGAAGTGGTGCCTTCATGGTTAGCCAAGCAACGCCAAGAAGGCCAGGATTCAGGGCAGGCATCAAGCCAAGCCAAGTCTGAGGCTAGCCCAGCTGCTAGTCAAGCCACCCAGACCTTCGTCAATCCATTTAAGAAAGGGTCAGCCCAAGAGCTAGATCACTAGAGGAGGAATCTTATGGAGACAATCCAAGACGTCATGCGTCAGATTATGAACCAGCCCCATCTGCAAGAAATTTATGAGCAGGCAGTGGCCTTGGTCCGCCAGGATGAAGCCATTCAAGCCTTCCTCCAAGAACATCAGGCAGAATTAAGCGGGGAAATGATTCAAAATTCCCTGTCCAAACTCAATGAGTTTCGCCTAGAACGTCGGGCTATTGAGGCGGGCCAGCCAGGGACTAACCCAGGCTACCAGCCGGAATTATTCATTAACCATAATTTTATTGATGTCCGCTATAAGCCAACCACCGATTACTTAGCTAGCCTCAAGGCCCGTCGCCAAGCCGCTAATTTGGATAACCGCATGATGGCAGATGATGTCCGCCAGGCTCATTTGGCTGATTACATTATTGATTCGCCAGAACGCCAGGCCTTAATTAATGCGGTGACGCAATTTATGCAGACCTATCACCAAGACCCTAAATCAGCGCAGGGTCTCTACATTACGGGCCCTTACGGGGTAGGCAAGACCTATTTATTGGGGGCTTTAGCCAATCATTTGGTGGAAAAAGAGGGGGCGACGGTGACTTTCTTACACTTCCCAACCTTTGCTTCTGATATGCGGGCTTCTATTCGGGACAATAGCACCCAAGCCAACTTGGATAAGGTCAAGCAGGTGGATGTCTTAATGCTAGATGACATGGGCGCCGAGTCTGATCCATCGGGCTGGGTTCGAGACGAAGTCTTGGCCATTATTCTAGAATATCGTATGCGGGAATCGTTACCGACTTTCTTCACTTCCAACTTTTCTCTAAAAGAATATGAAGAAGTCCTAACCTACAACCAAAAAGGCATTAGCCTAGCCAAGGCAGGCCGTATCATGGAGCGGGTTCGTTACCTAGCTCGTGAGATCACCCTCGATGGGCCAAACCGCCGCCAACTCAAACGGCAAGGATAAGGAGTAATAGAATGAATCAACCAGAACCTAATGAACTGATCAAGCGTTATCGGATGACTCGTTTTCTCATGGTCATCGTCTTGGCTGTCCAACTATTCGTCTTAGCAGCCTACTACTTCAAGGAAAAGCAAACGGTCTTAGCCTTTCCTATGATTGTCAACAGCCTTTTCTTGGCTTTGGCCCTGACCCATTTGCGACATATTAAACCTCGCGATTAAACCAACCAATCCTATTAGCCTCGTTCTATTGGAACCAGGCTTTTTCTTATGATTAGGGGCTTGTCGGATGGGCGCAAGTTACATACAATAGAAGTAAGAAAAAGCAAGGAGTGGATGTCAGATGAAGGTCTTGGTGACAGGACATGGGGGCTTCGCCTTAGGCATGGCGGAAGCCAGTAGAATGATTGTAGGTGACCAGGAGCTTATCGACTGGCTGCCTTTTGAAGAGGGGACCAATCTTAGCGACTACCAAGCCCAAATCGCTGCCAGCATTGAAGCGCATGGGGCCCAGGGCTTGTTAATTCTAACAGATTTTAAGGGGGGTACGCCCTTTAATGTCAGCATGTTGCTATCTCAGGGGCATCCACAAGTCGCTGTTCTGGCAGGAACGAATTTGGCCATGATTTTAGAAGCTATTGATCAGGCGCCCACAGCAAGTTCAGTGACTGACCTAGCGGATCACTTAGTGGTCATAGGACGCCAAGGTCTGCTTAGGGGGATTCTGCAGGCACGGGACTAGGCTTCCTTATCATGCGCTTCTAAATTTATTTCCTAGTAAATTCAAAGTAATTTCCTAAAAAAATACCTGCTTTTAGTCGCAAGAGCAGGTTATTTTAGTGTATAATAGGAAAGAATACACTGGCAAATCGATGGAGAGGAGTGGACATTATGGCAACGCTGAAAGACGTGGCCAAGAAGGCTAATGTCTCTAAAATGACGGTCTCTCGAGTAATCAATCACCCCCAACTGGTGACGGATGAACTCAAGCAATTGGTCTATCAGGCCATGGAAGAACTCAATTATCGACCTAATATGGCGGCCAAGGCTCTAGCTCAGAACCGGACCCTGATTGTTAAGGTCTTGATTCTGGAAGAAATGGACGCGACAGAGCCTTATTATATGAACCTCTTATCTGGGATTGCCAAAGGTTTAGATAAGTACCAATACTCCCTCCAACTCATGACGGAGAACACCATTGATACGGGGAATAGTGATGGTTATATTATCACCGGCATGCGAGAGTCCGATTATGAATGGATTCGCAAAATCGACAAGCCGCTTATTCTCTACGGGGAGAATACCTACGGGGTGCCTTTTGTTGATTCTGATAACCGGCAGGCTGAATTTAAGGCCACCGAGTATGCCTTTAAAAAAGGTTATGACCACATTATCTTTGTCGGGATTGACGTGCCGGAATACTTCGAGCGCCAGCGGGAGCAAGGCTATCAAGATGCTCTGGCGCAACATCCAGATCACACGGCACAAATTCACCGCATTCGGAATTCCTCGACGGCGGCAGCAGAATTGGTTGAGCGTCTGGACGCACATTTGGAACCTAACACATGCTTCGTCTGTGCCTCAGATCGCATTGCCTTAGGCATTCAGCGGGGGCTCAAGTCACTGGGCAGAACCATGCCGGACGATGTTGGGGTTATTGGCTTTGATGGGGTCTTTTTAGACCAGATTGCTAGCCCGCAGCTGACGACTGTGAAGCAGAAAGTATTGGACATGGGGATTGCCTGTGTGGAACAGCTCATGCGCTTAATTGAGGGAGAAAGCCTCAAGGAAAGGGCCTGCTACTTTGAAGCAGATTTGGTGGAACGAGGTTCGACACGAGCCTAGGTTCTTTTACTACCTATTTAGACGGGGACATGGTAAACTAAGAATGATAAGTACCTAGAGGGGGATATAGAATATGACGGAAGAACGGCTGACGCGGACAGAGCGTATGCGTCAAGAGAAAAAGCGAGGTAAGAAGCCGACCAAGGCTGAAAAACCAGCTAAAGAACCAAAAGTAAAGAAAGAAAAGAAACAAAAACAAGGCAAGAAGAAGCGTAAGGGTGGCTTCTCTTGGCGGATTTTCCTAGCTGTCTTGCTCTTCTTAGCAGCAGCGGTACTCTTCTTATTGGATCCAATTAAGAACTACTTAGTGCGTCAAGGTCAAGAAACCAACGCCGTGACAGAATTAAACCGTGATAAGCGGGCTGAAATTGAGTCTAACGAGAAGAAGGAAGTAAGCTATGACTTTGGCGTTATCAAACCGCTGAACCCATATGATGTGATTGCTAACGGCGTCAACCCTAAGGACCTACCAACAGTCGGTGGGGTAGCTATGCCAGATGTTGGCATGAACTTGCCAATTTACAAGGGTGTGACTAACGAAGGTATGTACCTAGGTGCAGGGACCTTGATGCCTAATCAGAAGATGGGGGAATCTAACTACGCCATTGCCAGTCACCACTCCATCCACAAGGGCTTGTTGTTTGAACCTTTAATGCATGCCAAGGTAGGTCAAGCAGTCTACCTAACAGACTTGGACAAAGTCTATAAATATGAAATCAACTATATCGATGAAGTAGACCCAAGCCGAGTTGACTTGATTGAGCCAACTGCCAACCCAATTTTGACCATGGTGACCTGTGATTCTTCACTAACCATGCGGGTAGTGGTACAAGCTAAATTAGTGGATACTAAGCCGATTGAAGAAGCAACTTCTGAAATGGTCAAAGCCTTCGAAGCTAAACAAACCATTCCAACTAATAACTAAACAAATTGAAACCCCAGACAGGATGTCTGGGGTTTCTTATCTTATATACTAGCTAGAATGATGATGGTGGCATTGGCAGGCACCAGGAGGGCACTGGCATGGGACTGTTTGGGGAGCTGATTTGACTTGTTCTTGGAGCTGGGCAATTAAGGCCTGACAGTCAGATTGGCTGAGAGGGTTAGTGGCTAGTAAGTGGGCTAGATAGTGGGCCCGTGTTTTTGTACAGATAGGGTCTAAGGCAGCCTGAAGGCGACCTAGTGCAGCTTCTTCTTGACTAATAGTAGCATGAAACTGGAAGGGACTTGTGTCCTGGGCTTTGTCCAGGTAGCCCTTTTGGATTAAGCGTGAGAGTAGGGACTTAATGGTTCCCACCTTCCAGTCGGTGCTGGCAGACAGGGTATCAATAAGCTGGCGGCTGGTAATACCAGGTTGCGTCCAAACGACACGCATGAGACGCCATTCAGCTTCACTAATGTGAGGATGACCTAGCTTGGCTTGAGTGAGTGTATCCGTCATAGGCGGGCTCCTTTCCGTAAATAAATTACACTTGTCATCTACTAGTCTAGAGGGTGGTTATTGGCTTGTCAAGCAAGGAGCACAAGATATAGCGCTGGGCAAAATTGCTAGGCTTGAATTAGCCTGATTTAACTAGGGTAGACAGGCTTTTTACCACTACATCTTGTGTTGTCTAGAGGAATCGTGCACTAAATGTTGGGGCTTAAGGCTTGTTTTTCGTCCCAAATATGGTAAGATAGAACATGTTGAAAAATCTATTGAAGGAGGTGTTGAAATTGCTAGTGGTCTACCTATCCATCACGGGTCAAACGCGTAAGTTTGTCCATAAATTAGACTATCCCTTGTTGGAGATTACTCCAGACTCCGTCTTCACTGAAGTCCAAGAACCCTATATTGTGGTCGTACCGACTTATGAGAAGGAAGCAACTGAGATAGTGAATGAATTTATCGAAGTAGGCAATAACCGCCATTATTTTAAGGGCGTTGCCGGTGGTGGGAACCGTAATTTTAATACCTTATTTGGTTTTACAGCCAAGGATTTGGCCCGAGATTATCAAGTGCCCCTCTTGCACTTATTTGAATTTCAGGGATCCGAAAATGATGTTAATAAATTGAAAGAGCAGGTGGAACAACTTGGATAAACCAGTCTTAAAGAGTCGTCCGACTGAAGTCACTTACTTCAAACTCAATAATGAATTAAATCGTCCCGTTGATGGTAAAATCCCTCTCAACAAGGATCGGGAAGCCGTGCGTGCTTATTTCCTAGAGCACGTTAACCCTAACACGGTCTTCTTCTATTCTTTGGAAGAGAAGATTAACTACTTGGTAGATAACGACTTTATCGAACGGGAATTTATTGAGAAATACCCAATGGGGTTCATTAAGGAGCTGATTTCCAGTACCTATAAGATGAAGTTCCGCTTCAAGTCCTTCATGTCTGCCTTCAAATTCTATACCCAATATGCCTTACGGACCAACGATGGGGCCCGCTACCTAGAGCGCTATGAAGACCGTATTGCTTTTTGTGCCCTCTTTTTAGCGGACGGGGATCAGGAATTAGCCGTGCGCTTGCGAGATGAAATGATCAGCCAACGCTATCAACCCGCAACCCCAACTTTCTTGAATGCAGGGCGTAAGCGCCGTGGGGAATTGGTATCTTGCTTCTTGATCCAAGTATCTGATGATATGAACTCAATCGGGCGGACCATTAACTCAGCCCTACAACTGTCTCGTATTGGTGGCGGGGTAGGGGTTAACCTATCCAACCTACGTGCTGCTGGTGACCCAATTAAGAAGATTGAGAATGCCTCAAGCGGGGTTGTGCCAGTAATGAAGCTCTTGGAAGATAGCTTTAGCTATTCCAACCAATTAGGCCAACGTAACGGGGCCGGTGCTGTCTACCTCAATGTCTTCCATCCAGATATTGTTTCCTTCCTCTCAACCAAGAAGGAAAACGCGGATGAGAAGGTCCGGGTTAAGACCTTGTCTTTAGGGGTCGTGGTACCAGATAAATTCTACGAATTAGCTGCCAAAGATGAACCTATGTACCTCTTCAGTCCCTATGATGTGGAACGCATCTATGGCCGTCCATTTGCCTATGTGGATATTACGCAAGAATACGACAACTTGGTTAACAACCCTGAAATCCGCAAATCTAAGATTTCAGCACGTGACTTGGAAAATGAAATTTCTAAGCTCCAACAAGAATCAGGCTACCCATATATCGTCAACATCGACACGGCTAACCGGGCTAACCCAATTGATGGGACCATTACCATGTCCAACCTCTGTTCTGAAATCCTTCAAGTTCAACGGCCAAGCCACATTAACAACCGTCAAGAGTTTGAAGTCTTAGGGACCGACATTAGCTGTAACTTGGGTTCAACTAACATTCCAAACATGATTGAATCGCCTGATTTTGCTTCATCAGTGGAGACTGCGGTTCGGGCCTTGACCTATGTCACCGACCACTCCAACATTGAAGCAGTGCCAACGGTTAAGCACGGCAATGATTTGGCTCATACCATTGGTTTGGGTGGCATGGGCTTGCATACCCTCTTCGCCATTAACCAAATGGAGTATGGTTCACCAGAATCAGTTGAATTGACCGAAGCTTACTTCTATGCCCTCAACTACTACACCTTAGTAGCCAGCAACAAGATTGCCAAGGAACGTGGCAAGAAATTTGATAACTTCGAGAATTCTAAGTACGCGACAGGCGAATACTTCGATGCTTATATTCAAGCACCTTTCCAAGTAACCTCTGACAAGGTGGCTGCTATCATGAGCAAGGTGGCACTGCCAACAGCAGATGACTGGCGTGCCCTTAAGGAGCAAGTAGCGGCTCACGGCCTCTATCACCAAAACCGTCTGGCTATTGCACCAACAGGGTCTATCTCTTATGTCAATGAGACGAGTGCCAGCTTGCACCCAATTACGCGTCTGATTGAAGAACGTCAAGAGAAGAAGACGGGGAAAACCTATTATCCAGCGCCAATGCTATCCAATGAGACCCTGCCTTACTATAAATCTGCCTATGATACCGATATGCGTAAGGTTATCGACGTCTATGCGGCGGCCCAAAAACATATCGACCAAGGCATGTCCTTGACCCTCTTCATGCGCTCTGAATTGCCAGAAGGCATGTATGAGTGGAAAGAAGGCCGGACCAACAAGATGACTACACGTGACCTCAACATCTTACGTCACTATGCTTGGAAGAAGGGCATCAAGTCCATCTACTATGTACGGACCTTTACGGAAAATAACGACGAAGTCGGCAGCAACGAATGCGAAAGCTGCTCGATCTAGGAGGCGTCAGACATGACAGACAAACAATACTTTAACCAAATTCTTTCTCAGAAGAACAGCATGCCAGTAGCCTACTATAAGGCTATCGACTGGAACAAGGTCGAGGACATGATTGATAAGTTAACCTGGGAGAAACTGACCGAGCAATTCTGGTTGGATACCCGGATTCCGGTTTCTAATGACTTGGATGACTGGCGGACCTTGTCCATGGCCGAGCGCGATGTAGTGGCCAAAGCCTTCGGTGGCTTGACCCTCCTCGATACCCTTCAATCTGAAGAAGGGGCGGCGCTCATGAAGGATTTTGTCCGGACCCAACATGAAGAAGCGGTCTGGAACAATATCCAGTTCATGGAGTCTGTTCACGCCAAGTCCTACTCTACTATCTTCTCCACCTTAAACACTAAGGCCGAAATCGAGGAGATCTTCGAATGGACTAACACGAACGAGCAGCTCCAGTATAAGGCTAAGAAGATTAACGAAATCTACCAATCTGGCCATGGCCTCAAGATTAAGGCAGCCTCTACCATGTTAGAGACCTTCCTCTTCTACTCAGGTTTCTTCACGCCACTTTATTACTTAGGTAACAACAAGTTGGCCAACGTAGCAGAAATCATCAAGCTCATTATCCGTGACGAGTCAGTCCACGGGACCTATACAGGTTATAAATTCCAAATGGGCTACAATGAATTGCCAGAAAATCAGCAAGCGGAACTCAAGATGTGGGTCTATGAACTCTGTATGGACCTCTACCAAAATGAAGCCAAATACACCCAGTCCCTCTATGATCAAGTAGGTTGGACTGAAAAAGTTAAGGTCTTCATTCGCTATAATGCCAATAAGGCGCTTCAAAACTTAGGCTTTGATCCGCTCTTCCCGGATACAGCAGAAGATGTTGATCCAATCGTCATGAACGGGATTTCGACCGGAACATCCAACCATGACTTCTTCTCACAAGTAGGTAACGGCTACCTCTTGGGTGAAGTGGAAGCAATGGATGACGAAGACTATTCTAAATGGCTATAAAAAGAAAGCTAGGACTGCGGTCCTAGCTTTTTCTTTGGCTTATCTTGTTTAGAAATTCTCCCGTACGTAAGCATCTAAGGCTAAGAGGGCATCTGCCACATCGCTAGCCGTGAATTTTTGGGCCATTTGATGAATGGTTTCGCCATCTTGGGTGGCCAGTGCGCCGACTTTGACTAGGTCTTCATAGGCCACGCCAGCTAATTTCACTTCTTCCAAGGTAGTTGGAAGACCCAAGGCTTGATAGAAGCGGATGTAGCGGTCTAATTCTTCTTTAGGACGATTTTCTAATACCAATTGGGTCAGGGTCCCATAGGCTACCTTTTCCCCGTGAGTCAGAGTATGAATATCGCCGTGTAAGGCAGTAAAGCCATTGTGGATGGCGTGAGCAGCAGCTAGCCCACAAGATTCAAAACCAATCCCACTCAGCAAGGTGTTAGCTTCTACCACTGCTTCTAGGGCTGGCGTCACGACCTTGGCATGAGTTGCAGCAAGCGCTTGGAGGCCATTTTCAAAGAGGGTGGCTTCGCAGGCACGGGCAATGGCTTCAGCTGCAATACTTGGACTGCCACCGGCCATGGTTGCGCCATATGCTTCAATGACAGCACGACCTTCAACCCAGGTAGCTAGGGCATCGGCAATCCCAGAAGCTAGCAGGCGCACAGGTGCTTGGGCAATGACTTGGGTGTCTACTAGGACTAGTTCAGGGTTCTTACTGTAGAAGAGGTAACGTTCGAAGACGCCTTCTTCTGAGTAAATCACAGAGAGAGCCGAAGTAGGCGCATCAGTCGAAGCGACCGTCGGCAAGATAGCCACCGGTACCTGCAGTTTGTCAGCAATGGCTTTGGCGGTATCAATGGTCTTACCACCACCCAAACCAAGGATGACTTGAATGTCTAGGTCACGACCTACTTGGCTAACGCGGTCAATTTCGACGTCTGAAGCTTCCCCATGGAAGGCTTCGTAGTGAACAAAGGCACTGTGAGCTTTGAGGTCTTCTTCTAACTGACGGCCGGCAATTTCATAAACAGTCGAGTCGGCTAGTAGGAGTGCGCGCTTACCTAGAGCGAGAATATGGTCTAAGCCAGACTTGAGCACGCCTTTACCTTGGACATAACGAGAAGGACTTGCAAATACTTTTTCCATCAAACATCACCTTTTCTTTCTAGATTTGTGGCTAGGCCACTATAACCTCAGTCTAGCACTGGAAGGCTTGTGAAGCAAGTGAAAGGCCTTTCAAAATTCTGTTGTGATTAGAATTCACAAATTTTCTAATTTTTGTCGGGGGAAGGTCCTTTTATGACTGAGGTATAGGCAATTTCTATCTAAGTATAAACTATATTCTTAAATTCAATAAAATACCATATTTTATATAATCGGCTTTCAATCCGATAACAGGAGTGCTATACTTAAAGCATAGAATTCTATGACAAACCTAGAAAGAAGGATCTGATAACATGGACTTTACAGGTAAAAGAGCCATTGTCACAGGTGGTGCCAATGGGATTGGGAAAGAAGTCGTTCGCGGTATTGTCGAAGGCGGTGGTTCCGTCATTATCGCCGATATTAATGAGGCAGCAGCTCGGGCAACCATTGCCGAATTTGGTCCAGCCGTTGATTTTATCCACATGGATTTAGGTGACCATGAGGCCATTGAGACCGCTATGCAAAGTATTCTGTCTAGACCTGAACGCGTGGATATTCTAGTCAACTGTGCTGGGGTGATCTCAGCTAAGCCATTTGATCAATTAAGCTATGAAGAATGGGAACGTACTATTCGGATTAATCTAACCGGTTGCTTCTCTACCATCAGCCAGATTTTCCCTTACTTCAAGGAAGCGGGCGGGGGTCGTATTGTCAACGTCTCCTCAGTAGCCGCTAAATTAGGGGGTGGCCTCTTAGGGACCGCTGCCTATGCCTCCTCTAAGGCGGGCTTGAATGGTTTGACCAAAGCCATTGCCAAGGAAGGTGGTAAATACGGTATCTACTGTAATGCAGTTTGCCCATCCTTCACCCGGACTGAAATGACGACCGTCCTATCCGAAGACGCTGAAAAGAGCCAACGTGTCATCAGCATGATTCCGCTAGGCAAGCGCGCCGAACCGGTTGAAATTGCCCAAATGATTCTCTTCTTCGCTAGCGATTTAGCAAGTTTCATCACTGGGGAAATTGGCGACTGCGACGGCGGCATTACCTTAGATGGTTGATGTCTCGAAGTCAAGCTATCTGAAGGGAGCCAAGCAAGATGCAAAAAGCCAAAAAATTCAAAATCCCTGGGGACATTATTATTATCCCTATGTTTATCGGCTGTGCCATTAACAGCCTGCTACCACAGGTCCTACAAATTGGGGGCTTCACCACCCCAATTGTTAAGGGGGCCGGGCCTCTAGTCGGGGCCTTCCTCTTCTTCATTGGGGGGACCATCTCCTTAAAAAATACGCCTAAAGCGGTAGGTCGCGGGGCAGCTATCATCCTATCCAAGATTGCTGTCTCCGTTGTCCTAGGGCTCTTAGTAGCCAAACTCCTAGGCGATAATTTCCTAGGACTGTCAGCCCTAGCTATCATAGGGGCCATGTCTGTGGCCAATAATGCCATGTATGCTGGCATTGTCGATGTCTACGGTAATGAAATTGACGCCGGGGCAGTGGGCATCACTACCCTTAGTGTAGGGCCGATGGTGACCATGGCGGCCCTGGCCTCAGCTGGCCTGGCCAATATTTCCATCTGGAACTTAGTCGGGACGGTCTTACCTCTGGTTTTGGGGATTGCCCTTGGGAATGCCTTTCCTTTTATGAAGAAAGCTCTATCCAATGGGGTGCCTGCCATTATTATGATTGTGGGTTTCTGCTTGGGGGCTAACATGAGCTTCGGCCAAATTCTTGAAGGCGGCCTGCCAGGTATCCTCTTAGGGATTCTGACCACTGCACTTGGCGGGGCAGTCGCTATCTGGGTGGACCGGTCTACAGGTGGTTCTGGGATTGCCGGTGCAGCCATTTCTAGTACGGCAGCCAGTGCCATTGCGACCCCAGCAGCCTTGGCAGCTGTGGATGCTAGCTTTAAGGGGCTAGAATCAATCGCTACAACTCAAATTACGGCCTCCGTTATCGTGACGGCCATTTTAACGCCACTCTTGACAGCTTGGGTAGCTAAGCGTAATCAGGAAAAAGGCATTGACAGCAAAGCAATCTAAAAAAGGGCCAGCAGAAGATGCTGGCCTTTTTTAGTGGGTTACTTGCCCAGTGGCTGGCTTGCCTTGTGGGCGTCTGAATTTGAAAGTCGACGCTTTTAACTTATAAGTAAGTGGAGAAAAGTGACTTTTCAATATGAGGAAAAAACAAATTAAGTTTTATCATAATTTCTAAGATAAAAAGCGCGCCATAGGGACGCGCTTTTTTGACTTTTTAGGAGCCCCAGAGGATTTCGCAGTGGGGACCAACTGTGTCCTGGAAGGACTCAATAGGGGGCTGGTCGGTCACAATGTAATCCAAAGCAGAGTAGTTACTGAGCTTGAAATAGTGGCTGGTATTGAACTTGGAGTGGTCAGCCAGCAAGATGGACTTGTCGGCATTTGCAATCATCTGCTGCTTAAGCATGGCCTGATTGTGGTTGGCCTCGTAGGCAGCATAGCGATCAAGCCCGCGGCAGGAGAAGAAGGCCAAATCGGCATGAAAGTTATTGATGAACTGGGTGGCAAAGTCACCCAAGGCGGAGTTGGTACCAAAGTCGATATGGCCACCTGATAGGAAGAGGGTGACATTTTCGAAGTTGTTGAGTAGGCGCGCCGCCTCAATCCCATTGGTAATGACGCGCAGATTCTGGTGGGGGGATAGATAGGGAATGAGACTGGCAGCAGTGGTAGAGCTGTCGATGAAGATGGAGAGATTATCGGTGATAAAGGTAGAGGCAATATCGGCGATAATTTCCTTACTTCTTTGTTCCTCATGAGCACGCGCAGAATAGGTGTACTCAATGTTGTTGCTGTTGGCTAGGCGCACTTCCCCGTGACTGCGGAGAATCTTGCCGTCGCGCTCGAGCGCAATCAAGTCGCGTCTGAGAGTAGAAGTGGAGCAGTAGACGAGTGACTCAAGTTGCGTGGTGGAGATGACTTTCTTTTTGCCGAGAATATCCATAATACGGCTCATCCGTTCAAAAGAAACCATCCATTATCCCTCCTTGATGAACAAATTTGAACACTTCTGACTATATTATAGCATTATTTTTGACCATTTACCAATAGCGCTTTCATCTATTGTAAGCGATTTTACAACGAGGTATCATTATCTTAAAGAAAGGGATGATTGTATGAATCAAGAAGAACGTTTGGTCAGAGACCAAATTTGTGACGTGTGCCACAAAATGTGGCAACTAGGTTGGGTAGCCGCCAACGACGGGAATGTCTCAGTTCGCTTATCTGACGACACGATTATCGCGACCCCAACTGGCATGAGCAAGAGCTTTATTACACCAGAGAAGCTAGTCAAGCTTAATTTGCAAGGTGAGATTTTGGAAGCCAATGAAGGCTATCGTCCATCCAGTGAAATTAAGATGCACATTCGTTGCTACCAAGAGCGTGACGACGTCAAAGCAGTCGTGCATGCCCATCCACCAATTGCCACAGCCTTTGCCTTGGCTCACATTCCGCTAGACAGCTACTCACTGATCGAATCAGCCATTGTCATCGGTTCTATTCCAATCACACCATTCGGGGTGCCATCGACCATGGAAGTGCCAGATGCCATCACCCCATACCTACCAGAACATGATGTCATGCTCTTAGAAAACCATGGGGCTTTAACAGTAGGGAGTGACGTCATCACCGCTTACTACCGCATGGAAACACTAGAACTGGTTGCTAAGTCTACCTTCCATGCACGTCTCTTAATCTCAACCAAGGGGATTGAAGAAGACGAAATCGCCCGTCCAACCCTAGAGCGACTCTTCGCTATGCGGGCTAACTATAAGGTAACCGGCCGCCATCCGGGCTATAAGAAATACAATGCGGATGGAACAGTTAGAGAATTGGAGGAATAATCATGAGTCAACATCCACGTATTGGGATTCGCCCTACAATTGACGGTCGTCGCCAAGGCGTACGGGAATCCCTCGAAGTCCAAACCATGAACATGGCCAAGAGTGTGGCTGACTTGATCAGCAGCACACTCAAGTATCCTGACGGCCAACCGGTTGAATGTGTTATCTCACCTTCAACGATTGGACGGGTGCCAGAAGCAGCCGCTTCTCACGAACTCTTCAAGAAATCCAATGTCTGTGCAACCCTTACAGTGACCCCTTGCTGGTGCTACGGGAGCGAGACCATGGATATGTCACCAGATATTCCACATGCCATCTGGGGCTTCAACGGGACGGAACGTCCGGGCGCTGTTTACTTAGCCGCTGTTTTAGCTTCTCATGCCCAAAAGGGGATCCCAGCCTTCGGTATTTACGGTCACGACGTACAAGAAGCCGATGATACTGAAATTCCTGCTGACGTGAAGGAAAAGATTCTCCGTTATGCGCGGGCTGCTTTAGCAACTGGCCATATGCGCGACACGGCTTATCTGTCAATGGGGAGTGTCTCCATGGGGATTGGCGGGTCTATCGTCGACCCAGACTTCTTCCAAGAATACTTGGGTATGCGTAATGAATCAGTCGACATGACAGAATTCACTCGCCGGATTGACCGTGGTATCTATGATCCAGAAGAATTTGAACGTGCCATGACCTGGGTTAAAGCCCATATCAAAGAAGGCCAAGACCGCAACCGCGAAGACTTAGTTCTTTCACCAGAAGAGAAAGCCAAACAATGGGAATTCGTTGTTAAGATGTTCATGATTGGTCGCGACCTCATGCAAGGTAACCCTCGCTTAGCAGAACTAGGTTTTGAAGAAGAAGCAGTAGGCCACCACGCCCTAGTGGCTGGTTTCCAAGGTCAACGTCAATGGACTGACCACTTCCCTAACGGGGACTTCATGGAAACCTTCCTTAACACTCAATTTGACTGGAACGGTATCCGTAAGCCTTATATCTTCGCCACTGAAAATGATGCCCTCAACGGCGTATCCATGCTCTTCAACTATCTCTTGACCAATACACCACAAATCTTCGCTGACGTACGGACTTACTGGAGTCCTGAAGCAGTAGAACGGGTAACCGGTCATAAGTTAGAAGGTCATGCAGCGAATGGTTTCCTTCATTTGATTAACTCTGGCTCATGTACGCTCGATGGTACCGGCCAAGCAAGTCGTGATGGTCAAGCCGTGATTAAGCCATTCTGGGAATTGGAACAAAGTGAAGTCGATGCCATGTTGGCGAACACAGACTTCCCACCAGCTAACCGCGAATACTTCCGCGGCGGTGGCTTCTCAACTCGCTTCTTGACTAAGGGTGGCATGCCAGTGACCATGGTTCGCCTCAACCTCCTCAAGGGCGTGGGACCAGTCTTGCAAATTGCGGAAGGTTACACCTTAGAATTGCCAGACCAAGTACACCATACCTTAGATAACCGGACCGATCCAGGCTGGCCAACCACTTGGTTTGCACCACGCTTGACTGGCAAGGGTGCCTTTACTTCTGTCTATGATGTCATGAATAACTGGGGGGCTAACCACGGGGCGATTTCTTACGGCCACATTGGGGCAGACCTAATCACCTTGGCATCCATGTTACGGATTCCAGTCAACATGCACAACGTAGCAGAAGAAGATATCTTCCGTCCTAAGAACTGGAGTCTCTTCGGGACAGAAGATTTGGAAGCAGCAGACTATCGCGCTTGCCAAACCTTAGGCCCAATTCATAAGTAGTTAAGCACTTGGCGTCAGTGGGGCTGGGTTTCAGCAAGCTAGCCCCCAAGGCGCTACTTTAAGAAAAGGAGGGTCACCATGACCAAAACGATTATCTTAGCCTGCGTGGGTGGGCTGACCACTTCTATGTTGGTTGAACGCATCAACGAAACCATCCACAAGGATCAACTGGACTACTCTTTCTATTCAGTTGGGATTACCGGGATTAACAACCTCAAGAATATTGATGTCTTACTCCTCAGCCCACAATTAGCCTATTTAGAAGAAAAGGCTAAGGCTAATCTATCTGTCCCAGTAGGGGTCATTTCAGATTCAGACTTCGAATTAATGCAAGGGGAAGCTGTGCTCCGTCAGGCCGAAACCTTGATGGGCGTCAGCCATGAGTGAGGAAGTCCAAGCAACAAGCCCAAGTCAAGCCCAGATGCAGCTGATTCTCAAATCCTCTAAGGCCACCGGTCAAGTCTTGGCCGCCATTCAGGCCGCCCAAGAGGGAGAAGTAGCGGCTAGTCAAGACTTGTTAACTCAAGCCCAAGCCCTCAATATTGAGGCGCATAACCTTCAGACGGGTCTGATTCAAGCAGAGCTTCAAGGCCAGGCAGCGCCTGTCAGCCTCTTAGCCGTTCATGCTCAGGATCACTTTATGAACAGCCACTTATTGGTGCAAGTCGCCGATATCCTGATTGGCCAAGCTCAGACCATCAAGACCCTAGAAGAAAAGTTAGAAAAATTGGAACAAAAAGTAGGTGAAATTGCATGAGTCATCCAGTCATATTAGAAATGAAAGGTATCGTCAAGAGCTTTGGCCCTGTCAAGGCGCTCAAGGGCGTCGATTTCGACTTGCGGGCCGGCGAAGTGCATGCCTTAATGGGTGAAAATGGGGCTGGTAAGTCCACCCTCATGAAGGTTTTGACCGGAATTTACGGTGCCAACGAAGGCACCATCCTTTACCAAGGTAAGCCGGTCGCCTTTACTCGTCCTATTGATGCCATGGATGCCGGGATTGTCATCGTCCACCAAGAATTGAATATGATGAACCACCTGAGCGTGGCTCAAAATATCTTTATCGGACGTGAAACCGTTAAGAACCACTTCCTCCTAGACGACAGTGCTAGCATTAAGAAGGCCAAGGAACTCTTCGACCTCTTGAAGCTAGACATTAACCCATCAGAGAAAGTCGGTAACCTGACCGTCGGTAAGCAGCAAATGGTTGAAATTGCCAAGGCCCTATCCATGGAAGCCAAGGTCATTGTCTTCGACGAACCAACGGCTGCCTTAACAGAATCCGAAATCAATGAGCTCTTCGTCATTATTGATGATTTACGGGCCAAAGGCGTCGGCATTATCTATATTTCCCACCGGATGGACGAAATCGCTCGGATTACCGACCGCGTAACCGTCATGCGGGATGGGGAATATGTCGGAACCGTCAATACCAAAGACACAACCAAGGATGAAATTATCGCCATGATGGTTGGTCGGACTATTTACGAAGATCCAAAGGCTGCCTCAACAGTGGCGCCGGATGCGCCAGTGGTGCTCGAAGTAGAACATCTCAATGCGGGTTCCAGTGTCAAAGACGTCAGCTTCAAGTTACACAAGGGTGAAATCCTCGGCTTCTCTGGCCTCATGGGGGCAGGGCGTACCGAAGTAGCGCGGTTACTCTTTGGTGCAGACCAAAAAGACAGCGGTACCATTCGCATCAAGGGTAAGGAAGTGACCATCAAGTCACCACAAGATGCCATCGCCAATGGGATTGGCTATCTGTCAGAAGACCGCAAGCGTTATGGCTGTATCGTGGATATGACCATCGCCAACAATACGGTCATGACCAACCTAGATGCCTACATTCACGCAGGTTTAATCAACGATGGGGAAATCATCAAGGCCAGCGACCGCTTCGTCGCTTCCCTTAAGACCAAGACCCCATCTTCCAAGCAGCTGGTTCGCAACCTATCCGGGGGGAACCAACAAAAAGTCGTCATCGCCAAGTGGTTGGAACAAAACAGTGACATTCTCATCTTCGATGAACCAACTCGCGGGATTGACGTTGGGGCTAAGAGTGAAATCTACCGCCTCATGAATGATTTGGTTGCCCAAGGCAAGTCCATCATTATGATTTCTTCAGAATTAACCGAAGTTTTGCGGATGAGTGACCGAATTGTTGTCATGTGTGAAGGCAGAAAAACCGGTGAGCTCGACATCAGCCAGGCAACCCAAGAACGGATTCTGGCCTTGGCGACTGACCGCTAGACTAGCAGATAGAGGTGTATAAGCATGAAAGATCAACAGTCCTTATGGATGAAATTAGAAAAAACAGTCGGCTTACAAAAGCTGATTGCGCTGATTGCCCTGGTTGTCATCTTTGGCTTCTTCGCAATTTCCAGCGAATCCTTCCGCTCTTTTGATACAGCGGTCAGCATCTTAGATGCATCTTACTACATTGGGTTCCTAGCCATTGGGGTAACCTTCGTTATCATTACCTCAGGGATTGACTTATCAATTGGGACGGTCATGATGTGCTCGGCCATTATTGGTGGGGTCCTTCATACCAAACTAGGCTGGCCACTCTGGCTCTCACTTTTGGCAATCTTAGTGATAGGGGGTGTATTCGGTTTATTTAACGGGATTCTGATTGCCAAATTCGGTTTGCCACCATTTATTGCGACCTTAGGTACCATGATGATTTCACGGGGGCTTTCTTCCATCGTCTCCAACGTTCAGAGTGTGACCTTCCCATTACGGGGGACAGGCGAAGGCTGGTACAAGGACTTGTTCCGGACCAAGGATAACTTCCCAACTGGTTTGATTGTCCTCATTGTCATCGCCATCATCGCTGCCATTGTGCTTAACAAGACTAAGATTGGGCGTTATATCTTCGCCATCGGGTCTAACAAGGAAGCAACTCGCCTATCTGGGGTTAACGTTATTAAATGGGAGGCTATGGCGTATGTCATTAGTGGTCTCTTCGCAGGTCTAGCAGGGATTGCCTATGCAGCGACTTATTCTACTATCTTACCAGGTACCGGGAACGGGATGGAACTTGATGCCATCGCCGGTGTCGTGGTCGGTGGTACTTCCTTGGCCGGTGGGGTCGGGTCAGTACTTGGGACCATCATTGGGGTCTTCATTATGTCAGTCCTCAAGATTGGCTTGCCATACATCGACTTACAACCACACTACCAATTATTCATTACTGGTTTCGTTGTCATTATCGCAGTCTACTCCGATATCTTGATTCGTCAAAACAAGAAAAAATAGGATCAAGGGGCCAGATGGCCATGACCTCGTCATTATGAGGGATTGAGGTCATGGCTCACCCACTCTAAAAAAACACATAAAAAGGAGCAACCTATTATGAAAAAGTCATTTAAACTTGCTATCGCAGCTTTTGCATCCTTATTGACCTTAGGTGGTGTTTCCAGCACTGGCTTTGTCGCACATGCTGAAGAAACCCGCGTGGAAGTTATCGCCAAAGGTTTCCAACATGACTTCTGGAAAGCTGTTAACAAAGGGGCTGAAAAAGCTGCTGGCGAATTAGGTGCTAAGATCAACTTCGTTGGGCCACAAAACGAAACAGCTATTGCTGAACAATTGGAACAATTGAACAACGCCATTAACAAGAACCCTAAAGCCATTGCTTTAGCAGCCTTGGATACAGAAGCTGAATTAGATGCCATCAACATGGCGCTCAGCAAAAACATTCCAATCATTGGGTTTGACTCTGGGGTTCCAGGGGCACCAGAAGGGGCAATCAAGGCGACTGCTTCAACTGATAACCACGCAGCAGGTGGGAATGCAGCTGAACACCTCTTCCCAATGTTAGAAGGTAAGGTCAAAGATAAACCAGTTCGTATTGGGGTTATCTCTCAAGAAGCCAACTCCCTCTCTATCACCCAACGTACTTCAGGTTTTATCGACAAGATGGTAGAACTCTTTGAGAAGAAGGGTGTTAAAGTGGCAGTTGTAGGTCACGATAAGTTCAAGAACAATGTAGCGGAAGCAGATGCTAAAGTCATTATCGAAGTGCGCGTGCCTGCTCAAGTAGATGATGCGGCTGGTAAGACGGAAGCTTCTACTGTCTTAGAAAAAGAAGACACTATCGCCATCTACGGTTCTAACGAATTTGCAGCTAAGGCCATCATCAACGCTAACGGTGGTTTCTCTGAATCTAAATTAGGGGCAGACAAGATCTTAGCAGTTGGTTTTGACTCTGGGGCCCTCCAACAAGATGCCATCCGCAAAGGGATCTTCGTTGGTTCTGTTACCCAAGACCCAATCCAAATCGGTTACCAAGCAGTGAAATTAGCTGTTGAAGCAGCTCAAGGTAAAGAAGTAAAAGACGTGGATACTGGGTCCAAGTGGTATGACGCTAAGAACATCGACTCTGATGAAATCAAAGACCTCTTATATGAATAAGAAGACCATGTAAACTCTAGTGGAGGCGAATGCCATGACGCGCATGAAACTTTTGGCCATTGACCTGGGGGCGAGCTCAGGTCGGGTAATGCAAGCCATTTACGATGGACAGACCCTCCAACTCACTGAGGTGCACCGGTTCGCTAACGAACCGGTCAGCCTCAATGATGGCTTGTACTGGAATATTTTACACTTACAAAATGAAATCAAACGCGGCATCAAGAAGGCGACTCAAGTTGATGACATTCCTATTCGGTCTATTTCAGTGGATACTTGGGGTGTCGACTATGCCTACTTGGATCAAGCGGGAGATATGATTTACCTGCCACACTGCTATCGTGATAACCGCATGGGTTCCTATGAAGCAGACTTCTATCAAGCCATGGCGCCAGAAAAGCTCTTTGACTTGACGGGGGTACAGCCAGCGACCATTAACTCGGTCCTCCAACTCTATGCAGATTTGCGGGAAAAACCACATCTCAAGCAAATCGCCCAAAAGGTCCTCTTTATGCCGGATTTGATTAACTACTTACTCAGTGGAGTAGCAGCAACCGAGTATACCATTGCCAGCACCTCTGGCTTGTTATCATCCAGTCACCCGGGTAGTTTTGAAGACAAGGTTCTAGATTGCTTCGGGATTCCTAAGGAGTGGTTCGGTCAGGTGATTAAAGGCGGGCGCATCTTGCGCCAACTGTCGCCACGCATTACTCAAGAGCTCAAGATTGAGCCTTTTGACGTGATTGCTGGCGCGGGCCATGACACAGCGGCAGCTGTTCTGGCTATTCCTTATGCCAGCGACCAACCAACAGCCTTTATCTCTTGCGGGACCTGGTCCTTGGTAGGCTTGGAGTCGGATCAACCAGTTTTGAGTTCAGCTGCTTATGCAGCCGGCCTAACCAATGAAGGCTGCTTCGACGGTCGTTATCGTTTGCTCAAGAACACCACTGGCTTGTGGATTCTGCAAGAACTGCAACGTGATTGGCGCTTGCAAGGTGAGGAATTGTCCTTCGCTCAAATGGCAGAATTAGCTCAAGCAGTGACCGACAACCAAACCTGGATTAATCCAAATGATGCGATTTTCGCTTCGCCTCATGATATGGAAGCTAAGATTAAGGAACGTTGTCGTCTGACCAACCAAGCAGTCCCTCAAACCAAGGGACATGTGGTCAGAGTGGTCCTAGAAAGTTTGGCTCTTGCTTATCGGCAGACCTTGGATCAGTTGGAGCAACTGACCGGACAAAGCATCGACGCCATTCATATGGTGGGTGGCGGCATTCAAAATCGCCTGCTCTGCCAGTTAACGGCTAATTTTTCCGGGCGTCCTGTCCGGACGGGGCCAATCGAGGGCAGTGCCTTGGGTAATATCTTAGCCCAACTCTTAACCTTGGGCGAGATTAAGACCCGCCACGAGGCCCAAGCCTTAATTAAAAACAGTGAAACAACACATGATTATGAGGTAGCGGACTTGCCTAATCGTGATCAAATCTATGCTCGCTACCTGGAATTGACGAAAGGTGGTCAATAAATGCTTAAACATATACCAGCTATTTTGAGTCCAGACTTAGTCAAATATTTGATGGAAATGGGTCATGGGGACGAATTAGTCATTGCCGACGCCAACTTCCCAGCTCATCGCCTAGGCCAGCGTGTCATTCGCGCTGACGGTCATGGGGTCCCAGAACTCTTGGATGCCATTCTGACCCTCCTGCCTTTGGATCCTTACAGTGATTACCAAGCAGGTCTAATGCAGGTGGTGCCAGGAGACCCAACGGTGCCGGTCATTTGGGAGGAATACAAGGCCATCCTAGACCGTCAGACTCAAGACCAAGGCTATCAAATCAAAGAAATTGAGCGGTTTGCCTTCTATGAACAAGCCAAAGATGCTTATCTCGTAATCCAAAGCGGGGAGACCGCCCTATACGGCAATATCATTTTGAAAAAAGGCGTGCTCTAGCCACGTCAAAATTGCAATAGGAGTGAACAATTATGTCAACATTTTATGTACCAGCTATTAACTTAATCGGTAAAGGGGTGATTAATGAAGTTGGTCCTTACGTCAAAGAATTAGGCTACAAGAAAGCTCTCTTAGTGACCGATGGCTTCATTGCCTCTAGCGATATCTTACCTAAAGTGACGAAACCTTTAGATGCAGAAGGAATCAACTATGTAGTCTTCTCAGATGTCGATCCTAACCCTTCATGTAAGAATGTCTTGGATGGTCTCAAGGCCTTGCAAGAAAACAATTGCGACTTCATTATTTCACTCGGTGGTGGTTCACCACAAGACGCAGCTAGCTGTATCTCGGTTATGGCAACCAACGGTGGTAAGCCTCAAGACTACGAAGGTTTGCACAAATCAGCTAAGAAAGGTTTGCCAGTTGTAGCAATCAACACAACGGCTGGGACTTCTGCTGAAATTACCATTAACTATGTCATTACCGACGAAGAACGTAAGGTTAAAATGGTCATGGTTGACAAGAATAGTTTGGCGCTGATCTCTGTTAACGACCCTGAATTAATGGTATCTAAACCAGCGGCTTTAACAGCTGCAACCGGGATGGATGCTTTGACTCACGCGGTAGAAGCCTTGGTAACACCAGGTGCTTATGGCGTCACCAAGAAACTTTCTATCGGGGCAATCGAATTGATTAAGGAATTCTTGCCACGGGCAGTGAAGGATGGGCATGATATCGAAGCTCGTGAAGGCATGGTCAACGCTATCTTCTTAGGTGGGATGTCCTTCAACAACGCTGGTTTAGGTTATGTCCACTCCATGGCTCACCAACTAGGGGCGGTATATCACTTACCACACGGTGTTTGCTGTGCTATGTTATTGCCAGTCATCGAACGTGAAAATGCTAAGCGCGTACCAGCGGCCTTCCGTGATGTGGCAAAAGCCTTAGGTTTACAAGTAGAAGGCAAGTCAGACCAAGAGTGTGCGGATTATGCCATTAGCGAAATCGAAAAATTGTCTGAAACAGTGGGTATTCCTAAGAAGTTAACCGAACTAGGTATTGAAGAAAAAGACTTCGACTTCGAATATCTATCCAAGAATGCCATGATTGATGCCTGCGCACCAGGTAACCCATTCACCCCAACCTTGGAAGAAACCATTGCCTTCTATAAGGAACTCTTCTAGGATTTAACTAGATAAAGATTGACAAGCACCCTATGGCCAAGTTGGGTGCTTGTTTTAGTTTTAGGAGGACTTATAACTATTGCCTATAACACATGCTAGATTTTTCGTCTAACAGCATAGCTTGACCCTGGCTTGGGACTTAGGTATAGTGAAAACATAGGAAACACGTTGAAGAGAAGAGTGGGGCTGAATCCTTGCCTAGAGAGCTTGTAGCGGGTGGAAGCAAGCCAAGGGTCGCCTTACAGATGGTCTCAGAGTGGGTGCTTGGCTTAAACCAGCGCACGGGGGCACCCGTTACCATGGCAGAGTCCTAGCAGACTCGCAGAGATCTTGTCGGTGACGGCAGGGTGAATGAAGGTGGTACCACGACTGACGCTCGTCCTTTTCCCTAGGGGAGGACGGGCTTTTTTGTCTTCTCCCGTCAAAAATCAGCATTCAAAGGAGAATCGATTATGTCCATTAAAAGTTTTGCCAAGAAAGTTACCCTTACCACACTCGCTGCCTTCAGCCTATTTGGCGCGGCCCTGCCTGCATCTGCCGCGACCAAGGTCACGGTCAGCAGTATTGGTTCTGACTACGATGTTTGGAAATTCATTGCTGAGTCAGAAGAAGCCAAAAAAGCAGGCTTGGAAATTGAAGTCAAAGAAATTGATGGGGGCTTGCCACTTAATAAGTCTGTAGCGGATGGTATCGTGGATGCCAATGCCTTCCAATCTTTAGGCTACTTAGACGCCTTCAATAAGGAATCCGACAATGCTTTGGTACCGATTGGGACCACCTATATCGAGCCAATGGGGATTTATTCTAAGAAATACAAGAAGATTGAGGAAGTCAAGGAAGGGGCCGTGGTGGCCTTGGCTGATAACCCAGCCAACACTACTCGGGCTTTGCGTTTGCTAGAGTCTGCTGGTCTGATCAAGCTCAAACCTGACTTTGATGATGGCGTGGGGACACCCGATGATGTCATCGAAAATCCTAAGAAGCTAGAATTTAAGTTAATTGATGACACCACAGCGGTTCGTGTCTTAGACGATGTGGACCTCTCCATTATCGGTAACACCATTGCTTTGGAAGGCGGCCTTAACGTTCTTAAGGATGCCATCTACAAGGAAGAAATCAACGACTCAACCAAGTCACGCATTAATGTGATCGCCGTCAAGAAAGGCCGCGAAAAAGACGAGAACCTACTTAAACTGGTGGAACTCTACCACACCCCTAAGGTCCAAGAATTTATCAAGGAAAAATTCGAGGGTACCAAGGTAGAAGTGAAAAAAGACATTAAAGATGTCTGGAAGGAAGCGGAATAATGAAAGTTGCGATCGTCGCGGCCATGCAGGAAGAGTTGGCGCCTTTCCGCCAGCATTTTGGGGCCAAGCAAGTCGTTTTTGAACTAGCTAAGACCCGTATAGAAGCGGTTAACCCGCCCGAGGGAACTGGGATTAGTCAGCTTTATCTAGTGGAATCGGGTATTGGCAAGGCCAATGCGGCCGCCTGCGCGGCTTGGCTTTTGACCCAAGTGGGGCCAGATCTAGTCATTAATACGGGTTCAACCGGTTCTTTCGTGCCAAGTGTGGCCTTGGGCGACGTGGTGATTAGCGACCGTTTTGTCTATAGCGATGTGGATGCCACAGGCTTCAACTACGCCTGGGGGCAGGTCCCCCAAATGCCGGCTGACTACCCAGTAGCAGCTGACTTGCTGACTAATCTGCTGGCTCATTTCCAAGGGGCAGGCAAGTCCTATCAGGTTCATGTGGGCACCATTGCGACGTCGGATTCCTTTATGAGCGATCCTCAGCGGGTAGCGGAAATCCTGGAGCGGCAACCAGGCCTCCTAGCTTCTGATATGGAAAGTGCCGCCCTAGCTCAGGTTCTGGCGACTTCAGCCTGCCAGGTCCACAACATTCGGGGCATCTCAGACCATGTGGGCGCCCATGCCCCTCAACTCTTCAAGGATAGTCTGGCGCTAGCTGCCCAGAATGCCTTTGATGCGGTACTGACCGTCCTCTATCAGGAAAACTAAGAAAAAGTCGAGACTCAGGTCTCGGCTTTTTATCTGGTCTAAAATAGCGACAACGGGCTATAGAGCGCCTTTGTCTTGTTTAAGCCGTCAAAAAATCATTTTAAAAAAAGAGGCATAAAAGGCGGTCTTGCTCACTTTATATGTATAGACTATTACTGTCGCAACAATATCGTAATAATTCATAAAAATAACTAGCAGATGTTGCCTTTGAAATCTTAACATAAGCTATTGGAAATCCCATTCTGATAGTGTATAATGAGTTGTCGAAAGAATTTATTGTTCGTAACGATTTTGAAAGAAAGGAAGGATTTAATGAAATTGACAAGTCAATTTATGCGTAAGTTCTACCATCTCTTGGCGGTAGTCCTTTTAATTATGGGGACGCTTCTGCCTACTGTGGTGACTTATGCGCAAGAAGCCAGTGCTGAAGAGACCGCTACGACCCCTATCGTGGCACCTGTCAGCTCTGAAGAAATCAAGCCGGAGGAGGTGACACCAAATCCAACGCCAACCAGTCCAACGCCAGCTGCTCCAGCTCAAGAAGAATCCAGTCAGGAATCAAGTAGTGAGTCTGGTTCAACTGGTCTTCGTTCCGCAGATGTTAACGGGGTCTTAAAAATGAGCCTCAACAACAACACGGGGACGGATGCTAAGTACACCACTAACTCCCACGTAGGGGAAGTGGCAGTCGATGGTTCAGGTCTCAATGATACCCTAGAGGGTGCCTATGTTGAGATTCGGGTCCCTGCTAAGTATGTGGAGACCATGGCAGCAACGGCCGGTGGGGTGGCCAAGGCAGCTGGGGTTCTGACTCAAGATGGGGATAACTACCTCTTGACGGTGCCTCTTAACGCCATCGATCGGACAACCTCAGGGAGTTTCCCATTTAGTATTAAATTTAAGGATCGCTTAACACCAGATGGTTACAGTGTTCAACCTCGCGTGGCCATTCGCCAAGCAGACCGTCGTGTCATTGCAGGTCCATCTTCTGACTTGACCTTTAATGTCAAAGCAGATAAGCCACAACTGCAAAAATTAGTCAAAGGTAACACCTTAGATATGTTCGTCCAACAAGACGTCTATGGTGGGGAGACTGATGGCGGGGACTATCTTAACAGTAAGGCCGCTGACGTGCCATTCTACTTCTTCCTGTCACCTCAAGGGATTAC
Organism: uncultured Abiotrophia sp.; assembly: GCA_965245735.1. GTDB lineage: Bacteria > Bacillota > Bacilli > Lactobacillales > Aerococcaceae > Abiotrophia. The sequence continues at coordinate 10,272 of CBDFAX010000010.1, read as the reverse complement.
CAACCAAACTATTCAGGAATACCGAGCTAATCAAACCTACCGTTCCTATGAGACCATCGTTATCAAGGATACCCTTCCTACCTATGAAGGGGTGGGTGGCCAAACCTTAACCGCAACCTTTGACCCAGCCAAAAACCCAGGCTGGACTGATAATGGCGATGGGACGGTTTCTTATACGGTAACCAACCCTGACCCAGCTTCAGGTGGGGCTGAGACTACTCTGCGTAATGTGCGTTTGCGTTTGTCCTTCCCTAATGCTAAGTATAAAAATGGTAACAAACAAATCGTTCACAAGAACAATGTAGAATTAACCATGACCCCTTACCAACAAGGGCCATCGGAACCTGCTACTGTCTTGAATGATGATGTACCTTTTACCTTAACGAGTGAATTGGTGCCTGCCGGCATGTTCCGGAAGATTGCCAATAATGCTAGCCGACTCCGCTTGCAGCCACAAGCCAACCATGTGGTGGAAGCCTTCTGGAGCTTAGCCTTCCGGAATACATCCGCTCTGCCGGTAACGCAACTGGTTATGGAAGATACTCAATTGGATCCACGTATGTACGCCTACAGCTTGACCGTGAGTGGGACCTTGAGTATCCCGCTAGAAATTTATGGGGTTGGGGAAGATGGCAGTGAGACCTACCTCGATACCCTGTCGCGTACCAAACGTTCGATTGAGAATATTGACGACCAAGCTTGGGGCCAAGTTCAAGAACAGGTTGCCAAGGTCCAAAGTGGGGAAATTAAAGATACCGAGGCTGTAGCCGCTACCCGTAAATACAAGGGGATTCGGATTAAATTGCCTGCGGGTGAGAAACATATGCCAACCACAGGTTTTGCCTTGCAGTACCGGACTCGCCTCTTAGACCCATATAACACTAAGCTTCTAACAGACGAAAAGTTCTATAACAACACGGCTACTTTAGATGTGGCCTTGGAAACAGAGGACGGCTCAGAAGTAAGACCTAGACAGTTGACCTCATCAGCTCGTTTTATCGCGGATAAGCTTGAAGAGACAGTTCAATTCAGCAAAACCACCAAAGTCAACCAAACAGGTACCTTAGGTGAGCAAGTTGTTTATCGTCTAGTCTTCTCTAACTTCGTTGTGTCGCCAGCCCGCGCTTACCGTAATGCTAAATTCATTGATGTCTTGCCTCAAGGGGTGACCTTCAAGGGTGTGACTGAAGAAGAAGCAGCAGATAAGGGCAAGATTAAGAATGTTGAAGTAGTGGAAAACTATAACAACTCGGGTCGGACGGCTGTCATTATTGACTTAGGGACCATCCCAGCCTTCTCAGACACAAAACCTAACTTCCCAATCTTAGTAGAAGGGACCATCAACGAAGGGGCCATTCCAAGTAAGATTCAGAATGCTAATAATAATGAAGATAACCATGCTTACTTCATTTCTGATGAATATGACCCAATCCCTGATGGCATCAAGTCTACTACTTTAGTAGATAATAAGTTCGGTATTCAAGTTAATGGTAAGACACCAGCTCAATTAGTTGGAGCTTCCTCTGTAACAACAGTTAACCTACCATCCGAAATTGCTTCTACTAAATACATTCGCCGCAAAGGGGAAAGCTTCCATACCAAACCAGTTATTACTGATTATGACGAAGCCTTTGACTATCGTCTGCAAACACGGAACTTCTCCGTTCTGCCAATGAGACACTTTGTCTTGTATGACCGCCTACCATATAGTGGGGATGTTAATACAAGTAAATTCTCTAACCTCTTAACTGGTCCGCTGACGGTACCAGAGAAATACACGGTTTACTATCATACTGCTGCTGACATGACCAAGAATGCGGGTCAAGAAGTAGGGCGTGATGGCTGGATGACGGCTGATCAAGTCGCTGACTTTACCCAGGTAACAGCTATCAAGATTGTCTTGAACCAAGGGGAAGTGGTAGAGCCGGGTGAAATCATCAACTTCAATGTACCAATGAAGGCACCTGCCTACACTAACGGCTACATTAACCGTGAGAAAGCAACTAACTTCTTCTCAACCAACCGGGATGCCAATGACTTGACTAGCTTCGGGGATACCAATGCGGTTGTTAACCAATTACCTCAGTATATTCCAGTTGCTAAGAAATGGGTCAAAGAGAAAAACTTAGACCAAGTAGTCTTTGAACTCTTCCGTAAGAGTCAACCACGCGATGTTTTAGCAAGCATGACCCTGAACGAAGCCAATGGCTGGAAGGGGATCTTCAAGCGTCTGGACAACGGCCAATTGTTAGATCCTAACGTGACCGACTACGATGTGCGTGAAGTATTGCCAGAACGTTATGCTTTGGACTACAATATCACCTCTTCTTATGATGCTACTAACCCTGGCTCAGATGAAGACGAGCATGTCTATGAGATTACCAATGAACGTAAGGTTCGTCCTTACTATGTCGTTAAGAAGTGGGAAGACGACAATAACCGTCTAGGCAAACGGGTTCCAATCAAGGTTCAGCTCAAGCAAAACGGCCAAGACTACCGTGACCCACTTGATATTACGGAAGCAGACCGTTGGGAAATTACCATCCCAGACCTACCAATCATCACCAATGTTAAAGAGATTGAGTACAGCGCGGATGAGCTTAATGTACCAGCTGGTTACTACAAGGAAGTCGTATCTAACGGTAACACCACTACGATTACTAACAAATTACCTTTACCTACTGGGGAGAATGTGACCTCAGAAGGCATTCAAGGCGCTAGCCAAACCGGGACCCCTAACTTCACACCGGGGACCGTCACCATTGATGGCCAACCAATTACGGTAGCGCTCAAGGCTAACAGCTATCGCCTAGTGGTGGATGGCCAAGTAACGGAAGCCACTTCAACACCTGCTCTGAAAAATGGTCAACAAGTTGGGACCTACACACTTGATCAAGCAACAGGTCAAGTAACCTTCCAACCGAATAAGGACTTTACAGGTCAACCAGACCCAGTTAAGGTTCAGGTTGAAGATGAACACGGCACGCCAGCTACTGCGACCTACACGCCAAATGTTTTAGGGACACAGCCTACAGGGCAAGATGTCACTTCACAAGGCATTCAAGGCGCTAGTCAAACCGGCACGCCAAGCTTTACACCTGGTAAAGTGACCATTGGGGGTAAAGAGGTAGAAGTGCCACTTAAGGCTGATAGCTACCGTCTAGTAGTCAATGGGCAAGCCATTGATGGAACCTCAACACCAGCCCTGAGCGGTGGTGTGGAAGTCGGGACTTACACCTTAGACCAATCGACTGGTCAAGTGACCTTCCAACCTAAGAAAGACTTCGTTGGCACGCCAGATCCAGTGACTGTTCAAGTCAGCGATACCAATGACAAGACAGCTACTGCAACTTACACACCAACAGTCGTCGGGACCAAGCCAAGTGGTCAAGACAAGGAGACCCAAGATATTCAAGGTAAGACTCAAAGCACTACCTTGACCTTCACTCCAGGGACTGCCAATGTTGGGGGAACTGACTATACCGTGCCACTTAAGGACAATAGCCTACGCTTTGTAGTAGATGGTGCCGTAACCGAAGAAACCCAGATCGATGCCAAAGATGCAGCCGGTAAGGTAATCGGACGTTACACACTTGATCCAGCAAGTGGTCAAGTCACTTTTGAACCTAACAAGGACTTTGTTGGGACTGCAGCACCTGCCATCGTGCGTGTATGGGATAGCAACGACATGACGGCTGATGCTAGCTACACGCCAACTGTTGTAGGTGTTGTGCCAAACGGCAGCACCAAGGAAACCACTCACGTTCAAGGTCATGAGCAATCAGGCTTGGTAGAATTTACACCAGGTAATGAGCAAGTGCCAATGGACGACCAAGTGGATGCAGTCTTTGACAATGGTGAGAAAGAAATCACCATTCCTAAAGAAGGGACCTACCGTGTTGCTAAAGACGGGACCGTCACCTTCACTCCAGAAAAAACCTTTGTTGGCGACGGCACTGGCGTGACCGTTGTCCGTGTCGACAAGAATGGCACCAAAGCACGTGGCAAGTACATTCCACATGTCCTAGCCGTTAAACCAAGTGCACAGGATGCTGAAACAACTGATATCCAAGGTAAAGAACAAGTAGGGCAATTAACCTTTACCCCAGGGACGACCGCAGTAGATGGCCAAGATTATTCAGTGCCTATTGCGGCTAACTCTCTCCAATTCTTGGTAGATGGTCAAGCTTCAACTGAGACGACCATCCCTGCCAAAGATGCCAACGGTAAAGAAATCGGGACCTACACGCTCAACCAAAATGGTCAGGTAACCTTCCAACCTAATAAGGACTTTGTGGGTGACCCAGTAGCAGTTCAAGTCCAAGCCAAGGATGAGAACGGCACGCCTGTTGTGGCAACTTACACGCCACATGTAACGGGCGTAAAACCAGTAGGTGTTCCCGCAACTTCAACTGGTATTCGTGGCGCTAGCCAAAGCAAGCAAGTAACCTTCCAACCAGGCCATGCAGATGTGCCAATGGATGATAAGGTGCCTGCTAAATTGAAGGATGCTCAAGGTCAATTGGTCGAAAGCCTCAAGGTAGACAACCAAGGGACTTACACTGTGGCAGCTGATGGAACCGTTACTTTCGTTCCAGAGAAGAACTTCGTAGGGCCTGCCCAAGCAGTGACCGTCGTCCGTGTGGATAAGAACGGCACTCCAGCTGAAGCGACCTACACACCAACCGTTGTCGATGCGACGCCAACTTCAACCAATGCTGAAACCACTGACGTGCAAGGTCAAGTCCAAGAAGGAACTGTAAGCTTTGCACCAGGCCAAGCACAAATTGACGGCCAAGCTGTCACTGTACCATTGGTAGACAACAGTCTAGTCTTTGTAGTTGACGGTCAAGTGGTTCAAGAAAAAGAAATTGATGCTAAGGATACGGATGGTAAAACCATCGGGACCTACAAGCTCAACTCTGAGACAGGTCAAGTGACCTTCACGCCGCATAAGGATTATGTCGGAACCCCAGTTCCAGCTACCATCCAAGCGCATGACACTAATGATGTGACAGTCACCGCCACCTATCAACCACATGTAACGGGTGTGACGCCTTCAGGTAAGGACGTTAGCTCAAGTGGCCTCCAAGGGGCTAGCCAAACGGGCCAACCTGTCTTTACGCCAGGGGATGCCAAGGTGCCAATTACCATTAACGATGAGCAACCGGCACAATTCTTTGTAGGTGGACAAGCAGTGACTGAAACCAGCCTGCCAGCTATGCAAAATGGCGTGGAAGTTGGGACCTACACCTTAGATCCTAAGACAGGTCAAGTAACCTTCCAACCTAAAGCTGATTTCGTAGGGACACCAGATCCTGTGACAGTTCAAGTTAAGGATGCCAACGGGACCCCAGCAAAGGCTAACTACACGCCAACTGTCTTACCAACTAGCCGTCAAGGCCTTGACAAGGTAAGTCAAGATATCCAAGGCAAGGCTCAAACTGGCCAACCAGAATTCACCTATAATCCAGACCCTAACAATGGTGGGGCGGATCAAGCCATCCAAGTTTCTGCGCAAAACCCAGCTAAATTCGTGGTAGATGGTGCGGTTACAGACGCTAACCAAATCGATGCCAAGGATAAAGATGGCAAGGTTATCGGGACCTATACACTCACTCCTGAGACAGGCCTGATTACCTTCCAACCTAACAAGGACTTTGTCGGGACAGCTCAACCAGCTACCATCCAAGTACTAGATCCTAACGGAGTAGCCGTTTCTGCTACCTACACGCCAACCGTGACACCTGTAACGCCAACCGGAACTGGGGTCACTTCAGAAGGCTTGCAAGGTCAAGCTCAAACAGGTACACCAAGCTTTGAAGCAGGACATGCAGATGTGCCAATCACCATTAATGATGAGCAACCTGCTCGCTTAGTAGATCCTACAAGTGGTCAAGCAGTCAATGAAACCAGCTTACCAGCTGTCAAAGACGGCAAGACCGTCGGGACCTACACCATTGATCCTAAGACTGGGACTGTCACCTTCCAACCTAACAAGGACTTTGTCGGCACCCCAGAACCAATCCAAGTTGAGGTCAAAGATGCTAACGGAACACCAGCCAAGGCAAGCTACACCCCAACCGTCACTGCCGTTGTACCACGTGGTGACAATCAAACTACAACCGACATTCAAGGTAAGACCCAATCTGCTACCCTCGTCTTTACACCAGGGTCAGATAAGGTACCAATGGATGACACGGTTGACGCTAGATTCGAAGATGGTTCTATTGAGAAGAAGGTAGAAGGGCAAGGGACTTACACGGTTGCCAAAGATGGCACAGTAACCTTCGTCCCTGAAAAATCCTTCGTCGGGACAGCCACACCAGTTACGGTTAAACGCCAAGACGTCAACGGGACGGTAGCTACTGCTACTTACACCCCAATCGTTACGGCGGTAACGCCAAGTGGTAGTCCAGCAACTTCAAGTGGTTTGCAAGGGGCAAGTCAAACAGGCACCCCAAGCTTCACGCCAGGCCACCCTGATGTACCAATCAAGATTGATGCAGATCAACTAGCTCAATTTGTAGTAGCAGGGAAAGCAGTGACTGAAACTAGCATTCCAGCGACTAAGGACGGCCAAGAAATCGGGACCTACACCTTAGATCCACTGACTGGCACGGTCACCTTCCAACCTAAGAAAGACTTCGTAGGAGTTCCAGATCCAGTTACTGTTCAAGCCAAAGACGCGAACGGTACCCCAGCGACTGCTACTTACACGCCAAGTGTAACGGGCGTAACGCCAAGTGGTAACCAAGTAGAATCTTATGGCCTCAAGGGTCAAACCCAAACAGGTCAACCAAGCTTCACCCCTGGTCACGAAAGCGTCCCAATGGATGATAGTGTGCCAGCTACCTTCAGCAATGGTCAAAATCAATTGACAGTTGCTGGCCAAGGAACTTACACCCTATCACCAGAAGGTCTGATTACTTTCACACCAGAAGCTGACTTTGTTGGGACTGCTGATCCAGTGACCATCATCCGTCGCGATGTCAACGGTACCCCAGCAGAAGGTAAGTATGTGCCACATGTCTTAGACCTAGTAGCAGAAAATGCGACTTCTGAAGACATCCAAGGTAAGGTACAAACTGGCAAGCCAAGTGCCAAAGATCAAACGACAGGCAAGGCGCTGACACCAAGTGCTGAGCGACCAGCTCGTTTATTAGATCCAGCAACTCAAGAGCCAGTAGCCAATGATCAATTAGAGGCTAAGGATGCTGACGGTAAGGTAGTTGGGACCTATGTCCTAGACCGCCTAACAGGTCAAGTCACCTTTACACCGAATAAGGACTTTGTTGGAACTCCTCTTCCAGCTCAGGTTCAATTTACTAATGACCAAAATGTTGCGGTTGTTGCCACTTACACACCTACTGTGACACCTGTAACACCAACTGGTAACCAAGTTGAGTCTTATGGTAACAAGGGCCAAGTCCAAACAGGTAAGCCAAGCTTTACACCTGGTCACGACCAAGTGCCAATTGACCCAGCGGTCGCGCCAACCTTCGAAGATGGCAGCAAGAAGTTGACAGTCAAGGACCAAGGTACTTATGAAGTAGCTAACGACGGAACCATCACCTTCACACCAGAAGCTAACTTCGTCGGCACAGCAAGTCCAGTTGTCATCGTCCGTGTGGATACTAACGGCACTCCAGCCAAAGGGACTTACACACCGCATGTCTTAGATATCGTGCCAGTTGACGCTGAATCTGAAGATGTGCAAGGCAAGGCCCAAACGGGTCAGCTAGGGGCTAGAGATCAAGCCAGCGGCCAAGCGATCACGCCAAGTGCTAGCCAGCCAGCTCGCTTAGTAGATCCAGCTACCCAAGCACCAACCGATGCAAGCTCTGTACCAGCACTGGATGCAGATGGCAAGCAAATTGGGACTTACACAGTGGATCCATTAACCGGCCTCGTGACCTTCCAACCAAATGAGGACTTTGTGGGTAAACCACAAGCTGCTCAGGTAGTCTTCCAACATGAATCTGGTATTAGCGTGACCGCGCGTTACCAACCAAATGTTAAGGCTAAGGAAGAGTCTAGCGAGTCTAGCTCAGAAAGCTTAAGCGAAACTTCAAGCGAATCAAGCGCGTCAAGCGCTAGCGAAGCTTCAAGCGAATCAAGCGCGTCAAGTGCTAGCGAAACTTCAAGCGAATCAAGCGCGTCAAGTGCTAGCGAGGCATCAAGCGAATCAAGCGACCCAGATGCTAGTCAATCCAACGAACATTCTGGTGGCAATGGTTCTCGAGGTCAAAATAACCGTCCAGGTGGACGTCAATTGCCTAAGACCGGTGAGAGCGACAGCTTCTTCTGGTTAGCTGCCAGCCTCATGGGCTTAGCCATGGCCATTGTAGCTTTAGATCGCAAGGTCAAAGCGAAGAACTAAAGACTTCTAATTTGAAGCAAGCTATAAAATAGGCGAGCCCCTTTCCTGCTAGTCAGGAAAGGGGCTCGCTTTTTTTGATTCAAAATAAAAAGCCCCTGAGGGGCTTGCTGGGCAGTCAACCGATGCTAGGGTGGTTCTGTCGGCTTACAGAGACACGGCTAGGGGATTGGCTGAACAGTCAAGCTTGTCAGGAGGCCTTAAGTTCAGAAACTAAATCGTAGGAGCTTCTTCGTTAAACTGATAACGATTTTGCAAGAAAGCCAAGAATGCTTGGCAGCCACGATAGATTTCATTGTAAGCAGTATCGAAGTCCTCGGTATACCAGGGATCCGCAATTTGGGTTTCTTCCCCTGCATAGTGCAAGAGCATATTGACTTCACCGCTTGGGCGAGCGCCAATCAGATAATTGATAGCCCGAATGTTGGGTTCGTCCATACCGATAATGTAATCAGCTTTGATATCTTCTAGATTGAGCTGGCGCGCGACATGCTTTGGAATCGGAATACCGGCAGCTTTGAGGCGCTCTTGAGCACCTTCATGCATGGGTTTACCGATTTCCCATGGGCTGGTCGCGGCGGAATCGATTGCTATTTTGTCGCTCAGACCTGCCTCCGCCACTAAATGGCTGAAGATAGCCTCTGCCATTGGTGAACGGCAGATGTTGCCCAAGCAAACAAATATAACTTTAACCATAAATATCTCCTTTTTACGTTTGTAAGTAAATTTCGAGGGGATTTATTTGGTTTTGTCCATCTTGACGACCTAAGTTGTAGAGTGACTCGAGAACTCGAATGTCACGTTCGAATCTGCCAACTTCTAGGTGGGCAGATGGGCGTATGACGAAAAGTTCGCCTTGTGCTTCCAAGGTTTCGATCTGGTCCAGAGTCTGGTTATAGTGATAACCACGCTGGTTGAGGGCTTGGACCAAAGCCGGGAAGCGTCGATAAACGATTGAATAGAGTGGATTGGTGCGGGTGGCTTTCCGATAAGAGGCGGGTCTGGTAAGGACCACGATTAACTTATCGACATCCAGTTGGCGCGCGTAATGAACTGGAATGCTATCGCTAATACCACCGTCGAGATAGGCGCCGCCGGTTAGATCAGGGCTGGCGTCTAGCTGAATCATTTTAGAGACGAAGGGCAGAGCAGAGCTCGCTCTTAAGACTTCCATCTGGTCAAAGGCATCCTCAATCAAGGCGTATTCGGCCTTACCACTGGCTACATGGGTGACCACCGCATGGAAGCGGGTCGGGGAAGCTTTGAAGCGCTCGTTATCGAAAGGATCAAGTGTCATTGGGACTTGATAGTAGGCGAAGTCCTTGTTGACATAGTTACCAGTCTTAAGCCAAGAGCTCAGACTCATGTAACGTTTGTCGCCAAGATAGCGCTGGTTATAACGCCACGCTCGGCCTATTTGACCACTGACATAATTGACCCCGAAAAGGGCCCCTGCAGACACAGCCACAATTTCATCCACGGGAATTTGGGCTGCCATCAGGCTATCGAGGACACCAGCTGAGTATAAGCCGCGCATCCCGCCGCCTTCGAAGACCATGCCTATCCGCATATTCTGCCTCCTTTATGAGTCGATGTCATAACCCTGTTAGGGTGAGGTTACAACAAACTTTACGAGCCTAAAGTGATTCATACTACCATTGTATACCAAATTGATTCAGAAATAAAGCGACTTTTTCTGAAAAGCAGTAGACATTATATGTCAATTGTGTTATAGTTAAATTAAGTTAGCGTCTAACTTATTTAATTTTTGGAAAATTAAAGTTAGCGTCTGACTTAATTTTAGGTCTGATTAAAGTTAGCATCTAACTTTATAGGTCAAAAGAGGTTAGAGAATGGTAAAACGAAAGAAGTTAGAGAATGTGACGTCCCTT
>CBDFAX010000009.1:0-67726 GCA_965245735.1 uncultured Abiotrophia sp. | reverse complement strand
TTACCTCGATGACCCTCACATTCTTGGTGTGTCTTTGTTTAGTTTTCAATGTGCTGGTTGCCACCACGTGACAACTTCTATATATTAGCACAAGCCTCACTTCCTGTCAACAACTTTTCAGAAGTTTTTTTCGAAGTTTTTGCTTGGCCCTTGTCTTAGCGACAACTTCTATATATTAGCACCATCTTCTGACAATGTCAAAGCTTTTTCGAATGCTTTTGACGATTTTTAGAAAATGGTTCGTGTGTTCCTAAGAACATAATGTAATATACCATGACTAAGCCCACTAAGTCAACACTTTCTAGCCACTTTTCGGTCCTTTTTTTGACCCAAAAGAAAAACACTATATATAGGTTGTATAGCCAAGTGGCTCCCCCTATATATAGTGCCAATTCTAGCCGAAGATTAAGGTCAGAATTTCTTCTGCTGTTACTCGACCAAAATATTTATTGAAGTCTAAGTTCTCAAATACCTGGTTGACAGCCTCGCGCTCGAATCGTACGCCTACTAGCGCGTTTTCTACATCGCTAATGTCTCCTAGGCCAAAGAAGTCGCCATAGACTTTAACTTCCTTAATAACCCCTTGCTCAACATTGAAGCGGAAATCGACAAAGCCAAATGGGAACTTCTGACTCATTTGGATAGCAAAGGCTGGCGATTGTCCATAGTTCCATTCCCAATTGCCGAAGCGTTCAGCTTGAATCTCTCGGACTTTGGCCCAATCTGCTTCAGTCAACTTAAATTCTTTGACTTGGTCACGACTTTCCACGCCAAATATTTCAAGCAAGAGTATATCACGGAACTCCTCGGTAGTGAGTTTTTGATATTCTGGTGACACATAAGGTTTAATATTAGTTACACGACTACGGACTGACTTAATCCCCTTGGATTCAAATTTTTCCTTTCGGGGTTTAAGCGCCTTGGTCACTTCATCAAGATCCGCATCGAATAAGATGGTCCCATGGGCAGTCATACGGCCATTCTTCGCATACATGGCATTACCCGAAAACTTCTTATCATCAATTAGTAGATCGTTCCGCCCTTTGAGCTCAGCGCCTTTGGCCCCCATTTTATGCAAAGCTTCAATTACCGGTTGCGTGAAGCTGGCGAAATCCCGGAAGGAGCCGTCATCGTCTTTAATGAAGCAAAATGAAAAGTTGCCTCGATCGTGGTAGACGGCGCCTCCGCCTGACATGCGACGCACTACCCGAATTCCTTTTTCTTCTACATAGGCTTGATTCACTTCTTCAATGGTGTTTTGATTTCTTCCTACTATAATAGAAGGATCATTAATGTAAAAGAGTAAGATGGGCTCATCGACCAATCGGTTCTCTACCAAATAAGTTTCTAAAGCAATATTCAGACTTGCATCATAGTTGTTGCCATTATCAACAAAATACATATTATACGCTCCCTCTTAAAGTGATATCGTCAGACCCGGCTGACAATGAATTAAATTAATATCCGGGTTCAAATCCGCTGCTATTTGTTGGAGGATGAGAGTTTGATCCGCATGTGGCGCCATATGACTGGCTACCAGAGTTTGTACATGGGCCTGATTGGCCAACTGCGCCACTTCGCCCGCTGTCATATGAATCTCGTTTCGCCCTCGTTCGTTAGTGAAAGCCGAATCAGCAATTAGCACATGGGCGCCCTGGCTGAATCCAATCAATTCTGGACACCACCCCGTATCAGCTGTAAAGACTAGGACTTGTCCTGTCTCTATCTCTTCCACACGCATAGCATAGCAAGGAAGTGGATGGACCGTCTGGCAAAAACTTACGCGGAAAGGCCCACATTCTAAGACGCTATCCGCCCCATAAGTCATCAATTGGCTGGTTTTGTCCTCAATGGCCAATGGCGGAAATACCGATTGGTCATGCAAATAAATAGGCACTGGCGCATGTTTAGCACCTGAAGGTTTCAACATCAATAAATGCTGGATAGTGCCTAAATCCGCCACGTGATCAGCGTGGTCATGGGAAATAATGACAGCATTAAGCTCTAGTACATCTAGATAATTTTCTAAGGCACGCGCAGCGCCACTTCCTGCATCAAGCAAAATATGATAGGACCGGTCCTGACTCGAAACCACAAAAGCCGTCGTGCCATTGTCTCCCATCGGATAGCCACCAGCACACCCTAAGCAATGAATATGCATCTACCTTACCCCCTAGACATTGGCCACAATGTTGGCAACGGTTTGGCTGTTGAGACGTTTGAGCAAGGCGGTCATCAACGCCACCGTGTGTTTAAAGTCATCTTCGTGGATAATCGAAGTATGGGAATGTAAGTAGCGAACCGGAATGGTAATAGCAATAGATGGTACGCCATCAAGACTTTGGTGCTGTGCCCCAGCATCCGTTCCGCCACCCTTTATGCTGGTGAATTGGAATGGAATCCCTTCTTCTTCCGCCACATCAATCACAAAGTCACGCAAGCCTTTGTGCGGGATCATGGACGCATCATAGATTAAAACTTGAGGCCCTTTGCCTAATTCGCTATCTGCTTCTTTAGGCGTCATACCCGGTGTATCCCCTGCAGTCCCTGTATCTAAAGCAAAACTGATAGCAGGATTCAGTTTGTGGGTCGCGCCCTTAGCGCCACGCAAACCAACTTCTTCCTGAACATTAGCCCCGATGAAGAGCTGGCTAGCGTGGCCTTGGCTCGCTGCATATTTTAATACTTCAATCGCAACTGCTACGCCGATGCGGTTATCCCACGCTTTCCCCAAGAGAAAAGGTCCGCCATTGAGACGACGATACTCGATATAAGGCGTAATCATATCCCCCGGACGAATGCCCCATGCTAGCACTTCTTCCTTAGAAGTCGCTCCTAAATCAACAAAGACATCCGCTATATCTACCGCCACCTTGCGTGCTTCCGCAGGCAGAACATGTGGAGGCTTAGAGCCCGTCACACCATGGAAGGTCTTGCCATCTCGTGTCGTAACGGTCACTTGCTGGGCCAAAACTACCTGGCTCCACCAACCACCAATCGGTACAAACTTTAGGAAGCCCTTATCCGTAATCTGACTAACCATAAAACCCACTTCATCAAAATGTGCCGCCATCATAATCCGCGGACCGCTGGCGTCCCCGATATGCTCCGCAAATAAGCCACCAAGACCATCTTGAACGTAGCCTTGCGCATAAGGTGCCGTTTCTTCTTTGAAAAGTTGGCGAACTGCCCCTTCATTACCCGCAATCCCATTGACTTCACTCAAGGCACGCAACAAAGTTTCATTGATTTCCATCCTATTCCTTCTTTCTACTATATAATATGTATCGCACTTCCTATTTTAGTACTCTGCCCTAGCGACTTCAAGCAGGATTGCTCGCCTAGCTAGAATCTAATAGTAAATTCTATTTCAGTCTCTGAACGCATGCCAACTTTTAAATGCCAGCCATTACCTTCTGCTACTGCTTGAGCTAAGGATAAACCCATCCCACTGCCTCCTTGGTCACGTTGGCGTCCTTGGTCTGGTCGGTAGAAACGCTCGAATAAGCGTTCTGCTTGCTCTTGACTCATTCTCTGACAACGGTTGGCTACATACAAGCTCTTGTCAGCTTGTCGCCAACCAACCTCAATCTCTGTCCCTGCCAGATGATACTGGAGGGCATTTTCGAGTAGAACCTGGCTGACCTGCTGAAAAGAGGCCTTGTCGATAGTTAACAGAATGCTATCAGGCAAATCCAAGGAAACCTGCGCCTGGTTTGCTTCAAGCAATCCCCCAAGATCATCCAGCGCTTGTTTTAACATGGCGACTAAATCCAGAGACTCTGGATTTAGCGCGACTCGGCCTTCATCATAGCGAGCTAATTGCAGCATCTGCTCCACTAAGGCATTTAAGCGTTGGATTTGCCTGCGATTACTTTGGGTCCATTCATTCTTGCAACCTGTCAATTCTAAGACATCGTTATTGGTAGATAGCACCGCCAAGGGCGTCTTAATCTCGTGGCTGGCATTACTAATAAATTCCTGCTGACGTTTAATATTGTTAATCAAAGGCCGAATGGCTCTATTAGAAAAGTATCGAAGTAGACTATAGACGATTAGTAGGGTAAAGACCAAGATACCCAGCGAAATCATGGCCAAGCGAGTTACCGCCTGAAGTTGGCGACCAGCATCTACAAAGAGCCACTCCTTTTCTCCTTGCGAATTCGTCCGCTGATAGTAGCGCAGGACGCCAATCCAGCCCCGGTTCTTAGAAGATTTCAAGAGTGGACTAAGCATATTCGCCAAAGTTCCCTGGTCATAATCATCCATGCGGTCTAATTGGCTAGTCACTAACTTACCATCGGCATCGGTTTTAGCATAGATATAACGAGCCGTGTGATAATTCGGTTCCTGATAGCTCTGCCATAGCCTACTCCAATCAAAGCCTTGATTCTTCGGCAGAGGGGGTCTCTCCTGATCACCCTGATGCTGATTCTGACTCTGATCCATTAGATGACTCGCTTCGCCATCCAGCTCTTGAACCGTCTGCCAATAGTTTAATCCATTCAAACCTAGGAGCAGACACAAGAGCACAGCCGTAAAAGATAGCATGGCAATCTGAACAAAACGGCCTTGCATCTCTTTAATCATGCGCCACCTCCAACTGGTAACCTAAGCCACGCGAGGCCTTAATCGTTACTTTAGAACTCAGCTGTTGTAACTTTTTACGCAAGGACGAAATATTGACCCAGACCACATTAATCTCTGCGTCGGAGTCTAAGCCCCAGATTCTTTCCATAATTAAATCGGAGGACAAAACCTGTTGTTGGTTCAACAAAAGCATCTCCATCAGTTGAAACTCTCGCTTATTCAAGGCGAGTTCAGCCGCCCCTACCGCTAGACTGGCCCGTTGGCGATAGAGGGTTAAATCACCATAACGCAAATCATTGTCTACCAAGTTGGCCGGACGTCGCAACATAGACCGAATACGGGCTAGAAGTTCCTGCATATCAAAGGGCTTGGTTAAATAATCATCCGCCCCTAAGTCAAGACCCTGAACCTTGTCTTCAATTTGGTTTTTGGCCGTTAAAAGCAAGGTTGGTACTTGAGAACCCTCGCTCCGTAAAGTCGCTAGGACATCGAAGCCCGATTTCTTAGGCATCATGACATCTAATATCAGGCCATCATACTCCATGGAGCGTGCGAACAAGAGGGCTTCTTCTCCATCTGCTACATGATCCACATTATAATGATGATGCTTGAGAATAGCCTGGATCCCCTTGGCTAAATCTAATTCATCTTCTGCTAGTAACAATCTCATCATTCTCGCCCTCCTTTTGCTAGTCTCATTGTATCACATTTGCCTCATCAGCCGCTATTTGCAAGCGTTTAGCAAGGCGACACACAGCAATCATGTTATAATAAGGAAGGAAATCAAGCATCCATCTATTTTACTTACTACTTTCCAAGGAGTGTCTGCTATGTTTTTATCTGATTCACTACTCGATTCTATCCATCAACGCGCAGATCATTACGATCGAAGCAACGAATTTCCTGAGCTAGACTATCAAGCTCTCAAAGAAGCTGGCTACTACAAGGCCTTTGTACCCAAAGAATATGGCGGACACGGCCTCACACTTCAAGAAATCGTGCAGGAACAAACCCGCCTAGCCAAGGCAGCACCTGGTACTGCCCTAGGTATTAATATGCACCAGATTATTGTGGGCTTGGGTCGCCATCTAGTAACTCACGACCAAGCTGCGGGTCAGCAAATCCTAAAAGACGCAGCTGAAGGTCACCTCCTGGCCTTTGGTATCTCGGAACCTTCTAACGACCGCGTCCTCTTCGGCTCTATCTGCCAGGCTCAACCCCAATCAGATGGGGGCTATCTTTTCTACGGCGATAAGGTCTTCCTGTCGATGATCAAGGCCTGCAGTCGTTTCGTGACCTTCGCGACCGACTCCAGCCAAGAACAAGCCCTATCCGTCTTTGCCTATGCCCACAAACAAGATAATCAATTAGAGATTCACGAAAACTGGGATACGCTCGGTATGCGTGCCACTCAATCACACAGCGTGACGCTTAAAGGTCTGCAAGTAAGACCTGAACAAATCTTGGCCAAACTGGCTCCTGGTCCAAGTTTAGATCCCACCGTTTTCGGTATTTTCGCTTATTTCGAGATTCTACTCGCAGCTACCTATTTAGGCATTGGCCAACGAGCCCTCGAACTGGGACTAGAAACCGTCAAAAAGCGTTATTCCGTCAGCAACCAGACAACTTACGACCAGGACAAGAACATCCGTTGGCGCTTGGCTGAAGCCGCTATCCAACTGGATGCCATCCCACCTCAACTCAATCATTTCTGCCAGGCTTTAGATCAAGATCAACCTTATGACTTGAGCTGGTTACCTCGCCTGTCTGCCCTTAAAAACCGTTCCGTAGAAGCCTCTAAAATAGCAGTCGAAGAGGTGATCCGCGCTTGTGGCGGCCAAGCCTACTTCAGCCACAACGAATTATCCCGTCTCTATCGCGACGTCTTGGCCGGTCTCTTCCAACCTTCCGATCAAGAATCACTCCACGAAGCTTGGGCTAGCATGCTTTTGGGCCCTATCAAGTCATAGCACTAGACAACTTTGCATGCTCTTCAATTCTGTATTATAATACTACTAGGATTTACTATTGGAGGTAATGAAATGAAAAAAACTTTACGCATATTCCTATCTAGCTTATCATTAACTGCTCTCTTGGCAGGCCCTACAATCGCTTTGGCAGAATCTTCAAGCAGCGAGTCAAGCGCTAGTAGCCAAGAAAGTACCTCTAGCTCAGAAGCTAGCACAGACTTCAAGGCAGTATCCGAAGCCATCAAGGCTGCAACTTCAGCTAAAGAAGCCAGTGTGACTTACACAAACTCAACCCCTATTACTTTTGGCAAGGCTCCTGTTACAGAAACCATCCATGCCTACAGCTTAATCTCCCTCAAAGATTTTTCCAAAGACTTAGAGATTCCTTTTGGTGGCAACACCCAAACTGGTGCTGTTCTTGTACTTGATGTCTCCCTTAAGAATGACTCTGATAAAGATGCCTACATTACCGGCGGTTTCTCTGGTTCCATTGTAGGCTATAACAGAGCAGTGAGCCACAACAACAACCTAGTAGATGAGACTAAAGACCTACCTAAGGCTGTTGTAGATGCCAAGCAGGTACTTAAGGCTAAAACTGAGCTTCGCGGCTTTGTTGCCCTAGCAATTGGTGGCGACGCCCTCAAACAATTAAACAAAAATGGCGCGTTATCAGTTGATACCCTCGTTGTGTTAGCTAATCAAGGGGACAAGCTTACGGATGCGATTGTACCTATGGCCTCTACTATTCTGCCAACATCTAAAGAAGGGGAAGCCAATCGCGCATCAGCTAGCAAATTCTACCCTGACAAACTGACTGCTGAAAACTGGGGAACTAAGACCCTCATTAGCTCAAGTACTGATAAGCAAAACGTTAACTTTGAAGGCTATGATGTGACTTTGAACGGCTATCAAATCGTTGACTTCAAACCTAATGAAGATCAGGCTAGCCGTTTCGAAAAACTTAAAGGTGGTGTGGTAGTCTTAACTGCTGAAATTACCGTTAAGAACAAGGGTAAAGTTGCCTTGAACGCCCGCCAGACCGCTGGTAACTTAGTTTTCAATGACCAACTAAAATTAATGCACGAAGGCATGGTTGAAGTTGAGCCGGCCAAAGATAAGGAAGTAGTAGAACCTGGCCAAGAGTATACTTACCACTTAGCATTCGTCTACAGCAAGGATGACTATGATCTCTACAAAGATCGCTCACTTACTTTAAACGTCAACCTCTATGACAAAGACTTTAAGTCCTTAACCAAATCTGGCGATATTACCTTCCAACTTAAAAAATAAGCTTGAATCTAGAAAGCCACAGGTCTGATGACTTGTGGCTTTTTATATAGGGCCCTATGCTATCCCCCAAAATTGTGTTAAACTGATAGAAAGCGTTACCTATTTTACTTCTAGGAGGGCTTGCATGACAACCCAACGTAAACTTGTATTCGTTGACGACGAAACTTTTGTACTCCAGTCCATTGTCAATCTGATGGATTGGGCTTCTTTGGGCTACGAATTAGTAGGCACAGCCAGCAATGGCCAAGAAGCGCTAGCTATAATAGAAGAAACTTGCCCGGATGTGGTCATTACTGACATTTGCATGCCACTCATGGACGGTTTCGAATTGAGTCAAGCCATCTACGAATTCGATCCCACTATTAAGATTATCTTTATCAGTGGCCATGACAAATTCGACTATGCTCAGAATGCCATTCGCCTTAACATCCAAGAGTATCTACTAAAACCAATTACACCTTCAGATATCCAAGCCGCTCTTGCCCGCGTCAGCCAAAACCTTGACGCACAACGCCAGCGCGCACTTGATATGCAGGAAATGACACGGGAATACATGTCAACCATTGAGGCCTCCCGCCGGAGTTTGCTTATCAGCCTTGTAACCGAGCCTTTATCCCTGGAAGATACCTCTTACTGGCAAAACCGTATTAATCTCTATCAATTAGAAATTCCCGGTCCTTATTATACCGTCATTAGTCTCTGTCCACGCCAGTCTGCTAGCCCTATCCACGCCATCAGTCCGGATATGCGAGATATTCTATTTGCCGAAGAGCTTAGTTGGGTATCCTATCGCAAGACCGTCCTAGAAGTCTGCCATAAATATTTGCCGGCCGAAGCCTTCCCTTTTGGCGGTAAGCTAATCATCATCCTCAGCCACGATAAGCTCGATATCTCCGCTACCCTAGATCTTTTGCTGCAAGATATCCAACAAACCTTCCTGAAAAATTATCGACGCACCCTCTACCTGGGTATTAGTCAAGCATCCTCACACTTGATGGACTTAAAGCGCCTCTACCATCAGGCCCTTCAGGCTTATGATTACTGCCAATCGGCGCCAAATACTGCCCTATGTTACTATGGTGACTTCAGTGTCGAGATGGAATCAAACCTAGACTACGATGCGACCCCTGATCAACGTCTCTTGTCTTTGATTAAGATTGCGTCCTACCCTGAGTTTGAGGATTACATTGTGAGCTTAATTAACCAAAGTCATCGCCAATCCTCTACTCCTTCGGCCGACTATCTTTTTTTCCTTGAATTAACTTCACGGGTTATTCGTATCAGTCAAAACCTAACTGGCATCCAAAACTCACCGCTGATTGAGTCCTTTATGTCTCAAATGGTAGCAGCTAACCAAGCCTCAGTAGCGGATTTAATGCAGACCTTCTTGGCTCACAGCAAAAAGTTATTACTCTTAATCCAGAGCGAACGCCAAACCCTCAAAGAATCACTAACCCAGCAAGGCTTGCGTTTAATGCAACAACATTATCAAGATCCACTCTTTACAGGCAAACGTTTGGCTCAGTTAATGCATGTCAGCCCTAACTACCTCAGCTCTCTATTCACTCGCGAGACAGGACAATCCTTCAAGGAACACTTGATTCAAATTCGTATGAATAAGGCTAAAGAGCTCTTACTAACTAGCTCAGCCAAGGTACAAGAAATAGCCTTAGCCGTCGGCTATACCGACACTCACTACTTCTCCTATAGTACTAAGCGCTACTTTGGCCTATCTCCGCGCCAAATTCGTGAGGCCGCCCAAGAAGGGAGTCCCACACTATGAGTCCGGCCAAACGCCACCCCTTGCATCGCGTCATTTATTTGACTTGTTTTCTCTTGTCGACTTCTATTCTAGGCATTAGTCTCTGGGGCCATTATCAAATTGCTCGCGATCTCCTGATTAAGCAGACTATGACCCTAACCGAACAACATGTGGCGCGCTCGACAGAAGCCTTGGAAACCATGATTGCCACAATGGATGTTGCCAACGAAGCCATCATCCGCCGCATCACACTCGAAAGCCTAACACCTCAAGCTTTGCATGATTTGCTTGATTCTAGCGTCACCCTTAACCGAGATATCCAATCGATTGCGGTACTGGATGAACAGGGCCAAGTACTAGATTTTGCACCTAGCCGTTTTCAACTTAAAACAAATAACCAGCATCCGGTTTTATCTCCCGATTGGTATCAAAAAGAAGCGCAACACGATCAGACGCTCTATTCTAAACCTCATATTCAACACCTTTTCCAAGGAGAGTTTCCTTGGGTTATCTCTAATACTATCCCCTTCAACCATCAAGGCAAGCGATGCCTTCTACTTATCGACTATAAAATCAAAACCTTCCAGCGTTTCTTTGAGACTGGAGGGATTGGCAAGCAAGGCTACACTTACTTGATAGATGACCGACAAGAACTCATCTACCATCCCCACCAAGCCCTGATGACCGCTGAACTCAAGCAGGAAACTATTCCAGATTTAGGAACTGAGCCCACAAAGGTCCAATTAGATAAGGATAACCATGTCGTATTAGCCAGTCAGGTTATGGCTGGTACCCATTGGCGTGTTGTCGGAAAGACCTACCTACAAGAAGTGTTGGCTAGTGGTCTATCACGAATTCTACAGACCTCGCTTATTCTCTTCTTAGCCTTGACCTTCTTAATTAACGTTCTGACCTACTTACTAGCTCGTTTTATTGCCCGTCCTATTCGTCGCCTTGCGCGCCATATGCAAGACTTTCAGGATCTTCCGACCGGTTACCATGAGACTTCTGGTTACGATGAAGCCAATGAGCTCTATCAGGCCTACCACCAACTGCTCAACCAAGTGGATCAACTCATGGACCAAATTAAAATTGAAGAAGCCGCTTTACGCAAAAGTGAGCGAAATGTCTTAGAAGCTCAAATCCAACCTCATTTTCTCTATAATACTTTGGAGTCTATCCTATGGATGATAGAAAGTCAAAATACCAGAGATGCTTCGCATATGGTGACTGCCTTAGGTCGGCTACTTCGTATTACCTTAAGTAAGGGCAAGGAGTACATCCCCTTGGAACGTGAATTTGAGCATGTCACAAACTATCTAGAAATTCAGCAAATTCGCTATAATCAACAATTCACTTATCAGCTCAAACTACCAGAGCAAGTTCGCTCATACCCTACTATCAAACTAATCCTACAACCTATTGTAGAGAATGCCATTATACATGGCTTGGCCAACCTCTATGAACCTGGCCTGCTGATAATTGAAGCTAGCCAGTCAGAAAAAGGAATTCTAATCCAAATTAAGGACAACGGCCAAGGCATGAATGTGGAGCGTTTGGAAGAACTACGCCAAGAGCTAAAACAACCATCTGATGTAGCGGGGATCGGCTTGCGCAACGTCCACGAGCGCTTGCAAATCTATTTTGGTCCAGAATATGGGCTAACAATTGATAGCCAAGAAGACCAAGGAACCTGCGTCAGCCTCTCGATTCCTTGCTTAGATTGGGAGGACTTGCCAGTATGAGAAAACTTTCTACTACATTATTAGGACTTATCCTAGTCAGTTTAGCTAGCCTTTTAGCATTGAGCCTTTGGCTTGGTCAACCTACTCAGACCATCACACATCGCATCTTGTTTGCTAGCAGTAAAGCCTTGAGCCAGCCCTACAACCAACAACTTTTGGCAGGGCTCAAAGCCTCAATCAATCCATCTGACGACATAGAGATTCAGACCCTAGCTTTACCAGACAATGTTGATGAACAAGCGGCCCTCTTAAGCCAGCAAAAACTCCTAACAGGCGATCAGGTGATACTTCACTCTGCCTATAGCCTTGAGTTAACATCTCAATTGGAAAACTGGCTTAAGCAAGGGGTTAAAGTAGCCTTAATCGATAGCCCAAAAGTCCAACTATCCCAAGCAAGCCAACTTGGTTGGGCGCCTCTGGAGCAAGGCCAGGCCTTAGCACAAGCATTGAAAGCCAACATTGGGACAGATACCCCTCTCATTTTAGCCTATCAGGCACACAACCAAGAAAGCATCGAGCGCCTAAAAGGAGCTCAGGACGTCCTAGATCTGTCTGACCAAGCCTACCAGACACTTGCTTTAGAAGGTGACAAACTCGAAAATCAACAGGCTATGCTTCGTGCCGTTGAAGCATTAGCTTCCAAACCGGCTGTCGTCTTACTCGATCAAGTCTCTATACAAGAGCTGGCCCGTTACTTGCATCAAAGTTTAGCTATCCCTGACATCTACAGCATCGGCTATCAATCTCAGGTATTTAGCGCTATCGAAGCAGGGGACATCCGCCGTAATCTCACGCCCAACCCCTATGCTTTAGGCTATGCAGCAGGAAAAACTGGTCAAAATCAGCCTGATAAGGCTAGTGATGTAACCACTAAGCTTACCTATCAATGGATCGAGACGCAAGACCTCTTCAATCCCCAATTTGCTAGTTGGCTCTTCCCTTTGGAATAAAAATACTGCTTGCAGTAAGCAACCTATACAAAAGAGAGTTGGTCCTTACCAACTCTCTTCTATTATATATAGTAACAAAAAAGCTGGGATACAAATCCCAGCTTTTAATATACTTCTTATTAACGTACACGCACTGCAAATTGTGGTGTGAAGTTTTGGATGTTGTTGTAGCCTAATGGAGTACCTGGTTGAGAAGCATGAATGAAGTTCCCGCCACCAGTTGCAATCGCTACGTGGTAAGTTGAACCTGCGTCACCCCAGAAGTAGAGGTCGCCTGCTTGAGCTTCAGACACAGAGATACGAGTCCCTGCAGATTCTTGTGGTACTGTCCAGCTACCTACATCGATACCGTATGCTTCTTTGAAGACATATTGTACGAAACCTGAGCAGTCAAAACCACTTGGACTCTTACCGCCCCATACATAAGGAGTCCCTACGTATTTAGCAGCTGTTGATAATACATCGCCATAAGTTGAAGCCGCTGGTGCTTCTGCTGCTGGTTCTTCTTCGGCCGCTGCAGGAGCTTCTGGTTCTTCCTCAGCTGCTGGTGCTTCTTGAGCAGGTTGTGGCGCTGGAGTTGTTGACTCTTCTTCTTGAGTTGAAGGAGTTTCTGTAGCAGTTGATTCTTCAGCTACTGGAGCTTCAGATGCAGTAGCTTCAGAAGCTTGACTTTCAGTTCCTTCTGCTTGGCTAGTTGCTTCAGCTCCTGTAGTTGGTGCAGCTGGTTTTGCTTCTTCAGCTGCTGGTGCTGGTTGCTCAGCTAATTGGGATTCACGAGTTGCTTGCTCTTGAGCCGCTTGTTCTTGGGCAGCTGCTTCTGCTTGTGCTTGTTGTTGTGCTAAAGCTTGTGCTTGAGCTTCTGCGGCAGCTTGTTCAGCCGCTGCTTGTTGTGCTGCTGCAATCTCTGCTTGACGTTGTTGGTAAGCAGCTTTCTCAGCAATCAAAGCTTCACGAGCATTTTGTGCTAATGATAAATCAGAAGTCAATTGGTTGTATACTGCTTCGTTGTTAGCTTGTTCTTCGGACAAAGCACCTTTGAGGGCTTCTAATTGAACATGCTTAGCAACGTTATCTGCCTTAGTGGTTTCTACTGCAGATTTTTTAGTTTCAACAGCTTCTTTATCAGCCTTTTGTTGACCTAAAAGTGTTTTGTTAGCTGAAACCATCTTCTTCACTACGTCTACACGACCAACGAAGTCGCTAACAGATTTAGAAGAAGCTACAACGTTAACGTAGTTTTCAGCCCCACCTGTTGCTTGAACAGCGCGAGCTTGATCAGCTAAGAGGCTTTCGCGCTTGCCAATTGCTACTTCTAAGTCTTTGATTTCTGCTTGTAAGCTTGCAATTGCTGCGTCATTTTCTTGGATGTTACCTTGAAGAGTAGTTGCTTGCGCTTGAACTTCTTGCAACTTAGCGTAAGAGCTAGCTAATTGTGCGTAAAGCTGTGCTTGCGCAGCAGATAAGTTTTCGATTTGGCTTTCACTTTGCCCGATTAATGAATCGTAGTCTTGTGCGAAAGCAGCCACAGGTGCAGCTACGCTCCCTAATACGACGGCTGAAGTTAATAACGTTTTGAATAATCTCTTGTTCATAAGCGATTTGACTCCTTTTAGTCTCGTAATTTGTATATCGCGCTTGTGTTAGACACAGGCTTTGGTTTATCTTTTTATGACATGCTTACATGATACCACAAGTTTTGGCTAAGGTGCGGTTTTTCGACGATTCGTATAGCATCTGTAACACAGCTGTAATTTTACATGAGTTTTCACTGTTTTTTGACTCTTTTTTGCCACAATAGACTGACGAATAGGCCAAGTCTTCTGTATTCTACAGGTGACGAAAATGGCTTGACAGGCCGATTTCCGCTTTTGTCTAGACCTTTGAACCAGATTAACTATCCCAAAAGATAGTCTTGCAGATGGTGCCATAAAGATTATTCCCATATAAGTTACTATGTTGATTCAATATTTATACTATGCCTTGAGGGCCCCAGCGCCGTTTTCGACCTCTAAAAAATCATGAGGAGAACCCAACTACATAGCCCACAAACCACACTCACTCACACAAAAAAAGCAGGCCAAAAGCCTGCTTCTCACATCTTAATCTTGATAGGTAACAAGTGTGTAATTTTTCTTACCCCGGCGTACGACCACATATTTACCCCCAATAGCATCTTGAGGCGTAATCACAGCTTCCACATCGGTTACCTTAGTGCCATTCAAGGTAATCGCACCATTCGAAATAAATTCTCTGGATTCACGACGTGATTTAACAATACCAGTATCTACTAACCAAATAGCTAGGTTAGCTTCCTCTCTTACGGCGCTGGCTTGCGGCATATTTCTGAAGCCTTGCTCGATTTCATGAACCGTGAGCGAACCCACTTCACCTGTAAATAAAGCTTCTGTAATCCGAATCGCTTCATCCAAAGCCTCTTGTCCGTGAACAAAACGCGTCACTTCTTCAGCCAAACGCTTGTGGGCAACCCGCAAGTGGGGTTGGGTTTCAATTTCTACGGCTAGAGCATCAATCTCTTCATGAGATAGGAAGGTAAAGTACTTAAGGAATTTAACCACATCACCATCTTGTTGATTGAGCCAGAATTGGTAGAACTCAAATGGCGTTGTTTTTTCTGGATCTAACCAAACTGCCCCACCTGCTGTTTTACCAAACTTAGTACCATCAGATTTGAGCATAAGCGGAATGGTCAGCCCATAGACTTCAGTCTCATGGCCTTCAGTCCGACGAATAAAATCCAATCCGGCCGTAATGTTGCCCCATTGATCGGCGCCGCCAATTTGTAATTGAACATCGTATTCTTTATATAGATGGGCAAAGTCAATGGATTGAAGGATCTGGTAGCTGAACTCAGTAAAGGAAATCCCTACCTCTAGTCGAGACGCAACAACATCCTTAGCCAACATATTATTAATGTTGAAATGTTTACCATAGTCACGCAAGAAATCTAAGAGCGAGATCTGGCTAAGCCAGTCGTAGTTGTTTACAATCCGGAAACCACTCGCTTGAACATCCCCTTTTAGGAAGAGGCGGTTCATCTGGTCTGCTAATTTACGCGCGTTTTCCTTTACCACATCCATGGTTTGCAAGGTGCGCTCGCTATTACGCCCACTTGGGTCGCCAATTGAGCCCGTTCCGCCCCCAATCAGCACTACTGGTTTATGCCCAGCCAGCTGGAATCGTTTAAGAATCATAAAGGGAATTAAATGTCCAATGTGCATGGAATCCCCTGTTGGGTCGACGCCACAATATAAGCCAATCGCCTTCTTATTTACTAGTTCTTCTAAGCCTTGAGCGTTAGTCTGTTGATTGATGGCACCACGCCATGTTAAATCATCTAAAATTGACATCTTCTTTCCTCCTTATGTATTTTCTATCTTCCTATTATAACGCGATTACAAGTCTGAATCAATCTAACAATAGCGTAAATTTTCGAACCTTATGCGTAAATTATTCTATGTAAGCGTTTCGCTATTAGAGGTAGAATAGACTCAAATCCTATAAGGTGGTGACATTATGACACAAATCGCAGAGTACCTATTGGATATTGAAGATATCGTCAAGGAGTTTCCAGGGGTCAAAGCCTTGGACGGTGCACGACTTAAAGTTCGCCCTGGTACCATTCACGCCCTCATGGGTGAGAACGGTGCTGGCAAATCAACTATGATGAAATGTCTCTTCGGTATCTATATCGAGGACTCCGGTAGTATCAAACTCAATGGCCAACCCGTACGCTTTAACAACCCAAAACAAGCATTGGAACAAGGCGTCTCCATGGTCCATCAAGAACTGAATCAGGTTCTTAAACGTAGCGTCATGGAAAATATCTGGTTGGGCCGCTTCCCAAAAACCAAGCTTGGCCTGATTGACGAGCATAAGATGTACCAAGATACCAAGGCCATCTTCCAGCAACTCAACTTGGATATTGATCCACGGACTATCATTGGTAAACTCTCCGTCTCCCAACGTCAGATGATTGAGATTGCCAAGGCGGTCAGCTATGATGCTAAGGTAATTATCCTAGACGAGCCCACTTCCTCTCTAACGGAGCAAGAAGTTCAGCACCTCTTCCGTATCATGAACCAACTCAAGGATCAAGGTTGTGGCTTGGTTTATATCTCTCATAAGATGGAAGAAATTTTAGCCATTTCTGATGAAGTAACCATTATGCGTGACGGTCAATGGATTGCGACAGAAGCAGCTAAAGATTTAACCATGGAACGCATCATTCAACTCATGGTAGGGCGGGATATCGGCCATCGCTTCCCACCTCGCAACAATCATCCTGGCCAGGTAACCTTAGAAGTGCGCAATTTGACCGCTAAATATCAACCAAGCATTCAAGACGTATCCTTAACTGTTCACGAAGGCGAAGTTTTGGGGATTGCCGGTTTAGTGGGGTCTCGTCGGACTGAACTAATTGAATGTATCTTCGGGATTGCAACCCTAGCCAGTGGCGAAATCTACAAGAATGGTAAGTTAATTCATAATAACAACTCCCGCGACGCTATCAAAAATGGCTTTGCCTTAGTGACAGAAGAACGCCGGGCAACTGGGATTTTCCCAATCGCGGACATTCGTTTTAACACGGTTATCTCTAACATGCGCCACTATCGCGGTAAGTTAGGTCTGATTCGCAATGCTTCCATGGGTAGCGATACCCAACGTATGATTGATGCCATGGCCATCAAGACCCCAAGTCAACGAACACAAATCCGCTCCTTATCTGGTGGTAACCAGCAGAAGGTGATTATTGGCCGTTGGCTACTAACCGATGCGGATATCTACCTCTTCGACGAACCAACACGGGGGATTGACGTCGGAGCCAAGTACGAAATCTACCAAATCATTTTAGACTTAGCTAAGAAAGGCAAGACCGTTATCGTTGTCTCCAGTGAAATGACCGAGTTGCTCGGTATCACTGACCGCATTGCAGTCATGTCTAATGGTCGTTTGGCCGGCGTCGAAAAGACCGAATCACTCACCCAAGAAGAAATTCTTCGCTTGAGTGCACTCTATCTCTAAGGAGGATGTCTCTATGGAACTAAGTAAAAAACTACGCTTCACCAATAAAACACCGCGCGAGCTATTATTAGACTTTTCTCTTTATATTGTGCTTGCTGCTTTAATCGCCATCATTATTTCGATGGACACTTCTTTCGTTTCACCAAAAAACTTCATTAACATCTTGGCTCAAGCCTCCACTCGGATCATTATGGCCTGCGGTGCTGCCGGGCTTATCATCTTAGGTGGGACAGACTTGTCTGCCGGCCGCGTCTTGGGTTTAACTTCCCTGATTGCTGCCTCCCTCCTTCAATCAACTACCTACGCTTCGCGTATGTATCCCGATTTACCTCAATTACCACTCTGGTTGCCACTCATTATCGTTATTGTAGTCGGTGGAATCTTCGGTTTGATTAACGGTTTTGGGGTAGCAGTTCTTAAAGTTCACGCCTTCATTATTACTTTAGGGACTCAATTAGTAGCTTACGGGATTGCCCTGATTTATCAACAACAACAAGCGGGGGGCGCACAACCGATTGCTAACTTTGACGACCGCTACCGTAATTTAGTTAACGGCACCATCAACTTCACCAATGATATTCAAATCCCTTATGTCGTCTTCTACGCCATTGTCGTCTGCGTCATTATGTGGATCATCTGGAATAAGACCCAACTTGGTAAGAACATGTATGCTATCGGGGGAAACATCGAAGCAGCTGAAGTTTCCGGGGTTAATATCGTTAAGAATATTCTCATCATTTTCCTGATTTCAGGGATTCTCTATGGCTTAGCTGGCTATCTGGAAGCTGCTCGGGTAGGGTCTACTACCTCTAACACCGGTCTTAACTACGACCTCGACGCCATCTCTGCTTCCGTTATCGGGGGTGTCTCCTTCTCTGGTGGGATTGGGACCATTCCTGGCGTTATTATCGGGGCTATCATCCTCCAATTCATCAACTATGGTTTAGCTTACGTAGGTGTTAACCCTAACTACCAATACATCATCAAGGGCTTAATCATCATCTTAGCGGTAGCAATCGACGTACGTAAATACATCAAACGCAAATAAGACCGTAAATTTTCTAACCTGGAGTGTAAAAAAATCAATGTAATCGTTTTACATACCGTGTTATACTCAATTCAACAAAATAAAATCCTTAAAGGAGTCGATCTTTATGAAAAAAGTCATTACATGGTGCGCCATCTTCTGCCTATTCTGCTTAGCGCTAGTTCCTAGCCTCAGCCCTAAAGTTCAAGCCGAAGATAAGAACATCAAAATTGGGGTAGCTTTCTACAAATACGATGACGCCTATATGTCTTCCGTACGTGTAGCGCTTGAAAAAATCGCCAAAGAGCATTCCAACGTTGAACTCATTGTCAATGACTCTCAAAACGACCAAGCTAAACAAAACGACCAAATCGATGTCATGATTCAAAAGGGCGTTGATGTCCTCTTGATTAACGTGGTGGACACTGGGGCAGCAGAAGCAGTCGTTCAAAAAGCTAAAGACGCGAATATTCCGCTCGTGCTCTTCAACCGTGAACCAGCGACTGACGTTGTTAAAGCTTACGACAAAGCTCGTTTCGTTGGGACAACCGCTAAAGAAGCTGGGATTATCCAAGGTAAGATGATTGCTGAACTCTGGAAATCTGACAAGAAATATGACCGCAATGGTAACGGCAAATTAGATTACGTTATGTTAATCGGTGACCCAGAAAACCCAGAAGCAATCGCTCGTACAAAATATGCTGTTGATACTTTAACTGAAGCTAAGATTGAAGTAAACAAATTAGGTGACCAAGTTGCTAACTGGGACCCAGACAAAGCGAAAACTGCAACTGACGCTTGGTTAGCTAAAGACGCTGACAATATCGACGTCATCATCTCTAATAACGACTCAATGGCTTCTGGTGCTATTGCTGCCCTCCAAGGCGCCGGCTTCAACACAGATGCTAAAGCTGACAAGAAGATTCCTGTATTTGGGGTAGATGCGACAGAAGAAGCAGTAGACCTCATTGCTCGTGGCATTATGACTGGTACTGTAAAACAAGACGCTGAAGGGATGGCTAAAGCTGTCTTCGCACTCTCTTACAATGCAGGTCAAGGCAAAGACTTCCTAGACGGCACTGACTACAAGTACGATGACACTCAAGTTGCTGTACGTATTCCTTACCAAGCCTTCAACGGCCAATAGGCTATTACTGAAGGGTATCTCCTTTAGGCAAGTTCCTCTGGGGCTTGCCTTGCTTTATCAAAACTAGGAGGCAGACAATGACCACCCAAGAATCCACCGGAAACAAGCCTGAGGTAAGCAAAACTTCACCCAGACGCACCAATCTATATGAGGGCATTCATCTATCTGAGCGCACCCTCAACATCATCATCGGCATGATTATCGGGTTGTTGGCTCTAACCCTCTACTTCGCCTTACCACGTTAAGGCAGAAAAAAATAGGCTGAGACTTTTGTCTCAGCCTATTTTTTATCTGCTTACAAGGACTAAGCTTCCACTATAGACTCTTGGCTAGCCTTGCGCGCCAATTCCTTAGCCTCACGTTCTTCCACCTGATCTACAAAATCACGTAGCAGCTGCTTCACAACAGTTGGGTCTTCAGTCTCATTAACCGCCACCTTAACCTTAGAAGAACGCGGAATACCTTTAAGATAGTAATGAGCTTGGGTTCGAAATTCTCGCGTTGCAGTCCGATCACCCTTGAGGTCTACCAAGCGTTCTAGATGGTCGATGGCCGTGTCAATTTTCTGTCTCGCCGTCATTGCTGGCAAGAGTTCACCGGTCTCAACATAGTGGACCATCTGCTGGATAACCCAAGGATTGCCCAGAGCTGCACGCCCCACCATAACACCATCTACGCCCGTCGTATCAAGCAAGTATTTGAGTTCTTCAGGCGTTCTAACATCCCCATTCCCAACAAAAGGAATGGTTTTGAGTTCTTTCTTGACTTGGGCCAAAATATCCCAGTTGGCCTTGCCTTCATACATCTGTACCCGGGTTCGGCCGTGCATAGCCACCATTGAAGCACCTGCGCGTTCAGCTGCTAAGGCATTTTCAATGGCGTAAAGATGTTCATCATCCCAACCAGTCCGCATTTTTACTGTGACTGGCTTCTGAACGGCATCCACTACTGCTGCCACCATTTCATAAACCTTGTTCGGGTCTAAGAGCCAACGCGCCCCCGCTTCTGCCTTAATGACCTTGTTAACAGGGCAACCCATATTTATATCAATAATGGCACACTCAGTGTTTTCAGCAACATATTTAGCCGCCTCTACCAAAGTTTCTTTGTTGCCTCCCATAATTTGAATGCTGAGAGGATACTCATTTGGTTCAATGTGTAGCATGCTTAGGGTCTTGTCATTACGGAACTGAATCCCCTTGTCACTAATCATCTCACAAACAACTAGGCCCGCACCAAATTGTTTTACAATGGTCCGAAAGGCCGCATTTGATACTCCCGCCATGGGTGCTACCACGACCGGGTTTGGAATCTCAATTTCTCTAATTTTGAACAAGCTATACCTCCTCTGCGTCTGCTTCTTGACCTGCCGCTTCACCTGCTGCGATGATGGCTTCTAAATCTTGAACACTATAGTCATAGTGGTTCTCACAATAATGGCAGACTACTTCAGCGCCCCCATCTTCATCAATCATGGCTTGGATTTCCTTACGACCTAAGGACTGAATACCGTGTCCATAGGCTTCCTTAGAGCAACCGCAATAGAAAGAAACATCTTTTTTAGACAGGACTTCAGAATTACCATGCCCAACCAAGAGATCCAATAGAGCCTCTAAGCTTGGTTGTGTCTCCAAGAGATCGGAGAAACGGCCTAAATCCGCAATGCGTTTTTCAATGAAGTCAATGGTTTCATCGGTGGCTCCAGGCATGACTTGAATCATAAAACCACCAGATTTAGCCACTGACTCATCCGGATTAACCAAAACAGAGAGCCCGATGCAAGAAGCCGTTTGTTCAGACACAGCCATATAATAGGTGAAATCTTCTGCCAATTCCCCACTCACCAATGGCACTTGGCCAGAGAAGAGTTCCTTATTGCCTAAGAGTTTACGTACAGCCATATTGCCCGGCATGCCCACTGCCCCAGCAACGTCTAACTTGCCAATTGCATTGAGTTCTAAGGCCACCTGCGGATTAGATACAAAGCCACGTACATGACCGTAGGCATCTCCTTCCGCAATAATCCGGCCTACCGGTCCGGTTCCGAGAATTTCTACTCGCACACGTTCGTCTCCCTTAGAATTAGCTGCTAATAAAAGGGTCCCTACCAGGGTCCGCCCCAAGACAGCCGTTGCGGTATGCCAGGTTTTGTGGCGATTGACTGCTTCCTGGACAACACCAGTAGCATCCAAAACCAAAACTCGTAATTGTCCATCGAATGCCAAGGCTGTTAATAATTGATCTGACATGATTGCTTCCTCCATCTCCCAATGGGAGTCATTATATTCCGTTTCTAAGTATAGCAGACCCCACCAGTTTAGCAAGTCTTTGGCCTAGCACTAGTAGGCAAAAAAATCAGACCTCAAGGGTCTGATTTCTCTTTTTAGGCTTGATGATGGTCAGACGACACTTGGTCATCTGCAATGACACGGTCGCCAGCTTCTAACGCTTCTTCCACACGTGAAGGAGCCACTTCTTGGTCTTGGCTTTCTGCCGGAGCAGGAGCATCTGTTTCTTCAGGTTTCGCTACTTGCTCAGGCATCTTCCCTGTCTTGAAGAGAGACTCGATTTGCGCTGCTTCTAAGGTCTCAACTTCAAGCAGTTTCTCTGCAATCAGGTTGAGTTGCTCACGGTGCTCATTGATAATGCGGTGTGCCTCTTCGTGAGCTTGGTTCAATAATTGACGCACTTCGTTGTCAATCTCATAAGCTACCTGATCAGAATAAGCAGGTTTCTGGCCATAGTCACGGCCTACGAAGACGGTATGGTTGCCTTCGTATTGAACTGGCCCTAAGCGGTCTGACATCCCATATTCAGTGACCATGCTACGCGCAATCTTAGTCGCTTGCTGGAAGTCATTGCTGGCCCCAGTAGATTGCGTGTTGAAGACAATCTCTTCGGCAGCACGACCACCCAGGAGCCCTACCATTTGATCATAGAGTTCCTTACGGGTCACAATATAAGCATCTTCACGAGGTAACATGACCGCATAACCACCTGCGCGTCCGCGTGGCACGATGGTCACCTTATGAACGACACGTGCGTCACTTAAGACCATACCAATGATGGTATGCCCCGCCTCGTGGTAAGCCACGGTACGGCGTTGTTGTTCAGAAATCACACGATCCTTCTTAGCTGGCCCCGCAATCACCCGGTCATGGGCTTCTGCGATGTCCGCTTGAGTAATAGCCTTATGATTAAAACGTGCTGCTACTAAAGCCGCTTCGTTCAGTAAGTTTTCCAACTCAGCCCCTGAGAAACCAGGAGTTTGTTGTGCCACGACCTTGAGGTCAACTTCTGTTTCTAATTTCTTGTTACGGGCATGAACTTGAAGAATCTGCTCCCGCCCCTTAACATCTGGGTTACCCACTAGAATTTGACGGTCAAAACGACCTGGACGTAAGAGGGCTGGGTCGAGGACATCCGAACGGTTAGTCGCCGCAATGACGATGACGCCTTCATTTCCTTCGAAACCATCCATCTCAACCAGTAATTGGTTAAGGGTTTGTTCACGTTCATCGTGTCCGCCCCCGAGACCTGCGCCCCGTTGACGACCTACGGCATCAATTTCGTCGATGAAGATAATAGCTGGGGCATTCTTCTTAGCATTCTCGAAGAGATCCCGTACCCGGCTAGCCCCGACCCCGACGAACATCTCGACGAATTCAGAACCTGACATGGTGAAGAATGGAACACCCGCTTCGCCGGCCACTGCCTTGGCTAAGAGGGTTTTACCCGTCCCTGGAGGTCCCTCCAGTAAGACACCAGCTGGGATACGCGCCCCCAACTTGGTGAAACGTTTAGGATCCTTAAGGAATTCTACTACTTCTACCAGTTCTTGCTTTTCTTCTTCAGCGCCCGCTACATCACTGAAGCGGACTTTGACTTTTTGCTTGGAAATATCCTTGGAGCGTGACTTACCAAAGTTCATGGCTCCTCGCATACCGCCACCGCCAGCACCACTCTGGAACATGTTGTAGAGGAAGAAGCCCATCATACCCATTAAGAGTAGCATTGGTAGGAGATTGGCCCACAGTGCCATATTGGATTCGGCCAAGGTCTTCATCTTGACCCCTTGTTGGGTCGCTGTTTCCGTCAATAACTTGAGCGTGCTATCGTTGCCTAGCACTCGGCTGGTGAATTGACTGGCAGTCTCACTTCCGCCTTGGAAGAGGGCCACAAAGTTGGTTTGTTCTGAGCGTGTTGTCCCAGTCTTGTATTTACCTTTGACATTATAAACACCGGAACCAATCTGGACATCCATCTCGGCAATCTTGCCGTCAGCAATCTCTGTCATCAACTCACTCTGGGTGAGTTCCTTGACTTGGCCACCCCCTAGAGCCCCTGATAGGGCATGGAAGAGCATAAAGAGCATGGCTAATGCCATCATAGATGTCAGAATGTTCCGCGTCGAATTACGATTTGGGTTTTGCATAGATGCTGTTCGACTCCTTTGTCTTGATCATTCTGTTCATTCTTGTATTTTATCATATTTTGCCATTGGGTCCTAATGGAAGGCCCCTGTATGGCTGGGCTTTACCAATATTTAAGGTTTGTTTTCGCCAAAAGACCCTAGATCACAGTCTAGGGTCTGGCACATGGCCTATTTGCTTTCGTAAACAGCTGGTGATAAGACACCGATATAAGGAAGGTTACGGTACTCTTGTTTATAGTCTAAACCATATCCCACCACAAACTCATTGGGGATATCTAAGCCCACATAGTCTGCCTCCATATTGTTTACACGGCGCTCTTTCTTATCCAAGAGGGTACATACTTTAACGGAATTAGCCTTACGGTAGTGGAGTAAGTCCACAATATACTTAAGGGTTTGGCCGGTATCGATAATATCTTCCACAATCAGGATATCCTTACCTTCAACGCGAGTATCTAAATCTTTGACAATCTTGACTTCACCCGATGATTGGAAGGCTTCGCCATAACTCGATACATCCATGAAATCAATCGTTAAGTAGCAGTCCATAGCACGAATAATGTCGGCCATAAAGATTGCTGCCCCTCGCAGAATCCCAACGACAACTACTTCTTTATCTTTGTAGTCCTCCGTTAAGGTTTTGCCCAGACGTGCCACTGCTTCTGCAATTTCTTCTTGCGTTACCAATACTTTTAAAATATCTTTCTCTAACATTGCACTTTTTCTCCTTTTTGACTAGTGTCTTACTGCCGTGTCTTCCGATAAAGGAATATATGAGTTATTTTATCAGTTTGTGGCCCGCGAGACAATGGGGAATTACCAACTGGTCCCAACCAAACAATCTCGCCTGTATCGTCTATTAGAACTTTGATTTGGTCCCGCTCATCGCTAGGCAACTTCAAATCCATCAAAATCCGCCCTACCTTCTTGTGGTAGACTTGGCCTAATTCATCGGTCAGAGCTACTTGATCGCCGTCTTGACGCTGTCTTAGCTGGAAATTCAGGGGCGCCGTCTCTTGGGCTTGGCTCAGGTGCAGACCTGCCCAACCAGCAGCCGCTTCACGCATTTCCGGTGACACCTGATGAGCTGCAAAAATCCCCGCTTCTGCGCCACCATCTAGGGCATACCAGTGGTTGAGTCGACTTAAGATTAAACGTTGACCAAAATAAGCTTTTGGCCCCGCCTCCTCTGGTAGGATTTGGACGTAATCATAGCGTTTGACTGCTACCCAACCATGTCCTAACTGCAAACGTTGATTAGGATCACGGCGGTTACGCATCATCTGCTGCAATTGACCAACTAGGTCGCGATTATAGGCAGGCACGTCTTCTATTAGGCGTTCTTCAAAGAAAATCCGCAGGTACATGTTAAATTTCGCCTCAGGTAAGGCTAGAAAAGCTGGAATGTAAAGTAACCAGTAGTGATTGGTTGAATACATTAGGAGCTGGGGCTCCAAATCCAGATAATCCGCATACTGAACGGTGTAGGAATCTTGAATCTGTTGCTGAATGGTCAAGAGATTTTGTAGTAACTGAGGATTTTCCTGCATCAGTTGTGGGATATAGGTATGACGGAATCGATTGCGTACAAAGTGATCCATGTAGTTAGAAGCATCTTCAAAATAAGTCACATTAAACTTCTCAGCATAAGCCTCTAGTTCCGCCTTGGTCACCCCAATAAAGGGCCTCATTATGGTTGGCATGACAGTATGACCACTTGGGTCACTCATCAGACGTTGATAACATCCCCGAATCCCTTGTAAGCCCCGAATGGAAGTGCCTCGTGTCATCCGCATCAAGAAGGTCTCGGCCACATCATTAAGATGGTGTGCGGTCATCAAAATATCCGCTTCAGTTGTTCGAATGACCTCTGCGAAAAACTGATAACGGGCCTCG
This sequence comes from uncultured Abiotrophia sp., assembly GCA_965245735.1. Lineage (GTDB taxonomy): Bacteria > Bacillota > Bacilli > Lactobacillales > Aerococcaceae > Abiotrophia. The sequence goes on along the minus strand of CBDFAX010000009.1, from coordinate 41,871 downwards.
CGCGCCTGAGCTTCCACATTAGTGGTAGCCGGTTGGCCCCACTCTGTCGCAAAATAAACACAGCCATACTCTGCCACAATTTCCTTGATAGCGACGGCCTCATTGTCTGATTCTGGTCGTAGCTTGTGATTAAAGTGGGCAACTACCAACTGCAGATGAGCATATTGACGTAACTGATTCAATTCATGCATCAATCTAAGCATGACCATGGAATCAACCCCGCCGGATACAGCTAAGACCACCGTCTTAGCCTCTAGCCAAGCTGGCCATGACTCTAGTTGAGCCTTGACTTCCCGCATTAATTTTTCCATCTAGATTCTCCTTTAGATACAAAAAGCAGCCTAAAAGGCTGCTCTTATATCCTGTATTAGCGCACGACAAGAAACCCATCGCGCGTTAGCAAGACATCCCTAGCTACGTCGGCCACCACGACCGCCGCGTTTGCCTTCGGTGTTACGTCTTAATGAGGACAGACGATCTTCACTGTCCTTTAGGAAGTTACTCATTAATTGGTCAAAATCATCCAACTTACGGCTGTTATTATTTCCCGCATTGTTGAAGTTAGGGCGATTCCCACCCTCATCTTGACGACTCTTGAAGCGTGGGGCACGTTGATTATGTGGTGCAGCGCCTTCTTGACGTTCACGTTTAGGTCGTGCAGGTGCCTCTGCAGGTCGATCACTGGCTTGACGAATAGACAGGCTAATTTTACCGTCGTCAGCGATGGACAAGACCTTCACCGCAACTTCTTGGCCGACTGTTAAGACGGAGCTAATCTCCTTGACATAACCGTCTGAAACCTCACTAATGTGAACTAAACCTGTTTTATTATCTGGCAAGCTGATAAAAGCCCCAAAGTGTGTAATCCCTGTGACTTTCCCTGTGATTTTTTGCCCTACTTCGATTGACATATGATGTCTTATCCTCCCTTAAGTTCTTTCATCCTTATATTCTATTCAGTAACTCTCATCCCTTAAGGATGCTTGGAGTCTTCCTGATGCGAAGATCCTAACTCGAAAATAATCTCACCTGGCTTGGTGTAGTAATAATCACGTCGCGCCACATCCTCTAGATAGGCAGGATCCTTCATTTGTTGAGTTGCTTGGAAAACTTCACGGTTCTCTTTAACGGCTTGCTCTTGGTCCGCCTTGACCTCTTCATAGGCTTGCTCGGCTGCCACTTGGTCTTGATAGGCCCGCCATAATGGAATCCCTGCGAAAGCAAGGGCTCCAATCAGAATGACATGAAATATCAGGCGTCGTCCGTGAGAGTGCGGTTGCTTTGTCTGACGGGGTGAGGAAGTCTGAACAGATTCCTGTGGATCTAATTTATAATTCATTCTTTTCACCTCCATGATAAACCTAGTTTGAGTATATCAATATTCGCGCCTAATTTCCATTCAAACTTGTATTTTTTGCAAGTTTTTTTGCGAGCTTGGCTTGAGGCAGCATAGCCGAGGCCCTAGCCAAGCCCTATTTTAAGTTAGAAACTCGTCTACTTGACGAACTTCATTATTAAGGCGTTCTTCGCCCAAGATTTCGTAAAGATTACTTGCTTCTTCTTTCTTGGTGTTTTCTTTGAGGTCGGTCACTCGTACAGTTAATAGTCGGTTACCAAAGCGAATCACCAACTCATCGCCTACCTTGACAGCAGAGCTAGATTTAGCTACTTGGCCATTCAGCGTAATACGACCTTGGTCCGCCACTTCTTTGGCAATGGTCCGACGCTTAATCAAACGGGAAACCTTTAAATACTTATCTAATCTCATCTTACTTCTCCTTATTCTTACTAGTGTCGTCTGACAAGAGACTGGCTACCTGACGAGCTAATTGCTTAAGGGCTCCTAACCAAACATAGGATGGCTGTTCTAGGATGTCCAAGCTAATCACCTGCCGCGAGCCCTCTTGAGACACGGTGGATTTCTGGGAAATGCCAGCCAAGGCTTCAAAGAACTTAGCTCCTCGTAATTGTTCTGAGGCCACCTGATTGAAGCTGACCTTGACATGACGTGGAGTCTGCTGAATTTTAACAATGCCGGCTTCGAGGCCGTAATGTTTAATCAAAGCAATCTCCAGTAAATCTGCCACTTCATCCGGAAATTCACCATAGCGGTCAATCAACTGATCTTGCAGATTACGATAGGCCTCTTCTGAATCGATTTGCTGAATTTGCTTATAGACCGAAATCTTTTGCCGTTCATCGGCAATATAGCTGGCTGGAATATAGGCGTCGATTAAGAGATGCCATTCAATCTGGTTGCTAGCTTGACTTGGTATCTGCCCAACCTTCTTGCCCCGCTTAATGTCAACAGCTTCTTTGAGCATTTGGGAATAGAGGTCAAAACCGACAGAATCAATAAAGCCTGATTGCTGCTTACCCAGCAGATTACCTGCTCCTCGAATAGATAGGTCGCGCATGGCAATCTTAAAACCTGATCCCAACTCTGTAAATTCACGGACGGCCTGCAATCTTTTCTCACTGACCTCACTGAGTGACTTAAATGGCTCATACATCAAATAAGCATAGGCCACTCGATTGGTTCGCCCTACCCGGCCACGTAATTGGTAGAGCGTGGATAAGCCCATATGGTCGGCATCTTCGACAAAAAGGGTATTAACATTAGGAATGTCGACCCCCGTCTCAATAATGGTGGTAGTCACCAAGACATCATAAGCCCCTTGGATGAAGTCCACCAGCACCGTCTCTAGTTCCACCTCCGACATCTGACCGTGGGCATAAGCTACCCTAGCCTCTGGTACCAAAGCCTGGATTTCCATGGCTCGACGCTCAATAGTCGCCACTCGATTATAGAGATAGAAGACCTGACCCTCGCGTGCTAGCTCACGTTCAATACCTGACTTAATCGCTCCATCGTTGCGCTCCATGACATAGGTCTGAACAGGGAAACGGTTATTTGGTGGCGTCTCAATCAAGGACAAGTCCCGAACACCTATCATCGACATATGCAAGGTACGAGGAATTGGAGTCGCCGTCAAGGTTAAGACATCAACCTGTGACTTGAGTTGCTTGAGCCGCTCCTTGTGCTTGACCCCAAAACGTTGCTCCTCATCAACAATCAATAGGCCTAGGTCTTGAAACTGGACATCTTTTGAGACCAAGCGATGAGTTCCTACCACAATATTCACGGCCCCCGTTAGCAAGTCATCGATGGTCTGGTCTTGTTGCTTTTTAGATACAAAGCGACTCATCAGCCGAATTTCAAAAGGATAATCAGCAAAACGCTGAACCAAAGAATTATAGTGTTGCTGAGCTAAAATCGTAGTAGGGACTAGGAAGGCCACTTGCTTGCCGTCCATGACCGCCTTGAAAATGGCCCGCATGGCTACTTCGGTCTTGCCGTAACCTACGTCGCCGACTAGCAGGCGGTCCATTGGCTTACTTTTTTCCATATCCGCCTTGATTTCCATAGCGGATCGAAGTTGGTCCTCGGTCTCCACATATGCAAAGGCTGACTCGAACTCGCTTTGTTCAGGTGTATCTGGCCCAAAGGCATAACCAACTTCTCGTTCTCGCTTAGCGTAGAGGGCGATTAATTCATCGGCAATATCTTCAATTTTAGCTGCTACCTTGCGCTTAGTCTTAGCCCACTCAGTGCCACCGAGCTTGTTAAGCTTAGGTGTCTTGGCTTCTGAGGCGACATACTTTTGTAGCAGATGAATTTGATCGACCGGAATCAGAATGCGTGAGTCATCTTGATACACAACCGACAAGAGATCCTTGTGGATGCCATTCATTTCGATGGTGTCCATACCACGGAATTGCCCTATCCCATGGTGAACGTGGACTACATAGTCACCAACTTCTAATTCTGAGTAACTCTTAATCCGTTCTGCATTGGTTAGCTTAGTACGAGATTGACGAGCCTGACGCTTTTTCAATTTATTGAAGAGCTCTTTTTCAGTTACTACTACCCACTTCAAGACCGGCAGTTCAAAACCATTTGACAGGGCGCCCACTCCGATATTAATAACTTTAGCTTGGGGTTTGCCTTCTGTCACCACGCTAGGGCTAATTTGAAATTCCTCGAAAAGTGCTTCAACCTTCCGCGCTTGCTCCAAACTCCCTACAGCTACTTGAATGGTATAGCCTTGTTTCAACCAGTGATCCATCTCCGTTTTGACGAGAGGCATCTGGTTAAAGAAAGGGTTGAGGGTGCGATACTGGAAGGAATGCACTGCTCCTAAAGACTGATGTCCCAAGCCTCGATGCATGACCGACAGATAGAGTAAGGCACCTGAGTAAGTTCGCACACAAGACTGAAAATCTGCTTTAACTGCCAATCCAGGTAGCAGCAGACCTTTCTGAGTCTCCTGTTCAATCCAAAACTGATCTTCCTCAACTAGGTGGAGGGCCTGTTGTTGTAGCTTATCAAATTCAGACAGAACTAAAAGTCCTTGGTCTCCTAAATAGTCAAGAAGCGTCACCACTTGGTCATTCTGAGCTAGGCTCAGATAGGCATGTGGATATTTGAGGGGCTCGCCATGACGCAACTGATCCAACTGATTGCTGAGACCCGCTTCCATGGCCTCTCTTAGTTCTTGATCTTTCACTTTCTTCAGGGCGCGCGCCTTCATATCCTCTAAACGTGGCAAGAGGGCTTGTTGTGCTTCTAGGCCAAATAAGACATCTTGAGCTGGCATAATTTGAACAGAGTCTAGATTTTCAATCGAGGCCTGAGTCTCAGCATTAAAGGCCCGGATAGAATCTAGTTCAGTATCAAAGAAGTCCAAACGAATTGGATGGTCGGCGGATACTGGGAAGAAGTCAATGATACTCCCACGTATGCTGAACTCACCCGGTTGTTCTACCAAGCTAGCCCGATGATAGCCCCAAGCAGTTAAGACACTTTCTAATTGGCGACGTTCCCAGTTATCCCCTAGTTCTAAGGTATGTTGGGCTTGGCGCCATTGATCAGGATGAGTCAATTGTTTTCGTAAACCGGCCACATTAGTCACTACAATACAGGGCTCGCCGTGAGCCAGTCGGTTAAGGATCTGAATCCGATCCCGCATCTGATCTTCTGAAGCAAAGGCAAATTCAATGGCTAGGGCCTCCTCCACTACAAAGGCCTGCACGGACACCTGTGGCAGAAGCTGTGTTAAATCATCTACTAACTGTCCCAACTTGCTAGCAATGGGCTCCACAATCAAGAGTGGCCGAGGGCGAGCTTGGAAAAGCTGAGCCAGCATGACAGCACGGGCACTATCATCAATTCCAGTCACTAACTGGGGTAAGCTACCCGGCTCTGTTTGATTAATCGCTTTAATCGCCGACAGAAAAGCATCTTGCGCAAATTCCATGTTTTTCCTACTTTCTCTCTGGTAAAACTGGCTCAGGGTTTTGAGTCAGCTAACGCCACAAGAGGCTGCAACGTCTACCCACCCCTGGGAGAGTCGCAACCTATCTTAAGGCTTATGGTATCTTTTAGTTATATTGGTTCATTAATTGGACGAAAGTTTCGCCCTTAGCCCAGGCCCTCAACAAGTCGGTTGTCTGGTCAATTTTCTGTTCTATTAAAGGGCGGTCATCTGTATCGAAACGTTCTAGAACATGGTCCACAACCTTGCGTCCATATTGAGGTCGGCCAATGCCAATCTTGACCCGCTTGAAATCTTGGGTCCCTAGCATTTCGATAATGCTCTTCACCCCATTGTGGCCACCCGCACTACCTGACTGGCGTAGACGCAACTTGCCAGGCTCCAAATCCAAGTCATCATAAACCACCACAAGCTCGTCAGGGCTAATATTATAATAGGACATAAGAGGTAAGACAGCTTCACCCGATAGGTTCATAAAGGTATAAGGTTTGACCAAGAGCACCTTTTCGTCTCCTACTCGCCAAATAGTATAATCGGCACGAAATTTTTGGTCGGTCAATTTCAAACCTTCTTGACGCGCCAAAGCATCAATGACATCAAAACCCACATTATGGCGCGTCCCCTGATACTTATCACCAGGGTTCCCTAATCCAACGATTAACTTCATCCTGCTCCCTCCTCTGCATTTTCTATTATAACACATGTTTGGAGCATGTCACTAACAGAAAGATTCACGAGATAATCTGTACCATTTATAATAAAAAACTGTATCAATCAAAAAATTTACTCTTCACATTTTTGAAAAGAGTGGTATAATATAGCCAAGTGATAGAAAGGAGATATTCACTATGAAACAACCAAAGAACAAGATTATTTTAGTCGGTGATGGCGCAGTCGGATCTAGCTTTGCTTTCTCTCTCGTTAACCAAAACATCGGCCGTGAACTCGGCATCATTGATATCAACAAGGACAAGACAGTCGGGGACGCTTTAGACCTCTCTCACGCCTTAGCCTTCACTTCACCTAAGAAGATTTACTCTGCTGAATACAGCGACTGCGGTGATGCAGATATCGTCGTATTAACAGCTGGCGCAGCCCAAAAACCAGGTGAAACCCGCTTGGATCTCGTTCACAAAAACTTAAGCATCTACAAATCAGTTATCAAACAAATCGTAGACTCTGGTTTTAACGGTATTTTCTTGGTTGCTGCCAACCCAGTGGATATCTTAACTTATGCAACCTGGAAGTTCTCCGGTTTCCCTAAAGAGCGCGTTATCGGTTCTGGGACTACCTTAGACACCGCTCGTTTCCGTCAAGAAATCGCACAACTTATTGGTGTTGATGCGCGTAACGTCCACGGTTATATCTTAGGGGAACACGGGGACACGGAATTCCCTGTTTGGTCTCATGCTAACGTGGGTGGCTTGACTATCTATGAATGGGTTAAAAACCACCCAGACACTGACGAACAAGCCTTAGTTGAAATGTTCTTCAAAGTGCGTGACGCTGCTTACGAAATCATCTCTAAAAAAGGCGCAACCTACTACGGGATTGCGGTTACCTTAGCTCGTATCTGCCGTGCTATCTTAGACGATGAAAAAGCAATCTTCCCACTCTCTGTTTACTTAGACGGTGAGTATGGCCAATCAGACCTCTACATCGGGGCTCCTGCTATCTTGGGTCGCGAAGGGGTTGTTTCTGTCATTGAAATCCCGCTTAACGACTCTGAGTTGGACAAGATGAATGCTTCTGCAAGTACCCTCAAAGCAGTTACTGCCGACGGTTTTGCTCGCTTAGAAGAAAACTAATCTCCCTATCAAATCCATTATCCGCACCTGGCCCCTCGCCAGGTGCTTTTTTAGGTATAAAAAAGAAGCCAAGACCGCAATCTTGGCTTCTTTTGCTTTATTTTTTATTATTGTTGCGTAAGGTCAAGCTCAAGAGGAAGGCCCCTAAGAAGCTAGCACCCACCCAAATTGCTAAGTAGAGCAATGGATTCGTTACCCCACCCGCTAACATAGCGAAGATCCCACCATGTGGCACCTTGCTGACGATACCGAAGAGCATGCTTAAGGCACCCGCTACACCGGCAGAAACTGCCAATGGTGGAATAACCTTCAATGGGTTAGCTGCAGCAAATGGAATAGCCCCTTCCGTGATGAAGGCTGCTCCCATAACGTAGTTAACTAGGGCTGAGTTGCGTTCTTCTTCTGGCCAGAGGTTTTTGTTGAGGGTTGCTGCCAAGGCAATCGCCAATGGTGGCACCATCCCACCAACCATAACGGCTGCCATAACGTTTGAACCTGCGCCTGCTGATTGTGTCACTAAGGCAGTCCCTGTAACGTAAGCCGCCTTATTAATTGGACCACCCATATCGATTGACATCATGGCACCGACTAAGAAACCTAAGACTAAGGCTGAACCTGTGCTCATACCGTTGAGGAAGTCTTGCAATCCTTGCATAACAGCACCCATTGGGCCATTCACAACGAAGAGCATGAGGAAGGACATAATCAGAACCCCAAAGACTGGGAAGAGGAAGATTGGCTTCAAACCTTCAAGTGATTTTGGCAACCAAGCAAAGGCCAGACGGAGCACATAGATAATCCCACCAGCTAAGAAACCGGCTACTAAGGCGCCTAAGAAACCTGACGGAATGCTTTTCTCAAAGAGACCTACCGCTCCAAAGTCAGACAAGACAGATGGATTAGCTAAAATCCCACCCATAAAACCAACAACCAAACCAGGACGGTCAGCAATTGAGTGACCGATAAAACCAGCTAACATTGGCAACATCATAGCAAAAGCTAGTTTACCTGTTACAAAGAGGAATTGCGCTACTTGATTATAGCTAGCATCTTCAGGATTGAAGGAATTAATCCCCCAGAAGAAGGACAAGGCAATTAAAATCCCACCAGATACCACAAACGGCAACATGTGAGAAACCCCGTTCATCAAGTGCTTGTAGAATTGACGGCCAATGGATTCTTTGCCAACCTCGAGGTCTGCCGCACCGGCACCTTCTGCTGCGTGGTAGATTGGCGCCTCTGCTTTTGCCGCTTTAGCTACTAATTCATCAGCTTTGTGGATACCATCTGCTACTTTAGTGACAATGACTGGTTTGCCATCAAAGCGGGCCATCTCCACTTGCTTATCCGCTGCCACAATAATGGCTGTCGCCTTTTTGATGTCGTCAGCAGTCAAACGATTGCCAACACCAGCCTGCCCGTTAGTTTCGACTTTAATCTTGATACCTGCGGCTTTCCCGGCTTGTTTGAGCTTTTCTTCTGCCATAAAAGTATGGGCAATCCCAGTTGGGCAAGCTGTTACGGCCAAGACATAGACATCTTCTTGTGTAGGACCTACTGGCTCAGTCACAGTCGCTTGGGCAGTTTCTTCTGCTTCAGCTGCAGTAAAGACTGCCACCACTTCTTCAGGAGTTTTTGCTGCTGCTAAAGCTAGCTTAGTTTCTGGTTGCATGAGGACAGAAGATAATTTAGCTAAGGCTTGCAAGTGCTCGCCACCACCACCTGCAGGGGCTGCAATCATGAAGACAAATTTGGCAGCTTGGTCATCAAAGCTCTCCCAGTCAATTCCCGCTTCACTACGTCCGAAGACGATAGCAGCTGATTTGATTGATTCATGTTGGGCATGAGGAATGGCAATCTCGTCACCAACACCAGTTGTTGATTGGGCTTCGCGGGCTTCTAAAGCGGCTATGTAAGCCTCAACGTCAGAGACACCCCCTGCTTGGTGGAAACGTTCTGCCAAATACTTAAGCGTTGACGGCTTATCTGTCGTGCTCAATTGGAGGTCCATGGCCTCTTTAACAAATAATTCTGATAATTTCACTTTCTATTTCTCCTTTGAATTTCCTAGGCTAATGCGCGACAACGTGAATCTGGTCTACTAGCTCATCAATTAACTGACGTTCAGCTATCCAGACAGAATAGGCCGTCGCACTCCCGGTTGCAGCACCGCGTTTTAAGGACCATGCAAAATCGCCTGTCTCCAGGTAGGTTGCCACAAATCCTGCCAACATAGAATCGCCCGCCCCGACTGAGTTAACCACTCTTCCCTTAGGGATATCTGAACTAAAGACTTGGCCATCCTCCGTTAGAAGCAAGGCTCCCTCACCACCGCGAGATACAATAATGTGACGTGCTCCTAATTCCTGAAGTTTCTTGGCATAATGGATTATTTCTGCCTCATCGCTTAAAGTGACGCCGAAGATTTCACCTAATTCATGATGGTTAGGTTTAATGACGAATGGGCGATAAGCTAAACACTCGGTTAAGAGTTGCTTGTTGGTATCCAGCACAAATTTTGCACCCCGCTCTTGGCAGAGTTTGGCGATGGCAGTATAGGCCTTGACGTCAAGCCCAGGGGCCGCATTCCCTGCTAAGAAGACCACATCCTCTGCGCTTAAGTCTCGCTCAAAAATTGCCAATAATTCTGCAAACTTTTCCGGGCTCACTTGGGGGCCTGCAGCATTGATTTCTGTCTCTTCTTGAGACTTGACTTTGACATTAACCCGCGTAATGCCATCCACTTCAACAAAAAGTGGTTTGACACCTTCTTGAATGAGGGTGTCTTTGATATATTGACCGGTAAATCCGCCTACGAACCCAGTCGCGTAGTTGACATGCCCTAAGCGCTGTAAGACAAGGGACACGTTGATTCCCTTACCTCCGGCAACATAGGCCTCTCCCTTGGATCGATTCAACTCTCCTAGCTGACATTGGTCAACCTGGATGACGAGATCGACGGCAGGGTTAAAGGTAATCGTATAAATCACGAAATTTAACACTCCTTCACTGTCGTGACTTGCACAAGAGGTGCCCGTTGCCCCTCTGTTAAGGCATGAGTGATAAGAATCGCCTCTTCCAAATTGGCGACATGACAGAAACTGACCCGTCCCATCTTGGAAGCATCCGCTAAAACATAGACTTGGTTGGCCTGCTGCATGGCTTGTTGCTTAAGGGCTGCCTCCTCCTGGTCTGGCGTCGTATAGCCCCATTCCGCATCCACCCCGTTCATGCCCATGAAAACATGGTCAAAACGATAGCGTGCTAGTTGAGCCTGAGCTTGAGCACCAATGACGGCCCGCGTCTTTGGCTTAACTTGGCCACCTAACAAGATGACTGACTCACCATAGTCACACAGTAAGTCGGCTTGACTTAGACCATTGGTAACCACCGTCACACCCTGCCCAACCAAATGCGGTATCATAGCCAAGGTCGTGGTGCCTGCATCTAGATAAATCACCTGTCCTGCCGACACTTGTGCGGCTGCTGCCTCAGCAATACGGGCCTTGTCACCACTGTTCCGCCCCAGCTTTTCCTTGTAGCTAGATTCGCGATCCAAATGATAGACGCGTTTGGCACCGCCACGAACTCGCACCAGGCGCCCCGCTTCTTCTAGCTGAGATAAATCCCGCCGTATAGTGGACTCTGATACTGACAGCTTGGCCATCAAGTCTTGTAGGCTGACAACATGCGCTTGCTCTAGTTCTGACAGAATTAGTTGATGTCGCGTTTGAGTTAACACTCTTATCACCTCACACCCCGATTATACACCGCTTTCGGTCATCATTCAATCGTTTTCGGTCATTTTCATTCATAAAACGCTCATTTTCATTCAAACGCTAATTTTCCGGCGCCTTACTTTCGTAAAACTCTGTGTTTTCAGAAAACATTCTTGCTCTCTCCCAAAACTTTAGAAAGATTTGAGATTTGCTTGAGAGATATTTGAAATTCACTTGATAAGCTATAGATAAGAAATAAGAAAAGGAGTAAGACCATGGAAGATATCTTAGTCATTCAAAATCTTAGTAAGCATTATGGCGACCAAGTTGCTTTAGACTCGCTCAGCCTCAAGCTAAAGAAAGGAGAAATCTATGGCCTAATCGGCCAAAATGGAGCGGGTAAAAGCACCCTAATCAAATTAATTACCCAAATAATCGCACCAAGTCAAGGCACCGTCTCCATTTTGGGCTCACGCACCCCTAAAGAGTGGACTAGTTCCCTTCACCATGTGGGTTCTGTCATTGAAACACCTGTAGCCCACCAACATCTATCTGCCTACGACAATCTCCGTTTTTACTGCCTGGATCGTGGCATCAAAAAACCGGATAATCTGATTAGGGAAACCTTGGACTATGTCGGCTTAAGCCAAACTGGGGCCAAAAAATTTCGGGACTTCTCTCTGGGAATGAAACAACGTCTGGGTATTGCCATCGCTATCCTGTCTCGTCCTGATTTACTCATCTTAGACGAACCAATTAATGGTCTGGACCCTGTCGGTATTCAAGAATTTCGCGAGATGGTCCTCCGTCTGAACCGTGAACTAGGCATGACCCTGATTATTTCTAGCCATATCTTGTCAGAATTATACTTGGTGGCTAGCCGCTTTGGTTTCATTCATCAAGGTCGGCTAATCCAAGAGCTTTCCAAGGAGGACTTCGACCGCGAAAGTGGCGATTATATTATCCTCCAGTCCCAAAAGGCTCAGATGGCTAAGGACTTTGTCCAAAAACAACTAGGTTTTAGACTTATATCGAGCCATCAGACCGACCAATTACAGTTAATCGGCAAAGCTGAGGAGATACCAGAACTTGCTAAGGCCTTAGCTTTAGCTGACATTCCAATCAGTGCGCTCTACTACGCTCATAAAGATTTGGAGCGATACTTTACCGATTTAATTCAAGTTCAAGGAGGAAAACAGTATGCTTAATAGTATCAAAGCCGATTATTACCGTCTAGTCCGCTCCGTCGGATTTTGGGGCATTCAAGCCTTCTGTGTCCTGGGCATTCTGCTAGCCATTTTTACTTCGCGAGTTACTACTTCTAATTCCGGCTTCTTCTTCGCCATGGATGCCGTGTCTTATAACATAGGCCTACTTTTTATCGCCTGTAATGTGGTGACAACTCTACTCTTAGGAGTCGACCTTAACAACAAACTCTATCATAATAATCTGACTACCGGCAAAACCCGTGGCCAGTATTACCTAGCTAAATCCCTGACGATCGCTAGTCTTATTCTCTTACAATTTTTCCTTCTCTACGCAGCAGGTTACGTCATTGAATTCTTACGGTCAGGGGGCCAGATGGGGACTCTACCAGCAGATTTTTGGCCTAAGTTTCTGATTACCTTCTTGATTCAGTGTCTTTGTACCTATGCTTGGTTCTGCATTACCAGCTTTGTCCTCTTCCTGACCCGCAACTACAGTATGGTCTTTATTATCTACTTTACCGTTTTTATCTTCTTGAAAATCCCTGGCGAATTGATTGACCCAAATAATGATTGGTTTAAGGCCATTGTCATGGAATTTGTCTATGAGAGTACAGCTAGCTTTAGTATGACTAGTAAGACTGCTATTTTCGCCTTGGCCTTAAGTCTCATCTTTACACTCGCCGGCATCTATACCTTCAAGCGTCGCAACCTCTAAATCTTATCTCCATATAAAAATCCCCCTATGTCATCAGACACAGGGGGATTATTTTGGATATAGAAAAAGGGCCTCCGAAGAGACCCTTTTGGAAAGGCATATTAAGCTTAGAATTAAGCTAAGACTTTAGATACCACACCGGCACCTACAGTACGGCCACCTTCACGAATAGAGAACTTAGTCCCTTCTTCGATCGCGATTGGGTGGATCAATTCAACAACCATTTGTACGTTGTCGCCTGGCATAACCATTTCAGTACCTTCTGGTAAAGTAACAACACCAGTTACGTCAGTTGTACGGAAGTAGAATTGTGGACGGTAGTTAGAGAAGAATGGAGTGTGACGACCACCTTCTTCTTTAGACAATACGTACACCTCAGCTTCGAACTTAGTGTGTGGAGTAATTGAACCTGGTTTAGATAATACTTGACCACGTTGGATTTGGTCACGAGTTACACCACGTAACAAGGTACCAACGTTGTCCCCAGCTTCAGCGTAATCCAATAACTTACGGAACATTTCAACACCGGTAACGGTAGTCTTAGAAGTTTCTTCTTCGATACCAACGATTTCAACTTCGTCACCAACGCGAACTTGACCACGTTCAACACGACCAGTTGCAACAGTACCACGACCAGTGATAGAGAATACGTCTTCGACTGGCATCATGAATGGTTTGTCAGTGTCACGTTCTGGTTCTGGAATGTAAGCATCAACTTGTTCCATCAATTCTAAAACTTTAGCTTCGTAGTTAGCGTCGCCTTCTAAAGCTTTCAAAGCTGAACCAGCGATAACTGGAGTGTCGTCGCCTGGGAAGTCGTATTCAGACAAGAGGTCACGAACTTCCATTTCAACTAATTCGAGCAATTCTTCGTCGTCAACCATGTCAACTTTGTTCAAGAATACTACGATGTAAGGAACACCAACTTGACGAGACAAGAGGATGTGTTCACGAGTTTGTGGCATTGGGCCATCAGCAGCAGATACAACGAGGATCGCGCCGTCCATTTGAGCAGCACCAGTGATCATGTTTTTAACGTAGTCCGCGTGACCTGGGCAGTCAACGTGAGCGTAGTGACGGTTAGCTGTTTCGTACTCGATGTGAGAAGTGTTGATTGTGATCCCACGTTCTTTTTCTTCTGGAGCGTTATCGATTTGGTCGTATGAACGAGCTTCACCGAAACCTTGTTTAGCTAATACAGTTGCGATTGCAGCTGATAAGGTAGTTTTACCATGGTCAACGTGACCAATTGTACCAATGTTTACGTGTGGTTTAGAACGGTCAAATTTTTGTTTTGCCATTTTAATTTCTGCCTCCTAAAAATAGTTGAGTTTGTTTTATAGATTTCAATTAAATCTATCAGTAGTATTATACCTAGAAATGGGGCAAAATTCAAGATTTTGCACCATTTTCTAGGCTTGGGGAATAACGCTTATTCGTTATTCCAAGCAAGTCCTGTCAGATTACTCTTCTGACTTGCCGCCGTATTTCTTGATGATTTCTTCTGCGATTGACTTCGGCACATCTTCATAGTGGTCGAAGGTCATAGAGAAGGTACCACGCCCTTGAGTTGCAGAACGCAAGGTAGTTGCGTAACCGAACATTTCAGACAATGGAATCATACCTTTAACGATTTGAGCGTTACCGCGTACTTCAGAACCTTCAACGCGACCGCGACGAGAGTTCACGTGACCCATAACGTCCCCGAAGTATTCTTCAGGCACAGTGATTTCAACTGCCATCATAGGTTCCAAGATGCTTGGGTTAGCTTTCTTAGCAGCTGCACGGAGTGCTAAGGACGCCGCTACCTTAAAGGCAGTTTCAGAAGAGTCGACATCGTGGTAAGAACCATCGTAAAGCTTAGCTTTGATGTCTACCATTGGGAAGCCAGCGAGGACACCATTTTCCATAGCGTCTTTCAAACCAGCTTCAACCGCTGGGATGTATTCACGAGGAACCACACCACCGACGATTGCGTTTTCGAATTCGAAACCAGCACCTTCTTCGTTTGGTGTGAATTCGATCCATACGTGACCGTATTGACCTTTACCACCAGACTGACGAACGAACTTACCTTCTGCTTGAGTTGCAGAACGGAAGGTTTCACGGTAAGAAACTTGTGGAGCACCCACGTTAGCTTCTACCTTGAATTCACGACGCATACGGTCAACGATGATATCCAAGTGTAACTCACCCATACCTGCGATAACTGTTTCGCCAGTTTCTTGGTTAGTGTAAGCACGGAAGGTTGGATCTTCTTCAGCCAATTTTTGTAAGGCTACACCCATCTTATCTTGGTCAGCTTTTGATTTAGGCTCAATCGCTACTTCGATAACTGGTTCTGGGAATTCCATAGACTCGAGGATTACTTCGTTCTTCTCGTCACAGAGAGTGTCCCCAGTAGTAGTGTCTTTCAAACCAACAGCTGCTGCGATATCCCCAGAGAATACTTCAGGAATTTCTTGACGGTGGTTGGCGTGCATTTGTAAGATACGGCCGACACGTTCACGTTTGCCTTTAGTAGCGTTTTGAACGTAAGAACCGGATTGTAAAGTACCAGAGTAGACACGGAAGAAGGTTAAACGACCTACGAATGGGTCAGTCATAACTTTGAAGGCCAAAGCGGAGAATGGCTCTTCATCGCTTGCGTGACGTTCTACTTCAGCTTCAGTATCAGGGTCAATCCCTTTAATAGCTGGGACGTCTAATGGAGATGGAAGGTAGTCGATAACCCCATCCAACATTAATTGAACCCCTTTGTTCTTGAAGGCAGAACCACAGAATACTGGGTAGAAGTCCGCTGCAACTGTAGCTTTACGGATTGCTGCTTTCAAGGTAGGTACGTCGATTTCTTCGCCTTCCAAGTAAGCCATCATGAGTTCTTCGTCAGTTTCAGCAACTGCTTCAACTAACTTAGTACGCCATTCTTCAGCTAAATCTTGTAAGTCACCTGGGATTTCGATTTCTTCAATGTCAGTCCCTAAGTCGTTAGTATAGTTGTAGGCTTTCATTTCCACTAAGTCAATGATACCTGAGAACTCATCTTCAGCACCAATTGGTAATTGAACTGGATGAGCGTTTGCTTGTAATCGTTCGTGCAAGGTTCTTACAGAGTATAAGAAGTCTGCACCGATCTTGTCCATCTTGTTGATGAAGACCAAACGAGGAACACCGTAAGTGGTAGCTTGACGCCATACGGTTTCAGTTTGAGGTTCTACCCCAGACTGAGCATCCAATAAGGCAACGGCACCATCAAGAACCCGGAGAGAACGTTCTACTTCGACAGTGAAGTCCACGTGCCCTGGTGTGTCGATGATGTTAATCCGGTGGTTAGCCCATTGCGCAGTAGTTGCGGCAGAGGTGATGGTAATCCCACGTTCTTGTTCTTGCTCCATCCAGTCCATTTGGGAAGCCCCTTCGTGGGTTTCACCAATTTTGTGGATACGGCCGGTATAGTACAAGACACGTTCAGTCGTGGTGGTTTTACCAGCATCGATGTGGGCCATGATACCAATATTACGAGTTTTCTCTAGCGAAAATTCTCTTTTTGCCATCTTTTTGTTTTACCCCTTTTCAGTTGTTTTGAGAGTGTGCATAGTAGTCAAAAACCACTAGCTTATAACAGCTAGTGATATGACTGAAAATCTTACCAACGGTAATGAGCGAATGCTTTGTTGGCTTCTGCCATTTTATGCATGTCTTCGCGTTTCTTAACTGATGCACCAGTGTTGTTAGCTGCATCCATGATTTCACGCGCTAAACGTAATTCCATGGTCTTTTCACCACGTAAGCGAGAGTAGCTTACCAACCAACGGATGGCTAAGGTGTAACGACGTTCTGGACGTACTTCAACTGGTACTTGGTAGTTAGAACCCCCAACACGGCGAGCTTTAACTTCTAATAATGGCATGATGTTTTCGATTGCTTGTTCGAAAACTTCCATTGGGTCTTGACCGGTTTGTTCGCGCACGATATCGAAAGCAGCATATAAGATAGTAGCAGCTTTTCCGCGTTTACCATCGAGCATTAAACGGTTAATTGTGCGAGTAACTAATTTTGAATTATAGAGTGGATCTGGCAAAACTTCGCGTTTTGCGATTGCACCTTTACGAGGCATTCAAAATCCTCCTTTCTGAATGTTTAATGATGAGGCTCTTAGCCTTTAGGACGTTTGGTACCGTACTTAGAACGGCCTTGTTTACGATCGTTAACACCAGCAGTGTCAAGCGCACCACGAACGATGTGGTAACGTACCCCTGGTAAGTCTTTTACACGACCACCGCGGATTAAAACAACGCTGTGTTCTTGTAAGTTGTGACCGATCCCTGGGATGTAAGCTGTCACTTCCATCAAGTTAGACAAACGTACACGGGCATATTTACGTAAAGCTGAGTTAGGTTTCTTCGGTGTCATGGTACCCACACGAGTACATACCCCACGTTTTTGTGGAGAGTTGTTGTTCGTTTGGGTCTTCTTGAAACTGTTGTACCCTTTGTTTAATGCAGGTGAGTTTGACTTAACGACTTTGGTTTTACGAGGTTTATTAACTAATTGGTTAATAGTTGGCATCCAAGCTCCTCCTCCCTTTGCTTTAATCTAGTCCACACATCCAAGTGTGCCATTTTTATGGAAAAATAATAATGTTGCTTCTATACCAGTCAGCACGACTGAATTTCAGGAATCTCGTATAAAAACACCTCTACTAATGTACCAATAAAATTCTCTTTCGTCAAGGGGGTATGGAGACTTTTTTGCGATTGGCTCGAATTTTTGAGCAGTTCTGTTAAAAGTAAAAAGGCCCTACTAGAGAGCAGGGCTTCTTATGTCCTTATTTCTTAACTAAGCGATAGCTTTCCGCTAACAAACTGGTCAGCTGATCCCAATCCGTCTGTGCATCTAGCAGAACACTAAACCAATGTTTCTTGTTCATATGATAGGCAGGGAAATAGCAGCAATTATCGATGCGCTCAAGAATTTGGTCGGGCTGGCCCTTAAGATTAAGCACCAGCACCTGGTCAGTCCGCGTACTCGTTTTATCTAGTCGGCAGTAGTCGACCGGCAAAAAGATACCAAATAGCTTATCGACCGTCGGCACCTTAAAGCCTATTATTTCCGGATGTCGCTTAAAGGGATGGGCCGGGGCCAGCCCGTAAGTCGTCGCCACATAATCCACCAATCGCTCTACTAGCGGATTGTCTTGAATCTGCTGGCCTAAAATCCGATTGAGAATAGCATCCACTTGCTGGCGTAGGGCTGTTACCAGCGCACCACTGGCACTGGCTACCTCAAATAAGGTGTAGGGTTCCTCCATGGCCAAATCATAGACCACCAGTTCTAGCTCCTGGTCTGACATAGTCATTCGAAGCTCAAATTCCCCTTCGGCCAAGACATGGCGTGCCTGGCCATTTTCAAAACCCCATTCTGCTAGTGTGGCCTGGCTCAAAGGCTGACCTAGTGTTATCTTCATTTGTCAACCTCCTCTCTCAATGCTAACAACTTGCTGGCAACTGCCTGCCAACGTTCCCAGTCGCCCGGCACAAGTTTGGCCTGCCACTGCTCCAACTGGTCTGGCGCAAGCCAAAGCCAGTCCTGATTCTCCTCTGGGTCCAAAACAAGGGCGGGCGCCAGATCCGCTAAAACAATTCCGTAGATATCTAGCCACCAATTGTCATAACGATAGTCCTCCAACCAGACTAAATCGTGAGGTGACACCTTAATCCCAGTCTCCTCCCACAACTCGCGACAAGCAGCAAGTTCCGAGCTTTCGCCTGCCAAAACTGAGCCATTGGCGCCAAATTCCCAATAATTAGGATAATGGGCCTTACCATGACTACGCTGGGTCAGTAGAATCTGACCCTTTGCATCCATTACCAAAACGCGCGCCACCAGGTGATAATGACCTGGTGGGATGAGGGCTTCTTGCCCCCTCAAATGTCTGATGCCAGTCAATTGCTTATTGACATCGACTAGTTCCCATACTTCTGGCATCTGACTAGTCCTTATCAGCATTGACCGCATCATACTGCGAGTCACGTTGGAACTTAGCTGCCACATAAGAGCATTCTGCCTTAATCTTTTTGCCTTCAGCCTCCATAGCCGCTACTAAGGTGTCCAAGAGTTCTTGGGCGACACCCTGGCCACGCAAACTATCGTCCACAAAAGTATGGTCAGCAATGACCACCTTGGGATCCTCTGTCGGCCGATAAGTAATCTCAGCCACGACCTCTCCCGCTGCATTATAGCCTTCAAATCCTCTTTCTGTTCTTACAAATTCCATTCTGACGTCCTCCTTATTTTCCCAATATATCATATATGATATATTGGTCTTTTTCTATCTTGATTTTTGAGCCAACAAAATCAGCCTAAGATCTCCTCTGGCAAGCGATAGACTACCTGGAACTCTTCGAAAACCAATTCCTGTTCAGGGGTAAAAACCTGATTGACTAAGCGAAACTCTGCTTCAAAGAAAGACCAGTGGGCCTGGCGCCAATATTCTAGGCTGAGGTCGCCCTCTCCTTCTTTTCTAGCCCAAGCTTCGGTCACTTCTTCATAGGGCATGGTGACCACCCCCGTGGTTTGAATGACACATTGAGCCTGGTTACGGCTATCCAGAATCACGCTATAGCTTCCAACTTCCGGTAGGGGCTCACCCTCCACCTCATAGAGTAATTTGGCTGAACAAGTGGCCGTCTTCTTGCCCGCCAAGACCAGCTGAGCCAAAGGGTCCGCAATGGAACTCCCCGGTCCACCGAAACTAAAAGCCTCATAGGACGTATCCTTCGCCAGCCCCTGACGCCTACAAAAATCCTGCCACATGACTTCACTGCGCATCTCGCTCGCCTCCCGACCTTTTTCTACTATTATAACATGTTTTACATCATAAATATCCATACCTACTTTGAATCTGTTCATTTAAGGTCACAAAAAGACGACTAAGCACAACGCACTCAGTCGCTAAATTACTTATTCTGATATAGATACCAAATGTATTTTCCGGATATCCGGGTGAGTAGCCAATTCTTCAATTAATTGGGGCAGAGACAATTCTTCAGGGACATGGACTGTAAAAATATTTCGGTAAAGTCGTCGTCCTTCTGCGTTTTCTACATCAAATAGAATATCCGTTAGTTCAATCCCTCGGGACTCAAAGAATTTAGTCAGAAATTCCTTAGTTGCTACCCGATGAATATACTTAATTTCTAGTCTCTTGACATTGGGCATATGGACAATACGCCGAATCACAGTGAGCGAAAACATAACCGCCACACAAGTCAAGATGGCAATCTCATAATACCCCATCCCGATAGCAATCCCCATACCAGCTGTCGTCCACAGCGAGGCCGCTGTAGTCAATCCCGCAACACGTTGTTTAGTAACAATAATAGTTCCACCACCGAGAAAACCAATCCCACTGACTATAGGCGCAAGGAGCCTTACTTGGTCAACGTTAATCTCTGGATGCACTTGTAATTTTTCATAGAAAACAGCTGCTTGAATCATCGAAATTGTTGTTGCACCAATACATACCAAAATATGTGTCCGCAAACCAGCTGGACGGTTCTTCTTCTGCCGGTCATATCCTATTAATCCGGCACACAGAATCGCCATAAAAAGTCGCAGACTAACCACTTGATAATCCACTTTATTCCTTCTTTCTTTGCTTTTCTATGGCTTGCGCTACCGCAGCACCTAGATTCACTTCATTTTGTAAGGCATATTCTTCTGCCCATATCCCAAAGCGAGAACCAGTCTGAAGATTGGCCCTTAATTGACTTAACCACGGATATTCAGCTTGGATAACAGGATTATCGACAACTGAACTAGTTGGCAATAGCCCACCTAGTAATGCAAGAGGTTTGGCTATTTCATCACTATAGAGCCACTCAAGAAAGTGTCCTACTTCTGGACGTTTAATAGCAGGTTTAGACACGCAAAGTACTCCGCCACCTAAGAGTGGGCGCCCTCCTGGAATGGCTGAAACTCCAATATCACTCGAATGGAAATGCGACGCACTCCCTACTAAATCACTCCCGTAGTTGGAGAAAATGATTTCCATAACAGAATTCCCACTGGCAAAGTTTGCTGCCGCATCTCCCCACCAACCATCGAAAACCTGTGCGCTATTCGCAAGACTCTCTTGATATGCTTTTAAACACTCTAAGAAGATTTCCGTCTCAGGTGTGGTTTCATCTAACTGATGGGCTTTCTCTAGTAAACGCGGAACGAAGTCTGCATAGGTAATTAGGGGGCCACCCTGGATAAGCGAATGCCCAACGAGCCCTTTCTTAAATTGAGCTTTCTGTATGAATTGGCTAATTCGGTCAAAAGCAGCAAAAGTCGTTGGCACTGCTAATTGCTCTCGATAACGTTCAAAATACTCTCGTTGTATTAATTTATCTTCAAAAAACTGCTTATGGTAGAACAACATTTGCAAACTGATATCTAGCGGCAAGGCGTACTGATATCCCGACACATGGGTATATTCCTTAGGGATCCCTTCTATTAGAGATTGGTTAATCCTTGCCACTTGAGGTATCGAATCTAAGCGAGCAAAAGCGGACCAATCCACACTTCGCATTCCCGCTATATCCAAACGGACAATATCTGCATCAATCGGTCCATATTGATTTAGGAGAGCATACATAGCCTCGTAGCCCAATTCTTCAACCCGAACAGGAACCCCATACACTTTCTTATAGCGTTGGGCAATCTTCTTAATTGCTTGAGTCATTGGCGTTCCAATGGTCAGAAAACGCAATGGCTTGCTTTCTTTTAATATGGACGGGCTAGATACAACTGAAATATCAACTGGCAAAATTTCGGATTGGTAAACTTGTCGGCATACCTGTTGCAGAGCGCGATATCCCAGTTGTTTCAAGTCTAATACACCACCTGGGCACTCATGAAAGGGCGTAGGTTCACCTAACACAATCACAGAGCACTTAAGAGGTAAATACAACCAATTACTCAGCTCTTCCAACTGCTCCTTGTAACTAGGGCTCAATGCAACTACTATGTCATTTTCTGTCAAGTCGTCAAGTATATCGGCTAGTTCAATCCACTTATAATCTCCTTCAATTCCAATGACAGTTATCTCACTTTCAGGTAAAAGTGACTGAATCAAAGATTCATAGGCGACTTGAAAGCCCTGACGATCACTCAATACAACCACTCGCTGGTTCCCATCAACCCAAGCTCTTAGCATATGACCAACCGTCTCCTGATTAAAATCGAGATAGTATACGCGAGAGGATAGAGGTTGCTCCGCTATTAGACAGTCTACCAAAAGTAACGGGGTGTCAGCTTTATAATTATCCAAAATTGCCTGCTTCGGCGCCGCCCCAAGGCAAAAAATTGCGCTCGGTATTGCAGTAGCCAACTGTTCTACAAGGTTATCTAAGTCTTGACGCATCCGAAAATATGTCAATTCAATTTTATAGTCGGTGCCACTTATAGCGAGATAGGCACCAGAAACAAAGGAATCATATTTTCGTCTCAATTCAAATGGGATAATCAAATGGATAACCTTTGACATACCCTTACGTAAGGTTTGCGCTGACTCGTTGACATAATATCCTAATGCCCTAGCAGCATCCTCAACCAGCTTAATTTTTTTAGCGCTCACATTTCCGCGCTTATTTAAGACATTTGAAACCGTCCCATGTGATACGCCAGCTTTTCGCGCAATATCATCCATCGTTGCCATTCCCATCACCTCACTAACACAAATTATAGCACGCCCTTATGAAAAAATCAGCATAACTATAGCAGCAGTTATGCCGATTTATCGCTCATATTACTGAATCAATCACCAATTACTTACGTGCTTTCTTCGGAGTTTTCCGATCCTTAGTACGCGTTAAGTATAATGAGGTTGATGTCATAATCATCAAGACCACTGTATAGACAAAAATCATGGCCTTGGCACTAGTTGTAGCCGTTTCCGTACTTGCCGACCGCACGACAATCCCTAACGGAGTGAAAAGCGGATGGTAAAGGAAAACGGATAGGTCGTAATCCGCTAACAGAGAATTAAAATTGAGCGCCATCACTGACATGAGCACCGGTAGCAAGAATGGAATAATCACCCGCGTCATGGTATAGAAGGTTGATGCCCCCATGCTCTTAGCGGCCTCTTCCATATTATTATCAATACTGAAAAAAGCAGCCCTCGTCATCCGATATGAGAATGGCATTTTCACTACTACATATGCAATTAGCATAATCGCCAAGGTTCCAATCAGCACTCGATTGAAAACAACAGCTTGCGGGTTATTGAAATAAAAGAGAAAGGCTACAGCAATCATGGTGTTTGGCAAAATCCATGGCATTAAAGCGCCCCATTGAAATAGCTTGTCTACTTTGTACTCAGCCTTATGAACTAACCGGGCAATAACAACCCCCAAGAGCGTCACAATCACTGCAGCCAAAGCAGCATACACAATGCTGACTACATATGGCATAAAGGATTCCGCATTGGTAAAGAGTTGGCTATAATTTTTTAAGGTGAAATTACTAAAATCAAGTTGCCCTTTTTCAATAGCCACTGGGTCTTGGAAGGAGAACAAGATAATTAACACCACCGGTAGCATGTAGATTAAGAACAGAACATATGCCACTAAATGAGCAATTGCATTCCACAGAGGAGATTCAATCTTTTGCTTTTTGAGTCGAGCCTTCGTCTTGCTTATTGAGATGTAATTCCCATTCCGTTCAATACGACTTAGTACTACTAGAAGTGTAATTGTCATAATAGCTAAGAAAATTGCTAAAACCGCTGCAATATCTTTTGAACTACTAGACTTAGCAAAAGTGATAATCATAGGGTTAATAGTTTGGAAGTCCGCTCCCCCTACAATCAGCGGCGCCGAAACAGCCGATAGCCCCGATAAGAAAGTAAAGATCGTCAAGGCAAAGAGAGTTGGTTTCAGGGTTGGTAAAACTATCTTCCAGAAAACTGTGAAAGGCCTAGCCCCCATATTTCGCGCTGCTTCAATTGTGTGATAGTCTACGTTTCGAACTGCGCTAGTTAAAAACATAATATGGTTGGAAGTGCTAGAAAAAGTTGCTACAAAGAGTACAGCTGCGAATCCTACAAACCATTGCCGATTAAATCCCGGAATAAAGCTTGCCATCGCATTAGTTAAGAAGCCAGTATCCCCATACAGGAATTTATAGCCCGTAACCAAGACTACTCCACCATATATCAAAGAGGTCATATAGCCTATCTTAAGCATTTTTGCCCCTTTCAGATCCCAGTACTCGGTAAATAGAACTACTAAAGTCCCTACCACATTAATAGTGACCACCATAGAGCATGCTAAAATAAAACTATTAAAAATACTCTTTAGAGCTCGTTCAGATTTCAGGACTTTTTCAATCGCTCTAAAGGATACTTGTCCGTTATTGACGAAGACTGTATAGAGCAAATTAAAGTTAGGCAAGACAATAAAGGCCAGAATCAGCCAAACTAGCAATAAGCGCAAAGCAATCTTCTGTATGATTTTACGGTCGAATTTCATAGGAGTACCTCCTAAAACTGCAGAATATCTGCAGGATTCATAAAGACAGAAATTTCAGACCCAATCTCACGTTTAGCGAATCCATCATTTTTATCAATAATATGAATATGCTTCCCATTGGTTAACTTGACGGTGTACTTGAGAAGAATACCATCAAATTCCATATCCAAGACAACCCCTTTAGTCTCCACATCATTTGGATAGTCTCGATTGAAACGTACACGTTCCAATCTAATATAGCCGGCCTTATCCTTAAAGGTATGGCCTGAAGATTGGCTTAGCATCAGCATAGTACCCTCATCAAGACGATTGTTGTCTCCAATAAAGTCACAAACAAACTCTGTTTGAGATGCGTTATAAACTTCACTCGGTGTCCCGACTTGTTCAATTTTCCCGTTATCGAAAACGGCTATGCGGTCAGAAAGTGTCAAGGCCTCTTCTTGATCATGCGTAACATACAAAGTCGTAATTTTGAAGTCCTTTTGGAGCCTCTTGAGTTCCTTACGCAAATCAACCCGAAGCTTAGCATCTAAGTTGGATAGAGGTTCATCAAGGCAGAGAATCTTAGGCTCTAAAACAAGTGCACGCGCTAGCGCCACACGTTGTTGTTGTCCCCCAGATAGTTCCGAGACATTGCGCTGCAATTGCTTCTCGGTAATCTTAATTTTCTTAGCAACTTCATTTACTTTCTCACGGATAATTTCCGGTTTCATCTTCTTGACTTTGAGACCAAAAGCAATATTTTCGTATACTGTCATAGTTGGGAAGAGGGCATATGACTGGAAGACAATCCCAATCTCTCGGGCTTCAGGCTCTAATCGTGTGACATCTCGGCCACCTACTTCAATCTTACCGCGCGTTGGAATATTAAAGCCCACCAGGGCGCGCAAGGTCGTTGACTTGCCACAACCTGAAGGGCCCAAGAAGGTGAAAAATTCACCTTCTTGAATCTCTAAATTCAGGTTGTCCACAGCCACAAAATCACCATAACTGATTTGGATATCTGTGAACTTGATCATTGTGTAATCTCCTCTTCTTGTTTATAGCCTAAACGTTGATTATTGGATAAATTCTAGGGTAACCTTTTCTACCCATTGGTCAATGTGTTGACCAACAAATTCCCAGTCAATATCTTGTTGTTTAGTCTTTGAAGCAAACTCTTTAACGTAATCTGGAGCTTTTTCCAAAGCTTTCTTATTCGCAGGAATTGTACCGAATTGATTGCTCCAAGCCAATTGTGTTTCGGCGCTACCGAACCAATTGATGAATTCCTCAGCTAATTCTGCTTTCTTAGAGTTTTTAACAATCCCTAAATGTTCAGAAACGAAAGGCATCCCGATTTCTGGTTGCATAAATTGCATTTTAACGTTGCGTTCTTTCTCTAGTTGAAGTAAGCCGTTCCCCCACATTTGACCGTACTTGTACTTACCTTCAATAATGGCGGTGCGGTGATCTTCCCCTTCAGTATAGATATGGGCATTTTGAATATATTTCTTAACTACTTCCCATCCTTCTTCTGATACTCCAAGCTCACCATCTTTGTCTGCGTAACGCGCTAGGATACTAGCCAAAATCATTTTTGGCGTCCCACCTGAGAGAGCAAAAATCCCGTACTGATCTTTATACTTAGGATCTGTTAAATCAGTCCAGTCCTTCGGCATAGTTTGCGATTCATTCCCCATCAAAACCAATGGCACGACCGTAATTGGCCAATAGTTTCCGTCTGGGTCTGCGAGCCCCTCAGTTACTTCATCTGCCCAAGCCGGCTTATATGGTTTCAAAACATCTTCTTTTTTAAGCTTATTATATTCGATAACATTTAAGCCAAAAGTTACATCTGCAATTGAATTATTCTTTTCCCCAATTAATCTATCAGCAATCTCCCCACCGGGAACTTCAACAATTTTAATTTTAAACCCTGCTTCTGCAGCTTTTTCAATTAACCAATCGCCACGTCCGCTAGATACTGCATTCGAGTAAACAACGAGCTCTTGCGACTTGTCTGCTTCAGCTTGAACTGCAGTAACACTTGCAACCGTTGAGAACACTGCTAACCCAGCAAACAACATCTTTAACTTCTTAAACATTTTAATCCTCCTTATTTTTGGCAGTTCTGGCGATAAGCTGCGAGCAGAAATGGCCAGTCTGTTTGAATAACATCTGGACGATGTGCCACAATATGTCCCCATCCCTCTGATGGATTGAGAACGGCTTGGTCCTCGTCAAATTGATAAAAAAGATTGTGTCTTACTCCAATATTAATACCGTTAAGTAACACTAGGTATCCAGCTTCACGGAGCGAAGATCGCCAATCAGCAGCAAGCAGAGGTGAATTTTCCTCTGTCGGCAATAACTCCGCTCCAATACAATGAACATAAGGATAAGCATCAAAATAGGACATGTCCATTTGTTCGCGTAAAATCGGCATGTAAAACACATCGAGTCTATGCGAATTCAACTTATCCAACAGTTCATCTTCTAGTGGACTTTTGAAGAATACGCGATCTAGTGTTTGTGTGTCTACAAATAGTCTCATAAAAGCTGGGTCGTCCCAATAAAACCATGAACGGTCAATGTTAACCAGCCCATCAGCTGGCAACCAAGCAAGAAAATCACTCAGCTTCTCTAGATGATATCCCGAATCATCACCAATCCCATTCAAATAAGCGAGTGCATCAATCTCAGCGCTAGTCAATTTTTCTAATGTGCCATTTTCTACCCCTAGTAATCTTTTCTCGTTGTTATGATGGAACAAATAGTAGACCCCATCTTTAGAACGAGCAATATCTACTTCTACTAAATCTGAGCCTAACTGATAGGCCAACTGAGTAGACTTTATCGTATTTTCAGGGATGTTTCCTCCTCTCATACCACGATGGGTTAAGATTAAGAATCCTTTTTCTCTTAACCGTTGATGAAATAATGTATCCTTCATCAATACTCCTCCTCAAAACAGAAAACGCTAACAATTGTTTACGAATTTATTTTACACGTATTTTTGACTCGTGTCAACTATTTTTTGTAAGGGTATTCTTGAGTGCAGGTAAAGATCCTAACTATCGTGTTTATAGCGCTAATTTCCAAGTATATTCGTTAACCTCCCTCTTAATTCAAGTAAAAAAGAGGACTTATATAGAAGTCCTCTTTTGATACACTTGTTTTATGCGTGGTGGCGCATAGTTGGGAAGAGGAGGACGTCTCGAATAGCAGTAGCGCCCGTGAAGAGCATTACCAGACGGTCAATCCCTAAGCCCCAACCGCCGGTTGGTGGCATCCCATATTCCAGAGCTTCAATGAACTCATCATCCATTGGTTGAGCTTCATCGTTCCCTTTGTTCTTTTCTTCCATTTGCGCTTCAAAACGTTGGCGTTGATCAATTGGATCGCTGAGCTCAGTGAAGGCATTGGCGTATTCCTTACCTACAATGAAGAGCTCGAAACGGTCAGTGAAGCGTGGGTCTTCTTCGTTCTTACGTGCCAATGGTGATACTTCCACTGGGTGACCGTAAACAAAGGTAGGTTGGATACACTTGTCTTCACAGTGTTCTTCGAAGAAGGCGTTGATGACATGCCCCACAGTGGTATCGTGGTCGTTGAGTTCCACACCATGCTCTTTAGCCAAGGCTTTGGCTTGGTCGAAGTCCATGGCTTGCCAGAAGTCCACACCTGTAACTTCTTTAATCAAGTCTACCATATGGCGACGGGCCCAAGGTTGACCTAACTCAATGGTGTGACCATGATACTCCAAGCTAGTCTTGTTGAGGACACGCTCAGCCACTTTCTTCAACATGCCTTCAATTAAGTCCATGACATCTGTATAAACTTGGTAAGCCGTATAACATTCGATGGTAGTAAATTCTGGGTTGTGGGTAGTGTCAATCCCTTCATTACGGAAGATTCGACCTAACTCATAAACCTTCTCAATCCCACCAACTACCAAGCGCTTGAGGTGCAACTCAGTCGCGATGCGGAGATAGAGCTCCATATCCAAGGCATTGTGGTGGGTTACGAATGGACGAGCGGTTGCCCCACCCGCGATGGTATGCAGAACTGGCGTTTCAACTTCCAAGTAACCTTGGTCGTCTAGGAAACGGCGGATTTCGCGCACAATCTTAGAACGCAAGATAAAGCGTTCGCGGCTTTCTTCGTTACTAATAAGGTCCAAGTAACGTTGACGGTAACGTTGTTCTACATTGGTTAAGCCATGGTATTTGTCTGGCAGAGGACGTAAAGCCTTGGTTAGGGGATGGAATTCTTGAGCGAAGACCGAAAGCTCACCTGTATTAGTCTTGAAGACATAACCCACAACGCCGACGATGTCGCCCAAGTCTGCTGCCTTAAACCATTGGTAGCTATCTTCACCTACTGAATCTTGGCGGACATAGATTTGAATCTTGCCATCCATGTCTAAGAGATGGGCAAAACCAGCCTTACCCTTACCACGTTTGGAGACCATACGGCCTGCCACACGAACCGGGATTTTCTTTTCTTCTAAGGCTTCTTTGTCAATCTCACTGTAGTCGTGCAAGATTTGGGCAGATAAATGGTCCCGGCTAAAACCCGCTGCAAAAGGGTTCACGCCCGCTTCTGCCATTTGAGTCATTTTCTCACGACGAACCAAAAGCTGGTCGTTAAGTTCAGCCTGGACATCTTGATGTTGTTCAGTCATTTTATTTCCTCCTAGTGCTGTCTTGACGGCTCTTCTTCAAAAAAAACCCATACGTCTCTATTGTACCCGAAAAAAGCCTAAATGTCATGACTTTTTCTCCTAAGCAGATAAAAATAGCGGGAGACAAGTAAACCACCTAGCTTGTGGACCAATACGGGGGCATCCGATTGGCCTAGCAAGCTAGGTGGGCGTAAGAGAATAAGCCAATTAGTGAGTCTCTTCCAAGACATGGAGGGTCAGCCGGTCAAACCGGTGGGTATCATAACCAAATCGTACTAAGACCTGTTTGATTTGTTGATTAGCATCCAGGCAGAAATGACGGACCGACTGCTTGTCCAGCGAAATCACCTTCTGCATCCATTGCTGTTGGGATTGGCTGAGAACTGAGCGGGCGCCTTCATAGCGAGACCAGTCGCCAATATCGTTGGGCAAGTGGCCTTTTTCTAGGCACCAGAGGGCCGACAAAATATTGCGCATCATCAAGATGCATTGCATGCAGTAGTTAATCTCGCCTCGCATCATACCCCTGCATAAGGTATGGAGGTGGGCGTAGTACTTGGTCAAATAGTGGTCAATCATGGCCTGATTTACTGACAATTCCAAGGCCAAGGAAGATTGTCGCATCGGTTCAATCATGCCTTCCGGGTCCCAAATGACTTGAATTTGTTTGAACCAGATACTTGGCTCAAGTTCCGAAGCATAATAGGCCAGCACTTTCAACTTGATAAAATGCTCAAAGTAAAAGGAGGCATTGACGTCATTCAACTCTTCAATAAAGAGCAAATCAGGTGACCAGGTCGCCAACCATTCATAGACCTGGCGCTTGGCCTTTTTGTCGATGACAATAAGACGGAGATCGATATCTGAGTAGGGATCGTCCTGACCTTGAAGCGTGTGGCCAGCTAGAAAAAAACCTCTTACCCATGACTCCTGCTCCAAATCTCGACAAAGGGTACTTAGGAAAACAGCGCGTTGTTGAATCAGCTCTTTTGTTACCATGTGAGCACCTCCCTTTGCCTCTATTATAGCATATCACCAGCAAAATAACACTGACATAATCGAAAATTAAATGAGTTTTACGCCGTATTATTCGCTTTATATTGAATTTTTTCGGAACTTTTTCAGAATCGGTTCCATTATCTTTTGCGCAATATTCTGCCTCATATCTTGATATTTCTAAAAAATTTCATGATTTTTTCAGCGTAAAAAAATAGGCTGGGAATCTTCCCAGCCTATTGGCTCAGCACTTGAAGGCCTAGGCCTTAGCAGGTGCTTGATTTTCTAATTCAATATCTTCGTCTTCTGCTTCGACAACAGGCGGTTGGATGTTGGTTTCCAACTTACGGTAACGGGTCATCCCGGTCCCGG
Organism: uncultured Abiotrophia sp.; assembly: GCA_965245735.1. GTDB lineage: Bacteria > Bacillota > Bacilli > Lactobacillales > Aerococcaceae > Abiotrophia. Next base: position 11,523 of record CBDFAX010000009.1, on the reverse strand, counting down.
CAGGAATCAACTTACCAATTGTAACGTTCTCCTTAAGACCAAGGAGAGCGTCTTTCTTACCGCGGATAGCAGCATCAGTCAAGACACGAGTTGTCTCTTGGAAGGATGCAGCAGAGATGAAGGACTTAGTTTCCAAGGCAGCCTTGGTAATCCCCATGAGGACTGGACGAGCTGTCGCTGGCACTTCACCGGCTTGAATAGCGTTGGTGTTGGCCTTGGCGAAGTCTGAGATATCCAGTAAGGCACCCGGCAAGATGTCAGTTGAAGCAGGGTCCATAACGCGAACCTTACGCAACATTTGACGAACCATTACTTCGACGTGTTTGTCGCCGATTTCTACCCCTTGACCACGGTAAACTGCTTGAACCTCGCGGAGCAAGTAGTTTTCTACGGTCAAGACATCGGTTACGCGGAGTAATTCCTTAGGATCGATTGAACCTTCAGTTAAGGCTTGACCACGTTCTACGCTGTCGCCTTCCGCAACCTTGAGACGGGAAGTGTAAGGCACATTGTAAGTACGGGTATCCGTCACGCCCTTAACCGTGATGTCACGGCTACGGTCAGATTCTTTCTCAACAATTGATTCAATAATCCCGGCCACTTCAGTAATCGTTGCTTGCCCTTTTGGATGACGAGCTTCGAAGATTTCTTGGATACGTGGCAAACCTTGGGTGATATCGCCACCACCCGCAACCCCACCGGTGTGGAAGGTACGCATGGTCAGCTGGGTACCAGGTTCCCCGATGGATTGGGCGGCAATGGTACCCACTGCTTCGCCGACTTCCACTTCAGAACCAGTCGCTAAGTTGCGACCATAACACTTCTTACATACCCCGTGGTTGGTATCACAGGTGAAGACTGAACGAATGGTTACTTCTTCAATCCCTGCTGCCACGATGGCATCTGCCATGTCTTCCGTAATAATGTGGTTAGCTTCTACTAATACTTGGCCTGTCTCTGGGTGACGAACGGTTTTACGTGCGTAACGCCCAATCAAACGTTCTTCCAGAGATTCAATGACGGAGTTACCATCCATAATGGCACGAACGGTCATGCCACGGTCAGTACCACAGTCATCTTCACGGATAATGACATCTTGCGCCACGTCAACCAAACGACGAGTTAAGTAACCAGAGTCGGCGGTCTTCAAGGCCGTATCGGTCATCCCTTTACGAGCCCCGTGGGTCGAGATAAACATTTCCAAGACAGACAAACCTTCACGGAAGTTAGAGGTAATAGGCAATTCAATGATTCGTCCTGATGGCGCCGCCATGTTACCCCGCATCCCAGCCAACTGGGTAAAGTTAGAGATGTTACCACGAGCCCCGGAGTCAGACATCATCGCGATTGGGTTCAAGCGTGGCAAGGACTTACGCAATTCTTCTTGAATTTGGTCCTTAGCTTGTTCCCAAGTCCGAATAACGGATTCGTAACGCTCGTCGTCTGTAATCAAACCACGACGGTATTGCTTGGTAATGTTGTCAACACGGCTGTGGGCTTTTTCTAAGATTTCACCCTTAGATTCCAGACGTAATACGTCGGCCGCCCCTACAGTAATCCCGGCACGAGTTGAGAACTTGTAACCCAAGTTCTTCATGCGGTCCAACATAACAGAGGTTTCGGTAATCTTGAAACGTTTGAAGACTTGCGCGATGATGCGCCCTAAGTCTTTCTTCTTAAATGGTGGAACTAAGTCCATGGCCGCAATGGCTTCTGGCACATTAACTCCAGGCTCTAAGAAGTACTTATCTGGTGTCTTCTCAGTTAAGTTCTCATGTGATGGCTCATTGAGGTAAGGGAACTCCAATGGCATGATATCGTTGAAGAGCAATTTCCCAACGGTCGTTACCATGAGACGTTCCTTTTGCCAATCAGTGAATGGCTTACCAACTAAAGCCTTAGCAGGAATGGCAATCCGGGTGTGAAGGTGAACGTAGCCGTTTTGGTAAGCAATCTCTGCTTCAGAGACATCACTTACAACCAAACCTTCACCAATACGCCCTGCCTCTTCCAAGGTCAGGTAGTAGTTCCCCAAGACCATGTCCTGAGATGGCGTAACAACTGGCTTACCATCTTTAGGGTTCAAGATGTTTTGTGCCGCTAACATGAGCAAGCGCGCTTCAGCTTGAGCTTCTTCAGACAATGGGACGTGAACGGCCATTTGGTCACCGTCAAAGTCGGCGTTGTAGGCTTCACAGACCAGTGGGTGCAAGCGAATTGCCCGACCTTCAACCAAGGTTGGTTCGAAGGCTTGAATCCCCAAGCGGTGGAGCGTAGGTGCCCGGTTGAGAAGAACTGGGTGTTCCTTGATAACTTCTTCAATTACTGGCCAGATGGCAGTATCTTGAGTTTCAATCATGCGCTTAGCATTCTTAATGTTGCCAGCAATGCCACGTTCCACCAATTCTTTCATCACGAAAGGCTTGAAGAGTTCGATGGCCATTTCTTTTGGCAAACCACATTGGTACATCTTGAGGTTTGGCCCCACGACAATTACCGAACGACCAGAGTAGTCAACACGTTTCCCCAAGAGGTTTTGACGGAAACGACCTTGCTTCCCTTTCAACATGTGAGAGAGAGACTTGAGTGCGCGGTTGCCTGGACCTGTTACAGCACGGCCACGACGACCGTTATCGATTAAGGCATCGACCGCTTCTTGTAACATCCGTTTTTCGTTTTGAACGATAATGTTTGGTGCACCTAAGTCCAAGAGACGCTTGAGACGGTTGTTACGGTTGATTACTCGACGATAGAGATCGTTCAAGTCACTTGTCGCAAACCGGCCACCTTCTAATTGAACCATAGGACGAATATCTGGTGGAATAACAGGCAGTACATCCAAGACCATCCATGATGGCTTGTTGCCTGATAAACGGAAGGCATCTAAGATGTCCAAGCGACGAATCGCCCGCATCCGTTTTTGACCTGTTGCGGTCTTGAGCACTTCCTTCAATTCCGCACATTCTGCTTCTAAATCAACGGCATCCAACAATTCCTTGATGGCTTCTGCCCCCATTTTGGCATAGAAACGATCACCGTATTCACGTTTTTTCTCACGGTATTCCATTTCAGTCAGGAGAGACTTGCGTTCTAATGGGGTGTCGCCGCTGTCGATTACAACATATGAAGCGAAGTAGATAACTTCTTCCAAGAGTCGTGGACTCATGTCCAAGACCAAGCCCATCCGGCTTGGGATTCCTTTGAAGTACCATACGTGAGTGACAGGCGCTGCCAACTCAATATGCCCCATCCGTTCACGACGGACTTTGGCACGCGTTACTTCGACGCCACAACGGTCGCAGACCCGACCCTTATAGCGAATTCGTTTGAGCTTCCCACAGCTACATTCCCAGTCCTTAGTTGGACCAAAGATGCGCTCGCAGAATAAGCCGTCTTTTTCTGGTTTTAGCGTCCGGTAGTTGATGGTTTCAGGTTTTTTGACCTCACCATAAGACCAACTCCGAATTTTTTCTGGAGACGCTAGGCCAATTTGCATCGCTTCAAAATTATTTACATCGATCAAAGGGCTGACCTCCTCTTTCTTTTGTATTGTTCTGTTAGGATTACCTGCCTAGCCTAAAGAGCTAGGCTAGGGGCTCCTAAAACTTAGTCTAATGAATCGAGTTCGTCTTCAACCGCTGAATCGATCAAGTCTTCCGCGATTGCCTGTTCGTCAAGGTTGATCTCAGCCTTTGGTTCTTCACCTTCATCTTCGGCTTCTGCTGCATGATGGTGAGCCATTTGATCAGCCTTATAGCGGTCGAGGGCATTGAAGTTGATTACTTCATCCTCATCGTCGTCATCGCGTAATTCGATTTCTTGATCATGTTCATCTAAGACTTTGAGATCTAAACCTAAGGCTTGCAATTCCTTAACAAGGACGCGGAAGGATTCCGGTACACCAGGACGTGGAATTGGTTGGCCTTTGACGATGGCTTCGTAGGTTTTCACCCGGCCGACTACGTCGTCAGACTTGTAGGTTAAGATTTCTTGCAGGGTATAAGCGGCACCATAAGCTTCCAAGGCCCAAACTTCCATCTCCCCGAAACGTTGCCCACCAAATTGAGCTTTACCACCCAACGGTTGTTGGGTAACCAGAGAGTATGGACCTGTTGAACGAGCATGCAACTTGTCGTCGACCATGTGGGCCAACTTAATCATGTACATAACCCCAACAGAGACTTTACGGTCAAATGGTTCACCGGTTCGACCATCATATAAGATAGTCTTAGCGTCAGCTTCTAAACCAGCTTCCTTAACAGTTTCCCAGACATCTTCTTCGCTAGCACCATCAAAGACAGGTGTTGCAATCTTGATGCCCATTTCGCGAGCAGCCATCCCCAAGTGTAACTCTAGGACTTGCCCGATGTTCATACGGGATGGAACCCCTAATGGGTTCAACATGATATCAACCGGGGTACCATCTGGTAAGAATGGCATATCTTCTTCCGGCATGATAAGGGAGACAACCCCTTTGTTACCGTGACGACCGGCCATCTTATCCCCTTCATTGATTTTACGTTTTTGTACAATGTAGACGCGGACTAGCTTGTTGACACCTGGTGCCAATTCGTCGCCAGCTTCGCGGGTAAAGATTTTAACGTCGTGGACAATCCCGCCCCCGCCGTGTGGCACACGCAAGGAAGTATCACGTACTTCACGCGCCTTCTCACCGAAGATAGCGTGGAGCAAGCGTTCTTCTGCAGACAACTCGGTCACACCTTTTGGTGTTACCTTACCAACTAAGATATCGCCGTCTTTTACTTCCGCCCCGATACAGATAATCCCGTCTTTGTCTAAGTACTTGAGGGCATCTTCGGAAACGTTTGGAATTTCGCGTGTAATTTCTTCAGGCCCTAACTTGGTGTCACGGGACTCTGATTCATATTCTTCAATGTGGATAGAAGTATAAACATCGTCTTTGACCAGACGTTCAGACATGATAACCGCGTCTTCATAGTTATACCCTTCCCAAGTCATGAAGGCTACCAACGGGTTCTGACCGAGGGCCATTTCCCCATTTTGCATTGATGGACCATCTGCTAAGATTTCCAAAGCATCAACTTGGTCGCCTAATTCTACGATTGGACGTTGGTTGTAACAGGTCCCCGCGTTAGAACGTGCAAACTTGGTTAAACGGTATTCGTCAACTTCACCTTCTGGAGTGCGTACGCGCACCTTATTAGCATCGACATAAACCACTTCACCGGCGCGTTTACATAAGAGCGCAGCCCCTGAGTCGTGCGCTGCCTTATATTCCATCCCAGTCCCAATCAGTGGAGATTGTGGATTAATAAGCGGCACAGCTTGACGTTGCATGTTGGCACCCATCAAGGCCCGGTTGGAGTCGTCGTTTTCCAAGAACGGAATGCTAGCAGTCGCGACAGCGACAACTTGTTTTGGTGATACGTCCATGTAGTCTACTTGGTCAACGTTAACCTCAATGTTCTGTGAACGGAAACGCGCCATAACTAGGTCATTGGCAAAGGTCCCGTCTTCGTTGAGTTTAGAGTTGGCTTGGGCTACTACGTACAAGTCTTCCTCGTCCGCTGCTAGGTAGTCAATTTCGGTCGTGACACGGTGTGGCGTAACCGATTTGTCCACTTTACGATAAGGCGTCTCAATAAAACCATACTTGTTAATCTTCGCATAAGAAGACAAGCTGTTAATCAACCCGATGTTAGGACCTTCTGGCGTCTCGATTGGACACATACGACCGTAGTGAGAGTAGTGAACGTCCCGCACTTCATAGCCGGCACGGTCCCGCGTCAAACCACCAGGCCCTAAGGCTGATAGACGACGTTTGTGGGTCAATTCCCCGAGTGGGTTAACTTGGTCCATGAATTGTGACAACTGGGAAGAACCAAAGAATTCCTTAATAGCCGCCACTACTGGACGAATGTTAATCAATTGTTGTGGTGTGATGGTCGCAACATCTTGGAGCGACATACGTTCACGCACTACCCGTTCCATCCGGGATAGCCCGATACGGAATTGGTTTTGCAATAATTCACCGACTGAACGAATACGACGGTTAGCCAAGTGGTCGATATCGTCTGTAACACCAATTCCTTGGTCTAAGTAGAGATAGTAGTTCATTGACGCAATAATGTCAGCTGGCGTCAAGCACTTAATCTTCTCAATATTCCCGTTGCCGATGATGTTAATCACTTGCTCGGCGTTCTTAGGTGAATAAACTTTGATGATTTGTAAATCGATTGGTTGAGCTACCACACTATCTTCAGAAGGATAGAGAGTTACCTTATTCAAGCCAGCCTCTAAATGAGGAATCAAAGCTTGAACGCGTTCTTGATCCAAGATCGTTCCTTCTTCAAAGAGCACTTCGCCTGTTTCCGGGTTAACCAAGGTTTCAGCCAAGGTCAAGCCAACCAAACGGTTCTTGAGGTGGAGCTTTTTATTGATCTTGTAACGACCTACAGGTGCTAGATCATAGCGACGTGGGTCGAAGAAGCGCGCAACCAAGAGGTTACGTGAGCTTTCTGCGGTCTTAGGTTCACCTGGACGGAGACGCTCGTAAATGTCCTTCAAGGCTTCTTCCGTACGAGAGTCTTGAATGTTTTTGTGAACATCCTTCTCGATAGTTAAGTCTAAGAGCTCAGATTGGCCGAAGATATCATAAATCTCGTCATCTGAACCAAAACCTAAGGCACGCATCAAGACAGTCAATGGAATCTTACGGGTCCGGTCGATACGGACATAGGCAATCCCCTTAGCATCTGATTCAAATTCCAACCAAGCCCCACGGTTAGGTATAACCGTAGAAGTATAGCTGTGGCGGCCTTTCTTGTCCATACGGTCGTGGAAGTAGACACCAGGAGAACGCACCAACTGGGAAACGATAACCCGTTCCGCCCCGTTGATAATGAAGGTCCCCATTTCGGTCATGATTGGGAAGTCACCGAAGAAGACTTCTTGTTCTTTGACTTCACCTGTCTCTTTGTTGAACAGGCGCAAGGTTACATAGATTGGTTTTGAGTAGTTAGCGTCATGGCTACGAGCTTCTTCTAAGCTATACTTAGCTTCCTTGAACTCATAGTCTACAAAATGAAGTTCTAAGTTCTCCGAATGGTCGACAATCGGCGAAATGTCCTCGAACATCACTTTTAGCCCTTCATCCAAGAACCATTTGTAGGAATCCGTTTGGATTTCAATCAAGTTCGGCAACTCTAAGACTTCGTCGATACGTGCATAGCTTCGACGCTCAGCTTTTTTACCGTATTTCACGATATGACTCAAGCGATTCACCCCTATAATATAATCTAAGAACACCACTTTACATTAAGGTTACAATTATTAATAATTGTTAACAAATGACATTTTTCGGTCTTTAAAGCGCAAAAAAAAGACAACAGAACAACTCTTTGGAGTGACGTTACATGTTGTTTAGGCCTCAAATACCGGCTTGGACAAGATTTCAAGCCGCATTTACTTTCTAAAGTGCATACTCTTGCATCTGAATATTATACGGATTTTATAGGCTTTTGTCAAGCCTTTCTAACTTTCTCTGTCCACACAACTTAGGAGCTAACCATTAACTTGATGCTGAATCATTACCTGTCACATACTAAAAACCCTTTACGAGCTACTTAAACTCGTAAAGGGTAAATTTTTAGCAATCAGTCTTTGGACGTTTTCTAATTAGCCAAGCAGCCAAAGCTAAACTCCCTGTCCCTAACAAGGTCAGAGGAAAGGCTGACTCACCAGTTTCTGGCAATTTGTCTTGCGGATCCTCAGGAGTCTTAGGTGGCAAGTCCGATGACGGAGGTGTAACCGGCTGACTCACAGGCTGTGGTGCAATTGGTGGTTCTGGTTTTTCAGGTGCCAGAGGCGCGTTTGGAGCAAGAGGCTCAGTTGGCGCTACTGGTGCAGTTGGCGCTTGTGGCGCTACCGGTGCAACTGGAGCAGTTGGTTGAGTAGGCGCAATCGGTTGAGTAGGTGCAACTGGCGCTACTGGTTTAGTAGGGACCCCTTTGGCTGCAATCTTAGAATTGAATGCGAACCAAATCGAGCCCGAATTGTAAGCACCGATATCAAAAGTGATGTCACTCGCCTGCGCTTGTCCTACAATGGCTCCGTACCAAGACAATGGCCCATCAGCCTTATCCCAAACACCGTAATCCCAACGTGACCCTTCACTCGCAAAATTGATAGAACGATCTGCTTTAGCAGTTGTATCAGCGTGAGGGACAATTGCTGATCCAGTAATCGGGATATAACGACCGTTAAATCCTCGTACATATTCAGCGGAATTATTAGAGGCATTTAGAGAGGAGAAGCTAACAAGAGCTCCATTCATATCTAGTATTTGACCATCTTCTCCGTAAAAATCAACTTGAACTCCAATTCGAGTTTCTCCATGGAAATCCAAATACCAGACTGTTTCAGTTGGATCTTTAATAAGGAAGAGCGGCATCAAATTACCTGACTTAGTCGATTCCTTCAAAGTATAGGTGTAAACAACTTTCTTAATTGCTTTTCCATTGATGCTCGAATTTTGAAGATTGCTATAAGTTGCTGTCACAGGCTTGCCTTTTTCCAGAACAATCTTTGTTAGATCACTCTTCCAGTACATTAAATTGGCCCAGTCAGACATGGCTGTACCATCTAAATTCCAAGAGGCAACTAAAGCATTAATCTCATCCTTGTCATAGACCTTCACACCATCTTGAACGGTCAGTACCGCATTAGGTTCTGATTGAAAATTTAGACTTTGACTCATTGGTTGAGAGAGATAACCCTCTTCATTTTTCTTAGCTTCTGCTTCAGCTAGCCCAGCTTCATACGCAGCCTGATCCTTATCAAACTGCGCTTTAGCTTGATCATAGGCTGCTTTATCGGTGACATACTTGCTTTGAGCTTGGTCATAGTTAGCCTTGGCTTCTTGATAGGCCTTCAAGTCCTTCTGGTATTGAGCCTCTTGCTCGCGATACTTACTTAAATCTTGGTCATATTGTGTCTTGGCCTTAAGATAAGCCGCTTGATCCATATCATACTGTGCTTTAGCTTGCCGATAGCGTACTGAGTCCTGATTGTACTGCCCTAAGGCTTGATCATAGGCTGCTTTGGCCACTTGATAAGCCGCCATGGCTTCCTCATAGACAGAAACTTTACTGTCGTATTCCGACTTAGCCAACTCATAGGCGGCCTGAACACTTTGGAAGGCACGCTCTACTGACTGAAAATCACTAGGATTTTGATCGTACGCCTCTTTTTGCACATCATAGTTTGCTTTGAGGGCTTTATAGTCTGCTAGGGCATCAACTGACTGAGCTGAGTTAGTCGATTCTGCCGTTTTATCCTCAACGCTTTCACTTTCTGCTTCCTCGCTAGCTTGACTAGCGCTTGACTCACTGCTTGCCGGCTCAGCAGGCATTGCCTGTGATGATGCTACCTCATTGGAAGCTGCTTCACTCGCAACTACCGGTGCTTCCTCCGCAGTCACTACCTGACTAGTCCACGCAGTTAAGGCAAAAGCGCTCCCCATAAGCCCCAGTGCCATCACTTTGGATTTATTCATTTTTTTCTCTCCTTTTCCCCTCATAGGATAAAATTACTCTTGATATAATATTAAAAATACCCTTGATTGTCAATAGAGTTTTTCCCTATCACAGATATTTTTGCTTAATCCATTACCATTGTCTAAAGACGCTAACAGATCTTCCCGAACATAAAGATAACAGCTCATAATCTCTATCGAATTACAAAATCGAATCGCAATATATTTTTTACTCAATCTCCCGTAACTTACCTCGGAAATCATCCAAACAAGTATAGCCCTTTGCTTCCATAATAACTTCCAACTCAGCAACTAGGCGTTCAAAGATGCCTACGCCTTCTTGGTGAAGTGCCGTTCCTACCTGAACTAAACTAGCCCCACAAAGAATATGTTCAAAAACATCCTGGCCTGTTCTGACGCCCCCTGTGCCAATAATCTTAATGGATGGCTTGAGCCGTTGATGGAAGGCCAGCACGTTAGCCAAGGCGGTTGGTTTAATATAGTCTCCACCTAGACCGCCAAATCCTCCCTTAGGTTTGATGACCACTTGCTCCTTATCTACATCAATATAGAGACCATTCCCAATTGAGTTGACGCAGTTAACATAGGTCAGCGGGAAACGATTAAGGATGGCTGCCATCTGATCAAAATGGGCTATGTCGAAGTAAGGCGGCAACTTAAGCCCTAGCGGTTTAGTGAAGAAAGAAAAAACTTCTGTTAAGAGCCGCTCTGTCAATTCGAAGTCATAGGCGATTTGAGGCTTGCCCGGAACATTAGGACAAGACAAGTTGAATTCTGTCACGCCTTGATAGGCGCTAGCTTCTATAGTACGCAGGTTCTCAACAATCTCATCGTAGCTTAGACCTACTACCGACAAGAATTGTAGGGGTTGTTGATCCTGGCGCGCTAAGCAATAGTCTAGGTAATAAGCTAATCCCTCATTGGGCAAGCCCATCGAGTTAATACTGCCTAATGGCACATCTACATAACGAGGTTGGGGATTACCCGCTCGATAGTCTCGCGTTGCCGTCTTGGTCACGAAGGCTCCAGCCGCGCTCTGTGCTAACTCATCCATCTCTGCTACCGTCATGCAGTGGACCCCTGATGCATTCATCAATGGATTGGCTAAGGTTATCCCTAAGAAGCTTGTCTCGACAGTCATTTGCTCACCATCTCTTTCTAAAATTTTACCTATTATAGCATAAGTCCAAGACTAACAGAATGCCTAGAACGAAAATTGTTGACCTTTTTCAACAGAATGTTCGCGTCTTTTGTTAGCACGAAAAAACAGGCAGCCAAAGCCGCCTGTTCGCTATTCAGAACCTTCCTCAGACAAATGTATCAGAGAATCGTTAATAATGTGTTTAACATGATGGTCATCTAGACTATAGTAGACATACTTACCTTGTTTACTGGACTTAACCAATTTCATTAACTTCAATAGTTTAAGCTGGTGAGAGACCCCCGAGAGAGTTAAGCCAGTTGCCTCGGCCAATTCATTCACATTGGCTTCTTGCTTCATTAAATGTAGCAAGAGTTTGAGCCTAGAAGCATCTGCTACCGCCTTAAAAAATTGTGCTAGCTCTTCAATTACTTGTTCGTCATACATTATGATTCACCTCGTGATGATAAGGGGACTAAAAGTCGTAACCCATTCAATATCACTAGCAGGGTTGATCCTTCGTGCCCCACTACGCTAAGGGCGATATTGGAAATTTGGCTGACATTCATTATTACTAAGGCTAACACAACTAACATGGAAAAGCCAATATTCTGCCAGATAATCCGGTCATGCTTCTTGGCAAGGCGATGCAAATAAGATAGAGACTGAAGTTGATCTCGAACGAGAATCACATCCGCCGTTTCCATGGCTACATCCGTCCCTTGCCCCATCGCAATCCCCAGACTTGCACTAGCTAAGGCAGGCGCATCGTTGACGCCATCCCCCACCATAGCTACCATCTCGTGTTTGTCCATTAACTTACGGATTTCTTCTGCCTTCTGGT
>CBDFAX010000008.1:0-75090 GCA_965245735.1 uncultured Abiotrophia sp. | reverse complement strand
TGTTTAGTTTTCAATGTGCTTGTTGCCACCACGTGACAACTTCTATATATTAGCATGAATCCTTCTCTTAGTCAATACTTTTCCTACATTTTTTTCGCCTTTTATCGACTTTTTCTCCACCTACTATATCTAGTAGTTTTAATTTTTAGTCTTCCCTAAATATAGTGCTATAATTCTTTTTTCCTTAACTACTTTGCCTTTGGCTCCGTATAGCTATTCTGTCCATTTTATAGTTTGAGCTACTGTGTCGTTACCACAATATATTGCCTATTCAATATATTAAAGGGGAAGCCCTGAAGCTTCCCCTTCAAAATTAATTGAATAGTCTGGTAAAGAACTGCCGAATTCCTTCTGCTAGGCCACTGAAGAAACGGCCTAGCCCCCGCCAGAACTTGGCCATAAAATCAGCTTCCTTAATGTCATGGCTGAGTCTGACACTGACTCGATTGGTTTTACTTGTGGGAAGAAACTGCATGGCATGTTGCTTAATTGAAGCCTGCACTTGGCCAATTGCTTGACCGCCTGTTTGCGGCGCCTGAATATTCCAACCATTGTCAATGGCTGTCACCAGGTTAGAATCTGGCTCAAAGAGATAATCAATGCGAGGCGTGGTATCAACGATAGGAATCGCGAGATCTAAGTTTTCGCCATAATAGGCCTGTACTTGTTCAGGTTCACCATCGTGCGCTAGCAATTGTGTAAGTTGCGTGACCGAATCTCCTGTAGAGATAACGCGTTTAAGCTGATAGGTCCCATATACATAATCTAACAGTTTCTTACTATCATGATAGCTTTGAGCTGACTCGCTATTTCCGAGTGTGAGAACAATAACGCGAAAATTATCACGCGCCATGGTCTGGACCGTTCCATAGCCATCGTGAGCTGTCGCTGCACTGACTAGCCCATCAACTTGGTCATATTCATAGGCTTGGCCGGCTAACATTTGGTTGCTGTTATGCATCTCAAACTGATCATCAGTCCCTTGGCGGAAGAGCTTAGCATCTATTTTGGTATTGTCTAACAGTTCAGGATGGCGACTGACTAATTGGTAGCTTATAGCTGCTAGAATGATAGCATTGAGCTTATTCTGCTGCTTGCTTGCCACACCTTCTTCTTGTTCTACAAGGCCCGTTAGATTAACAAGCTCAGGAACTAGGGCCTGCCACTCTTCTCGGTCAACTTCATCAATCTTATCTGAATCCGCTAGTATGGATTGAAGCTTGGCTTGCATTAGGTCTTGGAAAGCTTCTTTGCTTCCGGCTGTATATTCAGCTAGGGCTAGGAGAGCCCCGTTAGCAGAGCCAATTTCCACCGCCTCTAAAAGTTCGGCGACAGAGTAATCCAAGTCTTGTCGTAAGGGTACATTGGACAATTCATAATTCTGACTCAGGGCATAAGCCTCATCAGATAGGGTCACACGATCATCTAAATGAATGCTCTCTTGGTCTAGCGCATCATAGATGATCAGCAAACTAAGTAGCTTGGTCAAATTTCCTACTTCTAATAGTGCCATTGGATTCTTCTGATATAAAATTTGCCCACTAGCCGCATCTACCGCAATGGCAGACTGAGCGTTGAGATTCGGCTCTGTCCCAACTGCTTGAACTCCTGTCGAAGCAAAAACCTCTAGTCCTAGCCACAGACTGAAAAAGGCTAGGAAGTAATTACGTTTTTTCATAGTACACCTTATTATTGGGGGGATTTTTGGGGGATTTCAATAGTAAAAATTGTTTCTTTTCCTTCTACCGTGGCATAAACACGCCCATGGTGAAGTTCGACAATATTACGGACAATGGCTAATCCTAAGCCTGTTCCAGGTTGGTTAGCGCTACGTGACTGATCAGCCCGATAGCTTCTTTGAAAAATATCTTCTAATTCAGTTTTATCAAGCGGTTGTCCGTCGTTTTTAACTTTAAAATAAATATAGTCTTGCTCTTGATAGGCTAATAACTCAATATAATGTGCGCCAGCACCATATTTAAGTGCGTTGGATAAAAGGTTATGGAAAACTCGCGCCATTTTATCGACATCAAAGTTAGCAAGCAAGTTCTGCGGCCGGATATCCAGGCGTAGTTCAATGGCCTTTTCTCTGGCATTGAGTTCGAAGTCAGCCACTAACTGCTCCATAAAACGTAGCACCTGAACCTGAACGGGGCTAATTTCAGTAGTCGTCTGACGAGTAGCCGTATAAGTAAAGAGATCTTGGACCAAACTCTGCATCTGTTGGGCCTTCCGATAGGCAACGTGAGCATAACGTGCTAGTTCTTCCTGGCTATGATATTGCTGGTTTTCAATCAAACCTAGGTAGCCAATAACCGAAGTCAAAGGCGTACGAATATCGTGGCCAATATTGGTAATGAGCTCATCTTTAGATTTTTCAATTTTTCGTTCTTCTTCAATGGCTCTAACTGTGCTGTCTACCAAATGATTGATTGAGCTGACAACTTCATCCATCTCACCTAAGTCTGTCTGAGGAATACGAATCTCATAGTGACCTTGCGCAATATATTTAAGATAGTCCAGAATGTGGGCTAACTTCATTTGATTAATTCGACGCTTGACCCGCCAATTGGTGACAAGGATAGCAACCACACAAGAGGCAAGAGAAAAAATATAGACGGAGACAATAATTTGCTGGCGTGTTAAACCTAGCATATGGCGTAGCGTGGTATCTAGGCCAAAGAAGTTTAGTTTATAATCAATGGCTTGGCGATAGATTAAGAGCGCGCTGAGATAGAGGAAGAAGATTAAACTCATGGTTATAATGGCCTCTACGACCAGTTCACTTCGCTCACTTCTGGTCAGACGCATACTGAGTGGTTGAGGTGCTTTTTTATCCTTATCCTTCAATTTTATAACCTACTCCCCATACGGTCTGAATGACACGTTCACCTTCGGTGGCCGCTTCAATCTTATCCCGTAAATGGCTGACATGGACCATCACCGTCTTGGCTGACACAATACTTTCTTGGTTCCACACGGCTTCAAATATTTCTTCTGCACTAAAAACTTGGTTGGGATGGCTAGCCAGAAGATAGAGAATACCAAATTCTAAGGCCGTCAACTGAATATCTTTGTCAGTTAAAGTCTTTACTTCGTGGGAAGCGCGTCGAATAATTAAAGGGCCAATCTCGATTACATCCGGCTCTGTCACTTCCTTCTGGTAGGTGGACTGGCGACGCAAGATGGATTTGACCCGCGCAATAATTTCTAATGGGTTGAATGGCTTAGTAACATAATCATCAGCCCCACTGGTCAGTCCTTGAATCTTGTCTTGATCTGAACTTTTGGCGCTCAACATTAAGACAGGCGTCTCATAGTTTGCAGCGCGCAACTTATCTAGGACCTGCATTCCATCAACTTTTGGCATCATAATATCCAAAATGATTAAGCCAATTTCATGGTCCACATCGTTTTTAATGTAACTTAAGGCTTGATGGCCGTTATAGGCCTTAATTACCTCGTAACCTTCATTATGAAGATAAATATTGAGTAATTCAACAATTTCGCGATCGTCATCTGCTACCAAAATTCGCATCTTGCTGTCCTCACTTTCTTATCAAGTCTCCTTCATTATACATCAATCCAGATGCCTTGTGTCTTAAGTTTTATTAAAAGTTATAGACAAAGAAAAGATGCCCCTAAGGGCATCTCATGTAAAAGCTTTAGCTACGTGAGTAGTTAGGTGATTCCTTGGTAATTTGAACGTCGTGTGGGTGAGACTCAATCAAGCCTGCACCACTCATGCGGATAAATTGCGCGTCTTCACGTAGGGCTTGGAGATTTGGTGTTCCACAGTAACCCATACCTGAGCGAAGGCCCCCAATCATTTGGAAGACAATATCCGCCACGCTTCCCTTGTAGGCAACGCGACCTTCAATCCCTTCAGGTACACGTTTGTTGGCTTCGTTGGTGGCTTGGAAGTAACGGTCGCTTGAACCTTTTTCCATTGAAGCTAAGCTACCCATACCACGATAAACCTTGAAACGACGGCCTTGGTAGATTTCAAATTCACCTGGTGACTCGTCCGTACCAGCCAACATGCTCCCTAGCATGACCGCATGGCCGCCAGCGGCAAGGGCTTTGACAATGTCCCCTGAATACTTAATCCCACCATCTGCAATAATAGCCTTGCCGTATTCTTTGGCAGCTGTCGCACAGTCATAAATAGCAGTTAATTGAGGTACACCGACACCGGCTACAACCCGGGTAGTACAGATAGAACCTGGCCCAATCCCGACTTTTACGACGTCTACCCCCACTTCAAAGAGGTCACGAGTAGCTTGAGCAGTTGCCACGTTACCAGCGATGATGGTGACATCTGGGAAGGTCTCACGAATTTCCTTAATCTTACGGATAACGCCGGCACTGTGCCCATGGGCAGTATCGATAACCAAAGCGTCCACTTGTTCGGCAATGAGGGCACTTGCACGTTCAAATGTATCACTGGTAATCCCGACAGCCGCCGCAACTAAAAGACGACCATGCTGATCCTTGGCAGAGTTAGGGAATTGAATGACTTTCTCAATATCCTTAATGGTGATTAAGCCTGATAGACGACCAGACTCATCAACGATTGGCAATTTTTCAATCCGGTGTTGGTGGAGGATTTTTTCGGCTTCCTCTAAAGTTGTCCCAACTGGAGCTGTCACCAATTTTTCATGTGTCATGTACTCTGCAATCTTATGGCTATAATCTGGAATAAAGCGGAGATCGCGGTTGGTAATAATCCCGACTAACTTACGGCTTTCAAGGCTCTCTACAATCGGTACCCCACTAATTCGATAACGGCTCATTAATTCTTCCGCATCCTCAATCGTATTGTCAGGTGTTAAATAGAAAGGATCGATGATGACGCCATTTTCTGAACGTTTTACCTTACGAACTTCTTCAGCCTGTTCTTGAATGGACATGTTTTTATGGATGACACCCAGTCCACCTTGGCGGGCCATAGCGATTGCCATGGTCGAATCCGTCACAGTATCCATGCTGGCACTAATAATTGGAATATTCAATTTTAGATTAGGCGCTAACTCAACTCTTAAATCCACATCATTTGGCAATACCTCGCTGCGCGCTGGCACCAGCAAGACATCGTCAAATGTGTATCCTTCACGTACAAATTTCGTTTCCCAACCTGACATTCTATTTCCTCCTTTGACTCTCAGCAACAGTTATTTTTAATAAAATACCACTTTCGCCCCTTGGGGGCAAGCCTAAAGGCTCATTCTTTTTAAATTCTAATCTTGTTGCTTTACTTTAATCTCCTAGATCTTGCATACTAAAAAACCGACTCAGCTTACGACTGAATCGGTCTTTCAATTTTGTTAGAAAAGGCCACCCTTGATATTCCACCGCTTTTTGAGATAGAAGCGCAAGAGGAAGGTTAAGCCCCCTATAATGAAGTAGATATCATATGGAAAGACTGGATTGATAGCCGTTGGGAAGATGACGCTCGAGATGCTGACAGCAACAATCCACCCTAGCATAGCTAAAGAAGACACAGAAAAGTATTTAAAGTAGCCGCGCTTGCCTTTAGGCGCATCCATGTCTGGTAGTACCTTGGACACAATCAGCATAGCAATCCCTGCCACTAAGTAGTTAACGATTAAGGTGATTAAGCCCATATTGTTGATTGTTGCTTCACTATGTTCCCCTTGACGCATAAGCGAGAAGCCCGTGATCAAAGTAAAAACAGATCCTAATAGTAAGCCACCATCGAGGGCAATCTTCCAATCGGCTGAGCGCTCGCCTTCTTCATCGCTAGGAAACTGCTGTTCTAAGATAACAGCCGTACATTCAGTCGGCGTGCCATATAATTGACGGGCAGTCTGACCTGTCTGTTGACCCTCTTCCAAGGTTTCGCACATTTCTTGGTAGATTTGTTGTCGAATAGACTCGGTTAGATTAGCAGCAGCTAAGTTTCTGTCCAGGGTCAACATATATTGTTGGTTACGTTTGGTTAAACGGCCAAAAATTTCTGACTCTGTTAAGCTGGCAGAAGCCTCCTCAACTGCAACCTCTGCTTCCGTCTCTACATGCTCTGTTTGTTTAATTTCTTCAGTCATGATTCTTCCTCCTATAGGCTATACGTTAAAGCGGAACAGCATAATGTCGCCATCTTGTACGACGTATTCTTTACCTTCTGAACGTACACGACCGGCCTCTTTGGCAGCTTGCATACTTTGGTAAGTGACTAAATCTTGATAAGAGACTGTCTCAGCTCGAATGAAGCCACGTTCAAAGTCAGAGTGAATAATCCCAGCAGCTTGTGGTGCTTTCATACCCTGTTTGAAGGTCCAGGCCCGAACTTCTTGTTCCCCAGCCGTAAAGTAAGTGGCTAGTCCTAAGAGGCTATAGACATGTTGGATAAGACGGTCCAAACCTGATTCTTGCAAACCAAAGTCTTCTAAGAAGACAGCTTTTTCTTCATCATCCAATTCAGCAATTTCTTCTTCCAGACGCGCACAAATAGGCACGACATCTGCACCTTGGCTAGCTGCTAATTCACGAACCTGAGCCAAATAAGGATTATCAGACGGGTCCACCACTTCATCTTCACCAATATTGGCAACGTAAAGCATCTTTTTACGCGTCAAAAGGAAGAGGTTACGGACATAAGGCAGTTGCTCATCGTAGAATTCAACAGAGTTAGCCAGTTGATTATCTTCTAACGCAGCTTTTAACTTTTCTAGAACCTCTAATTCCGCTACTGCATCCTTATCTTTAGATTTAGCTAGTTTGGCTACACGTCCAATACGCTTATCGATGGTTTCCAAATCGGCCAGAATCAATTCTAGGTTAATAGTTTCAATATCTGAAAGTGGGTCTACCTTGCCTGAAACGTGCGTAATATTGCCATCGGCAAAACAACGTACCACGTGACAAATGGCGTCAACTTGGCGAATATGGCTTAAGAACTTGTTACCCAGACCCTCACCACGGCTTGCGCCTTTTACAATCCCGGCAATATCGGTAAATTCGATTGCGGTTGGTACCGTCTTTTTAGGTTTAACTAGTTTGGTAATTTCAATCAGACGTTGATCAGGAACTTCAACAATCCCGACGTTTGGATCGATGGTAGCGAAGGGATAGTTAGCCGCTTCGACACCTGCTTTTGTAATTGCATTGAATAGGGTAGATTTCCCAACGTTAGGAAGACCTACAATACCGGCTGTTAATGCCAATGTCATTCACTCTTTCTTTAGCTAGATTTTTTCGGGCGCTTTTTCTTTAATTTTCTTAAGTCGTTTTTCAAAGTCACGCCGGGTTAAGGTCACAATATGTCCGCAGTGACAGCATTTGATTCGGATGTCCATGCCCATACGGATAATCTGCCAACGGTTAGTTTGGCAAGCATGAGGCTTTTTCATCTCGATAATGTCATGAAGATCATAGTCTTTTTGCATATGGTTCCCTCCTAGGCTTGAATTTGTAGCAAATCTAGGATACGCATGAGGTCAGATTCATCCATATATTCAATCTCAATCTTACCCTTGTCACCCCGCTGTTGAATCAAGGCCATGGTGCCAAAGCGTTCTTGCAGTTTTTGCTCGCAAGCTAAGATATATGATGGCTTTTTATCTGCTTTCTTTGTTTTTTTGATTTGTTTGGCCTGGGACTTCTCATTGAGTTGTTGTACCAAGTCTTCTAACTGACGGACTGTTAGTTGTTCCTTGATGACACGTTGTGCTAGAGTCACTAACTGCTTCTTATCCTTAAGAGACAGAAGGGTTCTTGCTTGACCCATAGATAGTGCTTCTTTTTGAACCAATTTCTTCACTTCATCTGGTAAAGTTAAGAGACGTAGATAATTGGCAATATAAGGTCGGCTCTTACCCATACGTTCAGCCACTTCTGCCTGGGTCAAATTCAACTTATTCATGAGCATGTCGTAGGCTTCCGCCTCTTCCAGTGGACTCAAGTCTTCCCGTTGCAAGTTTTCTAGGACGGCAATCTCAATCATCACCCGCTCATCAAGTTGGCGGACAATGGCCGGAATGGTGGTGAGCCCCGCTAGACGACTAGCTCTAACCCGACGTTCGCCGGCCACTAGTTCATAGCCTTTGATGGCTGACTTACGCACGATAATAGGTTGGAAAACACCGTTATTTCGGATGGAGTCTGCCAATTCATTTAGGGCCTCTTCATTAAAATGTTTACGCGGTTGATGTGGATTAGGTCGGATATCTTCCAGGGTAATTTCTTCAACTTGTTCGAATTCCGATGGCGTTTCCTCTAACGGAGTAAACAAGGCCTCCATGCCCCGACCCAAACCACTTCTTTTTTGCTTAGGTTTTGGTTTATTAGCCATTTGCAGCCACCTCCTTGGCTAAGTCCATATACATTTCAGCTCCACGAGATTTTGGATCATAGTCTATAACCGACTGACCATAGGATGGCGCTTCAGAGAGTCGGACATTACGTGTAATGATTGTCTGATAGACTTTTTCTTGGAAATATTTACGTACTTCTTCAACCACTTCATAACCCAAATTGGTTCGAGCATCCAACATGGTCAAGAGTACGCCTTCAATCCGAAAGTTCTTATTATAGGTACGTTGAACCAAGCGTATAGTGTTTAAGAGTTGGCTCAAACCTTCTAAGGCATAGTATTCGCACTGTACTGGAATTAAGATGGTATCACTTGCTGTAAAAGCATTGAGCGATAGCTGGCCTAATGACGGTGGACAGTCTACTAAAATATAATCGTAGTCAGCCTTGATAGGTTCAATAGCCTGTTTGAGCCTTGATTCGCGGTGGTCTGCTGTTGCAAGTTCAATCTCCGCCCCTGCTAATTGGAGAGTAGACGGTAAAATCCAGAGATTCTCGCGAGAAGTTGGCAAGATAGCTCCCGCTGCTTCAATTTGATCAACTAGGACTTCGTAGACGCTTTGCTTAACGTCAGCCCGTTCAATCCCCAAACCACTGGTTGCATTCCCCTGTGAGTCCATATCAATAATCAGGACTTTCTTTCCTTGGAAAGCCAAGGCAGCACCCAAGTTGACGGTAGTCGTTGTTTTACCAACGCCACCCTTCTGATTTCCGATTGCAATCATTCTTCCCATAGCTTACCTCCTAGGCTTTTATTGGATCTTTGGCCGGTTTACCTGCCTTGCGTGGATACTTATTAGGCGTCTCTTTTGTTTTTTGAATCAGAATATAACGACGGTCTGCTGACTCAACTGGCAACTGGTCTTCCGTTACCTTGATTAGCTTGGCACCTAGAACACGAATGGCTGCTCCTGCTTCTTCCAGCTCCTGATCTGACTTCTGTGCTTTCAATGCCAAGAACTGGCCTCCAATCTTAACTAAAGGAAGGCAGTATTCTGCTAGAACATTAAGGCTTGCGACCGCCCGAGCTGTTACTAAGTCAAACTGACCTCGATAGGCAGGGTTCTGCCCTACATCTTCCGCGCGTCCATGGACACAGGTTACCCCTTCTAGGTCAAGTTCCTGAGCCAAATGATCAATAAAAGTCAGACGCTTTTGAAGCGAATCGACAATAGTCACTTGTAACTCTGGATGAGCGATTTTTAATGGGATACTTGGAAATCCTGCGCCAGCCCCAACATCACAGAGTTGAAGAGCGTAATCATCCAAAGGCATATTCCATAGAGCCATTAAGCAGTCATAAAAATGCTTGAGGTAGACTTCTTCACGTTGGGTAATGGCCGTCAAATTCATTTTCTCATTCCACTCAACCAAGAGTTGAAAGTAGCGCTCAAATTGGGTAATTTGCTGGTCATTCAGCACTAGTCCATGGGCGGCGCATTGGGCAATAAATGTCTCTGGATTCATGGATGAGAGCCTTCTTTCTTGTGAATAATCCGTGAAACAAAAAAGTTTCACAACCACTATTTACTTTACCGTATATCCGAAAAAATAGCAACTGATAGCTGCCCATTTTTGTCTCTAATTAGGTCGAATGTTTCACGTGAAACAATAAAGGGACTGACTAAGTCAGTCCCTTTAAGATGTAAACTTAGGATTCTACAACATGAACGTTAAGTTTGGCGGTCACGTCATGATGTAACTTAGCTGCTACATGGTGGTAGCCTAAGGAAGCTAAGTTTTGTTCTAATTGAATCTTGCGTTTATCAATACTGAGGTTATACTGTTTTTTAAGTTCTTCAGCGATTTGTTTCGATGGGATGGTCCCAAAGAGACGACCATCTGCACCTGATTTTGCTTTAATTACAATCACAGTTTTTTCATCTTCGAGTTTTTCTTTAAGGTCTTTTGCTTGTGCCAATTCTTCAGCCTCTAAGCGAGCCTTAGCTTTATTTTCGGCATTTAATTGATTAACTGCGGCATTATCAGCAAGTTTAGCTAAGCCATTCTTGATTAAGTAGTTACGGCCATAGCCCTCCGATACTTCAATCAATTGACCCTTTTTTCCTTGTTTTTTGACGTCTTGTAGTAAGATTACTTTCATCAACTTTCCTCCTTATTACGTTGAATGGTCTCTAGTAAATCTTGATAGACTTGATCAAGACTTGATTCCTTTATTTGAGTCGCAGCAGTAGTCAAATGACCACCTCCACCCATTTCTTCCATCAAAGTCTGGACATTAAGCCCACCCATGGAACGGGCACTAATACCGATTGTTTGATCAGGGCGCTCAAATATAACAAAAGAAGCTTCTACTTTTTTAAGTGTCAGCATGACATCCGCTGCTTGAGAGGCTGTCACATTGTCATAAACTTTTCCCTCTTGAGCCTTAGCTACAATAATATCTTTGCCGATATAATGTGCTTGAGCTATAATCTCGTTACGCTCTAACAATCGCTTAAGATCTTCCTTAAGCAGCTGCTGAATTAAGTGTTCATTAGCACCACGAGACTTAAGATAGCTTGCTGCATCAAAAGTTCTCGACCCTGTTCGACTGGCAAAGTTATTAGTGTCCACAATAATACCAGCTAAGAGAGCTGTTGCCTCTGTTTTGTTCAGTGTTTCGTGACTGTTACGCATATAGATGAAGAATTCCGTAACTAATTCTGACGTTGATGAGGCATAAGGCTCAATGAAGGTTAGGACTGGTTTAGCAGGGAAATCTTCACTTCGGCGGTGATGATCAATAATGACCACCTCATGCTCATTCACTAATGGGCCAGCAGCAGATAAGCTAGGTCTGTGGTGATCTACCATGACAACGAGAGTACGATTATCAACAATCTCTTGAGCTTCCTCTAAGCTAATGAATAGATTGGAGGCCTCATTCTTGATTGCAGGAAATTCAAGAAGCTGAGCCACATCATCAGATAACTCCTGACGATCAAGGATAATTCTAGCAAATTTACCCTGTTGGCTTACAATTTTATGAATTCCTAAGGCTGACGCAACAGCATCCATATCAGGATATTTATGGCCGGCAATAATCACACGGTTGGCTTGTTCGACAGAGGTCAGTAAGGCCTGATAAACCAATTTAGAACGTGTAATTGAGCGTTTTTGGTTAACGTTCAACTTACCACCATAGAAACGGGCTTGACCGTTGTGTGAGCGAACTACAGTCTGATCACCCCCACGCGCTAAAGATAACTCTACATTAAGTTGAGCTTGATTGGCTAGTTCATCAAGACCATAGTAGGTGTTTTCTGAGTATGCAAGCCCTACACTTATCGATACAGGGATTGACTGTTTAGCTTCTGTTTCTTTTATGCTTTCTAGCGTTTTGAATTTATCCTTCTCCAACACATCTAGGGCCGCTTGATTAGCTAAGATTAAAAACCGATCATCTTCTAAACGTTTGAGATAAAGGTTGAATTGATTAGCCCATTCTCGCAAACCATTTAATAGTTTAGCATCAAAGAGCGAAGTCTCACTGTCATCCATGGACTGTACTAATTCATCGTATTCGTCAATGAGCAAGTAACCAAAGACTATACGATCATAAGCTCTTTGAGCTACCATCTCATGTTCAGGCGTTTGATCAATAAAGTAAATCGCCTGATAGGACGGTTGATGTAGATAACGGTAATACTTTTGATTTATCTCAATAGTTTGCCATTGTTTTTCTGGGTTTTCTTGATTTACAATTTCTCCTAGACCTGGATGCAACTTAGCAAGTGGCTGTCCCAGAAGTTGTAAATTTCCATAATGATGCTGAAACTCTGGGTTAACCCAGGCTACCTCGTGCTTATTATTGTAGATAAGCACCGCAATAGGAGCACGATACAAGGCATCTTCTTGCGCTAAGTGCAAGGTTGGTGCCACACTAGAGTACTGTTGCTCTAAATATCGCATGTAACCTTCAAAATGATTAAATCCAATCAGTATGAATAAGAACATTAACACTAGCATTAGAAGTGCTATCCAGGGCATATAAGCAAGGGTTGCTAGAATAATAGAGAGATAAAAGACGGTAAAAAACAATACTGGCCACTTCATTGAAGAACGGTCCAACAGTTTTATAAACTGCCTTATTCTATCTTTTTTCACTGTCCACCTCCTAGTAGTTTTATTCTCCTCTATTTTACCACATTTATTCTAGTTTCTCTAGTTGAGCAGGAATGTTTCACGTGAAACAAAAAAGACTAGAGCCGAGGCTCTAGTCAGTAAATTCTTAGTCTTGTACAGTAAATGGTAAAAGACCCATAATTCGTGCACGTTTAATAGCAACGGTTAAAGCACGTTGGTGCTTCGCGCAAGTCCCAGTTACACGACGTGGTAAGATTTTCCCTTTTTCAGAAATGAAACGTTTGAGTAAATCTACGTCTTTGTAGTCAGGATGATCGATATGGTTTGCGCAGAAGAAACATACTTTTCTACGACGGCGACGACCGCCACGGCGTTGTTGTTGTTCAGCCATATGTCATACTCCTTCTTAATTTTTAGAATGGTAAATCATCTTCAGAAATATCAATTGGGTGACCTTCATCCATAAATGGAGAAGTATTTGATGAAGAAAATGATTGATTATAGTTATTTTGATTCATTTGTGGCTGTGATTGGTAACCTTGGCCTCCACCTGCACTATAAGCACCTGCTTGGTGATCAGTGTTTGGGCTAGAGACAGGACGTTGTTCAGTCACAGAACGAGATTCTAGCAAGTCGAAGTTGTTAACAACCACTTCGGTTACATATACTCGTTGGCCTTGTTGATTATCGTATGAACGTGTTTGAAGACGTCCATCAATAGCAATCAAGGAACCTTTACGCGTGAAGTTAGCTAAGTTTTCAGCTGCCTTCCGCCAAATCACACACGAAATGAAGTCCGCTTCACGTTCACCTTGTTGGTTAGTAAAATTACGGTTAACCGCAATGGTAAAAGAACCGACTGCAGTGCCAGATGAGGTAAAACGTAATTCAACATCACGGGTTAAACGTCCGACTAATTGTACAGTATTCATGCTGGTTCCTCCCTCAAGATGTTTCACGTGAAACAATTAAGCTTCGACTTTGACGATCATGTGACGTAAAATGTCACGGTTGATTTTCGCAAGACGGTCGAATTCGTTAATGCCTTGTGCGTTTTCAGCGACAACATTCACGATATGGTAAATACCTTCTTTGTAGTCGTTGATTTCGTAAGCAAAACGTTTTTTCGCCCAGTCTTTCGATTCAACAACTTCAGTACCGTTCTCAGTTAAGATTGAATCGAAACGCTCGACCAATTCTTTCTTGGCGTCATCTGTTAAATCAGGACGGATGATGTACAAGATTTCGTATTTAGTTGCTTGACTCATTGACTGCACCTCCTTTTGGACTATTGGCTCATAAAGAGCAAGGAGAGTATGGAAATAGTCACATACTCACATCTATTAATTATACGCGAGACTATCAAGAATTGCAAGCTATAATCAGAAGAATCTCCCATAAGTCTATTAACAAAAATATCCCCCAAAAAGGGGGATAGAGTTACTTAGCATTCCTGACAACACAATTTATAACAAAAGTTGCCTATTATGGCCATGGCGATGGCACGTTGGAAGTAATGATTTCCTAAAATGGACAACCAAAGGCTGGTGCTTGATCCTATCGTGACTTCTATCAAAAGACTTAAGAGAAGAACAAGAAGCAAGACTATATTGATTAGTTGATTAGGACGAGTAGATGACATAAGAGTTTCCCCCTATTCTTTTTCTAATCCATTGTGACGATAGAGTAGAACGAAAACCAGACTAAGACCTAATAACCAAGCTAAAGCTACTAAGACCTCGCGCATAGGCAAGCTAGCATCCGCAAAGTTACGCGACCAACTGAAGAAGAAGTTAGTGTATAAATAGGGCGCAACCTTAGCCAAAGGTTCACTAAACATGGAATAGAAAGGAACGAAAATTAAAATCATCAAAGGGAAAATACTGTAGGCTGTAGCCTCAGATGAATTTTTAGCGAAAATTCCTGAAATAAAGCCAATAATAGATCCAGAAACAATGGTTGATAAGCTGACAATCCCATACTTAAAAAGAGATAAATCAGAAAAACTCATACCTGATAAAGGAATCAAGAGATAACTAAGAAGCAATAAAAGAACAACTGTTGGCAGTAGGGTAGCAATGAGAAATTCTAAGCTTGTTACCGTTGAAGTCATCAAAACCCGCAGGGTTTTCTTTTCCTTTTCCTCAACTAAGCTCATCATGCCAGTCATGGCACTTCCCATCCCTGCGATAAAGATGAAACCCATGGAAATAATCATGATACTGCGAACATTTCCTTGAGCAAATTCATCCGTTCGAGGCAAGATAAAATTCATCGCAACCGGCATAATCATACCCATTAACAAAATAGGTAAAATCTGCATATTAACAACGATTTGGTAGATTTTGAATTTTGAAATAGTCCAGATTTTGTGTAAGTTCATCATAGTAATTCTCTCCCTGTCTTTGCAATAAATACTTCTTCTAAGGTTGGTTCGTTGGAATGGATGGTTTCGACCAAGTCTTGACTTAACCATTCATTCAGTTGGGCAATCCCTGCTGGGTCTTGATTAATGACTACCTGACTCTTGTCTTTTAAGCCCACTTCTAACTTGCGTTCTCGCTTAAAGTTTAAGCAGGTATTTCTTGGTGTATCAAGTGAAACAATCTTCCCATCATTGAGAAGAGCCACTCGGTCACAGAGTTTAGTTGCTTCTTCCATATTATGGGTAGTAAGGAAGATGGTGGTCCCTTCAGCTTGCACTTCCTTCAGTAACTTATGAATGGCTTGAGCAGTTGCTGGATCCAAACCGGAAGTTGGTTCATCTAGGAAGAGAACCTTAGGCGAATGGAGAAGGGCACGGGCCAATACTAGACGCTGACGCATCCCTTTCGATAAACGACGGGCAAGTTTCTTCTTATCTTGAGCCAATCCAACGCGTTCAAGTAAGAAGTCAATCCGCTTCTTATCAACCTTAAGCAGATCGGCGAAAAACTTCATATTATGATAGACAGAAACATTTTCGTAGAGACCTGAGTTATCCGTGACGATTCCGACTTCCTGATAGATATCTTGGGTCAGAGCATCCGTTGCTATTCCTAATAATTTAGTTTCACCTGAACTAGCTAGTAGTTGACCGGTTAAGATTTTAATGGTGGTTGTTTTACCTGCACCCGATGGCCCTAAAAATCCAAAAATTTCTCCAGATTCAACTGAAAAATCTAAATGATTGAGCGCGGTTTGATTTTTAAATTGTTTGACGAGATCGCGCACCTCGATAACAGATGTGTGTGACATATGACTGCCTCCTTCTGGTATTTGCTTTGATGACTATAGTCTACACCGTCTTTTGACTTTTGACGTAAAAAATCGCCCAATCGTACGGCCAAAAAGTCAAAAAGAGGCCCACTCGGCCCAAGTGTGGAAAAAATGGGCTGAGTGGTACCTCAGAAATGGCTATAATTCAATTAATTGTCGCAAAGAGTCCAATCGACTACGCGACAGAGGTAAGAGCGTTTCTTTAGGCTTTTTGAGAATCAGGGTATAAGAATTCTTAGAATAAGACACCAATTCGTTAATTCGCTGGAGGTTAACCAGGTAAGATCGATGACAACGGAAGAAGCCAAAGTGCTTCAACTTATCTTCTAAATCAGACAAAGTCATGGCAGTCGGATAAGAATCGCCATTAACTTGAACGGTCGATACACTATTAATGCTTTCAATATAATCTATTTCATTTGGATTAAAGTAAACAGTTTTATCACTGAGTTTGCAGGCAACCTTAAAGACGCGGTTGAGTTCAGTCGCCGTTAATTCCTCTGCTTCCTTACCTTCTGAATCCGATTCTTCCTCTGAAACATCTACCAATTCTAATCCATCTTGAACCTGGTAACGATAGGTCACGATATTAAGGAGAACTAATTCTTCTAGCGAGGTACCCGTAATCAATAGGGTTAGAGGGAGAGACTTGAGATAATCCAAAGCCTTAAGATAGAGCCCCACACCGTCATGACTCAGTAGCGAAATGGGACTTTCTAGGTAGAGCAAATCCGGTTGCTTAAGAGTAGCACGTAGCAGTTGCAAACGATAGCGCTGATCAATCGTCAAATCCTTGATACGATAATTAACTAAATCCGATAGGGCGAAGGCCTCATAGAGCTCAGATAAGCTGCCAGCATAGCCAGTCAAACGACTAAAAAGAGTGACAGCTACTTTAACTGTCTGACCTTCATAGACTCCGTCATCTAAGCGGCAACTTGCCATCGTCTTAAAACTACGGCTAATTTGACCGCTCGTTGGTCGCTCACGCTCCACCAAAAGTTCGTAGAATATTTGCCGTTCATCTTGCGTGAACTTAATTCCTAGATGCTGCCTTGCTTCAATACTAAAATTCAAATCCTTGAGTAACATGCCATTCTGCGACTGCTTCATCACATCTTGCCATTCACATAACTTCATGGCCTCATCCTCCTTTTATAGATAGAGTCGATTCCGTTTTTGTCGATAACAAATTGTCAAAACAATCAGACTAGCTAGTAGCCAAACGCCATAAACCAACAAATCAATCCCCAAACCGCCATAATCTAAATGAAGTAACCAGGCATTGGCACGTCCAGTATAAAAATAAGGCATCAATCCTGCTAAATGGTCATTCATTCTACTAAATAAAGGAATAAAGGCTATGGCTAACATGGGAACCATACTAGCAGCATTTGCTGTTGCAGACCGATCAAAGATTAAACCAAAAATCAATCCTAAGATGCTAGAAATTAGAAAGCACATACCAAAATGGAAAATCATGCCAAAAATAGAGCCTAAATACTGATAATCTAGGTTCATTAAAGGCAAGCTTATCATTACCGTCACCCACAAAGTAATCTGTGTCATAATGACTAGGGACAGTAGATAAACCCAAGGCCTAACATGACTATCTAATAAAATACGTAAAGTTTTATGCTCCTTATCCTCAGTTAAATTCAACATAGAAAGCGTAATAGGAGACACACTACCTAAAAAGGAAAAAAACATAACCATAACAAAGGCTTGTCGTTCTATTGGACTCACATAGTTTGGAAGAATGAAATTCATTATTACTGGATATAAAATCGTTATATATATCATAGGTGCTATTTTGACAGACGTAAAACTCTGCTTAAATTTTGCTCCGACCAGAGTCCAGACTTGTTGCCAAGTTTTCATAGGATAATCCCCCTCTCTCAAAACCTTTCTCTAAGTCTTAATCTTATCCCTTCTTAACTATCATGTCAAATTATGCTAAGACAACAAAAGAAGTTGGCTCCCAATATAGGGACCCAACTTCTTAATTAACCTTCTTATTCTTCTTCAGAATCCGAGTCATCCTTGGCTTCTTCGGTATCTACTTCTGTTTCAGCCAGTTCTTGAGTTTCTTCACCTGTCTTCATAATCTTGGTAATAGAGCTTACCTTAGCTCCATCATCTAGACGAATCATTTTGACCCCAAGAGTAGCGCGTGAAGTAACAGAGATGCTGGCAATATTGAAGCGGATCACAACCCCTTGATCTGTCATCACCATGAGGTCCTCATCACCTTCAGTCGCTACAATACCAGCAAGCTGACCGGATTTAGCAGAAATATTAGAGGTCTTAATCCCTTTACCGCCTCGGTTCTTAACAGCATACTCGCTAGCTGGGGTTTGCTTACCATAACCACGCTCGGTTACAACTAAAACATTAGATTCAGGGTTTAAGACGGCCGCCCCAACAACATAGTCACCCTCACGCAGTTTCATCCCACGTACCCCAGTCGCTGTCCGGCCCATGATACGGGCATCTGTTTCTGCGAAAGTCATAGCATAACCATTGTGGCTACCGATAATAATGTTTTGCTGACCGTTTGTGACTAGGACGTTGATTAATTCATCGTCTTCGCGCATATTAAGGGCAATCAAACCATTATTGCGGATGTTAGCATAGGCGCTGACATCGGAACGCTTCACAATACCATTCTTAGTGACGAAGAAGAGGTATTGATCTTCTTCACTTGGATGAAGGGCAATGATTTCCTTAACGTATTCTTCCTTCTCGATATTGAGGAGGTTGACCACTGGAATCCCCTTGGCAGTCCGACCATATTCAGGAATATCATAACCTTTACTTTGGTAGACTTTCCCTTTATTGGTGAAGAAGAGTAGGCTGTCGTGAGTCGAGCAGGAAACGAGGGTTTGGATATTGTCGTTATCACTCATCCCCATGCCTTTGACCCCACGGCCACCACGGTTTTGGACTTGGAATTCATCCTGGGTCATACGTTTGATGTAACCATTAGAGGTCAAGGCAATCAAGACATCTTCTTCCTCAATCAAGTCTTCATCTTCGATACTGGTTAATTCGCCAACACGTAATTCCGTCCGACGTTCACTTGGGAAACGATTCTTGATATCTGCCAATTCGTCTTCAATAATAGCCATAATGTTGGCCTCTGAACTTAAAATCTCAGTTAAGCGACGAATTAATTCCATTAAATCGTTATATTCTGCTTCAATCTTCTCACGTTCCAAACCAGTCAAGCGAGCCAGACGCATGTCTAGGATTGCTTGGGCCTGAATTGGCGAAAATTCAAAACGTTCAATTAACTGAGCCTTGGCCACTTCTGTGTCGTGAGAGCCACGAATAATGGCAATAATCTCATCAATGAAGTCTAATGCCTTACGCAAACCTTCTAAGATGTGAGCACGATCTTCGGCTTTGCGTTTTTCAAACTCAGTCCGACGACGAATGACTTCGATTTGGTACTCCAAATACTTGGTCAAGATTTCCTTGAGGCTCATGATCTTCGGAACGCCCTTGTCGATAGCTAACATATTGAAGCCAAAAGTAACTTGAAGGGCGGTGTATTTATAGAGATTGTTGAGCACGACATTGGCACTGGTGTCGCGTCGTACTTCTACGACAATCCGCATACCTTCACGACCAGATTCATCGGCCACATAGGTAATCCCTTCAATTTTTTTCTCCCGAGCTAATTCAGCAATCCGCTCTACTAACTTAGCCTTGTTGACCCCATAGGGAATCTCGGTCACAACAATTCGTTCCTTGTCATGAGCCATTTGCTCGATTTCGACGCGACTGCGAACAATAATCTTGCCTTTACCAGTTTGATAGGCCTTGCGGATTCCTGATTTACCCATGACAATCCCACCTGTTGGAAAGTCAGGTCCAGGTAAAGCTTCCATCAGCTCATTAACTGACACCTCTGGATTTTTCATCAAGAGACTGAGGGCATCAATGGTTTCACCTAAGTTATGAGGCGGAATATTAGTTGCCATCCCGACCGCAATCCCGGCTGCCCCGTTGACTAAGACGTTAGGGAAACGAGAGGGGAGGGTTACAGGTTCTTTTTCTTCTTGAGAATAGTTATCCTTGAAATCAACGGTATCCTTATTGATATCTTTGAGCATTTCCATGGCAATCTTAGACATACGCGCTTCAGTATACCGCATCGCGGCTGCCCCGTCGCCATCGACAGAACCAAAGTTACCATGCCCATCAACTAGTAGTTCCCGATAACTAAAAGGTTGAGCCATCCGGACCATGGCTTCATAAATCGCCGAGTCCCCGTGTGGGTGATATTTACCCATAACGTCCCCGACGATACGAGCTGATTTCTTATATGGTTTATCCGGAGTCACACCCATCTCATTCATCCCGTAGAGAATACGGCGGTGAACTGGTTTGAGCCCGTCACGTACATCAGGCAAGGCCCGAGAGACGATGACACTCATAGCATAATCTAAGAAGGATGTCCGCATCTCGTTAGAGAGATTGACGACCTCATAATTATGCGGTGTATGATCAAAGCTTTCACTCATACTATTAGTTCCTTTCTCCTTGTCGCAGCCTGCTAGATATCAAGGTTTTCGACATAGACAGCATTATCTTCAATGAAGGCCCGCCGTGGTTCTACATCGTCACCCATCAACATTTCCAGGACGGCTTCTGCTTCAATAGCATCTTCCACCGTCACCTGTAACATACGGCGATTTTCTGGATTCATGGTTGTTTCCCATAATTGGTCTTCGTTCATTTCCCCAAGACCCTTATAGCGCTGAATGGTGTAACGCGCGTTAGGATTTTCTTCTTGCCACTCCTTGAGTTCCGCATCAGTATCTAGGTAAATAGCACGCTTACCTTGTTTAACTTGATAGAGCGGTGGTTTAGCAATATAAACATAACCTGCATCTAAAAGTGGACGCATATAGCGATAAATCAAGGTCAGGAGTAAGGTTCTGATGTGAGCCCCATCGACGTCCGCATCGGTCATAAGAATAAGCTTATGATAACGAGCTTTAGCTACATCGAATTCTCCCCCGAAGCCTGTTCCCATGGCAGTAAAGAGGGAACGGATTTCTTCGTTATTAAGAATTTTATCCATGGACGCTTTTTCAACGTTGAGGATTTTACCACGAATAGGTAAAATGGCTTGGTACATACGCGAACGACCCTGCTTAGCTGAACCGCCGGCTGAGTCCCCCTCGACGATAAATAATTCGCAGAGTTCCGCTTCACGGCTAGAACAGTCAGCTAATTTACCCGGTAGGTTACTAATTTCCATGACTGACTTACGTCTTGTCATTTCCCGTGCACGCTTAGCCGCCATACGAGCCTTAGCCGCTAAAATCCCTTTATCGACAATAATACGTGCCACTTTAGGATTTTCCATCAGGTAAACATCAAACCCATTGGAGAAGAGTCGGTCTGTGATGGCCCGTACTTCGGAGTTACCTAATTTTGTCTTGGTTTGCCCCTCAAATTGAGGATCTGGGTGTTTGATAGAGAGAACCAAGGTTAAACCTTCACGGACATCTTCACCGGTTAGATTCTCGTCATTATCCTTGATTAAGTTCATCTTACGTGCATAATCATTGATAACACGCGTTAAACCCGTCTTAAAGCCGGCTTCGTGAGACCCACCCTCATGGGTGTGAATATTGTTGGCAAAGGACAGAATAGTTGTATGATAACTATCCGTATACTGCATGGAAATTTCGACTTGGATATCATCGACTTCGCCTTCAATGTAAATTGGTTCTTCAAAAATTGGCGTCTTATGTTGATTGAGGTGTTGTACATAGCTCTTAATCCCACCTTCATAGTGGAAGCTATCTTTTTCTTCTTGATCCAGACGCTTATCTTCAATGGTAATCCGTAAACCCTTGTTAAGGAAGGCTAACTCGCGAATTCGTTTCTTCAAACGATCATATTCAAAGACCGTTGTTTCAGTAAAGATAGCAGGGTCTGGTAAGAAGTTGACCTTAGTCCCTGTTTCTGTAGCCTGTCCAATAACTTCGAGGTCGCCTTCAACAGCTCCACGATGGTAACGTTGTTGATAGAGTTTCCCGTCACGCGAAACTTGAACGGTTAATTCAGTAGACAAGGCGTTTACGACAGACGCCCCCACACCATGGAGACCCCCCGATACCTTATAACCGCCACCGCCAAATTTACCACCGGCATGGAGGACCGTAAAGACGGTCTCAACCGCTGGACGGCCTGTTTGAGGTTGAATATCAACAGGAATCCCCCGCCCATTATCTTGAACGGTAATACTATTATTGGCTTCAATGGTTACTTCGATATGATCACAATAACCAGCCAAGGCTTCGTCGATTGAGTTATCCACAATTTCCCAAACTAAGTGGTGTAAACCGACAATCGAGGTAGACCCGATATACATACCGGGACGCTTGCGGACGGCTTCTAAACCTTCTAAGACCTGAATCTGACCCGCATCATACTGTTGGGGTGCTTGCATTTGTTCCGTCATAGTGTTCTCCTTTACTGATGTTACCTGCTGAGATATAGAAAATCTCGGCATGAGGCAACTGATGTAGTTTAAGGCCCTTAATCGTCGCAGTCGTCAGGATGGTCTGGACCTTATCTTTAATATAAGACATCAAAATATGTTGGCGATCATCATCTAGCTCTGATAAGACATCATCTAAGAGTAGAACGGGATATTCGCCTCTTGCTTGTTTAATAAGCTCAATTTCAGCAAGTTTTAAACTCAAGACAATGGTACGTTGCTGACCCTGAGACCCGAAAAATTGGGCTTTTTTATCATTTACATAGGTCATAAAATCATCGCGGTGAGGCCCAAACAAGGTCGTTCCTTGATCACGCTCACGACTGGCATAAGTGCTAGCTTGATCGAGGAGTTGCTTGATTCTTTCCTCTAAGGATAAAGATTGATATACTTGGCTACCATTGACATATTCAAGATGCAACTGGTCACGACCATTGGATAGATTCTGATGGATAGGACTAGCGATTTGCCCTAATTTTTCAAGAAATTCCATGCGATATTGAATCAAATGTGCACCTTCTTGGCATAGTTGTTCAGTCAAAATTTCAAAGAAGACTTGATCGAATTTCTTGCCCCGTCCCTCCTGCTTGAGGTAGCTATTGCGCTGTTTAAGCAAACGCTGATAGGTTAAGAGGTGATTAAGATAAATGGGATTGGCCTGACCTAACTCGATGTCTAGGAAACGACGCCGTAAATTAGGTGCCCCCTTGATTAGTTGCATATCTTCTGGCGCAAATAGCACCGTATTGAATTGCCCCACAAAATGGCTAAGCTTCGATTGATCTAGGTAATTAACCTGAGCTACCTTGCCCTTTTTGGTCAAGGTTAAAGCCAGGGGAATTTCATAGTTTTTAGTCTCGATGACCGCTTCAATCCTTGCTTGTTCTTGGTCCCACTCAATCATTTCGCTGTCATGATTCGTTCGGTGACTTTTAGCCAAAGACAAGAGAAAAATCGATTCTAAGAGGTTGGTCTTGCCCTGGGCATTTTCACCTGTCAGAATAGTTAAACCTGGTCCTAGGCAAAGCTCAATCCCTTGGTAATTACGAAAATGGCTTAACTTTAAGGTCTTAAGCTTCATCTGCAACCATCAAGGCATCAAAATCCAAAGCCGGAATGGTGACCTGATCCCCTGGATAGAGCTTACGCCCTCGGCGTGTTTCCTGCTCCTGATTCACCAAGACCTTTTCTTCTGACAGAAACCATTTGGCTTGGCCACCTGTTGCAATGATGCCTTCATTTTTCAATACCTGTCCTAGGGTAATGAAATCTGACTCAATGCTTATTTCTTGTCTTGCCATTTTATCACCTTAACCTATCTTGATTTTAGACCTTTACCCTCTAATTATACTCTTTTTTTTCGATTTAAGCAATTTTTCTGGCAAATAAGCCCCATAGTTAGCTAAATAAAAAAACGCCTAAAAAGGCGCTTTTTTTTAGTTTTAGATTTTTATGCGTGGTGAGTACGGATTGGCGTTAAGAGTTGGATCAAGTCATTGTGACCTTCTTCAACTTTATCTTCACGGAGCAATAATGGCCGTTCACCTGAGATAAAGCCTAATTTAATGGTGGTATCACCAAATGATTTGACGGCATCACGCATATAATCAGGGTTGAAGGCAATTGTTAAGTCGTCCCCTTCCAAGCTATCATAGCTTAACTCCTCGGTAGACTGACCAATTGAAATACCTTGTACTAGAAGCGCTACACTGCCTTGACTCATTTTGAGTTGAACCACATTAGACTTAGCCACATGAACTAAGAGCGCTGCCCGCTCCAAAGCTTGGCTGAAGGATTGGGTGTTGACGGTTAATTCTGTATTGTAAGTAGTTGGAATTAAGCGGCTAGTATCTGGGAAAGTTCCTTCTAGTAAACGAGAGTAAATGACTAGATTATCAAAATGGAAAACTAATTGCTGAGCCATAACATAGAAAGTCACGTTGGTTTCGTCATCTAAGATACGAGTCAACTCAATCACTGTTTTCTTAGGAATGGTAATATTAAGTCCCTTGAGACTTGGATTGAGATCCTTAATTGGAATATCGCGTTTACTCAAGCGATGACTATCAGTTGCAACCCCAGTCAAGTAACCATCATGGAAAGAAAGGTTCAAACCAGTTAAAATTGGACGGTTTTCTTGGTTGGAGGCAGAGAAGATGGTTTGGTTGATTAACTTCTTAAATAGTAGACCTGGTAAGGTGACAGGCTTATCTTCATCTGTTTCCGGTAAGACAGGGTATTGGCTACTGTCTACCCCTTGAATGGTAAAGACCGCTTTACCTGATGTTAATTGAACATTATAGTGGTCTTGCACTTCAATCTCTACCTGATTAGTTGGTAGCTTGCGCACAATATCAATGAAGAGACGTGCTGATAAGACAATACTACCTGGTCTAGTAACTTGAAGTTGAGCTGCCTCTTGACTTGTTTCAATGACACTTTCAATGGAAATGCTAGCGTCACTACCAGTTAAAATCAATCGATCTGATTTAAGCTCTAATTTCATACCAGTTAAGACAGGAATAGCTGCTTTACCTGGAATAGCCCGTGCTACATGGTTGAGTTGATTAATGAAGTAATCACGGTTAATCGAAAAATGCATGGTGGTCGACTCCTTTTATTCATAAATATAATAAGATAAATATATATAGTCTTCTTCATCATAAGGCTTGTGGATTCTGTGGAAGACTGTTTTGAGTGGGAAGATAAAGGGATTTTTACATGTGGAAAACCCTGTGCATAATTATCCACAAGTGTTTAGACTTATCAACAAGCTTACTGACCTAGTTTTTGTTTGAGCTCACTGAGCTCCTGTTTTAGTCGAGCATTATGTTGTAATTCGTCATTGATTTTCTCATAGGCATGGATAATGGTGGTGTGATTACGCTTGCCGAAGGCTTCGCCAATTTTTGGGAAGGAGACATCCGTTAATTCACGACAGAGATACATGGCAACTTGACGGGGATGAACGATTTCCTTGGTCCGTTTCTTGCCCTTTAATTCGTCGATTTCGACATTATAGTAGCGACCAACCTGGGTGACAATCTCATCAATGGATAGCTTATCGCCCGTAGTTGGAGTCCCATTGAGGAGACTGGACAGGGCTTCGGCCGCTAAATTAGTGGTAATTTCGCGGTTGTGGATAGTCGCATAGGCTGTGACCCGCGTCAAGGCACCTTCTAGTTCCCGGATATTGGTATTCACATGGCTGGCGATATATTGCAGGGTATCGGCCGAAAATTCATTACTTGCTTTCTTACGTAAGATGGCAATCCGCGTTTCGAAGTCTGGTGGCGTAATATCAATCTGTAAGCCCCAAGCAAAGCGACTAATCAGTCGATCTTCTAAGCCACTTAAGGAACTTGGCAGACGGTCACAGGTCATCACAATCTGTTTGCCGTGATTATAGAGTTCATTAAAGGTATGGAAGAATTCTTCGCGCGTCTTGTTTTTATTACTTAAAAACTGAATATCATCAATCAAGAGCACATCAATCTTCCGGTACATATGGCGGAATTCTTCGATTGTGTTTTTCTCTAAAGCCGTAATAAAGTCATTAGTAAAGGACTCTGTCGTAGCATATTTAATCTTAGCATGTGGTTGGCGGCTAAGGATTTCGTTCCCAATAGCCTGCATGAGGTGGGTTTTACCTAGCCCTACGCCCCCATAAATCAGGTAAGGGTTGTAAGTCTCTCCCGGCGCGTCACAGACGGTCAAGGCTGCCGCATGGGCCATTTTATTGGCCTCCCCGATGACAAAATTAGAGAAAGTATAGTTAGGATTTAATTGGGAGCGACTGTAAGAACTCGGTTCATTGGGTTCCATCTCCAAGGGAGAAATATGGACAGGTGTCTGGACTACTGGAGTATTTACCTGCTGCTTAGAAGGAGATACCACATATTTGGCTTGATACTGACGACCAAAGGTAGACAGGGAAAAATCTACTACGACATTCTTAAGCTTCCCCTGTTCCCAGAAGTTCCGAATAAGACTATTGGGAACGCGAAGTTTAAAGGAATTTTCTGTTAATTCCATGATGTCAGCACTAGAAACGAAAGCTTCAAAAGTCTTTTCGTCTAAACCACCATAGTGGCGTATATATTCTAGGAGTTCTTGCCAAAAGAGCTCTTTCTCTTCCATTGACGGGGTCACCTCTTTCATAAGCAGAATCAATCACTTCTATTATAGCATAACCGGCTTGCTATCTCTAGTTTCTGTGGATAAGTCCCTCTATCCACATATGAACGGAAACTTATCCACAGGTGCATGAAAAGTGTGGATAAAGTCCATTTAGAGAGAAAATTACAGTTAGGTGTGCATAAGTGAAAGTCATACAAACCTTATTATATAAGCTTTTAGGGGAATTATCAACTTATTTCTGTGCATAAGTCGCTAAAATGTGCATAAGTTTAAAAAATGTGGATAAGTGTAAAATAACTTGTGGATATAGTTGAGACTTATGCACAACTTATTCTACTTATCCACATATTTGTGCACAGTAAGTCGGATTCAGTGCCTACTTAAGACAGAGAAAGTTTAGCAAAAGTTACAAAAATCCTTGACTTTCAGCCCTAACTTCATTAAACTAATCTAGTACTCTACATAAGAATGCAGCAGGAGGTGGATCGCATGAAGAGAACTTACCAACCAAAGAAACGTACACGTAAAAAAGTGCATGGTTTCCGTAAACGTATGAGCACTAAAAACGGCCGTAACGTCTTAAAACGTCGCCGCCAAAAAGGACGCAAACGTCTAGCTCAATAATTCTGAGACCTTAACAGGCCGCTTCTAAACCAGAAGCGGCCTTTCTTCTTATATATAGTAAGCCACCTAAAGAAAGGACCCTATCATGACCCCAGAAGCTATTCGAGATTTACTTAAGCGACGTTATGCTTGTCGCGACTATGATCCCAATCGTAAGATTTCTGACCAGGATTTCCACTTGATTTTAGAAGCCGGCCAATTAGCCCCTAGTTCTTATGGGTTTGAGCCTTGGCACTTTTTAGTCATTGAATCGGAATCACTCAAGCAAGCCTTGGCTCCTATCGCCCTGGGTGCTCAGAAAGCTTTAGCATCAGCTAGCCATTTTGTCATCATTTTATCGCGCACGCAGGCTAGTTTACGCTATGATGCGCCTTATATTGATTACATGATGCGGGAAATTCAAGGATTGCCAGAAGACCTCTGTGAATTTAAGCAACAACGCTTCGAGACCTTCCAGAAGGAAGATTTCGACTTATTGAGTTCTGAAAGGGCCACCTTCGATTGGGCTAGTAAGCAATCCTATCTGGCACTAGCACAGATGATGCAAGTTGCAGCTTTGAGAGGCATTGATTCTCTGGCTATGGAAGGCTTCAATCGCCAGGCAGTGACTGATTTGTTAACTGAACGTGGTCTATTAGATCCTAGCGAATGGGGTGTCTCTGTCATGGTAGCTTTCGGCTATGGACTTGGTTCAGTCCCTCGAAAGACTCGTCAGTCACTGGATCAATTAGTGACTTGGGTTAAATAAATGATGAACTTTTGAGGAGAGATGATAATGGCTGGGATTTGGCTTTTGCTGCTATTCTTAATAGTAAGATTCGGATTATTAGCAATCATAAAGAGGGAGGCGATACAGCGAGCTGCATATTTTGCTCCACTACAAAAATCAGAAAAAATAGCATATTACATTTATCAGGTATCCAATATTGGATTGTTCATATGCTTAATAGTCTCATCAGTAAAAATTGATGATTCACTTTTATTTTATTGCGGAATTGTCTTTTTTATAGTAGGTATCCTATTATGTGCAATTTCTCTTGTATGCTTCGCATTGCCAGATATTAATGGGTTAAATATTAACGGTATTTATAAATTTTCAAGAAATCCGATGTATGTGGCCTATTTTATTTGTTTCTTAGGAATGTCTTTCTTAACACAGTCTGTACCAATGTTGATAATAGTCTTAATCTTCCAGATTTCGGCACATTGGATTATTCTCTCTGAAGAAAGATGGTGTCTAGCAAAATTTGGAAAAAGCTATAAGGACTACATGAAAAGAGTCCGACGTTATATTTAAATAATTATGTATTATCTAATTTAAAAAAAGCCAGACTAGGGGGTTTATCCCTCCAAGTCTGGCTTTTTAAATTAATGGTGGGCAATCATTTCATTGATGATTTCATAGACATCAAGATTGCTTGGATAGTAGGTTGGCCAATTTTCCATCTCTTCCAACACTAGATCAATTAGTGACTTGGGTTAAATAAATAATATATAAAAACCTTATTCCTATCGATTTACTTGGGAATAAGTTTTTTTCGTATTCGACAATTATTATTCGAATTAGCCGTATTTTAAAATATTAACCACGTGGAGGATATACTAGTGTCATATCAAGGTGATCGAATTTAAAAATCACTTATCTATTCATTGTGATTTCTAGTCTCACCTAATATATTGGAAGGAGGAAACCACAGTGAAGATTCGAGTGAAGTTAGAATTAGAAATTGGGTAATGAATAAAAGCTGTGAATGCTATCATTCACAGCTTTTATTTTCTTCATAGAATTTCCGAAATTGATGACTAGTCTCCTCGAGCCCATATAGACTAAGAGAATCAATGATGCGTTCAATTTTGTCTGCATGTAAAGAGTGTGGAGTAGCTCGATAGGCTAATAGTTCTTGGTAAAATAGCGCATGTATTTTTTCTGGAAGATTTTCGTATAAAGTAACTTCTTTATTTATGATTGTTAGACAGTAGCGAGCTAATTCATCTTCATTCTCTCTGATACAAGTATAAATAAAATTATTAAGAATTGCTAATATCATCATTCGTTGTTTACTTGTATAAGCATCAAGATTTTTTCGAAGTATAGAAAAAATCATTTGACGGTTAGCTTCTAGGTCATATAGATCCATAATATTAGTATATAAAGATAATTTATAGCTATCCCATTTTTCAGCGTTGAAAAGCTTATCCTGCAGAAAATGTTTGGTATTTTCTGCAACCATGGATATATCATCATTTAAGTCGGCCAGATAGACATCAACAATTGCCGTAAGTAAATCTTTTTCAAGTTGATTAAGACTCTTATCACCTTGAAATTGACTTTTCAACTGAGTTAGATTTTGACTTTGATAGCGTGTATAGTATTGAAGAATTTGATGCTGCGCTCGATCAAAACCAAGTGAATCACTTGAAATATTAACAGACCTTACAAACTGCGTGATATCAATGCCATGTGTATTAAGAATATTAAATAAATCTTCAGCTGAAATACGGTGGATACCTTTTTCTACCTTCGAGTAAAAAGAAGGAGTCACGATACCGACGGTCATTTCTTCCATTGTTAGGCCTAATTTTTTGCGATAATGATATAGAGCTTCACCAATTTCCATCTGTAATTCCCCTTTATGTCGTATACGACATTTTTATCTACGATTATAGTTTAAGCGATAGAATTAATAATGTAAATAAGAATTAGAGGTGATGATACTATGCGAAGACCTATTATTTTTGAATTTGAATCTGATTACTATTAGAAAATGTCATAACAGAAAGTAGGTAAAAATCAATGAAACAGCTCATCAAACATTTTTGGAAGGAAAATCTCCTGATGGTAATCATCTTGTTAGGCAATGCGCTCGCGCTAACGGCAACTAGCTTGATGCAAATTTTTATTTTAGATGCGCTCATTAGCTTAAATCTTATCAATTTTTTGCAGGCGATGGGCTATTTATTGATGGCCTATTTGATAATGTTAGGAATGACTTATTTAAAAATAAGATATCAGAGCAAATTAATTCAGCAGCAAACAACGTTTTTACGAATTAAAGTACTGAAAAAATTGAGCCAAATTGACTATGAAGATTTCAAGTCTAGGGAATCTCAATCATATGTTTCTTGGTTCACCAATGATATGGACTTAATCGAAAAACAGTCTTTGGTTCCCCTGTATGCCTTGATAGGAGGAATTATTAATGCCATTACATCTGGAATTGCTCTCCTAACCATGCATTGGTCATTAATTGCTTTAACGGCGAGTCTAGTTCTAGTGTTGCTTTTTATCCCCAAATTATTTTCCGGAAGGATGGAGCGTACTACTCGTCAAGTGGCTCAAGCAAATGAGGAATTCATACAGAAGATTGGCAACTATTTAATGGCCTATGATACAATTTTTTCTTATCGGAAGTTTTCTTATATTATCAAGAAGACAGAACAGGCATCAGATCATCTAGCTCAAGAAAAAAATAATTATCAGAAAGAGATTGGTTGGGTTACTGTTATAAGCGGTCTAGGAAATATATTGAGTCAGTTCTCTCTTTATGCTTTGACTGGTTATTTAGCAGTTCAACAAATCGTCACAATTGGTTCTTTATCAGCAACTGCTTCTTTAGCGGGTGATATTTTTAACACAGTAAGTAACATTAGCCAGTATCTTGCCATTATCAAGAGTAGCAAGCCTATTTTCGATAAATTTGAGGCATTAGAACCAGCTCATTATATTTCTCAAAATCTAACACCTATAGATGAATTAAGCTTAGAAAATATTAGTTTTGCCTATCAAGAGAATCCATTATTTAATGGTTTATCATATCGGTTTAAGATGGGAGGAAAGTACGCCATTACTGGAAATAGTGGTTCAGGTAAATCTACTTTGTTGAATCTATTAGCAGGTAAAAATAGGCACTATCAAGGGACTATACGCTATGGAGAAAATAGTATTTTAGATGTAGATTATGATTCAATTTATCAAAATATTATTTATATTAATCAACACGATAGTCAAATTGAGGGTACTATTTTAGAAAATTTGACTTTTGGAGAAGAATTATCGGACGACTACATATATAAAATTTTAGAGGCTCTTGATCTAAAACAAGTAATCAATCAGCTTCCAGATGGATTAAATACAAAGATAGGTGACAAAGGCAGTCTATTATCTGGGGGACAACTCCAACGACTTTCTATTGCCCGTGCACTGTTACATAATAAACCTATTCTTTTATTGGATGAAAGTACATCTGGATTAGACCAAGAAACTATGCTAAAAATAGAAAATTTACTTATCCAACAAAAGGATAAAATACTTATCATGGTTACACATCACTTACATCCAGAAATCCTTCAACAGCTTGATGGAGTTCTTCAACTAACATAAAAAAATAAACTAGGCTATGAGATTTATTAATCTCGTAGCCTAGTTTTATAATATTAATGGTGGGCAATCATTTCATCGATGATTTGATAGACATCAAGATTGCTTGGATAGTAGGTTGGCCAATTTTCCATTTCTTCCAATAATTTTTCGTGGTCTTGGTCGCCAGCAAAAATATGGAAGTGTTCGGCTTTGGTAGGCCCAATTTCATGATCAGAGAATTGAATGTGTTTAGGTGCTCCTTGGCTGTCACCTTCAGCTGTGAAGAGGTAACGGACCCCTTTCTTACCGGATTTATAGGTTAGAATCTTATAACCATCGTAGCGGTAGGTTGCCGTGCTAGCTTGGTCCCCTTTATAGAAGGTAAATTTGCCGCTATCGCCATCGATTACGATTCGAGTGACATCCGTCTTGTAACCCGCTAGGTAATATTCCTTATATTCTTCGAAAGTTTTGGTTGCACCTTCTGCCTTAGATTTGTAGCGCATGACCATATCTAGTTCTCCGCTTTCCATATAAGGATAGACAGATTGCCAGTCACCACTATAGTCGCTTAAGGTCCGGTCAGAGACTTGGCTGTCTTCAAAAACACCTTTCTGATGCGGTTTTACTTCGTGGTGGGAGTGGTTGCCATGGGCAAAAGCAGAGATGGGGCTCACTGCTAGAGCAAAGAGACTCAGTAATAAAAATAAAGTACGTTTCATATTCTTCTCCTTTATAAAAGTAATGATTACTTTTTATAGTATAAAGGATAGAGTTATAAAAAGCAACCATTACGTTTCATTAACTTAAGCAAATCGCCATAAGCTTACAAAAGATGAAAAGAAAAACCGCTCCAAAACACAATTATAGATGTAAAAGCTTGCAAAATACGGTATAATAGTAGGGAAATACTTTGCACTTGAGGCAGAATAAGGAGAGACCATGAAGAAAGCTTACCGAATCAAGAAAGAACGTGAATTTCAACATGTCTATCACCATGCCCAGACTTACGCCAACCGGCAGTTAGTGCTTTATGTCTATCCGAAACCTGAACAAGCACATTTTCGCGTCGGATTATCGGTTGGAAAACGTATCGGGAATGCTGTCATGCGCAATAAGGTCAAACGTTATCTCCGTCAATCCTTGCAGGATTTAGAGCATGAGATCCCCCACGAATATGATTATCTTCTCATTGCTCGACCTGATATTAAAGACAAGGATCAAGCTACGGTGCGTCAATCCTTGCGTCATGTCATGACCGTTGCAAAGTTATTATCATCCCATTCATAGGAGGTTTCAATGAAAAATTTATCGCGATGGATGAAAGCAGCCATGCTCTTGGCCTTGCCAATCTTCTTAGCGGGTTGCGGTGCCACATCAAATGTCGACGCCAATAGTAGTGGTGTCTGGGATGGCTACATCATCTACCCCCTCTCTCAATTCATTATTTGGTTATCCAATTTACTGGGTGGCAGTTACGGCTTAGGTATTATTCTCTTTACCATTATTATTTTGGTTGCGTTAACCCCTCTGACCAAGATGCAGATGGATTCGCAATTCCAAATGGCTGAAATCCAACCTGAAATTGAAGAACTGAAAAAACAATTTCCTAACCGAGATCGTGCGTCCATGGAAGCCCTCCAGCAGGCTCAACAGGATTTGATGAA
Organism: uncultured Abiotrophia sp.; assembly: GCA_965245735.1. Taxonomy (GTDB): domain Bacteria; phylum Bacillota; class Bacilli; order Lactobacillales; family Aerococcaceae; genus Abiotrophia. The sequence goes on along the minus strand of CBDFAX010000008.1, from coordinate 42,092 downwards.
GGAACGCGGTGTTAACCAATTTGCAGGATGTTTACCGCTTCTCATTCAATTGCCAGTAATGTTCGCTCTCTATCAGGTAATTACTCGAACTGAAGTTTTACGGGATGGCCACTTCCTCTGGCTAGCCTTGGGTAAGGCAGACCCTTACTTCATCTTACCAATTTTAGCCGCAGTATTAACCTGGTATAGCTCATACCTAACAGTCAAGGCTAATCCTATCCAAAATGGCGCCAGCAAAGCCATGACTTATGTGGCACCTGCCATGATTCTCTTGGTATCCTTCAACTTCCCAGCAGCGGTTACCCTCTACTGGGTGGTATCCAATGCGGTACGGGTTGTCCAAACCTTTATCTTCTATAATCCATACAAGATTATTGCCCAAAGAGAAGCAAAACGCCAAGAAGAAAAAGCCCGTCAGCGTCGTTTACGTAAAGCGCTGAAGAAGGTTAAATAGTTAGTATAAGTAAAGGAGCGTTCTTTTATGTTAGATAACAGTGTTACGATTAAAGCACCTAGCGTGGAACAAGCAGTCAAAATCGGCTTATCAAAACTTAATATCACTGAAGATCAAGCGGTGGTAACGGTCATTAATGAAGGTAAGAAGGGTCTCTTCGGCTTTGGTAAACAAGATGCCATTGTGGAAATTAGTGCCAAAACTAAAATCTCGCTCAACGACTTAGCTGAAGAAACCACAGAAGTTGAAGAAGTGGCAGCAGCTGTAGCGGTCGAAAGTCAAGTAGTCGCAGAGCCAGTTGTGCCAAGCCAAGAAGTGAGTCCACTTGTTGAAGAAGCTGCTCTTGTGGAAGAAACAGAAGAAGTGGTTGAGTCCGAAGATAAAGCCGAAGCTTCAGTTAGCCTCGAAGCAGTGGCACGTTACCTTGAAGATGTCATTAAGGCTTTTGGCGCTGAAGCAAAGGTTAGTGTAGAAGCAAGTTCTCGCGAAGTACATTTCAATATTGAAACAGACAAATCTGGTTTGATTATCGGGAAACATGGTAAAATCATTGATGCCTTGCAATCCTTGGCTCAAGTCATGGTTCACCGCGGACATCACCGTCGTGTAGCAGTTCTACTTAATGTGGGCGACTACCGCGATCGTCGCGCAGGAATTTTAGAAAGCATTGCAGAACGTACGGCTCGCCAAGTCCTTAAGACTAAGCAAGCGGTGATTTTAGATCCTCTACCAGCTTTCGAGCGTAAGCAAATTCATTCTCATCTTAGCCAAATCGAACATGTTAAGACCCACTCTGAAGGGGTCGAACCTAACCGATATTTAGTGGTTGAGTATGAAAATTAAATGAAAATAATAAAGTAAAATCAGCTGTAATTGACTCATAAGTCAGTTACAGCTGATTTATTATGGAAATATGTTTTCACAATAAGAAAACTCTTACAAAAAAGGCTTGCATTCACTGTGATAAGTGATACAATGAGATTATAAATTTGTACAGACAAGTTTAAAAGGAGGAAAAAAGGATGTCAAACTTCAAACAAGATGCGACGCAATTATTGTCCTTAATTGGTGGCAAGGAAAACATCTCAGCAGTGACCCACTGTGCAACACGGATGCGTTTTGCCTTGGTCGACCCTAGCCAGGCAGATGTCAAGGCAATCGAGGCGCTACCATCTGTCAAAGGTAGCTTTACTCAAGCAGGCCAATTTCAGGTCATTATTGGTAATGCTGTCTCTGAATTCTACAAAGAATTCCAGGCAGTCTCTGGTGTAGGTGAGGCTAGTAAGGATGAGGTTAAGGCGGCTGCTAAGAAGAACCAAAGTCTCTTACAGCGTGCTATGACCACCATGGCAGAAATTTTCGCCCCAATCATTCCAGCCATTATCGTAGGGGGCTTGATTCTAGGGTTCCGTAACATCTTAGAAGGTGTACCATTTGAAGCCTTAGGGCAGAAATTCGTAGAAGGACAAGCTCAATTTAATCCAGATGGCACCATACTTTATAACTCAATTGTAGACGTTTCTCAGTTCTGGAGAGGGGTTAACGCCTTCTTATGGCTACCAGGTGAAGCCATCTTCCACTTCTTACCAGTAGGGATTGTCTGGTCGGTTACACGTAAGATGGGCACCACCCAAATTCTAGGGATTGTACTGGGTATTACTCTGGTATCTGGTCAGTTAACGAATGCTTATGGCTTTGCTGAGGCAGTTGAAAAAGGAACGCTTAAGTTCTGGGATTTTGGTTACTTCCGCCTCAATGCTATTGGTTATCAAGCTCAAGTCATTCCGGCTATTTTAGCAGGTTTGGCCCTGTCATACCTTGAAATCTTCTGGCGTAAAGTGGTGCCTGAAGTTCTGTCCATGATTCTAGTGCCATTTTTAGCTCTAGTTCCAGCTGTTATTTTAGCTCATACAGTTTTAGGTCCAATTGGCTGGACAATTGGTTCCTGGATTGCAGCGGTTGTTAAAGCAGGTTTGACTGGTACTTTTTCTTGGCTCTTTGGTGCTGTCTTTGGTGCCTTCTATGCGCCACTGGTTATCACTGGTCTCCATCACATGACCAACGCGATTGACTCTGAACTCATTGCTAATTTCAATGGGACAGGTCTTTGGCCAATGATTGCTCTCTCTAACATTGCCCAAGGTTCAGCTGTTTTAGCTGTCTGGTGGTTGACACGTAAGGATGAAGAGCAAAACCAAATTACAGTACCATCTGCTATTTCATGTTACCTAGGGGTTACTGAGCCAGCCCTCTTTGGGGTGAACCTTAAATATATTTACCCATTCCTAGCCGGCATGATTGGTTCTAGCTTGGCAGGCTTGATTGCGACAACTTATAAGGTGACCTCTAACGCCATTGGGGTCGGGGGGCTACCAGGCTTTATCGTCATTCAACCAGGTTCGATGGCGATGTTCTTTGTCTGTATGGCAGTCGCTTTAGTGGTACCATTTGTTGTAACACTTTTCTTCAATCGTCAATTCAAGTTCTTGGATAACAAGGCTGTTGACTTTGATATTCCATTCTTTAACAAGTAAAAGTAGAGGCTATGGGGCTAGGATGATTGTCTTAGCCCTTTTGAAAGGAGGTTCTTATGCGCTTATCGAAAAAGGTTGTCTATCAACTCTATCCTAAATCTTTCAAAGATACGACAGGGAATGGGATGGGAGACTTACGCGGTATCATCGAAAAACTAGACTACTTAGCGGGTCTAGGTATTGATTTAATATGGTTGAACCCTTTTTACCCTTCCCCACAACATGATAATGGCTATGATATTTCGGATTATTGTGCCATCGACCCGGCTTTCGGGACCATGGCAGATTTTGAAGAATTAGTGGCGGAAGCTAGCAAACGAGGTATCGGCCTCATGCTCGACATGGTCTTGAACCATGTTTCGACAGAACATGAATGGTTCAAAAAAGCCTTGGCAGGGGACCCTAAGTATCAAGCTTACTTCTATTTAAGACCTGCTAAAGCTGATGGTAGTTTACCAACCAACTGGGAGTCTAAGTTTGGCGGTCCTGCCTGGGAGCGTTTTGGTGACAGCGACTTATATTATTTACATCTTTATGATGTGACGCAGGCAGACTTAGACTGGCACAATCCTCAGGTTCGGCAAGAACTTCACCAAGTGGTGAATTTCTGGCGTCAAAAAGGGGTCAAGGGTTTCCGATTCGATGTGTTGAATGTCATTGGCAAGTCAGAAGAATTGGTTGATAGCCAAGCTCCCGGCTCTAGTCAAGAGAAGTCCCTCTATACAGATACGCCTATTGTGCATACTTGGATTCGGGAATTGAACCAAGCCACCTTTGGACAGGATCAAGAAATCGTCACAGTTGGGGAGATGTCTTCTACTACAATTGAAAATGGGATTAGCTATACTAACCCTAAAGATCAAGAATTGTCTATGATTTTCTCCTTCCATCATCTCAAGGTGGATTACGAAGATGGGGAAAAATGGTCCAATCCAGCTTTTGATTTCTTAGAGCTTAAGCGTATTTTGGATGAGTGGCAAACAGGCATGTCCGATGGACAGGGATGGAACGCCCTCTTCTTCAATAATCATGACCAACCTCGGTCTAACAGCCGTTTTGGGGATGTAGTAAATTATCCTTATCAAACGCAAACCTTGCTTGCGACAGTTACCCATTTATTGCGTGGGACGCCTTATATCTACCAAGGTGAAGAAATTGGGATGACTAACCCGGGCTACCAAGAATTGGCTCAATACAATGATGTGGAGACACATAATAACTATCAAATCATGAGAGATAAGGGTTATTCCCACGAAAAAGCTATGTCCATCATTCAGGCTAAATCCCGCGACAACAGCCGCACGCCTATGCAATGGGATGGGACCGCTCATGCAGGCTTTACTAAGGCCACACCATGGCTAGAAGTTGCAGCTAACTATCCTACTATTAATGTTGAGAAGGAATTAGCAGAAGGTAAGATTTATAGCTATTATCAAGAGCTCATTCACTTGCGAAAGGGCTATGATGTGGTTTCGGATGGGACTTACAGCGGTTTATTCTTGGATCACCCTAGTATTATGGGCTTTGTAAGAGAGTATGAGGGTCAACAATTGCTAGTTCTAGGACATTTTTATGATAGAAATGTAGAAATTGAATTACCTCAAGCCTTTCGTGGTCGAACAGCGACTAAGTTGATTGGCAATGGACCAGTTCAATATGCTGAAGGCCTGACTTTAGGGCCTTATGAAGCAGTAGCTTTCTTATTTGAAGCAGAATAAATGAAGTATTAAAGGGCAAATTCATAGAGATTTGTCCTTTTTATATGTTAACTAGCACTCGATAGAATTGAAGAATGGTAAAATCCTTTCTAGCGTGGTAAAATAAGACGAATATGCTAGATTACAACAGGAAAGAAAGGGGCAGCGACATGAAAAGAGGGATTCTTCTTGTTGGTTTTGTATTGCTATTAAGTGCTTGCAAGCAAGAACCTATGATTCATATTAGTCCAGATGTGCAGGCATCGATAGACAAGAAGGCTGCTGACCGGCAAGGGACTGCCAACAATTCCTCAGCCGATACAGGTGCTAGCATGACAGAAATTTCAGGTGAAGTAGATACCTCAGCATGGCAAAGGGCGCCAGAGGCGACACAATATGATATCAGTCACTATGCACCTAATGGTATTAATCAACTGAAAGAATTCGAGACGACTGAAGGGTCCCAGTTGGTTTACACAGATTATACTGATAATAACCGCCAATTATGGCAAATCCGAACCCTTCTACCGAATGGACGTGCTAATGTCTCAATCTATCAACTAACTAAGGAGGGCTGGCAAATTTCTTGGCAGGCGCTTGATAGTTTAGATACAACTAGCCACCTAGATCAAGTGAGTCACACACATCGTATTCCTTATCTCATGGCGCCTATCCAAGTCGGAACCATGTGGCAAGATAGTCAGGGGAGCCGGTCTACTATAACAAATCTTTATCAGTCCGCAAAAATTGGGGCTGCGACTTATGAGGATGTTATTGAGGTGACAACTTTCCGTTCAGATCAAGAGGTTCACACTTACTATGCTAAGAATCAAGGCTTGATTATGTCTAGCCAGAAAGCCATTAATAGCGGTGGTGAGAATATCGCGCTCACGCTTAAGTCAAACCAACATCAAGTTAGTATTACTCAGTCCATCAATATAGCTAAGCCAAGCAATCAAATGAATCCAATCTTAACCAAGGGGACTGGCAAGTTAACTTGGCAGACTAATCAGAATCCTGGTAAAACTTTTACAGAATTGTTCCGTAAAGAAGGATGGATTAATGCATCTGTTGAAGTCAAAGATATAAAAATCGATTCCCAAATAGCTACTGTAGATTTTACACCTGGTGTGGTAGCTGCCATGAATCAACATACTGCTAGGGAGACGGCAGTCTTGCCGGCCATAGTTCAAACAATTGCGAATTACTACGGAGTTAGCCAAGTGAAATTGACAGTTGGGGGCTTAATTCTATCACCAGATACCTTACCAATACCCGCTAATGGCATTTGGGAAGTAAATCCAAGCTGGTTAGGGTCTAATCCTTAAAAAATATAGAAAAAATCTGAATAAACTCTTTCACAAAGTCAAAGATTATGCTAGAATACGTATCGAGGTGTAAAAATGAATAAATTTGAGAGAGTCTATCTAGACATTAAGCATAAAATTGAAAATGGGACTTACCCAATTGGTGAATTAATTCCAACTGAACATGAACTAGCTGAAATCTATGATGTATCCCGTGAAACCATCCGTAAGGCACAAAAACTCTTGTTAGAAAATGGCTTTATTCATAAGAAACAAGGTCGTGGCTCTACTGTTTTAGATTTTAATCGTTTTGCATTTCCTATCTCGGGACTTGTCAGCTTCAAAGAATTACAGGCTGATCAAAATATGAAAGCTGAAACACGGGTAATCCGTAATGAAATCGTGAAGGCCCCAGACTTTCTCATTGGTAAAGAAGGCGTGACTGAGAATGAACGCTTTATTTACTTATTGCGTACGCGGATTATCGCTGGCGAAGTCATGATTATTGATGAAGACTGGTTCCGTTGCAGTGTGGTGCCATCTATCCCAAGCCGTGTGGCTAAAAACTCCGTTTATGAGTACCTAGAAGGTCAGTTAGACTTAGATATTAGCTATGCTACCAAGGATATGCGGGCTGAGATTGTGTCTGAGCTAGGCTTGGAACTCATGAAGTTAACACCTATGGACTATGTCATTAAGACAGACAGCTTTGTTTACTTGGAAGACACTACCTTCTTCCAATACAGTATTTCTCATACACGTCTTGAGAAGTTTCACTTCCAAGAATTCGCACGTCGTAGACACTCAATTAAATAATGAAAAAATGAGACAGGGTTGATGCCCTGTCTCTTTACTCTATTATATAGAAGAAAAAAAGCCCCTGAAAGGGGCTTTTCTTTTAGTCTTGGGCTTGACGATCTTGCAGGCGGGCAATCTTGCCTTGCTGGATGTAGACTGACAAGATGGCAATGTCTGCTGGGTTAACACCACTGACCCGACTAGCTTGCGCTAAGGTAGTTGGCTGAATTAATTTCAGGCGGTCACGCGCCTCATTAGCCAAATTCAAGATAGCGTCGTAGTCAATATCTTCAGGAATACGTTTTTCTTCCATAGCTTTGACTTTTTCAACTTTCTCGATGGCTTTTTGGATATAACCTTCATACTTAATCTGGATTTCAACTTGTTCTGCTTCCTGGCGTTCCAATGGCCCTTCTGGTCGCGGAATGATAGTCACTAAATCTAAATAGCGGATCTCTGGTCGCTTGAGCAGATTGAAGGCGCTGATTCCGTCTAAGAGGGAGGAAGAGCCTACACGCTCAAAGAGTTCCTGAAGGCCAGGGGTCTTAGGCGTCAAGGTGATTTTCTTCAAGCGTTTGATTTCAGCGTCAACTAGGGCTTTCTTAGCTAGATAGGTTGCATAGCGTTGATCATCGACCAAGCCAATTTGGTGGCCAATTTCCGTCAGTCGCAAGTCAGCATTATCGTGGCGTAGCAAGAGACGATACTCTGCCCGGGAAGTTAAGAGACGATAAGGCTCTGTGGTCCCTTTGGTAACTAAGTCGTCAATCATGACGCCAATATAGCCGTCACTCCGTTTGATGATGAGTGGGTCTTGCCCTTGGACTTGACGCGCTGCGTTAATGCCAGCAATAAGGCCTTGGCCGGCCGCTTCTTCGTAGCCGCTAGTCCCGTTCATTTGGCCAGCTGTATAGAGACCACGTACTAATTTGGTTTCTAAGCTAGCACGCAATTGATGCGGGATGACCACGTCGTATTCAATGGCGTATCCTGGTCGCATGAGTTTAGCATTTTCTAAGCCCGCTATGGAATGGAGCATCTGAAGCTGCACATCTTCTGGCATGGAGGTGGATAGGCCTTGAATATACATTTCATCGGTCGTTAGACCTTCTGGCTCCACAAAAATCTGATGGCGAGGCTTATCGCTGAAGCGCACAATCTTGTCTTCGATAGAAGGACAATAACGTGCCCCTACCCCCTCCACGATGCCGGTAAACATAGGGGCGCGATGGAGGTTAGCCTTGATAATTTCATGGGTATCTTGGCTGGTATGGGTCAGCCAACAAGGGACGAAGTCAGGTCGGTAGTCAGCATCTGGCGTTAGGAAGGAAAAATGGTTGGGTTGGCTATCTCCAGGTTGAATCTCCATGGCGTCATAGTTAATGCTAGATTTGTGGATACGCATAGGTGTTCCAGTTTTGAAACGAGCTAATTCAAAACCCAATTCCAAAAGGTGTTCAGAGAGTTTTTGAGATGGTAGGGTATTGTTGGGACCAGATGAATACTTGAGCTCACCAATAATGATTTGGCCGCGTGAAGAGGTACCAGCAGTTAGGACAACGGCATCCGCATTATAGCGGGCGCCAGTCGACGTGACAACGCCACGGACTTGTCCTTCTTCCACTACTAGTCGGTCAACTAGCCCTTGTTTGAGGTCTAGGTTAGGACAAGCCTCAATGGTTTGTTTCATAGCGGTCGCATAGGCATGTTTGTCTGCCTGGGCGCGTAGGGCTTGGACGGCTGGTCCCTTCCCAGTGTTGAGCATGCGCATTTGGATGTAGGTCTTATCAATATTGCGGCCCATTTCGCCACCGAGGGCATCGATTTCGCGAACGACAACACCCTTGGCAGGCCCCCCTACAGAAGGGTTGCAGGGCATAAAAGCCACCATCTCTAAGCTAATGGTTAAGAGCAGGGTGCGACAGCCCATACGAGCTGCCGCCAGTGCGGCTTCTGAACCGGCATGGCCAGCGCCGACAACAATGACTTCATAGTGGCCAGCAGAGAATTCTTGCATGGTTTTGACTCCTTTGTGATTTATGGATGAGTGTAAAAAATAACTTCGTGATCAAGTAGGCGATTATCAGGGGAATAGCTGAATTTGGCTGAAAAGAAAGGTTTCTGCTCTAAAATCCAGCTTAAGAAGATGTGATCCCCTTCCCAACTAGGCCGGCTAAGGACTTGGTCATAGGGTACCCACTCTAGGGTACCTTCATTGCAGTCAATGACTTGGCCCTCAAAATGACGGGCCCGAAAGACGTAAGTGTACCAGTCATTGCCGGGCGTAAATTCCGGGAAGACGATAATGCCCACCAATTGCGGCTGATGTAGGGTCAGGCCGGTTTCTTCCTTGGCTTCGCGAATGACACATTCCTCTGGGCTTTCGCCGGCTTCTAATTTACCGCCGACGCCAATCCATTTACCTTCATGGACATCATTTGGCTTCTTGTTGCGGTGGAGCAATAGCAGAGAGTGGCCATTATCGATATAACAGATAGTGGCGAGTTTTGGCATGATCTATCCTCCTTATTTACCTAAGCAGAATTGGCTGAATAGTTTGGTTAAGAGCTCATCTTGAACACTGTCACCTGTGATTTCGCCCAGGGCATCCCAGGCACGGGTATAATCTATCTGAATGAGATCCACTGGTAGGCTCATAGCACAAGACTGGATGACTTCATCTAAACTGGCTAGGGCTTGGTTGAGCAGATGGGTGTGGCGACTGTTCAAGAGATAGTTGAGGTCGGTAGACTGGAGATTACCGGATAAGAAGCGTGCCGAAATAGCATCTTCAAGGGCAGTTAAGCCGTCCTCAGTTAGGACAGAGGTTTTTATAATGTCCGAATCATCTTGCAGATAACTTGCTAAGTCTTCAATAGCCCATTGGTTAGGTAAATCTTGCTTATTTAAGAGGATGATGCGGGCCTTATTTTGTGTCAGTTCTAAAAGTTCTAAATCCATTGGATCCAGAGCTTGGGCTTGATTCAAGATAAGGAGAATCAGGTCTGCCGATTCAATCATGGCACGGCTCTTTTCTACCCCGATTTGCTCGACTACTTCATCTGTATGGCGAATGCCGGCCGTATCGATAATATGGAGGGGGACCCCTTTGATGGAAATGTATTCTTCAATAGTATCTCGAGTCGTACCGGCAATATCGGTGACAATGGCCTTGTCTTCGCCAATTAAGTAGTTAAGAAGACTGGATTTACCAACATTAGGGCGGCCAATGATAGCCGTTTTAATCCCTTCACGGAAAAGCTTGCCTTGGGTGGCCTGACGTAAAATGGCCCGGACTTCGCTTTGCACCAATTCTGCTGTGGAGGCAAGTTGCTGGAGAGAAAGTTCTTCAACATCATCGTATTCTGGATAATCGATAGTGACTTCGACCTGTGCCAAGGTGTTAAGCATGGTGTCTCGCAACTGGCGAATTTTGTGTTTGAGGCTTCCTTGGAGTTGGCTCATGGCCGCATCTTTGGCACGACTAGTCTTGGCGCTGATTAAATCCATGATGGCTTCAGCCTGAGATAGGTCAATGCGGCCATTGAGGAAGGCGCGCTGGGTAAATTCCCCAGCTTCAGCCAGGCGAGCTCCTTGGGCTAAGCAGGCATTGAGGATGGATTGAATGGCAACAATCCCGCCGTGGCCGTTGATTTCGACGACATCTTCTGTCGTATAAGAACGTGGGGCTTTCATGACGCTGGTCATGACTTCATCCAAGACTTGGCCTGACTGGGGATCTTGGATATGGCCATAGTGAATGGTATGACTAGCCACTTGGCTGAGGTCCTTTTCTGGAAAGAGCCGGTTGGCGATGGCGATGGCTTCGGGTCCAGACAGGCGGACTAGGCCGATAGCGCCCTCGCCTAGGGCAGTTGAGATGGCGACAATGGTATCTTGGGTGTACATGGCGGGCTCCTTTCTCTTGTCACAAAAAAAGTGCCTAGACTACCCCCTTGGATATGGCCAGTTGGGGTAGTAAGCACTTTGACTGCTACTATCAATTCATCTGTATTATATAGAATTTAAGGCTATTTGGCAAGGGCATATCACCCTACTTGAAAAGGGCTAAGACATTTAGTAAACTACATATGAGTAGAAAGAAGGGAACCTAGTGACAGAATTAAATCTTAATGAGCAACGAATAATGCCTCATAATATTGAAGCTGAACGTGCGGTACTAGGTGCTTTATTCCTAGATCCACGTAAAATCGGGACCGTCCAGGCCATTATCAGTGAAGATGACTTCTATAAACGATCCCACCAATTGATTTTTAATGCCATTGATGTGGTCTTTGACCGCAACGGAGCTTTGGACTTCGTCATGGTGGTCAATCAACTGGAAGCCTATGATGCTTTAGAAAATGCTGGAGGCGCTAGCTATCTGGCAGAATTAATCGAAGCGACGCCAACGGCAGAACACGTGGAGTATTATGCCAATATCGTCAAACAAAAATCGACCTTGCGACGTCTGATTGCGGCCACTACAACCATTAGTTCGGAAGCTTATGATGAGTCCGATACTGTAGAAAATATTGTAGACCGTAGTGAGAAGCTGATTCTCTCAATCGGGGAAGGTAGCCAAGTCAATAAGCCAAAAGAAATGCGCCACCTAGTAGTGGAAGCCTATGACCGTGTGGTTAAGCTTTCTGAGGAAAAGCGCGACATTACGGGACTGGCTACAGGCTATCATGATTTGGATAAGATGACTTCAGGCTTCCAAGGCGATCAGTTAATTATTATTGCCGCCCGTCCTTCCGTAGGTAAGACAGCCTTTGCCCTCAATATCGCTCAGAACGTGGCCACCAAATCCAAGGTGCCGGTTGCCATCTTCTCCCTAGAAATGGGGGCGATTGACTTAGTCTATCGGATGGTCTGTGCGGAGGGGAATATCTTTGCATCCAACATGAAGACGGGTCAACTAACCGAAGATGAGTGGTCTAGCTTCACTATTGCGACCGATACCCTTAAGAATGCCAAGATTTTCATCGATGATTCAGCGGGGATTAAGGTCTCCGAAATTCGGGCCAAATGTCGCCGACTCAAGCAGGAAAATCCTGACTTGGGCTTGATTGTCATCGACTACCTGCAATTGATTGAAGGCAATGGTCGTGAAAACCGCCAACAAGAAGTTTCTGAGATTTCACGCCAACTCAAAAAATTAGCCAAGGAATTGCATGTGCCAGTTATTGCCTTGTCTCAGCTCTCACGGGGCTTGGAACAGCGCCAAAACAAGCGACCAATTTTAAGTGACATCCGGGAATCCGGGTCTATCGAGCAGGATGCGGATATCGTGGCCTTCCTCTATCGTCATGATTATCACCGCCATGACGAGCCGGGCGACGAGCCAGACCATGACGATTCCTTGCCAGATAACACGATTGAAGTGATTCTGGCTAAGAACCGGTCAGGGGCTCGAGATACCGTCAACTTACTCTTTAAGAAAGAGTATAACAAGTTTTCTAACTTGTCCTATCGCCCAGAGGATCAAGTAAATTATCAATAAACGAAAAGGCTGAGACTCAAGTCTCAGCCTTTTGCTTTCCCATTATATCATATATGATATAATGGGAAATTTATCTACTATTAATTGCTTAATCTGCTAAAATCCAAGCAGAGACAGAACCGCCATGAACAGGGAAATCAGCCCAACCGTCCTCTTCGATGGTGATGCTGGCTTCATGATGTTCTAAGCCATCACGGAAAGTACGGCCAGCCCATTCAGGGCCCAAGAAGAGGCGCTTGCTAGCATCGTCTTTGTTGGAGAGAATGACTGCCAATGGCTGGCCATCATTTTCTTCATTACCAGCCCGCGTCCAAGCAATACAGTTAGGATCATCGAGATAGTCAGTTTCTTGACCATAGGCATGGTAAAGCCGTAGATTGAGCAATTTATCGATGACTTCTTGGAAGGATTCTTGGGCAAAGTCCCCTTGGATACCAAAGTAGTCGCCATAGAAGACACAAGGTAAACCGGATTGGCGCAAGAAAATCATGGCATAAGCCAGAGGCTTGAACCATTCTGCTACGGTCGATTCAAGGGCTTGACCCCGTTGGGTATCGTGGTTATCCACGAAGGTAACCGCCGATTCTGGGTAGTTTTGCATGAGGGTTTGGTCGAAGATCTTACTCAAGTCGTAATCTGCTCCGGCTTGACCGGCATCGAAGAAGTTCTGGTGGAGCTTGACGTCTACCAAGTCATAGTGGAAGTCAGTTTTCTCCAAATATTGGCTATTGGCTTCTTCATCGCCATTCCAGAATTCACCGAAGACATAGAAATCATCGCCATAGTGTTCGGTTAAGTCTCGGATAAAGTTCTTCATGAAGAAGGAATCGATGTGTTTAACGGCATCTAGGCGGAAGCCGCGAACTCCAGTAGTTTCAATAAACCAATGGGCCCATTCATAGAGATGTTGGACCACTTCCGGATGCTTGAAGTCGATGTCATCATACATAAGATAGTCATAGTTACCGTTCTCGTCGTCAACGAGCGTGTCGTCAGCCCAACCCTTATTATCTCCTTGAATCAGATAAATACCGGATCGGTTACGGCCAGCGTCATAGTCGGTCCCTGTAAAGTGATACCAGTGCCAGGTGAAATCATTGTAGGTTTTCTGGCGACCATCAAAGGTGAAGCAAGTCCAACCTTCAATTTCAAAGGGTTCAGAGATTGCTTCTTGACGATTATTAGGATTCATCTCAATGACCGTAAAGCGTTCCTTGTGGTCGGCGCCGGCCTTGTGGTTGAGGACGATATCAGCGATGGGGTCAATCCCATTAGCTTTCAAAGTTTCAATCAGAGCGAGATAGTCGTCTTTAGTTCCGTATTTAGTAGGAATAGTTCCCTTCTGGTCGAATTCTCCCAAGTCGAACAAGTCATAGACGCCATAGCCGACGTCGTCTTTGTTGGTGCCTTTGAAGGCAGGCGGGAGCCAGATTTTGCGAATGCCCTTGGCAGCTAATTCTGGAGCTAGTTGGGCAAGTCGATTCCAGTGCTGGTGGTCACTCGGCAGATACCATTCAAAAGCTTGCATTAAAGTCTGGTTTTGCATGGTGCGAGCCTCCTTTTACAATTTGTATGGCTCTATTCTAGGACGATGGCAGGCAAAAAGCAACTGATACCGGTCCCTAAATGACGGATGTTAGGGACTTGTCACAGATTTGAGGTGCAATTGTCGTCAGTTAGACGCTAAAAACCCTCCTCAGATGAGGAGGGTCGGAGTGGTAGACTAGTTAAGCTTATGCTTCTTCGCGAATTACTAATTCGGTTTCTGGATCGAAGAAGTGAGCCTTGTTCATGTTGAAGCCGAGTTCTACGGTTTCACCTGGGTTGTGGTAGTCACGTGCATCGACACGAGCGATGAATTCAGTGTCCCCAACTTTAGAGTAAAGCATCGTTTCTGCCCCTAATAATTCAGATACGACAACTTCTGAACGAACTACTGATTTTGGATAGGAGTCTAAGAAGATTTGTTCAGATTGAATGTCTTCTGGACGAATACCGAAGATGACTTCCTTGCCTTCGTAACCACGTTCTACTAAGTAGCGACGTTGTGGATCTGTTACTTCTAAGGTTAAGTCGCGGCCATTGCTAATCATGCCGTTTTCGAATTTAACTTTGAAGAAGTTCATGGCAGGAGAGCCAATAAAGCCAGCAACGAAGACGTTGTTTGGTGTGTCGTAAACTTCTTGTGGGCTACCGATTTGTTGGATAATCCCATCTTTCATGATGACAATCCGGCTAGCCATGGTCATAGCTTCGGTTTGGTCGTGGGTTACGTAGATGGTAGTGGTGTTCAAGCGTTGGTGTAATTTTGCAATTTCAGCACGCATTTGCACACGGAGCTTAGCATCCAAGTTAGAGAGTGGTTCGTCCATGAGGAAGACTTTAGCATCGCGGACGATGGCACGACCTAAGGCAACACGTTGACGTTGACCACCAGACAAAGCAGCTGGTTTGCGGTCTAAGTATTGAGATAAGCCTAAGATTTCAGCTGCGTTCTCTACACGTTGTTTGATTTCTTCTTTTGGATATTTACGAAGTTTCAAACCGAAGGCCATGTTGTCGAAGACAGTCATGTGTGGGTAGAGGGCGTAGTTTTGGAATACCATGGCGATGTCGCGGTCTTTAGGTGCTACGTCGTTCATGAGGCGGTCGCCAATCCATAATTCCCCTTCAGAAATATCTTCCAAACCGGCAATCATACGCAATGTAGTAGACTTACCACAACCAGAAGGACCAACGAAGACGATGAATTCGCGGTCTGCAATGTCTAAGTTAAAGTCAGTAACGGAATAGAAGTCGGCATTATCATATTTTTTGTGGATGCCTTTTAATTTCATTTCTACCATAGGAAAATTCGCTCCTTATTGATTGATTTTATTGACATCTATAGTGTAAATGAAAACGGTTTACAATTCCATTGACAAACTGCACAAATTTCTTCGGCAGATTGTACAAAAAGTAAAAGGTTTTCTAAAAAGAGCAAGAAAGTGTGATTTTTCAAGCACTTTTATTGCTTTTATTACCCTATTAGCCTGGAAATTTGGTAAAATAGAGATGATTCAGTAGAAAAGGGGTGTCCTATGACCCAGGAAAGAAAACGTGGCTTTGAAGTCATCACTAGCTACCAAGATAAAGCCATCCAACTGCCGCAACGAGCGACCCATCATGCTGCAGGTTATGATTTGGAAGCGGCAGAAACCATTGTGGTTCCGTCTTACTGGCGACAAGTCTTCCGCTATTTAGCCATGGAAATGAAACAATGGATTCATGCCAAACCAACCCAAAAGGAGCCAGCAGAGGATCCTCAGCGCTTGTTGAAACCAACCCTTGTGCCAACTGGGCTTAAGGTTTATATGCAGGAAGACGAATACTTACAAATTGTTAACCGCTCTAGTAACCCGCTAAAGCGTTTCTTACAAGTGCCTAACGGGGTGGGCGTCATTGATGCAGACTACTATAATAATCCTAGCAATGAAGGGCATGTCTACGTTCAACTTAGCAACTTTGGGCTCTTTGACCAAACCATCCAAAAAGGTGAGCGCATTGCCCAAGCCATCTTCTTGCCTTTCCTGAAGGCAGATGGCGACCATGGTGGGCAGGCTGCCCGCGAAGGAGGCTTCGGCTCCTCTGGTCATCACCAACAATAGGCTCTAAGGACTAGAGCCAAAGAAAGAAGGAAAGCTATGGCCAAGAAAAAAGTAAGCTACGAATGTATGGCCTGCGGCTACGAATCGGCCAAGTATCTAGGCAAGTGCCCTAACTGCGGCGCTTGGAATCAGATGGAAGAGCAAATTGTCCAGTCGACCATTAAGACCGAGAAAAGCCAGTTTAAGGTTTTGACCCAGCGTGGCGAAGACGCCAACCGGGCTCAACGTCTAGAAGAAATCACCTACAAGGCTGAAACGCGGACCCATACCAATTTCCAAGAGTTCGACCGGGTATTGGGTGGCGGGGTGGTAGCCGGCAGCTTGGTTCTGATTGGGGGCGACCCTGGGATTGGTAAGTCTACCCTCTTGCTCCAGGTCTCGATTCAACTGGCTAATCTAGGCCAGACCGTCCTCTATGTTTCTGGGGAAGAGAGCCTCTCCCAAATTAAAATGCGGGCGGAACGCCTATCACTCAAGGACAGTCATTTCTATCTCTTATCGGAGACGGACCTAGCAGTTATTGCTGGCGAAGTTCAGCGTATTGCGCCAGACATTTTGATCATTGACTCTATCCAGACCATGCAACTGGCAGATCATACTGGGGTGGCAGGGAGTGTTTCCCAATTGCGGGAAGCCACCGCTATCTTAATGCGGATTGCCAAGGATAATAATATTGCGACCTTTATTGTCGGTCACGTGACCAAGGAGGGCAATATTGCGGGGCCTCGGATGTTGGAACACATGGTGGATACCGTGCTCTACTTTGAGGGCGAGCGCCATAATCGTTTCCGGGTCTTGCGAGCTGTGAAAAACAGGTTTGGCTCCACACATGAGTTAGGGGTCTTTGAAATGCTGGAAGCAGGTTTGGAAGAAGTAACCAACCCTTCAGAGCTCTTCTTGGAAGAGCGTTTGGCTGGCGCGACGGGTTCGACTGTCGTGGCCTCCATTGAAGGGACGCGACCGATTTTGGCGGAAATCCAGTCCCTGATGACTCCAACCGTCTATGGGACAGCCAAACGCACCTCGTCGGGGATTGACTATCAACGCGTGTCACTGCTCTTGGCAGTTATGGAAAAGCATTGCGGTCTGCTGGTACAAAATCAGGATGCCTTCTTCAAGATTACAGGCGGCGTTAAATTAGACGAGCCGGCCATTGATTTGGCCATTGCAGTCAGCATCGCGTCTAGTTATTGGAATCAGGCCACTAAGATTGAAGATTGCTTCATCGGCGAAATTGGTCTGACGGGGGAAATCCGACGGGTTAGCCAAATCAAGGAGCGCCTCAAGGAAGCTGCCAAACTGGGCTTTAGGCGAGCCTATATTCCAAAAAATAATCTAGCAGGCCTGGATCAGACACTAGCAATTGAAATTGTGCCAGTGGCCACCATCCAGGAAGCCATTCATAAGGTCTTCCCCCGCCAATAGGGGGAGGCCATCATTATAAAAAAACAGGAAAGGAGGAAGGTTTATGTTTAAACGTATTGTCTTAATGGTTTCAGCCATTATCGGACTGAGTTTTGGCGTGTCCTTTGGGGCCTCTATCTGGCCGTGGTTACATTTAACGCAAGATTTCTTGCAGAACACCTACTTTAACGGTTTATTATTCGCAATTATTTTCGCCCTCTTGGGAAATCTCGCCTCACCTTTGTTGGCTCGTTGGATTCGCAAGACACAAGAAATCTTAAACAAACAAACCACCTCAACCATCTTCTTCGGGACTATTGGTGGGGTTGTCGGCCTGATTATCGGCTATCTCATCTCACTTCCCTTCTCTAATTTGCAAATTCCCTTTATCTCTAACGCCCTGCCCTTGGTTTTATCGGTCATCCTATCCATTGTTGGCTACCAGACTGCAACCAGTCGGCAGGATGAATGGCGGACGATTTTTAGTCGCTCTGCTAGCAAGCGGGAAAAACAGGAAAGCCGCATCTTGGAGCGCAAGGCTGGTGAGAATTTCCACCGCTACAAACTCTTAGATACTAGCGTTATCATTGATGGTCGGATTGCCGACATTGCCAAGACTCACTTCTTAGAAGGGGTACTCGTGATTCCTAATTTTGTGCTTAAGGAATTGCAATTCATCGCGGATTCAGCGGATTCGCTCAAGCGTGCTCGTGGCCGCCGAGGGCTGGACATTCTCAACAGTTTACAAAAAGAATCGCTCATCCCAATCGAATTTTATGATGGGGATTTTGACGATGTGCCAGAGGTTGACAGCAAGTTGATTCGTTTGGCAAAATTAATTGATGCAGCCGTGGTCACAAACGATTATAATTTAAATAAGGTCTGTGAATTTCAAAATGTCACCGTCTTTAACATCAATGCCTTGGCCCTAGCGGTCAAACCGGTCGTGATTCCTGGCGAAATCATGGAAGTCACGGTGGTTAAGTCCGGGACTGAGCGCAAACAAGGGGTTGCCTATTTAGATGACGGGACCATGATTGTGGTCGAAGACGGGCAACATTACATGAATGAGCGACTGAAAGTCATTGTCACCAGTGCCCTGCAAACTAGCGCTGGGCGTATGATTTTCGCTAAGCCCGCTCATTCGCAAGATAAAATCGAAACCAAGCAGTCACATTACTAAGGAAAGAGGAAACTACATGACTTCAAAAGTACGTGTGCGTTATGCACCAAGCCCAACAGGAGAATTACACATCGGGAATGCGCGGACTGCGCTCTTCAACTATTTGTTTGCTCGTCACTATGGTGGCGACTTCGTCATTCGGATTGAAGATACCGACTTAAAACGTAATCTTGAGCACGGTGAGAAGAGCCAGCTAGATAACTTAACCTGGCTGGGAATGGACTGGGATGAAGCGCCTAATAAACCAGGCCAAGTGGGTCCTTACCGTCAGTCAGAGCGTCTGCATATTTACAACCCACTGATTGACCAACTATTGGCAGAAGGCAAGGCCTACAAGTGCTACATGACGGAAGAAGAATTAGAGGCAGAACGTGAAGCCCAACAAGCCCGTGGCGAAATGCCACACTATGGTGGCCAACACGCTCACCTAACGCCTGAAGAAGAAGCTGCCTTTGAAGCAGAAGGTCGTGTACCGGTTATTCGTTTCCGCGTGCCAGAAGATGTGACCTATGAATTTGAAGATTTAGTCAAGGGTCCGATTACCTTCGAATCACGCAGTGTTTCTGGTGACTGGGTTATCCGCAAACGTGACGGCATGCCAACTTATAACTTTGCGGTAACGGTCGACGACCACCTTATGGGCATTACCCACGTACTGCGGGGGGATGACCACATCGCTAATACACCTAAGCAAATGATGATTTATGATGCTTTTGGTTGGGACTACCCACGTTTTGGTCACATGACCTTAATCGTTAATGCTGAGACTCATAAGAAACTCAGCAAACGTGACGGTGCTATCTTGCAATTTATCGAACAATACCGTAACCTGGGCTACTTACCAGAAGCTATCTTCAACTTTATCGCCCTTTTGGGATGGTCTCCAGTTGGTGAAGAGGAAATTTTCGGTCGTGACCAGTTGATTGAACTTTTCGACTATGAACGTTTGTCTACTTCACCTGCTTCCTTCGACACCAAGAAATTGGAATGGATCAACAATACCTATATGAAGCAAGCGAGTCTTGAAGAAGTGACGGCTCTAGCCTTGCCACATCTGATTGAGGCAGGTCGTGTATCAGCTAATCCATCGGAAGAAGAGTTAGCTTGGGTGACCAAGGTCGTCTCACTCTTCCACGAGCAAATGTCTTACGGGGCAGAAATCGTCTCTCTGTCTAGCCTCTTCTTCAACGATAGTTTGACGATTGACGAAGAAAGTCGTGAGGTTTTATCAGGCGAGCAAGTGCCGGCTGTCTTAGCGGCAGTTCGCGAGAAGTTAGCGAACTTAGAAGACTTTGAGGCTGCAAACATTAAAGCTTGCATCAAGGAAGTGCAGAAGGAAACAGGCGCCAAAGGGCGTGGTCTCTTCATGCCAATCCGGATTGCAGTGAGTGGCCAAATGCATGGGCCAGAATTACCGGCATTAATCGAAGTCTTAGGCAAAGAAAAAGTTCTATCCCATATTGACCAAGTAGCAGCGCTCTTGGCATAAAATTCAAGATGACTAAAAGAGGCTGGGGCACTTGCCTCAACCTCTTTTGTTTTTAGGCATCTGCTATCTAAGGAGGCTCCCTATATGTCACACTCTGCCTGGCATCAAGCCATTAAGGAAGAACTACCCGTAGGTTATTTCAGCCAAATTAATCATTTCATGGACCAAGTTTACGGCCAAGGAAGGATCTATCCGCCGCGTGACCGGGTCTTTAATGCTATCCAAACGACTGCCTTAGAGGATGTCAAGGTTGTTATTCTGGGGCAAGATCCCTACCATGGGCCAGGTCAGGCACAAGGATTAAGCTTTTCTGTACCTAATGATTTGCCTGCCCCCCCTTCTCTTCAGAACATTCTCAAAGAATTAGCGGATGACATTGGCGTCAAGCCCAATCATGACTTAACGGCCTGGGCCCAACAAGGCGTCTTATTGCTAAATGCCTGTCTGACCGTACCAGCAGGTATGGCTAACGGCCATGCAGGACAGATTTGGGAGCCATTTACGGACGCGATTATTCGGGTCGTCAATCAACAGGAGCAGCCGGTTGTCTTCATCCTGTGGGGTGCCTATGCCCGCAAGAAGAAGGCTCTGATTACCGCTAGCCAGCACTTGGTAATTGAATCGGCGCATCCTAGCCCCCTATCTGCCTATCGCGGTTTCTTTGGCAGTCGGCCTTTTTCACGAGCCAATGCCTTTTTAGAGGCTCAGGGGCAGACCCCAATTGATTGGCTTGCTTAAAGCTATTTACTTATTTTAATGAAAAGGAGCAATACTATGGCAATACAAGTCTATAATACCTTGACACGGCAGAAGGAAGTCTTCCGTCCCATTAAAGAAGGGCAAGTGGCTTTCTATGTCTGCGGTCCGACCGTCTATAACTATATCCATATCGGCAACGCCCGTAGCGCGGTAGCTTTTGACACGATTCGGCGTTACTTCCAGTATCGAGGTTATCAAGTCAATTATGTCAGCAACTTCACTGACGTTGACGATAAAATTATCAAGGCGGCGATTGCTGAAGGTTCAACTCCTGAAGCCATTGCTGACAAGTATATCGCGGCCTTCAAGGAAGACACTGGCCAGCTCAATATTCAACCGGCGACCGTCCACCCACGGGTTATGGAAAATATTGAGGAAATTATTGTCTTCGTCCAGACCTTAATCGAAAAGGGCCATGCCTATGAATCAGAAGGCGATGTTTACTTTAAGACGGAATCCTTCAAGGACTATGGCCATTTATCTGACCAATCGTTAGAAGATCTATTGGTTGGCGCTAGCGAACGTTTGGATCAGGTAGTTGCAGAACGCAAGGCCAATCCTCTGGACTTTGCCCTCTGGAAGACTGCCAAGCCTGGGGAGATTGCCTGGGATTCGCCGTGGGGGCCGGGCCGTCCTGGCTGGCATATTGAATGTTCAGTTATGGCCACTAAGTACCTAGGTGATACGATTGATATTCATGGGGGCGGACAAGACCTTACTTTCCCTCACCATGAGAATGAGATTGCCCAGTCTGAAGCCTGCACTGGTCATACTTTTGCCCATTACTGGCTCCACAATGGTTTTGTGACCATCGGTAAGCAAGATGAGAAAATGAGTAAGTCCTTGGGGAACTTCGTCCTCTTGCGAGACTTGCTAGAAGCCTACGACCCTATGGTCATTCGCTACATGTTGGCGACAACCCACTACCGTCGTCCTTTGCGCTACGATGAGGCTGTGATTACGGAAGCTCAAGCCAATGTCAGCAAATTACGGGAGGCGCTCCGTCGACTCAAGCACCGTCAGGACCAAGCTAGCGCAGACCTTGAAGATCATGAGACTTGGTTAACAGAGATTAATGGTATTCAAGAGCAATTTGTGACTGCAATGGATGATGACTTTAATGCTTCTAATGGGATTACGGCTCTCTTTGATTTGGTCAAGTCCCTGAATCGTTACTTGGACCTAGAATTAGTCAGCCAAGCTGTTCTGTCACTTTATGACAAAGTTCTACATGACTTATTAGCAGTATTTGGCTTGGATTTAGAAGATAAAAGCAATAGTATTGATCAGGAAATTGAGGCGCTGATTGAGGAACGCCGTCAAGCCCGGGCCAACAAGGATTTCGCCCGTAGCGACGCGATTCGTGATCAACTCAAGGAGCAAGGCATCCTCTTAGATGACACGCCTCAAGGTACGGTTTGGAAGCGAGTGAATCAATGAATCAAGTAGATCAATTAAATGGGGCTGCCCTAGCCTATATTGGAGATGCTATCTATGAGCTTTATGTCAGACAGCATGTCATTGCCTCTGGCCTGACCCAGCCCAATCGTCTGCATCGGGCAGCGACCCGCTATGTAGAAGCCAAGGGCCAGGCCTATGCCATGCAGTGTCTGCGGGACCAAGAGACCTTAAATGAAGAGGAATTAACCATCTATAAACGGGGGCGTAATCATAAGGCTAATACCAAGGCTAAGAATGCTAGCATTGGCGATTACCGCCAGGCAACAGGCTTTGAAGCCCTACTTGGCTGGCTTCATCTCTCCGGGCAAAGTCAGCGTTTGGAGGAGTTGATTGTCCAGTCTCTAGCCCTGATCGATCAGAGAGGACAATAGAATGAAATATGATACAAGTCGGTCGCGCAAATCAACTAGCAAGCGACAAACGCATAAAAAGAAATATGATGAAACAACAGACAAGAAAATAGAAAATGCGACAGATAAAACTTCTCAAGAGGAAATTATCTTTGGCAAACACGCGGTAATGGAAACCCTTAAAAAAAATAAGGGGATAAATAAACTTTTTTATCAAAAAGGACTGGCAGATTCTAAAATAAGTAGTATAATAGAATTAGTAAAAAACCACGGCGGAATTTTTCAAGAAGTTCCGAAAAGTAAACTGGATGAATTGACCCAAGGTGCTAATCACCAAGGGTTGGTTCTCACCGTGCCTCCTTTTGATTATCAGACCATAGAAGACTGTCTTGCCTTGGCCGAAAGCAAAGGTCAGCCTCCTTTCCTACTGATTCTTGATGGGATTGAAGATCCGCATAATTTGGGATCCATTCTACGCACGGCGGATGCTTTTGGTGTCCACGGAATCATCATTCCTAAGCGTCGCGCAGTCGGTTTAACAGGCATTGTTGCCAAGACATCCACAGGGGCTATCGAACATGTACCCGTTGTTCGTGTTGCGAATATCGCTCAGACCATTGAACTGCTACAAAATCAAGGGATCTGGGTCTTCGCCACGGATATGGCGGGAGAAGATGTGCGCCAGTGGAATAGTCAAGGGCCTTTGGCGATTGTCATTGGGAATGAAGGTCAAGGGGTCTCTCCTCTTGTGAAGCAAAAAGCAGACGGCATTGTCACCATCCCAATGGTGGGACATGTCCAAAGTCTTAATGCTAGCGTGGCAGCAGGCGTATTGGTTTATGAAGTTGCCCGGCATCGGATGAATTAGGGGAATCACTGATGAAAAGACAGGCCTACCTTTTGGTGGATGGCTACAATATGATTGGTGCGTGGCCACACCTGTCGCGTCTTCAAGTGGTTAATATCCAAGAAGCGCGGGATCGACTAATAGCTGAACTGGCCAGTTATGCCAGGGTGAGACAGGTCCAGGTGATTGTGGTCTTTGATGCCCAATTAGTGCCTGGACGAGCGACAAGGCTTGAGCAGTCTGGAGTGCAAGTGGTTTTTACCGAGGAGAACGAAACGGCAGACTCGTATATTGAGAGGGGAGTAGGAGCCTATATTCATCCGTTGAACCGCGTGACGGTGGCAACGAGTGATATGGCTGAGCAATGGACTATTTTTCAACAGGGAGCCCTTCGTATGTCGGCTCAAGAATTATGGCATGATTTGAAGTTAGCCAAAGAAGAAATGACTGCAGATGTCGAACGTTACTATAGTAGACGGCTCCGCCGGCACAGCCCGTGGAGCGCAAGACAATTGGCGAAACTCGATCAATTGCGCAAAACACTTTAAACATATGGGATAAACCTTTTCCTTCTCCCCTATATTAACCTTTATAGAGGAGGAAACACCCATGGATTTTCATCAGTACGAAGACACAGAGTTGCTAGCACTCGATCAAGCAGTTGCAGCACTCAAGGCAGATTTTGATGGCCAAGAATTTGAACAATTGTTGCGCCAGTTCAGTCCTTTGATTAGAAGTTGTTATTTGATGAGTAAGTCTGCCTATCTTGATTATGCAGACTTCCAACAAGAAGCTAGAGTTACTTTGTGGAAGGCCATCTTCACTTATAATGGTGGAATTCCCTTCAAGAGTTACTTTAAAATTGTCCTTATCCGACATTTTAGCCATTTATATCGTTATGAATCTGCGCATAAACGCGTTCAAGCATCCGATTGTATTTCTCTGGATGTGGATGACTATGTGAGAGAACAACTAGAGGCGCATTTCGATCCTCTGAGTC
Source organism: uncultured Abiotrophia sp. (assembly GCA_965245735.1). Taxonomy (GTDB): domain Bacteria; phylum Bacillota; class Bacilli; order Lactobacillales; family Aerococcaceae; genus Abiotrophia. The sequence goes on along the minus strand of CBDFAX010000008.1, from coordinate 17,656 downwards.
CCCTAGCTCAAGGTCACGATATGGCACCAGAAGACTGGTGTCTAGCACGTGAAGCCTCCGATGGTTATTTTTCAAGTTTGTCTGATTGGGAAAAAGAGGTTCTCTTAGCTTGCCTAGATGGCATGAGTGTCGAGGAGATGTCTCAGGTCAAGGGCAAGTCCCAACGTTCTTGTCAAAGTGCCCTAAGCCGCTGTCGTAAAAAACTAGAAGATTTCTGCAAGAGGCTTGACAAATAGCCGGGAACTGCCTATCATTAAAAGATGATATAGCATCAAAAGGAGGTAGTTGCCTTGGCTCAAAAGAAAGGTGCCTTAGCCTGTAGTGAATGTGGTCAACGTAATTACCACATGACACCCACGCAGATGGGACAGTCGCAACGCTTAGAAATCAAGAAATTCTGCAAGTACTGCAACAAGCATACCTTGCATAAAGAAACTAAATAGAAGGGTATTAGAGCATGGGATACATTAAGAACGTCGGAAAAGAAATGAAACGTGTGACTTGGCCAAGCTTAGGCGAAGTCAACAAATACACATGGACAGTCATCATTATGGTCGTTTTATTAGGCCTCTACTTCGGTGGCATCGACTTTGGCTTGTCCAACTTACTCAACTACTTCTACGCCCTCTAAGCGAGCGAGAGGTAGGCACTTAGATAGAAAACCTCAATCCGCTTGGAGAATCTCTCTAGGCGGATTGATTTACTTTAGGGAAAAGGATGGTGGCTTCATGACACACGATGAACACTTAGAACAGCATATGTATGATCTCTTAAGCCAACGAGGCGTGACCGTTAAGGATATTGCCCACATTGTCTACGACTTACAAGTGGATTATGTGCCCCATATTACGATTGAGCAGTGTCAGTCTCACGTTCAAGAAGTTCTCAAGAAACGTGAGGTTCAACACGCAGTGGTCACCGGCATTGAGTTAGATATGGCGGTAGAAGCGGGCCACTTCTCGCCTATTTTGCGGGACATTATTGCGCGCGATGCAGGACTTTATGGCATTGATGAAATTCTGGCCCTGTCCATTGTCAATGTCTACGGGTCGATTGGCCTGACCAACTTTGGCTATGTAGACAAAATGAAGACCGGCATCGTCAAAGAACTAGATTCCAAGACGCCTGGCCGCGTCAATACTTTCATTGATGACCTGGTAGGTGCCATTGCAGCCGCTGCAGCAGCTCGGATTGCTCACGCAGGCTTAGAGAGAAATCAAGACTAGCCACTAGGCCAAGCGCCCGAGGAAATTCCTTGGGCCGGGTCTTGTCTCAGTGGCCGCCCTTATGTTATACTAAGGCTAACGATAGCGACCTACCCAATGTAGGTTTTTTATTTTGCCGGTTCAAATAAAAGGAGTAGACAGATGAGTAAAGAATGGTATGTATTACACACGTACTCTGGGTACGAAAACAAGGTCAAAGAAAATATCGAGATGCGGACGGAAAGCATGAACATGCAAGACCATATCTTCCGCATTGCGGTGCCTGAAGAAGAAGTGGTTGAGAAGACCGATGGCGTAGAGAAGAAGAAAGTCGAAAAGACCTTCCCTGGCTATGTCCTAGTAGAGATGGAAATGTCTGATGAGGCTTGGTTTATTGTTCGTAATACACCAGGTGTAACTGGTTTTGTTGGCTCCCATGGGGCTGGCTCAAAACCATCCCCACTCTTACCAGAAGAAATTGCGGCTATCTTGGGTGACGCGCCAATGCCAAGTCAACGCGTAGAACTCAATGTTGAAGAAGGCGACTATGTGTCCATTATCGACGGGGCTTTCTCCGGCTTATCTGGCCAAATCGAAGAAATCGACCGCGACCACGACAAACTCAAAGTAGTGATTGAAATGTTTGGTCGTGAGACAGTGGCGGAATTAGACTTCATGCAAGTTAAAAAAGAAGATATTTAATCTAGATAGAGACTAGGGCATAGGCTTCCTGGTCTCTTTTTTGTGGGGTGGGTGATGAAATCTTAATAAAATTAGCTAAATGTCCAGCTGAGGCTCGTCAAAGAGACTCACGTGTGCTATACTATCTCCCAATAAGGGCTTTTAATTCCATCCCGTGAGGTGGAGAAGGCTAAATCATTTTACCGAGCCCTTGGAATAAATTCAGAGGGCTCTTTGTCATGTCTTGGAGTCCGGAAAAGAGGTTATGATGGAACTACAAACGTCCAAAGTCCGCATGCTGCTTGATGTCGAGCAGAAGCCGCCTTTCCTACAAGGGCTCTTGTTGAGCGCCCAACACGTCTTTGCCATGTTTGGGGCGACCATTCTGGTGCCCCTGATTCTGGGGATGCCGGTTTCGGTGGCGCTCTTTGCCTCAGGGATTGGGACCCTCATCTACATGGTCTCGACCCAGTTCAAGGTGCCGGTCTACCTAGGGTCGTCCTTCGCCTTTATCCAGGCCATGGCCTTCGCTAATAGTCAGATGAATGGCGATGTCTCTGCTGCCCAAACCGGTGTGGTGCTAGTTGGGCTAGTCTATGTTGGAATGGCACTCTTGATTCGGGCAATCGGCACTGCCTGGATTGATCGCTTATTGCCGCCTATTGTGATTGGGCCCATGATTATGGTAATCGGTTTGGGCTTAGCTAACTCAGCAGTTAAGAATGCTGGTTTTGTGGAGGGGGGCGACATCAAACATATCCTGGTTGCCCTTGTTACCTTCTTAATCACGGCCTTCATTAATACTAAAGCCAAGGGTTTTCTCAAAATCATTCCCTTCCTCTTCGGGATTATTGGGGGCTACTTGGTGGCCGTTGTCTTTGGTTTAGTAGACTTTAAGCCAGTCCTAGAGGCAGCTTGGTTTGAAGTGCCGCATCTCTACCTGCCATTTGAGACAGGGGGTTTCTTCAGTCACTATCACCTCTACTTGGGGCCAGAGACTTGGGCGATTTTGCCGGTAGCGGTCGTGACCATTGCCGAACACATTGGGGACCATACAGTGTTGGGGCAAATCTGCGGCCGTAAGTTCTTGGAAAAACCAGGCCTCCATCGGACCTTGATTGGGGATGGGGTGGCGACCGCTGTGTCAGCCTTTATCGGTGGTCCGGCCAATACCACTTATGGCGAGAACACCGGGGTGGTAGGGATGACCCGTATCGCTTCCGTCTCCGTCATTCGCAATGCTGCCCTCTTTGCTATCGGGCTCAGCATTATGGGCAAATTCACTGCTATCATCTCCACCATTCCAAAGCCCGTCTTGGGCGGTATGGCCATCCTACTCTATGGGGTCATTGCTTCTAACGGTTTGAAAGTTCTGATTGAGAAGCAAGTCGACTTCCACCAAGTCCGCAACTTAATCATCGCCAGTTCCATGTTGGTGCTAGGCTTGGGCGGCGCGGTTCTCAAATTAGGACCGGTGACCTTATCTGGGACTGCCCTCTGCGCCTTGGCTGGCGTCCTGCTCAACTTAATCTTGCCACACGAAGAAAAATTCCAAGACCAGAAGGTTGAAGAATTACTTGGTGAAGCGTAAATCAGGAGCTCCCTTTCCAGGGGGCTTTTCTTGTATGGAAAAAGCCAAGCATGGGCAGAATCTTGCAGAGCAAAAAAATCTCTGAAAATCAGGCCTTAAGGCATTGCATATTTGCTGGAGTATGCTATAATAGTACGGTGCGCAAAGTACGCACACTGAGTGGGAGGAGGCTTAGGCTTCCATGAACCACATCACGAACCAAAAATTAAGGAGGAATGTTTCGTGGCTAAAAAAGTCGTAAAACAAGTTAAATTACAAATCCCAGCCGGCAAAGCAAGCCCTGCTCCACCAGTAGGTCCAGCGCTCGGTCAAGCACAAGTAAACATCATGGGGTTCTGTAAAGAGTTCAACGCTCGTACACAAGATCAAGCAGGCTTGATTATTCCTGTTGTTATCTCTGTATACGAAGACCGTTCATTTACTTTCATCACCAAAACTCCACCAGCTCCAGTATTGTTACTGAAAGCTGCTAAAGTTGACAAAGGTTCAGGTGTACCTAACAAAACTAAGGTTGCCACTGTAACCAAAGATCAAGTACGAGAAATCGCAGAAACTAAAATGCCAGACTTAAATGCAGCCAATGTTGAAGCTGCAATGCGCATGGTTGAAGGTACTGCTCGCTCAATGGGGATTACAGTCCAAGACTAAGCACAATGTAGCTTCTCAACCCGAATTCTATCGGGTGTGGGAGGTCAAACCGTTATAACCACAACATAGGAGGAAGAAAAATGGCTAAAAAGAGCAAAAACTTACAAGCGGCTCTTGCAAAAGTAGACCGCAACAAAAAATACGAAGCTAACGAAGCTGTTACCTTAGCAAAAGAAATCGACTTCGCTAAGTTCGACGCTACCGTTGAAGTTTCTTACAACTTAAACATCGACGTTAAGAAAGCTGACCAACAAATCCGTGGCGCAATGGTATTGCCACACGGGACTGGTAAAACCAGCCGTGTAGTTGTAATCGCGCGTGGCGAAAAAGCTAAAGAAGCGGAAGCAGCAGGTGCTGACTTTGTTGGTGAAGCAGACTTAATCCAAAAGATTTCTGACGGTTGGTTAGAATTCGACGTGATGGTCGCTACCCCTGACATGATGGGTCAAGTGGGTCGCCTTGGTCGTGTCTTAGGGCCAAAAGGCTTGATGCCAAACCCTAAAACCGGGACTGTTACTATGGACGTAACCAAAGCAGTTAACGACATCAAAGCTGGTCAAGTAACTTACCGTGCTGACAAAGCTGGTATCGTGAACGTGCCAATCGGTAAAGTATCTTTTGAAGACAACAAATTGGTTGAAAACCTCAAGGCGCTCCACGAGCAAATCTTGCGTGTGAAACCAGCCGCTGCTAAAGGTACTTACATCAACAACTTGACTTTGAGCACTACTTTTGGTCCTGGGATCAAGTTGGATGTTACTTCTCTCTAATTTTTAGTGAGAAATCCGCGAAGAGGCTTGACATGATGGCCCTTCTTCGCTACAATTACATACGTTAATATAACGACCGAAGACAGTAAGTGGCGCAGGCCTTAATTTCTTACCGAGGAAGTTCCACGAATGGAAGCTATCTCTATGTCTAAGGTGACATAGAGATTTTTTATGGCAACATAAAAATCTCTATATCAAACTAGCGGAGGTGAAATTATGACAAAAGCAGTTCTCTTGAAAAAGCAAGAAGAAGTTTCAAAAGTTGCTGAAGAACTTAAATCTGCAGCATCTGTAGTCGTTGTTGACTACTTAGGCTTAACCGTTGAAGAAGTGACTAACTTACGTAAAGAGTTGCGTGATAACGGCGTGCAAATGAAGGTTGTGAAAAACACCATCTTACGTCGTGCTGCTGCTCAAGCTGAAATCGAAGGCTTGGATGCCCACTTTGTAGGCCCAACCGCTATCGTGTTCAGCGAATCAGAAGTTGTAGCGCCAGCGAAAGTTATCGCAGAATTCGCGAAGAAAGCTGAAAAGCTTGAAATCAAAGGTGGCTTAATCGAAGGGAAAGCAGCTTCAGCAGAAGACGTGAAGGCTCTTGCAGCTCTTCCAGACCGCGACGGCTTGCTCTCTATGCTCCTTTCTGTACTGCAAGCCCCAGTACGCAACACTGCATTGGCTATTAAAGCTGTTGCAGAAGCAAAAGAAAGTGCAGCTTAATTACACAATACTAAACTTAATGGAGGAAATTAATCATGGCATTAAACATTGAAAACATTATTGCTGAAATCAAAGAAGCAACAATCATCGAATTAAACGATTTAGTAAAAGCAATCGAAGAAGAATTTGGCGTAACTGCAGCAGCTCCTGTAGCAGTAGCAGCAGGTCCAGCAGCAGCAGCTGAAGAGAAAACTGAATTTGACGTTGAATTAACTAACGCAGGTGCAGGTAAGATCAAAGTTATCAAGGTTGTCCGTGAAGCAACTGGCTTAGGCTTGAAAGAAGCTAAAGAATTAGTTGACGGCGCACCATCTGTAGTCAAGGAAGGCGCTTCTAAAGAAGACGCAGAAGCTTTGAAAGCTGCCTTGGAAGAAGTTGGCGCAACTGTAACCTTGAAGTAATTTTCAAGCTAAGAAATAAAGCTAGAAACTCCGTTATATCGGAGTCTCTAGCTTTTTTGTTTTGTCCTTGAATACCTTAATGAATAGCTTGCCTCTGATTACCTACGCTTAAGAGAGTTTATGAATTCAAAATGCCCCCTTTACTATCCTTTTATGGATATTGACAAACGGGACTTTTAAGGATAAAATGCAAAACAAGATATGGCACTGAATATATATGGCCTTATTAGGAAAGGGCGGGGTGACAGATGAGAAAAATAAGGAAATTGTTTGTTGGGAAATTTAATTTAATTCTGGCTTGCATCCTATTTTCTATTTTACTTTCCTTCGATGGCATCGGGGGACCATACTTTTTAGGTCGGTTTACCGACTTTTTGACAGTGGGAGATTATATTTCCGGGACTTGGACAACAGTGCAGTGGCTTGCTTTTCTCATGCTAATTGCCCTTTCACAGGCTTTACAGCGTTACTTCCTAGCTAAAATTCGGACCCAAGTTAGGATTGAGTTGAAGGCGCAAGAATTGACTAAGGCCAGTGCTAGACCGCGATTGGGAGCTGCCAGTGGCTATCTGGCTAGTATTACGACCGAGGTAGCGCAGATTGATGAGCGGATTGTCGCCAGCCTCTTGACATTTGTCTACTGTCTTTTGCAGACGGCGGTTACTTTTAGCTTCTTAATGATGCTTGATGTACCAGTAGGGTTGATTTTTGTTGGTCTAGGATTTATACCTGTCTTGGTACCGCGCCTCAGCGCCAAGTGGCTCAAAGAGGCCACTCTAAACTGGCAAGGAGAAAACCAGCGTTTCGTCAATCAATTGGATGATTTTCTTAAAGGGCGTAAACTCCTAAGTCGTTTTCAAGCGCTGTTGCCGGGACAAAGGCGTGTTATGTCCCAATTGAATCATTCAGAGGCAGCCTATCTTCAAATGGAGCTCAAGCAACAAATAGCCAACACCTTGGTTAGTTTACTCTATGTTGGTGCCCTCTTGGTGGGCTTACTACTTGGCATTCAATCTGTCATGGCAGGTCGTCTAACAGTAGGGGCGCTGATTACCATTTATATGGCGGCAGATCGGGTGATTTCTCCCCTAATGACCTGCATTCAACTTTACAATAATATGTCCGCAACACAGCCACTCCTAGACAAGATAATGCAACCAGTTCAAGCCGAAAAGTCGCACCTAGAGTTAGTGCGTGGTGAAAAGCAAACATTGATTCAGGTGCAGGGTGGGACAGTTGGTTATCCAAATCGTCCTTTGATTAAAGGCTTGAATCTCCAGTTGAACTTGGGAGAAAAAATCCTCCTGCAGGCTCCATCAGGTTCGGGTAAGTCAACCCTTATCCAGACTCTGATGGGTGAAATCCCACTGCTGGAAGGCAAAGTGAGTCTGAATCGAGATGCATTACCATCGGATGAAGGATCTTGGTTTGGTATGGTGGAACAAGCGCCCTTTGTTTTTAATCTGACTTTAGGGGAAAATTTAAGTTTAGGACTAGATTACAGGTTAGAGGAAATGGAGATGGTCTTACAAGCTGTAGGATTGGCGAAGTTTGCTGATCCAGAATCTTTGGCTCGAGTTTTGGGTGGTGACCAACAAATTTTGTCGGGCGGTGAACTCAAGCGATTAGAGGTTGCACGAGCGCTTCTCTTCAAAAAGCCTATTTTACTAGTGGATGAGGCTCTTTCAGGACTTGATGCTCAGGCTGCAAAAGCCTTAAACCAAGTTTTACGTCAGTATCCCGGCTTGGTTATCGACATTGAGCACCATATTACGCCAGACCTCATTTCCCAATACGACCGCGTCCTTACTATACGCGATGGATACTTAGAAGAAATTAGAGCATAGAAAAAACCCATTATATCATATATGATATAATGGGTTTTTTATGTACGGATTTTTTGCGCTGTGAGAGGCTAGCTTTTAGCCTTGAAGCTAGGTGAATAACTGTAGTCGCGTCAAACATCCTGCCATTGGAAGGTTGAGGATGGCAGGCGTATGAGAAGCGCTTGGAGCGTCGCGACATAGCGATTCCATAGCCTGACAAGGCGGAAGACTGGCGGAGAGCCAGGCTAAAGCCGGTCTCCTTCCATGGGCAGGATGTTTGCTTGAGCGACTACAGTTATTCACCGACTGAAAAGCTAGTGTCTAGTTCTAATCCTTAGAACAGTCGTTGTTGAATATTCTGGGTAACGTCGTTGCGCTCATTGTAATAAGCCGCCAGCAAGGTGGTCTGGTTCTCATTGACCTGGTCGGCCGCCGTATCCTCGGCTGTGGTCAAAATTTCTTTAGGGAAGTAGAGACGCAAATCGCCTCGTTGCTTGCCGGCTAGGGAATTGACTAGGGGACTAACTTGAGATAGCTCAACAATCTGTCCCATCTTAGTAATGAGCTCAATCTGGGTGCGTTTGCTAATCTGACCTACACGATAATAGTCATAAGGCAGGTCAAAACTAGAATTCTCCGCGAAATAATAGTAAGGGTCATAGCCCAGACGGACTAGTTCTTGGTCGATGGCAATAGTCAGCTCGGTCTTCTCTTCGGGACTGGTCAGAACGGATTTGAAAGGTTTGCGGGTCAGGAAGCGATTAGCCAAATCTGCCAGCAAGATATCCTCTTCGTCTAGCCAGTGGTTGAAGTAGCTGCTGAGGATGTGGTCGTCCAGTCGCAAGTAATCAGATAGGAGCCAATCCCCTCGCAGGAAGGGCTCTAGGAAGCTAATTTGGGTCTTCATCTGGTCCGCTTTTTCCAGATAACAGGTCTTAGCGCGGGTCAGCAGGCTGTGGAGGACCATTTCCATGCCACGGGAGACGGAGTGGAAGTAGACCTGCATATACATTTGATAGCGACTAACGATATAGTCTTCAATGGCGTGCATGCCCGAAAAGTCGAAGACAATGCCGTTTTTGAAGGGGCGAATCACCCGCAAAATCCGTGTCAAATCGAAAGTGCCGTAGGAGACGCCAGCATAGTAGGCATCGCGAAGCAGATAGTCCATGCGATCGGCATCAATCTGGCTACTAATCAGCTGGACTACCTGTTGATTAGGGTAGGTCTTATTAATGACACTGGCGACCTTAGCCGGAAATTCTGGGCCAAGTTGTAGCAAGACCTGATGAATTTCAGTTTCAGGCGAGGTGATAATGCGTTGAGTAATTTCTTCGTGGTTGGTATGGAAGATCCCTTCAAAGGCATGGGAGAAGGGGCCATGACCGATGTCATGGAGTAAGGCGGCGCAGAGGGCGACCAGGCGCTCAGAGGCCTGCCAGAGGCCGTCACCCGGCATTTGGGACAGATATTGGCGTTCGAATTTGTCGACAATGAGACGTGTGATTTCATAGACACCTAGGGAGTGACCGAAGCGCGAATGTTCGGCCCCATGGAAGGTGTAGACAGAACCACCCAATTGCTTAATACGGCGCAGGCGTTGGAATTCTCGCGTGTTAATCAGATCTAAGATAATCTGGTCTTGGATATGGATATAGCCATGTACCGGGTCGCGGAAGACCTTTTCACGGCTGAGTTTTTGGGCCTCAACGGCCCCATCAAAGTTAAACATGGCATAACCTCCTTAGCTATCTGGCTTGCTATTTACTTCTGGTTTTAGTGATTGGGTACGGGCCAAGGAAACTTGGCTCATTTTGGCAAAGATAGGGACTAGATCAGGATCTTGATAGTCGCCTGGTACTAGTTTCTGATAGTGGCTAATCAGCTGGATTAACTCTGCTTGGTAGGTCTGGCGGTCAAGTGGTTGGCCACAAGCTTGAGCGAGTGTCGTCATGACCGCTGGGTCTACCTTGGGATAGCTGTCGTCCGCTCCGGCTGCCTGGTAAAAGCCCGCCATGAGTTGGGCGCGAGCAGCTTGGTCGCCCGCTACGCTGATATAAGCCGCAGTTGTCAGACCGGTCTTAAAGCGACGTTGGGCGATGCCCCCGATTTTCTGGCCCCCCACGACCAAGTCATAGGTACCAGGGCAGTAGGATTGGACGATTTCATAGGCTTCAAGCTCAAGGCCATAAGGTATCAGGGACAGTCCAATCAGGGCCACCATCTGTTCATAGGCGGCATCAATGGATAGAGGGAAGTGGGTCAGATCGCTTGCCAAGCCAATATTCAGGATGCCTGGATCACAGACCACACCCAAACCACCATGGGGCCGGAGGGCATAGTCGAAGCCTTGCTCTTCTAGGTAGGCCAAACCAGCCGCTAAGTTAGGCAGACGGCTATCCTTGGCACCCAAGAGGACAGTGGGTCGATCAATGGAATAGAAATGAACGAGACCTTGCGGCTGGTCCCCTTGTAAATGAGGGAGCCAACGAATGAAGCTGTCCTGATAGGCCAAACTATCGCTTGCCGGCAGCGCCGGAACATGGTTAGCATCGTCAAAGTAGCGCCATTCATGCTGTGATAAATACGGAAATTGCGGCAATGCCATTCTGTCCTCCCCCTTTCTTGTCAAAGTTGCCCTCCTAAATGCAGATGAGAGCGATTGCTATGGTGTTATTATAGCATGATTTGCGGTATAATGACTATATAGAACCATTCGAGGGGCTCATCTTGTGACAGAAAGTGAACAAGTGGCCAGAAAGGACCTTCATGAGACGTGTAAGCATTGACCTTCAGGTCGAACAACAAATTATTTATCCAGATAGTCAGCAGGTAGAACGTTATGACCACAAGACCCAGGCGGTCCTCTTAGAACTAGAATCTTTCACCAAGCTGACCTATCAAAATCTCAATCAAGAACCTGTTGAAGTCAAATGGCTACCCCAAGCTGATGGGAGCACCCAGATTCAAGTCAGTCAGGCCCAGGGGGTACTGCTCTTTGTGCCAGACCAAGAAACCATGACCAGCTACCAGACTCCTCAGGGCAGCTGGCCTTTGAGTGTCCATACCCAGCACTTGCACTGGCATTTTGAGCCGGCGGATCAAGCAGGAAAAATCCGCTATGCCTTGACCGTCGACTATCAATTAAAAAATGACCAAGAATTGCTAGGAAACTATCGTTTTCGATTGATTTATGTCGCTTAAATAGGTAATATATAAGAGTATACTAGGGAGGGTGTGTCAAACCATGATTTTGAAACAATTTGAAGGACAAGACCGCAAAGATTTATCCATGATTGAAGTTGCTCACGCAATTTTAGAACAAAAAGGTGATGTGGTAGACTTTACGGAATTACTGATTGAAATCCAAAACTACTTGGAATTATCAGAGTTAGAGCTAGAAAGCCGTATGGTCCGCTTCTATACCGACTTAAATATCGATGGCCGTTTTATCTCCTTAGGGGAGAATCGTTGGGGCTTACGTGGCTGGTACCCAATCGATGCAATCGATGAAGAAATTATCTCTAGCGCTGAAGCTGAAGATGATCGTCCAGTTAGCCGTCGTAAGAAACGTAAATACAATGCCTTCTCTGAAGGAGACGACATGATCGACTACAACGATGATGATCCAGAAGATGCAGATGATATCTACGATACTGATTTAGACGATTACGGTGATGTAGATGAGGATGATGAGGATGACGACGATACTCGTGGTCTAACCCTCATTGAAGACGACGCCGTTGGTTTAGATGACGACGAAAATCAAGAGCTGGGCGAATACGCTTCTGACCTCTCTGATTTCGGCGACGATGACTTAGACTTAGACGGTGATGCTTCCTTCGAGGCTGAAGATGATGAAGCCGAAGACTTCGAGTCAGAAGACGAAGAATACGAAGAAGAATTACCTGACGAAGAAGAATAAACTTGACGCGGTCAGAGCTTTAGCGTAATATTTTATGTGGGCCCCCTAAAGCTTTTTAGGGGCAACTGACCAAGTGAGCGCTCCCTGTTCCTAGAACGGGGAGCGATTTTCATTTATTAAATAAGCAAGGAAAAGGAGTAGTGACATGACAAAGTATATTTTTGTAACGGGTGGGGTAGTTTCCTCAATTGGTAAAGGGATTGTAGCGGCTTCCTTAGGCCGTCTGCTCAAGAATCGTGGCCTCAAAGTAGCCATCCAAAAATTCGATCCTTATATCAATGTGGACCCCGGCACCATGAGTCCTTACCAACACGGGGAAGTCTTTGTCACCGATGACGGGACCGAGACAGACTTGGACTTAGGTCACTATGAGCGTTTCATCGACATTAACTTGAACCAATATTCCAATGTCACTACCGGTAAGGTCTATTCAGAAGTACTCAAGAAAGAACGTCGGGGTGACTATCTCGGGGCAACAGTTCAGGTGATTCCGCACATCACTAACGAAATCAAGGATAAAATCCGTCGTGCTGGTGAATTAACCGATGCCGATATTGTCATCACGGAAGTAGGGGGGACAGTAGGGGATATTGAGTCCCTACCATTCCTTGAAGCCTTACGTCAAATGAAGGCCGACATGGGTACCAACAATGTGCTCTATATTCACACCACCCTCATTCCTTACCTCAAGGCAGCGGGCGAGCTCAAGACCAAGCCAACTCAACACAGCGTCAAGGAACTGCGGAGCTTGGGGATTCAGCCTAATATCTTGGTAGTCCGTACCGAAGAAGAGTTGCCAAGTGGCATTAAGGACAAGCTAGCCCTCTTCTGTGACGTTAAACCTAATGCTGTAATCGAGTCTCGCGACGTCGAGACCCTCTATACGATTCCGCTCAACCTCCAAGCTCAAGGCATGGATGATTTGGTGCTGGACCACTTTGATATCCAACGTCCGGAAGCAGATATGACCGAGTGGCGGGCGCTAGAAAACAAGGTGCTTAATCTTAAGGGCAAGGTCAGGGTCGGTCTAGTTGGTAAATACGTGTCCTTGCCAGATGCTTACCTATCCATTGTGGAAGCCCTCAAGCATGCAGGTTATGCACACGATACTGAGATTGACATTCGTTGGATTGATGCCGAAGAAGTGGATGATCAGAATGTCGCAGACTACTTGGCTGATGTCGATGGCGTCTTAGTACCAGGTGGTTTCGGTAGCCGAGGCCTAATCGGGAAAATCGCAGCCATTCGCTATGCTCGTGAACACAAGTTACCATTCTTTGGGATTTGCTTGGGTATGCAATTGGCCTGCATCGAGTTCGCCCGCAATGTGGTAGGCATCCATGATGCGGATACAGGTGAAGAAAATCCAGCTTGCCCACACAAAATTATCGACCTCTTGCCTGACCAAGAGGCAGAGGGTGACTTGGGTGGCACCTTGCGTCTAGGACTCTACCCTTGCCGCTTAGTAGAAGGGACCTTGGCTCATCAACTTTATGGCCAAGAGGTGGTTCAAGAACGCCACCGTCACCGTTATGAGTTTAATAATGCCTACCGTGAGCGTTTAGCAGCAGCTGGCTTGACTTTCTCTGGGCTTAGCCCTGATGGTCGTTTGGTGGAAATTGTCGAAATTAAAGACCATCCATTCTTTATTGCGGCGCAATTCCATCCGGAATTTATTTCTCGTCCTAATCGTCCACAAGCTATTTTTGATGGTTTCGTGGCTGCCTGCCAAGCGCATCAAGCATAATCCGTCGGCGCACAAGTTCTTAAGGCTTGTGCGTTTTTTTGTCTACATATGCATGGCGCCTGTCTAGACAAGGCGTAAACTTGTGAAGAAAGCGCTATGATGCAGTTTATGGGCAAGGTCAAAGGAGAAAGACTAGCCAAGGCAGTGAAAATGGAGTATAATAAAAACATAAAATAATCCAATTCAAGGAGGCATAAACATGAGTCGTTTAGTAAGTATGACGGAAATGTTGAAGAAAGCAAAAGAAGGTCATTACGCTGTTGGTCAATTCAACATCAACAACTTAGAATGGACCCAAGCGGTATTACAAGCTGCTGTAGAAAACAATTCACCAATTATCTTAGGGGTTTCTGAAGGTGCTGGTAAGTACATGGGTGGCCCTGTTGCTGTTGTCGGCATGGTAAATGGTTTGTTGGAAGCAATGGATGTAAAAGTACCAGTTGCTTTACACTTAGACCACGGTTCATCTGTTGATGTATGTAAACAATACATTGACGCAGGTTTCTCTTCCGTAATGTTCGACCACTCTCACTACCCAATCGATGAAAACATCGCTTTAACCAAAGAAGTAGTGGCTTATGCTCATCCTAAGAATGTTTCTGTAGAAGCAGAAGTTGGGACCGTTGGTGGTACTGAAGATGGCGTAACAGGCGGGATCAAATACGCTGACTTAGAAGAATGCAAACGCATGGTTTCTGAAGGTCAAATCGACGCTTTAGCAGCTGCTCTAGGTTCAGTTCACGGGACTTACTCAGGCGAACCTGTATTAGGTTTCGACGAAATGCTTGCTATCTCTGAAGCAACTGGTGCTCCACTTGTACTCCACGGTGGTTCAGGGATTCCAGAATTCCAAATCAAGAAAGCAATCGAACGTGGTCACGCTAAAATCAACGTGAACACTGAATTGCAACAACAATGGACAGCAGCTGTTCGTGCTAAATTAGCAGCTGACTCAGAAGTCTATGACCCACGTAAAGTTATCGCACCTGGTAAAGAAGCCATTGTGAAGACAACTAAAGAAATCATGGACATGTTTGGTTCAACAGGCAAAGCCTAAGACCAGTAAGTATCATGCAGGGACTGGGATTACGATTCCAGTCTCTTTTTTGCTGATAGGGCATGGAGACACGAGTTCGTTTGTTGCCGGAAAGCCCTGAGAACGTAACCTGATTGTTACGGTATAGGGCTAAGATTTCCCTTATAATAATAAAATAACAAGTACAAGTAGGTGGCAAGATGAAAGGACAACATATACGAGGCCTGAATGGCATAAAGGGTTTGGCTATTCTGATGGTCATTAGCTATCACCTCTTTCCGAGCGTGACCAGCGGTGGCTTTCTCTGGGTCAATAGTTTCTTCGTCCTAGGGGGCTTCTTCCTTGCGCGTAGCATGGAGAAAATCCAAGAAGGCAATCGGCCACATGCGCTAAGAAATTATGTCTTAAAAACAGTCCAACGGCTTTGGTGGCCGCTCTTGGTCTTTATCTTAATCCTATTGGCCTATCTGCTGGCCTTTGATCGACGGGAGCTGAGTTATGACCGAAGCGACATTCTATCTAGTCTCTTCTTCTTCAATAATTACTTCCAGATTAGCGCCGGCCGGTCCTACTTTATTCAGATGGCTGGGACCTCGCCATTTACCCACCTCTGGTATAATTCGCTTTATATCCAGTCTTTCCTAGTCGGAGTGGCTGGTATCTGGGTGACCCAGAAAGCCTACTTTTCGGCCTACTATAAGGCAGCCTTTTGGCTGGCTCTGATGAGTCTCAGTCACACATTGACCTTCTATCTCTACCAGCCATCAGGGGACCCCTCTCTGGTTTATTATGGTTTGGTGACCCGCTTTGCTAGTGTAGCGGGCGGGATTGCCTTGGCTTACTTATTGCCAATTTTCCTCAACGCCTGCTATCGCTATCAGCGCAAGCAGGTCATGCTCAATATTCTGGCCTTAGTGTCAATCGCTCTCATGCTAGTGCTTAGCTTTACTGCATCAGACCAGGCAGGTATTACCTACTATCTCTGGTTACCAGCCTTCAACATCCTGACCATGTTACTAGTGCTGGCCTTAGTAGGAGGGGCAACCCTAGGCCGTTTAGTCTTTGATTGGGGCTTTTTGACCCATTTTGGTCGTCGCTCCTATTCCTTCTACCTCTGGTACTATCCGCTCTTGACTGGCCTGCTCAAGGCGCTACCTCATACCGCCTGGACAGCTATCCTGGTCTTATTGGTCATCCTACTGGCTAGCGAAATCTTCTACTGGCTAGTTGAAGGCCGCGCGCCTCAGCCTGTCTGGACTTGGGGCAGTCGCTTCAAGAACGCCTGGACGCGCTTAAGACAAGGGGCGTGGCGTTGGCCAGACTGGCGTAAGGCTAGCCTAGGGCTAGTGGGTGCCCTTATCTTAGTCGTCGGCCTCTTGCTAGCGGCTGACTATCAACGCTTTGCCTTGTTTGAATTGGAGTACTTGGCCTTTACTAACAAGACCCATGTTCAAAAAGCCATTTATCCCGGGACTGAAGCTATGGATGCCCTACAGACCGATCTCAAGGCAGTGGACACGACCTTTAAGACTGACTATGTAACGCCACAGTCTCGCCAGACCGTCCTTGATAAGGCCATTAAAGCCAGTCAGGTCAATGCCGAAATGCAAGCCTTTTTTGAGGAGAACAAGGAAGTCTTAGAGCAAGCCGCCGCGCTTAACCCAGAGCTTGTGGCTATGCTGTCACCAGTTGAAGTCATCTATGCGACCACTCAAGAGGTATCGCTTTTTGGTGACTCGGTGGCCTTGCTTAACTCATCGACTTTCTCTGATATCTTCTGGCAAGGCAATACCTACGGTAAGGTCAGCTTGTCAGTCTATAACGGAGCGCAAGAAATTCTACAGGACCGTGTCTGGTCAGGTCTCGTTAAACCTAAAGTGGTCATCCAACTGGGTGTCAATGGTGGCTTAGATACGGATTCCATGGATCAGCTTATGGCAATTTTACAGGGTAGAGAAGTTTACTTTGTGACTGTCCATAATGCGGATGGTGAGGACACGGAAGTGAATAGCTATATTAAAGACACTGCCCGTCGCTATCCAAATGCCCATGTAATTGATTGGCAAGCCTATCAAGTGGGACATCCGGAATGGTATGTGTCGGATGGTGTCCATCACAACGAAGTAGGAACCCTGCACTATGTGGCCTTTATCGCTCGTAGTCTCTATCAACAACGTTAAGACTCATCTAACCAAGCTGTCTTCAGTACAGCTTGGTTTTTTTATGTGAGCCAGGGTAAGAGGGCTAAGACTAGATAGTAGGCGAGGGCAATGGCTGGGACAAAGGGAATGGGTTGGTGCCAGCGTCTAGAATGACTGGCAACCATCAAAAGACCAAGCCCGGCTGCCAGTCCCAAGAGCCAAGCTAGTGTCTTTAGCGGGAGAGACAGCCAGAGCAGCCCCAGTAATTTGATATCAGCTCCACCAAGCCAATGGGGATGCAAAATTTGGAGTAAGATGAGAAAGCCCAAGGCAATGGCAATCACCAGTAACTTCCAGGCATTCCAAGTTTGAAGCGGGTCAAGAAAGCAACTAAAAGGTAGGCAAGCAAGCTGTAAGATATCCGGTACCCAGTAAGCCCAGAGATCGCAAGCAGCCATTAAAGCAAGTAAAAGGAGTAAGATACTATATAAGCAGATTCGAGTAGGAGACCAGGCCTGATAAGATGCCATCAAGATGACGCCCATAGCTAAGCTACCCCCCGCCAATTCGCTTTGCCAGTAAATCGATGAGATGACTTGGTGACAGTAAGGGCAACGGGAATGGAGGCGGGTTTGGGAAATCAGGGGAATGAGCTCTTTCCAAGAGAGAGGGTGATGGCAATAATCGCAAGAGGAGCGAGCCCGCCAATCAAAATGGTCAAAAACCAGTTGGTGGGCCAAACAAGGCACAAAAGAACCTAGGCAAGCCCCCAAACAAAAGGCTAAGATAAATCGCATATAGAGCACCTCCTTATATACTATATAGACTGAAAATGGAATGAAACACTAAAACTCAGCAAAAAATCTGAAAAAATTTAGGCTATGACTTGACTAAAATGTAAATCTGAGCTATGATATATGAGTCGTTACAAGAGTCATTAGCTCAGTTGGTAGAGCATCTGACTTTTA
>CBDFAX010000007.1:0-79625 GCA_965245735.1 uncultured Abiotrophia sp. | reverse complement strand
TTTCCTCGATGACCCTCACATTCTTGGTGTGTCTTTGTTTAGTTTTCAATGTGCTCCTTGTCACCACGTGACAACTTTCATATCATACCACCCTGCATTGGAGAAGTCAACACTTTTTTTCGACTTTCTCAAATATTTTTTCGGATAGTTGGTCTGTCATTTTCAGACGAACATTAATATATCACGCCACTTAGTCAGAGTCAAGCCCAAATGGCAAGAAATTTTCATAAGTTACAAAATCAAAAAAAGACCGGGACAAAATCCCAGTCTTTGATCTATTAGAAGCCACTTGCGCCGCCGCCACCACCGGAACCACCGGAGGAGCCACCACTGAAGCCACCACCGAAACCACCGGAGTTACTACCGGAGTAAGAGTGGTCTTGGCTATAAGCGGAAGCCGAGCTCACGTTAGATGAGATGGATTGGCTGAGCACATGGCTGTAGAGGCCTGTATTATAGTACATTGGATAGTAGGTCATGCCTTCTACCAATTCTGCTTGAGTGAATTGAACCTTGAGGGCATCCAAGACCTTATCCGCTATGCCAAAGGCGATGGCATAAACTAGGTATTCTTCCCAAAGAGCTAGGGAGGCAATGTCTCGCATATTCATTTGCCCCACATCTTCTAGCATCTTGGCAAAGCCATGCCACTCTTGATAGAGTTGGTCTTCCTCTGCCGTCCGGAGTGGTCGGACAGACACGGTAATCATAAAGATCACATTAAGGACGATTTCAAAGAGCGCAAGGCCCAATGCAATCCAACCTACTTGTTGTAGGAAGGGATGATTGGTGGCCATAAAGCCTGCAAAGAGGGCCGCTCCACCTAAGATGACATTGAGGATGATGGCCCCAATGGCTTGGAAACGCAAGCTGTTATTCTTGTCTCGCGCCGATTCCACTAATTGTGATCCGGCGATGCTAGCGCGGCTTTGGAAGTTTTCGTAGGCTGCCAAGCGCTTCTTGGCAAAATGCCGGTTCTTCTTCATGCGTTTTTCCAAGTCTTCTAGGGTGACACTGGTTTCATCATCTGGGAAGAGGAAGGTCAAGACTGCCCGTTCGTGACCTTGAAGCGGATAGTCGGCTACCTCGTCTGTCAGCTTGGTGACACGCGCGGTCATGGAACTATTGCTGAAGATACCACGATTTTCGCGGCGTTCTTCCTCTAATTCCAAATACCCCTTACGGGCTAAGTCAGCAACTGTTGCTGAGAAGTCATCGGGATTAGGTTCCCCACTAGACCGGAAAACAGCGGAAGTAACAACTGCTGGCGCCGTATGTGATGGCAAGTTGTAGTTGTGAATGGGTAATTGAACCGGATTAGGATTCAACTGGCGACGTAACTTAAAGTATTTACGCCAGAGGTGAAAGGGAAGCAAGGACATGAGAATCATAGCTCCCCACTGGACCGCACTAGTGGTATACTTCTGGCTTTCATAGGCCTTGCGGTCTGCTTCTGCTTGGGCAGCTTCCTTAGATTCAATTTCTGCCTTCATATTCTGATTGACGACATTGGTGTTGTGGGGCGTCAAGGACGTTGGGAAAATGGTATGCACTTCGACAAAGCGATTGGCTGGTGTTCCATTCGACTTAAGAATCACGACAGAGCGCCCATTTTCTTGACCCAGTTCTACTGTCCCGCTTCCGGTCCCACCGTGGGCCCAGGCTTTGAAACTATCCTTATCGGTAATTTGGCCTGGTGGCAGAATGACCTTGGCAGTCACGTCAGTTTTGAAGTCAATACCTTCCCCAATTAGCTTACGGTTGAATTCCGCTGTATCGGCATAGTTGGTCACGATGTGATTGAGGGTATACTCGGCCACAAAGGTTACCTTCTTATTGCTAACAGGGTAGTAAGCCTTGAAAGTTCTGATGTCACGGTTGGATTGAATGTGGAAGGTCTTAGGCCGCTTGGAGTCTAACTTATCCTCAGTGAACACTTCAAGCTTGTCCCCATTTTCAACGCCGACCTTGTAGGCACCTAATTCAAAGCCACCTGTATCCACCTTGAGGAGGGCACCATTCATGAAACTGGCGTCAAAGACCCATTTCTGGGTGAATTTAACATTCCCTTCAGCCGTAATCTCGGCAGTGACATCTTGATTGGTAATCTTATAAGATACTTCGGCAGCACGTATCTGGCTAATAGGTCCCGCAAGCGCGAGCACTAGGGCCATTAATGCTAACCAAAAGAATGAGCGTCGCTTCATCTTATTTTCCTCCTTTATGGGCTTGTGACGTTGGTATTAGGCTTGGTCACTACTTGGTGTTCCACCGCGTCGACCAAGACCGTACGGGTACTTGCTTCATCTTGACTATAGGTAATCTCCCAAACAGGCGTGTAGACATCAAAGTCCTGCAAATTAACCGTACGATAGTAACCTAGGCTAATTTGTTGGATGGTCGAGCCATCCGGAATATAGGTATCGACCCGGGTCTCCAGAAGTTTGAGGGCATCCTTAACACTAATCAGCGCAATGGGTTGGTCCAAGACCTTAAAATCACTCTGATAGGTCTGGGTGTATTCCCGCAATTGGAAATCCGCATTGAAACTCAGTCGCAACTCAGAACTCCCGTCCAAGACAGGGTAGCCATCATAAGCCACCATGTAGAAGGTTAGGGTCCGAGATTCTGGACTGAAGGACCAAACCGTATATTCTGCCCCCCGAACAAAGTATTCAGGTCGATCCAAGAAATTACGGCGAATGTCTTCTACCTGCTCCTGGGTCAAGGTCTTACTATCGCGATCAAGTCCGAGACCCAAATCCAGTGGCTGATCAAAGGTCGATTGTAAGACGCCATTATTATAACGGGCGGTCTGACCTTGGAGCGTGCCACGTTCCTTCTCTAGAACTTGGCTAGTCTCCGTCTTAACAATAGGTAGTTGGTAGCTTTCGTTAGATAGAGCCTGGTTGATTTTAATGTTACGGTTTTTGAGCTGGGTCTCAATGCTAACATTGGTGACCTCCGCACTATTGGTTTGTCTTACCTGTTGCTTATTAATTAAAGTAAAGGCCAGATAGGCATCGAAGAAGATGAAGAAGATCAAAAGCAAAATTTGGGTTCTTTTAAAATCCATTATTCTTGCCCCCCTTCACCTAGGGTATCAGCGTCTTG
This sequence comes from uncultured Abiotrophia sp., assembly GCA_965245735.1. Lineage (GTDB taxonomy): Bacteria > Bacillota > Bacilli > Lactobacillales > Aerococcaceae > Abiotrophia. The sequence continues at coordinate 76,511 of CBDFAX010000007.1, read as the reverse complement.
AGGGCCAGTCCCCTGGCTACTTGCTGAATCTGAACTTGAAGCATCCTGGTTATGTCGCAACTCACCACGGTTAAGGCGTTCCAAGGAAACATAGCGACCCTTGTATTCGACATAGTACTTAGGAATAAAGGTCACCAACTGGAAATTCTCCATATTGGCCTGCCATTCATAGGCCACAAAAATCTGGTCTAAATCAGTCGTCACCATACCTTGTTCATGCAGTTGGGAGACCAAGCTACTTGCTGCATCCAGGCTAGTGTCTTTACTCTTATCCTCGATATGGGAACGCAGGCTCAAGAAAGAACCTGAGAAACGCGTCACCTTAGGCGACAAATTAAATTGTAAACCTAAGTAATAAGGTGAGGCATCCGACATGAGCGGATAACCGTCAAGATAGCGCTGATAATAGAGCGTATTGGTGCTATTATTGGTAGTCAACCGTATACCTTGGGTCCAAACCCCGTATTTCTTCATTTCAGCAAAAGAATCCATAATGATTTGATCGCGATGAACTGAACTGCGATTCTGAACCGCTTCGCTACGTGCGGTGTAGACATGACTATCAGAGTTGACATCGAGTTCCAAGTCAAAGGTCTTGTATTTTTTCTCCCCACTCTCACCACTATCCGTAATGGAGTAGTTGTCCGAACCAAAGAAGAGACCAATCAGATTGGCTTCTGATTCTTTCTTGAGGGTATAGACCTGACTTGGCAGACTAAAGGCTTCCGTCCGAATCAATGCCTTGCCCTTGGCCAAAGGCACTTGGGACATGGCCGTCCAAGTATTCAAGTCTTGGGTCAGGCTCTGATAGAGGCTAGCAAAGTTCCAACCATTTAGGGGCACCCGCACATAGGTCTCATCTACCTGATTGACTAAGTAGATGGCCTGGGGCTCCTCTTTCATGAACCAGATTTGATCAGCTTCAAAATCAAGTGGCGGGCCATCTTTGGACTTGAACCATTGTCCCCACAAGGAGACTGGCAAGCGGTCAGCAAAACGCAGAATCAAACGAGGACTGGTCGACATGCTAGCAAAAGTCGTTGAAGACTCTACCACATCAAAGTCGCCCCCGAGTTCGCTCGGTGTCTGAGCTAAGGCCGCCGTCACCTGGTCCAGATGACTGGCACTAGCCTCCCAGTACCCCCCTGCTTCATAGGCATCTAGGGCAACGGGAGCTAGCACATCGCTTAACTTCATGCCAGCTACTTGGCGATTGAGACTGTCCACTTGCTCATTACGAACGGTTTGTTGTGGCGTTTGCGAATTAGCACCATAGAGAAAATCAGGGTTGGTTAGAAGCAACCAAGAAAGGACCCCGCTGGTTAGGACGGCCAGAATTAAGGTAATAGGAATAAAGAGACGGCGAATCATCAATCATCCCACCCTTCATCTTCAAAATCCATCTGCATATATGGGAGGTCAAAGCCAAAGGTCGAACCCTTGCCTTCCACACTGGTCGCCCAGATTTTCCCACCATGCAGTTCAATGATTTCCTTGGAAATAGCCAAGCCAAGCCCTGTCCCCCCTTGCTCACGCGACCGCGCCTTGTCGACACGGTAGAAGCGTTGGAAGAGATGTGGGATGTCCTTCTGAGGAATCCCCAGCCCCTGGTCCTTAATGGACAAGTGGACATGGGAATGGGAGTCTTCAATCTTAACGACGATGACGCCCCCATCCGGAGAATACTTGATGGCGTTGTTTAAGATATTATCAATCACTTGGGTCACGCGGTCCTGGTCAATTTCCAGGTAGATTTCCCGCGAGGTGAAATCCCGCTTAAGCTTGAATTTCTTCTGGTCAGGATTCTGTTCCAACATAAATTCAAAGCGGTCCAGAATATGACTGACCATGCGTTTAAAGTCGATGTATTCTAGGTTGAGTTTATATTGACCTTCATGAATCTTGGATAGATCCAGCAGGTTACCAATCATCCGCATCATACGGTCGGTTTCCAACTGAATAACATTGAGGAATTGAGGTGCAATGACCTTGTCCTGCCAAGCCCCTTCGCGCAGGGCTTCGGTATAGGACTTGATGGAAGTCAAAGGCGTCCGCAATTCGTGGGAGACGTTGGATACAAAGTCCCGCCGTTCTTGCTCGGTCTTCTCTTGTTCAGTCACGTCTGTTAAGACACAGACGACCCCGGTAACGAAGCCGGTCTCACGGCGAATAACTGAGAATTCGCCCTTGAGGATGGAATACTCCCCATGGTCTACCCAATCCATGAGGATTTCCCGGTCATCACCTAGCAAGTCGGTCAAGGTATATTGATCCTTGAGCCGCAAGAGGCGAATAATAGAAATCCCGATGGCGGATTGTTGGTCGATACCCAAGAGTTGCAGGGCGCGCTCATTGACCAGCAGGACATTACCGCGCCGGTCAGTCGCAATCACCCCATCAGTCATATACCGGAGAATCCCGTCCAAACGTTGCCGTTCGGATTCAATCAATTCTTGAGAGTCCTTAACCTTAACCGATAATTCGTTAAGAGTCTTGGCCAGTTCGCCCAACTCGTCATTCCCAAAAATCTTGGCCGGATAGTTATAAATCCCTTCTGAAATCCGCAGGGCTTGTTGGCGCATGTTTTCAATCGGCAGGGTTAAACCTTGGGAGAGCACTAAGGCTAAGATAAAGCTCCCCACAATGGCAATCACCGCTGATTGGATGAAGACACTCATGACACTCTGGGTCTGTTCATAGACCCGGTTCATATTGGCCGTCACCCGGACTGCCCCTACCACCGTATTATTCGACTGACTCAAGATAGGCTTAATCGTGGTGTAGGTATGACGCTTGTTATTGACATCATACTCTGAAAACTTAGAAGAGCGTTGGCTAACCAACGCTTCCCTCACATTATTATCATTGGTCTTGGCCAGTGCTTCTGACTGATCCAAGGCGTTATTTGACGCAATAATCCCATCCTTGGTGTTGATGATTTGGATACGGGTCAAATTACTATTTGAGAAGGTATCAATGACCTGAGTCAGACGGGCGCGTTCATCCGTCTCACTCAAGCGTTCTTCTAAGATTGGCGTCACATTGTTAACCAAGAACTCTACCTGGGTATCAATCTGATCCTGGTAGTTCTTGAGCGTACGACTCTCGTATTGGTTAACGAAGTAGACCCCCACGAATTGGAAGGCAATCAGCAGAATAATAATGATTTGAATCGGAATTTTAAAATGGATCGATTGAAATAATCGTCTGATTCGCTTCATATGCTAGAACTTCCTATTCTTGATCTGGATTCTTCAAGAGGTAACCGACCCCACGACGAGTCACAATATAAGTTGGGTGGCTTGGAATATCTTCAATTTTCTCCCGCAGACGACGGATGGTCACGTCGACCGTCCGCACATCCCCGAAGTAGTCATAGTCCCAAACAGTCTCAAGGAGATGTTCCCGGGTCATGACTTGGCCAATGTGGCGGGCTAGGTAGTGGAGTAATTCGAACTCACGGTGGGTCAGTTCAATTTCTTCCCCGTGTTTAGAGATAATGTAGGCATCTTGGTGAATAACCAAATCCCCTACTACAATCTCGTTCTTGTTGACTTCTTGTGGCTCAGGTTCCTTGACTAGATTGCGACGCAAGTTAGCCTTAACGCGGGCAATGAGTTCACGGTTAGAGAATGGCTTGGTGACATAGTCATCTGCCCCTAACTCTAAACCTAAGACCTTGTCAATCTCTGAATCTTTGGCAGTTAACATGATCACTGGTACAGCGGATTGTTTGCGAATTTCACGACAAACTTCCAAACCGTCCATCTTGGGTAGCATGAGGTCTAAAATCACTAAGTCTGGTTGACTCTTCTCGAATACCTCTAATGCTTGTTCACCATCATAAGCTTTTTCAATGGCATAGCCTTCGTTTTCTAAGTTAAAAGAAATAATATCAGAGATTGGCTTTTCATCATCTACGACTAGAATCTTTTTCATATGGTTCATCCTTTCTCATGACGTTCTAGGTTCAAATGGGTGAGCCTTCCCCTTAAGGTCTCACTCCTTTATTATAGCGGGTTTTGCGGGAATATTAAAGCCCTTACGCTCAAGTTTTCTACTTATGTCAAAGCTTGCTCGGACTTGTAATCTAATAGACAAGTATTTGAAAAGAAACCTTAAACAAAAGGTAGGGCCTTTTGTTTAAGGTTTCCAAATTAAAGGCGTTTAATCATTAGAAGATGATAACTGGCATGCCGACTTCCACTAATTGGTAAACTTCTGCCATGGTACCTGGTGGTGTGTTGATACAGCCTAAAGAACCATTAGACAGGTAGGCTTCGCCCCCGAAGGAAGCTTGCCAGTTGGCATCGTGAATCCCTTGGCCAGTGTCATCAAATGGAATCCAGTAATCAACCGGTTGTTGATATTCCTTCTGAGTATGTGGGTTGTAACCCTTGAGGGTTGAAGGAGACTCCTTATTCCAAGAAGCGTAGGCCCCGGGGATAGTGGTCGTCCCAGGGCGACCGGTTACGACTGGTGTTTCCAGTACCTTCTTACCATCCTTGTAAATAAACATCATTTGGTGGGCAATGTCGACTTCGACATAGCTTGGACCGATATCATTTTCCTTGTCGGCATAACCCGTCCCAACAACCGTTGGTTCACGCTTGATGGTACCACCCTTGTTAAGGTCTGCTACAATCTTCTCTGCCTCTGCCTCAGAGTCAATGGACCAACCTAGTGTCCCTGGTTGCACATCGACCACCCCAGATAAGGTTGAAGCAAATTTACGCGTTTTGTTGATGGTCGCGTATTTGGTGTTGAGTTCCTTGACATAGTCTTGGACCTTGCTTTGGTCTATGACCAAGTTATTAGACTCATCGAATTGAATCCAGTCATTAATTTTATCTTTAGGAACGACTTCTTCCTTGCCTGAGATAGTCAAGGTAATTTTGGTATCCGCCACCTTGTTAATTTGATCCATGACTTGGGTAATCTTAGGATCGTCACTCTTGATTTTTGGCTCTTGGTAGGCCGAATTGATTTCAACCGAGGTGTTACCTGATTGCACTTGAGAAACAATCAGTTCCTTAACCTTGGCTACATCTAATTGGTTCCCGTCCTTTTCAGGGGTGACATGGTAACCTTGACCGTTAGAATACTCGATTTTAGCATCTTGGGCCGCTGTCCGGTTTTGGTTGTTCAAGCCAAAGCCATCCAGAGTCTTGCTTAGGTTCTCGTCGTTAAAAGCCACGTGATTGAGCAAGACGTTCTTATATTCGGTAGTATTGAAGAAGCTACCTACCCAACCGGTTGGATCTTGTGAATTATAGGCTGATTCCAAAGCCTTGTTGGCATCTACTTGGACACCTGCTTGTTCTAAGGTAAAGCGACCTACTTCCTTACCATTTTCCAGAATGGTCACTTCCTTCTGGTTAAGGTCTTTACCAATCTTATCCTCCGCTTCCGCTAAGGTTAAGTTGGAAATATCCAAGGAGCCAAATTTAGTATTGGCCTGGAATTTCTGGGCGTAGAAGCCTACACCAGCACTGTAGCCCAAACCAGCTAATAATAAAACTGTTGTCGAGCCAATGATCAATCCCTTTTTCATGATTTCTCGTCCTCACTTTTTCTCTTATTCAAATACAGATTTTAGCATCGAATTGTGAATTTTCTTTGACCCTTCCATTAATTATTCTATATGATTTTGTTTCTTTTGTAATATGAGGGTCTCAATAGCATGTGAAACACCGTCTTCTTCATTGGTTAAAGTCACAAAGTCAGCCTTGGCTTTGAGGTCGTCTGAGGCATTGCCCATGGCTACCGCACAGCCGGCAAAATCTAACATTTCGGCATCGTTAGCCGCATCGCCCAGAGCCATGACTTGTTCAGGACGCAGACCTAAGTGACGGGCCAACTGGTCTAATCCACTAGCCTTAGAAACACCAACCGGCAGAAATTCTAGGATAACCTTCTGGCTCCGCACCATGGACAGGGCCTGCCAGTCGGCCGCTTCAATGGTTGGAATCCAAGCATCTAGCACTGCTTCCGGCGCCAGAATCATGGCCTTATTGAGTTGGCTATTGGCCAGGAAGTCTTCTTGGGAGATTGGTGTCACGTCTGTTTTAAGAAACTGGGCGTCGCGGGCAACCAAAGCATTAGGCGTTGGATCCCCTACTAGGTAGATATGGTCGCGGTCAAAGGCCACCAACTGAGCTCCCTGCTCCTTGAGGGGCGCCACTAGTTCTAGTGCCCGTTGCCGCGCCGCTTGGGTTAAGAAGCGTTGGAAGACTGATTGGAAAGGCGCCCGGGCCGTCAGAGTTTGCGCCCCATTTTGCAGAATCATAAAGTCCGACTCGCTTAAGAAAGGCAGCTCCGGCACATAGAAATCCACCCCAGGCAGGGTCCGACCGGTACAGATGACAATCTTAATACCTGCCTCATGCGCCCGAGCTAGAGTGGCGACGTTGGTGGCACTAATGGTTTTTTGGTTGGTCAGCAGGGTGCCATCTAGGTCAATGGCGATTAAGCCAATGTCCTGAGCTAGTTCTTGCCCAGATTCCTTGCTGTCTTCCATTTGTTCGGCTGCCATTTGTTGGAACTCGTTAAGGGCAGGCGCCGCCGCTTGGCGTTTGGACTCGGCTTTTTCTGCCACTTGTTGGCACCAGGTCTTATCCCATTGAGTGGCTAGGAAGTCTTCTACCTCTATTTCCTTTTCCTTGCGGACCATGAGTAGTCCATCGCCTAAGGGCAGGAGGCAGGCCCGTTGATCTTGATCGGTCAAGACGGCTTGGAAGAGCTCATTGAGCTTGCGATGAATCTTGCGCACGCGCTTAGGCCGTGTATCTAAGGCATCCATGATGGTGCCCGCTTGCAGGACATCATCAATCAGTAGGACGCCCCCCATCTTAAGCAGACGCATACAGTAAGGATAGAACTCCAGGTACTTGGCCTTGGCGCTATCCATAAAAATCAGATCATAGTGATTAGCCGGTAAGCTAGGCAGAATATCAGCCGCATCCCCTTCTAGGACCGTCACCTTATCCGCCAGACCGGCCTGCTCAAAGTTAGACTTAGCGCGTTCAAACATAAGGGCGTAGCGGTCAATCGTGGTTAAGTGGCCGTCAGATGCTAGGTGTTGAGCCATAAGACTAGCCGAAAAACCAATGGCGGTCCCGATTTCCAGGATTTGTTGCGGCTGGGTCGTGGCACAGAAAAAGTCCAAGAACTTGGCTGTTTCGTGAGGGACCACCGGAATCCCATTGGCATTGGCAAAAGCCTCCAACTGACCTACGACCCCTTCAAAAGGAAGTTGCCCCTCCCGCATCAAGTCGATTATTTTCTGCATAACCACTGGCCGGTGCATCATCTCATTCAACATAGTCCTGTCTCCTTCTCCTGACTTATTCACTGTCTATTATAATGGAAAAGACTTAAAAGCAAAAGACCCAGCCCTTCTCATCAAACTTTTAGGCCTGGATTTGGTGCGAGATGGAGCCTTTTGGGGTATTTATATAAGAAGGGGGAAGCACCATGTACCATCAAGAGGCAAGATTTTATCAGCTGGTCAAGCAAAGAGGCCACTTATCCCAGGAGGATCAGGCAGACCACCTGCGTCTCCTAACTGGCTTAGAGGGTGAGGCGCGGGTCGCACAGGTGATTCAAGACATGGGGCTGGCTGCCTTTTACCTGACTGATTTGTGGATTCCCCTGGGAAAGGGCACGCAAATTGACGGGCTTTTGCTGCTGCCCCAGGGGTCCTATCTAGTAGAAATCAAGCATTATGGCGGGCATTTTCTCTATCAGGGATTTGCCTCCAGACTCAACGGGCGGCCTTATCAACATGACTTGCTAGGGCAAGTGGCCCGAGCCCAGAGTCTACTCCAGCAATTTCTAAGGAGCCAGCGATTAGACTGTCAGATAGTGCCCAAGCTGATTTTCAGTCAGGACCATTTGCAGGTCGAGGGCTTAGATTCGGAGCAATACATGCTGTGGCCGCAGGCGCTAGCTTGGCTTCAGGGGCTGGCCGACCACTTGGCAGGTCAGCCTTGCAGTCGGCGCCAGCAGCTAGTCTTGGATTTACTGGGGCCGCTCCAACATGCCAGCCCCTATCGGCCACGCCAACTGACTTCCATCGAGCGCCAAACTCTGCTAAGCGGTATTGGCTGCCCACGTTGTTTGTGGCTGGGCATGACCTGCAGTCGGTATAAGGTCTCCTGCCCGCATTGTGGGTTTAGGGAAGATAAGGCAGCCGCCTGTTTGCGAAGCGCCTGTGAATGGGCTTTGTTAAATCATGACCTGCCGCTGAGTCGCTCGGCAATTTCCAACTATATGGGGACCAAGCAATTGGACCGCACCCTGCAACGCCAACTAGCTCAATACTTCCAACCACTCCATAAAGGCCACCACGCTTGCTACCAAAATGACTACGCCACCGTTTATCAGTGCCTGTCACAATATGATGGAGTCTAGTATGTGGGAGCCACGTCGCGTTGGAGGCCCAACACGACATGGCGACCTCACAATGCGACGTGGCGCGCTCGTTTTCCTCTCTTTTGGGGCGTTTCGGCGCCTTTGAGCTCGAGCCACGTCGCGTTGGAGGCCCAACACGACATGGCGACCTCCCAATACGACATGGCACGCTCGTTTTCCTCTATTTTGGGGCGTTTCGGCGCCTTTGAGTTCGTGCCACGTCGCGTTGGAGGTCCAACGCGACATGGCGGACTCCCAATGCGACGTGGCGCGCTCGTTTTCCTCTATTTTGGGGCGTTTCGGCGCCTTTGAGTTCGTGCCACGTCGCGTTGGAGGCCCATCGCGACATGGCGACCTCCCAATACGACATGGCGCGTTCGTTTTGCTCTCTTTCGGGGGATTCGGACCCTTGGAGCTCGAGCCATGTCGCGTTGGAGGCCCAACACGACATGGCGACCTCCCAATGCGACGTGGCGCGCTCGTTTTCCTCTCTTTCGAGGGGATTCGGACTCTTTGGGCTCGTGCCATGTCGTGTTGGAGGTCCAACACGACATGGCATGAGTCCAATGCGACGTGGCGCGACTTTTTCGAGGCACTTCAACAAAAAAAGCCACCTCCGAGCTAGGTCAGAGGTGGCAGGCCTAATGCTTATTTGCTTTCTTGTTTGCTTAACTTGTCAGCTAGGCCACTAGCGCGTAGGCCCCACTTAATGAGTTCAACTAGCACGATGATGCTGAAGGAGATAGCTAATACCAAGCCCCATTGTGGCAAGGTAGGCGCGGTCACGTCGAAGAAGTCGTTGATGCCTGGAATGACGATAACGCCTAGCAACATAGCAGCTGATAAGAGGCTGGCACCGTTGAGGAACTTGTTATCGAAGGCTTTCCCTGTGAAGAGAGAAGCGAAGACATACTTGACGTTGAAAGCATGGAAGAGTTGGATCAAACCTAAGGTCGCAAAGGCCATGGTTTCGGCCAAGTTTTCTTGGTGGTACCATTGACCGGCTAACCAGTAGATGAAGAGGGTCAAGGCACTTTCTAAGACCCCTTGGTAGAGGATACTTGGCAAAATACCGTTAGATAAGAAGCTAGACTCCTTGGTCCGTGGCGGACGATTCATCACATCTGGCTCGGCTTTTTCCATCCCCAAAGCGATGGCTGGGAAGACGTCTGTCACTAAGTTTATCCATAAGATATGAACAGGTTGCAAGATGGTCCAACCTAATAAGGTGGCTACGAAGAGGGTAATGACCTCACCCAAGTTAGCTGACAAGAGATATTGGACAGCCTTCTGGATGTTGGCGAAGACCTTACGCCCTTCTTCAACCGCCACAACGATGGTTTCAAAGTTATCGTCAGCTAGGACCATGTCAGAGGCACCCTTGGACACTTCGGTCCCGGTAATCCCCATGCCGACCCCGATATCTGCTTGCTTGAGGGAAGGCGCATCGTTGACCCCGTCCCCGGTCATGGACACCGTCTTACCTTTAGACTGCCAAGCCTTGATAATGCGCACCTTGTGCTCAGGTGATACACGGGCGTAGACTGACAAGTCTTGAACACGCGCTTCTAATTCTTGATCAGAAATCGCATCGAGTTCTGCCCCGGTCATGACGTGATGGTGGTTGTCTTCGTTTGGATTCAAGATACCTAGACGTTCCGCAATAGCTTGCGCGGTTTCAGCGTGGTCACCGGTAATCATGACGGTCCGCATGCCGGCCCCTTTGGCTACAGCAATAGCATCCGCGGCTTCTTGACGCTCAGGGTCAATCATACCGACCAAACCAGCAAAGATTAAGTCATGTTCTAATTCCTCAGATTCGAACTTGCTAGGCAATTGATCAATAATCTTATAAGCCCCTGCCAAGACACGTAAGGCCTGACGCGCCATGCCTGTATTTTCGGTCAAGATGGCTTGGCGATCAGCATCGGTCAAGTCGGTCACTTGGCCGCCAAAGTCCTTATGAAGGCAGCGTTTGAGCAATTGGTCTGGCGCCCCTTTGGTGGCTACCAGGTAGCGACCATCCGCTAGCGGGTGGACTGTCGTCATCAATTTACGGGTAGAGTCAAATGGAATCTCGCCCACCCGTGGGAAGCTAGCCAAGCGTTCAGCCAAAGGATAGCCCTTGTCTAAGGCAAACTTAACCATGGCAGTCTCGGTTGGATCCCCGATCAAGTTACCTTCGGCGTCCACTTCCGTGTCGTTAGCCAAGACAATGGAACGTAAGAGCGGTAAATCTAAATCTAAGTCTTCAGAGGCCTTGTGGAGAACCCCATCATAGTAGGCTCTTTCAATGGTCATCTTGTTAAGGGTCAAGGTCCCTGTCTTATCGGAACAGATAATTTGAGTCCCACCCAAGGTCTCAACGGCAGGCAAGGTCCGAACCAGAGCCTTACGGTCTGCCATGGTTTGGGTCCCAATCGATAGAATAATAGTCGAAATGGCTGGCAAGCCTTCTGGAATGGCAGCCACGGCCAAGGAAATGGACACTAAGAGCATGTCCGTAATCTGACGGCCACGTAACAAGCCAACGATGAAGGTCACCGCCGCAATGACTAAGATCATAATGGTTAAGGTCTTACCCAAACGATCTTGGTCGCGTTGCAATGGAGTCTTGGTTTTCTCAGCGCTAGCTAACATGCTGGCGATATGACCGACTTCGGTATTCATCCCAGTTGCTGTTACAATGGCTAAGGCACGGCCGTAAGTCACGTTGGTGCTAGAGAAGACCATGTTATGGCGGTCCCCTATCCCGGCACCTTCTTCTGAGATGACCTCAATGTCCTTATCAACTGGCACCGATTCCCCGGTCAAGGCGGCTTCTTCAACCTTGAGTGAGTTGGCTTCAATCAAGCGCATATCCGCTGGTACAATATCCCCAGCTTCCAATAAGACGATATCGCCTGGCACCAAGTCATGAGACTTAACGGTCATGACATTGCCATCACGGCGAACACGGGCGTCAGGTGAGGCCATTTCCTTGAGGGCGTCAATGGCTTCTTCAGCCTTGGCTTCTTGGACTACCCCCATAATGGCGTTAAGCACCACAACCAGGAGAATGATGACCGCGTCGTGCCACTCGTGGCTGGCCACGAAGGAGACAGCCGCCGCAATCAAGAGGATGATAATCATGAAGTCCTTGAATTGCTCAATAAACTTCTGCAAGAGGGTTGAATGAGCTTCGGCCTTGAGTTCATTTGGACCGAACTCTTCCAAGCGTTGCGCAGCCACTGCAGCTGTCAAGCCCGTCTCAACATGGCTTTCTAAGCTGTCAATGACGGCTTGCGCCTCTTGGTTATAGGCTGATAATTTTGTTGACATAGTAACCTCCTATTTGATCCATGCCTTCATGCTGGCCGCCCCAGCTTGTAAAAAAAGACTTATGCCGCCACCCAACGAGTGAATCAGCATAAGTCTCACTATTTCAGTCAGTACCAGCAGCAGAAGCTACATATTTGTTGATACCAACGAGCTAGGCTCTAGTTACTCCCTTATGAAGTCAATGGTTATATTACTCTTACTATTATAGAGATAAGCAGCAAAAAAAGCAAGAAAAAAACACTTGCCATTTCGGCTTTGACATAAGCGGCGATCTTGACGATAGAGGCCGGACGCGCTAGGATAGGAGTGAAGATACGAGGAGGGATTGACATGACAAAGACAGGCAAAATCATTCGCGTAGTAGGGGCTGCCATTATCCAAGATGGCCAAGTCCTCTGCCTACAGCGCGGCCAAGAAATGAGCCTAGCCGGACTCTGGGAATTTCCCGGCGGTAAGCTAGAAGCTGGCGAGACAGAAGCGCAAGCTCTGGCGCGGGAAATTAAGGAAGAACTGACCCTGGAAATTGAAGTCGGCGACTGGGTAACGACGGCGGAATACGCCTATGAATTTGCCACTATCCAACTGGCAGTCTACAAGGCTAAGATTCGATCTGGCAGTCTGACCCTGCTCGAGCACCAGGCTAGCCGTTGGGTCCAGCCCCAAGACCTCATGAGCTTAGAATGGGCCCCCGTCGATATTCCGGCGGCTCAGCTACTGGCCCAAGAAGGGGCCTCCTTATAGACTTAGAAAAGACAAAGGCGACCAGGAACCAGTCCTAGTCGCCTTTATTTTAATGTCTGCGGAAATCAACAAAGTCATCATGCTGATGCATGTTGCTGTCGATGAAATAAATCAAAGTTTGCAGCTCGTTGGTTAAGTCCACGTGTTGCATACGAACATGACTTGGCACATCGAAACGCAATGGCGTGAAGTTGAGAATCCCTTTGATGCCTGCTGCTACCAAACGTTCTACCGCTATTGGTGCCTCTTCTTGTGGCACAGTTAAGAGGGCAATTTCAATGCCTTGGGCTTCTAATTGCTCTTCCAACTCATCAATGGAATAGACTGGCACACCCGATTGAATGGTCCCAATCAATTTAGGGTCTACTTCGAAGGCCGCCCCAATCCGCACATTATTGTTCTTGCGGAAGTTATAATGGAGGAGCGCATTCCCTAGATTCCCTACCCCGATAAGAGCTACAGAAGTCAGACGGTCTTGGTTCAGGGTCTTGGTGAAGAAGTCTAATAAGTAATCAACATCATAGCCATAGCCCCGTTTACCCAAGGCGCCAAAGTATGAGAAGTCACGACGAATGGTCGCACTATCCACTTTCACCGCATCACTGAGTTCAGTAGACGAAATCCGTTTTTTGCCGGCATTCTGTAAGAATCGTAAGTAACGATGGTAAATTGGAAGCCGGTTCACAGTTGCTTTTGGTATTTCTCTACGCATTTGATCACTTCTTTCACATAAAAATATTTTGCTTATTCTCCGGTCGATATCTTTAGTATACCACCTTACTAGGTCAGACTCCATTATTTAGGGGTGAACTTAATACAATTATTATAGTTCAGTAATAATTGTCGTACTCCTGCCTTATCACGCTTTCATTTACGTGATAGCACGAACTTCTATAGGTGGTTTTTATGTGACGAAGGGAACGATGAGAGTCTTTCTCATAGAGCAAACCTTTTCAACTTGGCTTTTTTAGCTAAATATTCAACCCCCATTAGGGCCCTATTCTAGCCACAATGGGGGTTGTTTTATTCGCTCAGTGACAAACGAAAACGAGACCAGTCGCCCCGAATATAGTCCAGAAGGCCTAGATCTGAGCTGGCCACCTGTCCGACAATGGCCTGGCGGTCATCCGCTGGCAAGTCTGTCAGGCAAATTTCCAGCTCATTGGCATAGCTGCCGTAGTTGGCCCGGCCCAGAACTAGATCCCCTCGCTGGCGAGGGCCAGGCTGGCCTACCACCTCTTGCCCACGTAAGTCTTGGCGGGTTTCTGAGGCCCGAATGACCCAATCACTGGCATCCGGCCGGTTAGACCAGACCTGATTTAGCAAGGCTTGCGGCGCATGGGCCCGTAACTCTACTAGACCCTCATTAAGACTGGCCAGACGACTCAGTTGATCTTGGCTGACATCACAATCCCCTATGTAGACCCGGTCCACTTGGCATTGTGACAAGAGATAGAGGGCCGCCTGCTGACTTGGCCAATGGCGGGTCTGCTCGACGGTGCAGAGGCCATCAAAGTAAGGGCCCCTAGCCACCTGGCCACTGACAAAGGCTAGACAGGGAATGCCTAAGGCATGCAGTCTTTGATTTTGGGCCAGAACATAGGCTTGGCTGAGGCCACTATAGACCTTAGGATAATAGTTATGGGCGGCCCAGACCCGGCCCAAATCTACCCCTGCTTGAGCTAAGGCTTCTAGCAAGGTCCCCGTAAGGGTCGAAGCATTTAGGACCAGGTGACTGGACTGGCTGAGGACGGCCATCTGCTGGGGCGTCAGTCCAGCATCTACTCGCAAGGAGCCAAAGCCCCAGGCTTGTAGGCGGTCCAAGCCATAACGATTCAGGCTGGCCTCATTAATATCCGCCATGACCTGGACCCCTTTTTCATGGCAGGCCGCCATGAGCAAGTCAAGCTCAACCGGCTTATACTGTGGGGCCAGGTTAAGACTGGTAAAGGCATGGCCAAGTCCTTGCTGACTAAAACGATCAATCCGAGCCAGATTATCGTCTAGGGACTGATTACTATAGAAGGAAAAGCCGACTACTTGTCCTTTCATTGCTTATCGCCACCATAGACTTGAGCAATCCGAGCTTCATCCACCCCGAAGAACCAGGTCAAGACAAAGCCACCTAGATAAGCCCCTAGCATGGCGATGACATAGGAGATTTGTGTGCCCGGCACCATAATCAGCAAGCCAAAGAGCCCAGATACCCCTTGGGAGACAGCCCCTAGATGGAAGAGGACTGCTAGGACACCGCCCAGACCTGAACCCAAGCAGGCCGTAATAAATGGTTTACCTAGAGGTAAAGTCACGGCATACATCATGGGTTCACCAATCCCTAGAATGCCGACTGGCAAGGAGTCACGAGTCAATTGTCTCAGACGTTTGTTGCGTGATTTGAGGTAGAGGGCCAGACCCGCGCCGACCTGACCACCCCCTGCCATCATAAGAATTGGCAAGAGATAGTTGACCCCGGCCGTTGGGCCTTCCGGATTATTCAGCATGGTATGAATTGGCGTTAAGGCTTGGTGGAGCCCCACAGAAACCAGTGGCAAGAAGCCAACGGAGAGGATAAAGCCACCTAGGGCTCCCAGTTGAGTATAGAAGTAATCTAAGCTAGCATAAATCCCGTCCGTCACTAGGGCTGCCAGCGGTTGAATGACAATGACCGATACCAGCACCCCGACTACTACGGTTAGGAGTGGTGTGAAGAAGGTGTCCAAAAGATCGGGCATGATACGACGAATGGCCCGCTCTAGGTAGGCGAAGAAAATCCCCATAAAGAGGGCTGCTAGGAGCCCACCAGCCCCTGGTGAGAAGGCCTTATTAGTTATTGGCAGAAGGATTGGCGCATCTGCCACCTTAGCCAAGAGGGGCATGCTTGGAACTGCCACGGACAAGGCCCCGGCCATGCCACCCAGAACAGCACTGCCCTTGAATTCCTTGGCCGCGTTCATACCCACATAAATTGGCAAGAAGGCGAAGAGGGCCCAACCCATGGTCCGAATAGCTTGGAACCACCATTCGCCGGCCCAGGCATTCTGGTTGGAGACATTGATGACATTGGCAATCCCATTGATCATACCGGCTGCAATAATCCCCGGAAGCAAAGGAATGAAGATGTTGGCAATCCGTTGCAAGAAACGTTGCAGGGGCTTGTCATACTTAGCCTTTTGCTGGTCTTTGTTGGCCTTAGCCACTTGGTCGGCTGCTAGCTCTTCATAGCCCAGACTGAGGCCTGTTAATTGGGCAAAGGCTGACCCGACTTGGTTGACCTTGCCCGGCCCTAAGATAACCTGCACTTGGTCTTGGACGACTAGGCCCATGACCCCTTCCACTTGCCTGAGGGCTTCTTGGTCCACTAAGGACAGATCGCGTAGGGTCAGACGTAGACGTGTCATACAGGTTGCATTGGCAAGGACATTATCCTTGCCTCCCACTAGGGATAGAATTCGACTTGCTAATTCATTCATGGTAATACCTCCTTAATTTGATCTTGCTTATTGACTGATTGCTGGCTGGCTTGGATAGCCTGGGCAATGTGGTCTTGATTATCAGCCAAGAAGGCTTGGGCACCCGCCAAATCACAACCCGTTAAGGCCATGAGGATGGCGCATTTGACCTGGCCCTGGGCTGCTTGATAATAAGTCGCTGCCTGCTCCAAGGATAGGTCCGCGGTGGCGGCAATAATACGATGGGCACGGTCAATCAATTTCTGGTTGGTGGCTTGAACATCAACCATGTAACCTTGATAGACCTTACCTAATTGAATCATGGCAGTGGTGGAAATCATATTGAGCACCAACTTTTGCGCTGTCCCCGCCTTGAGTCGGCTAGAACCAGCAATAATTTCTGGTCCAACTGGAATCTCCATTGGATAATCAGCCCACTGACTAATTTCAGCGTCTTCCACACAGGCTAGACTGGCTGTCAAGGCTCCCTGCTCTTGGGCATAACGCAAACCGGCTAGAACATAGGGAGTGCGACCGGAGGCGGCAATACCGACTAAGGCATCTTTGGCTGATAGTTGGAGGGCGGCTAAGTCCTGGACCGCTGCTGCTTGGTCGTCTTCAGCCCCTTCAATGGCCTGGGTCATGGCCTCTAAGCCACCAGCCATCAGGGCTTGGACTCGATCAGGAGCGACGCCAAAGGTTGGGGGACATTCCGAGGCATCCAAGAGACCTAGTCGGCCTGAAGTTCCTGCCCCTATATAAAAGAGGCGACCGCCTTGAGCCATAACTGGTACCAGGGCTTCTATAAAGGCATTAATCTCTGGCAAGGATTGCCTGACGGCTAAGGGGACTCCTTGATCTTCTTGATTCATGCGCTGGGTGATTTCGGCCACTGACAGGGTCTCAATGGCCTGCGACAGGGGGTTGGCTTGTTCTGTTGCTAACTTGCCTAGTTCCATAGTAGTTCCTCCTTCCTACAAGCTTATTATACCCCTTATGTAAGCGCATTACAAGGCGATGTCTAGCTTTTTGTCACGACATTTCTTGTATTATAACAATTCTTGCTCTGTCTTATCTTAGAAGACAAAAAATGCCACAAGACCCCTTAGACTTTGAGGTCTTGTGACAGCTTATTTGATACAACGGAAACCAATATGGCTAGCAGTCACCAAGGCATCCGCTCCATTGCGGGCCCCTAGGCGATAGCGCTGGCAATAAGAGGCATGACAGAGGAAGGAACCGCCACGAATGGCGTACTCCCCTTTCAAGTCAGCTAGGCTTGGAAGAGGCTGGGCCTGCTTAAAGTCCTGCAAGACTTGATAGCGGGGATTGGCGCACCATTCCCAGACATTGCCGATGACCTGATAGAGCCCCCAGTCATTAGGGGCGTAGGTCTTGACCGGCGCCGTGCCCAAGTAGCCGTCCGCCTGGCTATTAAAACCAGGAAAGTCCCCCTGCCAGGTATTGGCGTGATAGATTCCATCGGCTTCTAAGTCCTGGCCCCAAGGAAAGGTGGCTGTCCGGCCGGCCCGAGCCGCATACTCCCACTGGGCTTCAGTGGGCAAGCTCACCCCCGCCCACTGACAGTAGGCCAGAGCATCGGCCAAGGAGACATGGACCACCGGGTGGTCGGCCAAGACGTCTGTGGCCAAAGCCCCATCAGGACCAAAAGGATGGAGCCAGTCGGCGCCCGCCACTACCCGCCACCAAGGTGTGCCAGGCACCCGCGGGGCCTTGGCTTCTAGGTCTTCTGACAGGAGGGCCTCAAAAACCAAGGAGCCTCCCGTCCGACTGGCAATGGTCTGGTAGCCAGTGGCCGCCACAAATTCAGCAAATTCTTGGTTAGTAACAGGGGTCGTGGCGATGCTAAAGGCCGCCACTTGCATGGGGATAGCAGGTGCTTCATAGTCCTCTACAAAACCCTGACCTAGGGGCGCCCCCATTTGGAAGCGTCCTGCTTGTAACTCAACCCACTCCATGACTAGCCCTCCTGACGGGGATAGCCCATGACATCCCCACGTCGGGCGGCTGCCAAGGTGGTTACTAGGGCTGACAAGGGCCGCGCCACTAGACGCCCATCCTCAACAAAGCCTTCTTCACGATTGGCTAAATAGGCAATCAGCTTCTGGGTCAATTCCAAGACTACGGGCGCATAGGCTTCTTGCCCATAGAGATTAACCTGTTCATGCGGATCGGCCACATAGTCGAAGAGTTGATAACGGTCCTGGACCGGATACCAGATTAACTTATAACGCTCATTGAGGACAAATTGACTGGAATCTTGGCCTAGAACATGTTCCCCATGGATATCGGTCCGCCAGCCGTCAATTTGACCTAGCAAGAGCTGGCGCACGCTGCGCCCGTCCGTGGCCACTTGTTGGCCCAAGACTAGGTCTACCAAGGATGGGAAGATGTCTTGAATCTTAACCAGCTGCGGAATAGTATGATGGTGGGCCGCAATCAGATGGCCAGGGTCATAGATAAAGGAAGGAATTTGGATGCTACCCTGATAAGGATAGCCTTTGCGGAAGAGGTCATGCTCCCCTAGTTGGTCGCCATGGTCGGAGACAAACCAGAAGAGGGTATCCTGAGCATGGCCGAACTCTTCCAAGGCCGTCAGGAAGCGACTAATTTGATGGTCCAGATGGGTCACCAAGCCATAGTAGCCTGCCAGCAAGCGTCGTTGATCGTCGGGCTTGAGGCGCCCTTTTTTACTATCAATGCTAGGCACGGCATCCACTAGCTGCTCCCAGTCGCCTAAATGGCAATCCCATTCCTGACCCAAGAGTTGATAGTACATATCAAAATAATATTGCGGCGGATTAAAAGGCGAATGTGGCTTCTCAAAGGACAACTTGAGGAAGAAAGGCACGGTTGGGTCCTTGGTCTTGAGGAATTCAATGGCTTCGGTCACCAGCCAGTTGGTTGGATGGAGAGCCTCTGCATAAGGCCAAGGCCGGGCCATCCAGGAATTACAATTGAGGCCGTCGTCCATGAGATCGGCTTGAGGCCCTAAATGGGCCTTGAGGAACTTAAGATAGTCACTTGACTGCTCAAAGGAAGCCCCATAAGCCCCATCATAGTGACGATCGACATGGAGATAGCCGTCGTGCAGGGTCACATGGTCAAAACCCAGACGCTTGCGGGCTGGATAGACATGCATCTTGCCGATACATTGGGTTTGGTAGCCGGCATCCCGGAAGGTCTGGGGCAGGGTCTGGGTGAAGTTCCAAGGCATTTGGTCTTCGTAACCCACCCGCCCCGAATTGGCCTGGTCCAAGCCCGTTAAGAGGGCTGCGCGGGCCGGCACACAGGACGGCACCGGCGAATAGGCATTGACGAAATTATAGCCCTGACTAGCCATCATATCTAGGGTTGGAGTTGAGAGAAAATCAGGCCCCTGGTTAATGCCTAAGGCGTCGGCCCGCATTTGGTCGACGACAATCAGCACCACGTTGGGGCGTTGCTTGCTGTTGGTCATGGTAGTGGAGTCCCTCCTCATTCGGTCGCATGATTAACAACCTGTCTTCGCTTTCATTATACACCCTCTGGCATCAAATTGCCTATCCTCTACTAAAAAAGATGAGAATATTAACAAAAATTATAAAAGCAGACCCAAACTTGAGCCTGCCTTGACCCTAAGAATTAAACCATGCAAAAAGCCTGACTGAGAGTCAGGCTTTTATTTTAAGATTTTGCTTTTTTTAACTTGGCTTGCATATAAGCTTCCAAGTCACTGAGAGGGGCTACGGGTTGGTCCTTGGTGAAACGGAAAGTTCGGCTTTCAAAGACTAAGATTAAGTCCACGCTGACCAACTTACCCCGATTGGTGGTTCGATCCAAACGCACCTTGCGTAGGCTAGACCAAGGCAAGAGATAGTGACGGCTGCCTAGCTCAATCCTAACCTTGTCCCCCAAATCTTCTATGGTGACGGTTCGCGTCCAGAGAAAATTATAGAAGGCATTGGCCAGGAAAAATAGTAGGAGCAGTAACACAACGAACAATAAGGGTGCATATTGATTATCGCGCGGGTAGAGGTCCAAGTCCAACAAGAAATTGACAAGGTCCTTGATGCCTAGTTGTGCTAGGCCTAGTAGCACCAGAATAGAGAGCAGGCGTTGGCCGATAAAGCGACTAACTCTTAGCTTGACCTGATTTAGCAGATACTTGTTTTTACTTGTCATTTGGGCCTAGGCCTCCTTTTTGGGCTTGCTTCAGGCCCTTTTCTAAATATTGAATCAGCCACTCTAGCTTAGCTACCTGGTCATCTGAGGTCAGGTAGAAGCTGCGGCCATGAAATTTTAGGACTGCCGTCTTGCTGAAGATTCCACCATGACGTTTGGGTGCGATGAAAGTCTTGACACGACGCAGGCTAGTCCAATCATAGCGATAGAGCTTGTGGTTAATGAGTATTTCCAGGCTTTGGCCCCGATCGTAGATGGTGACGGATCGTTTCCATAAGCTATTGTAGAGCAACCAGCTCAGAATGACTGCCCCTAGGAAGACCAAAAGCGCTAGCCAACTCTTAGGGTTCAAGTTGAGTCTCTTGGCCAAGTCTAGGCTCATAGGCGTCAAGATAGAGTAGATGAGGATAAAGGATAGGGCCTTGGCACCCCAAAAATAAGAAACCCGGCAATCCAAGGTCACCACCAAGCCTTCTTGCCCCGGCGGTAGGGGCTTGCTTTTAGCAATAATCATACAAGCTAGGCCCCTCTCTGATCTAAATAGACTTGTAATTCTTGACCCAGCTCACTCAGAGCGCCCATGGTCTTATCGGATGAAGACAAGTGGTAAGTCCGATCCTCAAAGACTAAGACTAGGCTAACCACGACGATGCGACGTGATTTATTGCGAAGCTCAAAAGGCTTGACACGGCGGAGCTCCCGCCAGTCATAGCAATCCACTCGGTTACCTACTTGCACCAAGACTTGGGTCCCCATGTCCACAATCCCTACCTTGCGCTGCCATATCCGATCATAGAGCCAGAAACCCAAGCCCAAGCACAGAAGTGCTGTCACTAGCACATAGGCTTGGCTCCATTTCTGCAAGTCCCGATTCATTAGTCCCCAAGTGATGAGCCAATGTATGCCATAGGCAAATAAGAAGGCCATGAGGATGGCCATGACAACACCGCTATAGAAACGTAGGCCAAATAGATAGCTGACCCGAAGCTTTCCCTCAAAGAGTAACTTTTCCTCTCTATTCGAATTTCGATATTGCATCTTATCTCACCCTTCCCTGTCTTCTCATTATAACTTAGCTAACGCCGCTTGAGAAGCCTAGCCCTACTTGGAAAGAATCCCATAAGAAAAGGCCAGGCACAAGGCCTTACCCGCTACTTCTAATGACTTATCTCTGCTTTAGATAAGCCTGGAGGGCTTGGCCCAGCTCGCTCAGGGCCACCATACTCTTATCCGATGAAGAGAAACGATAGGTGCGACCCTCAAAGACCAAGACCAGGTTATAGGTGCTGACCTGTCCACGTCTAGCGTAGAAGCGATAGGTTCTGACCTTACGGAGAGTCTGCCAGTGATAGTAGTCCTGGTCACGGCCGACTTGTAGGCAGGCTTGGTCGCCTAAGTCCAAAATACGAACCTGTCGCTCCCAAAGCTTATTATGGAGCCAGTCACCCAGCATCCAAACCAGGCTGCCCGAAATCACGAAGGAAGCCACGCTCCAGCCTTTCAGGTCCTCCTGCCACAAGCCTACGGCTTCCAACAAATGTAGGCAGAGAATAAAGCAAGCGAACATGACCAGGGCCATGAGACAACCCGCTAAGAAGCGGACGCCCAAGATATGGCTGATCCGAACCTTGCCTTCAAATAGTAAGTGATTGGCTTGATCATTCTGTCTAACTTGCATGCTTTCACCCTTTCTAGTCTTTTCATTATAACTTAGCTGGACCGCCTTGAAAAGTCTCAACCCAGCGACTTGCCTATCAGCCGGTCCAGATTTAATAAAGATTTAGAGCAGACTTAAGAAAGACTTAATACTTGCTTCAAGAAGGCTTCAGTTTCACCCCCTATAGTAAGATCATCAAATAAAACCAAGGAGTGATTTCCATGTCAACCAAACACACACTTACCAAACTCAGCCTAGTCGCCCTACTTAGCCTAGGTCTTGGGGCCGGCAGCTTATCTCAAGTCGTCTTAGCGGAAGAAAGCAGCGCATCATCCAGCCAAATGCCAGATGATAAGAAAAAAGATGAAATGAGTCAAGATCTTGTCGGTCAATTGATGGGTCAAGAAAAACACAAGGTCATGGGGATGGCTAAGGTCACTAGCAAAGAAGTAGTCCTGACTGGCTTCTCCAGCGATGAAGCACCTGACCTCCACGCTTACCTAACCAAGGATGGCGATGTTGAGCACGGTCTAAAATTAGGCAAGGTCGACGCTAAGGGGGCTATCCAAGGCTATAAGCTGGATAAGGTCGATCTCAGCCAATACAACACCTTAACTATCTACTGCAATGAAGCTAAGGAAACCTTCGGCTCCGCTATGCTAACTAAATTGGCTGACGCCAACATGGACCAAGCCATGAAACGTATGGGCGAATTCATGGGCGATAAGGGCAAAATGGTCATGGGTTCTGTAACCATTGAGAAGAACCAACTCAAGCTCAGCAACTTCAAATCCGACAAAGCCCCTGACCTCCATGTTCTCCTCAGCAAAGACGGCAAGTTGGAAACAGCCGTTGAAGTTGGCGCTGTAGATGCTGACATGATGGAACAAAGCTATGACCTCAATGGTTTGAAGGCCGACGGCTACAACAAGGTCTTAATCTACTGTGTTGAAGCACATGAAGTCTTCGGTCATGCTGATCTTAAATAAGATTTCTAGCACCCCTACCACCTGAACAAACTTCAGGTGGTTAATCTGCTTTTAGCTCAAGCGCGTCTTACTACTTCCCGTCTCAAACTGTGCTATAATGGCCTTGTCCCTGCTATTTGCGGCAGGATTTGATTTCAGTCATTTACCGAAAGGAGGGTCCCCTATGACCCACATCCTCCTAGTTGACGATGAGCCAGCCATCCTGGATATCGTCACGCGCTACTTAACTAAGGAAGGCTATCAAGTTACGACCGCCACCAACGGTCAAGAAGCCCTGGCTCGCTATCAAGCCCAGGCCATGGATTTAATTATTACGGATATTATGATGCCTCAAATGGATGGCTATGACTTTATCGATGCCGTCTTACAGTTGCGAGAAGATCAGCCTTTTATCTTCATTACCGCCAAGGATCAGGCGGTCGACCGGATTTATTCCCTGACCTTAGGGGCTGACGATTATGTAACTAAACCCTTCAGCCCACGGGAGCTGACCTTGCGCGTCAAAAATCTCATGCGCCGCATTCAACCCAGCCAAGCTGCACAATCCGTCTTAACTTGTGCCCCCTTTGCCATCGACGAGGGCCAACACCGCATCACCCTCTACGACCAGACCTTGCAGCTATCACTCAAAGAATTCCAGCTTCTGGCCCTCTTCCTCAAGAATCCCGGTCGGGTCTTCGCCAAATCAGAGCTCTTCCTCAAGATTTGGGAGACAGACTACATGGAAGATGCCAACACCCTCAATGTCCATATCCATTCCTTGCGCGATAAATTAGCCAAGTCAGCAGGACAGCGTCCCTACCCTAAGATTGAAACCGTCTGGGGGCTGGGCTACCGCTTAGGGGGTGGTGACTCATGAAGCTCCGTTCGCTCGTCTTCCTCGCCTTTCTTAGTTCCACCCTCTGTGCCCTTCTACTTGTCTGGTGGGGACTGCAACAAATGTTAGTCTCCCCCAACGTGGCCTACATCATTATCTGGATGACCTTAGGGGCTAATTTGCTAGGAGCCCTAGTGGGCTTCTGCCTACTTCAGCCCAGCGTCAAATCCCTGCAGCGACTGAGCCGAGACGTCCGTCGCGTGGCTAACCAGGACTTCCAGCCAGTCCAGGCCATCAAATCACCGGCAGAATTGGCCTCACTCACTGCCAATATTAACCTTATGATTCATGATCTCAACCAAAGTTTCCAGGCCCTAAGCCAAAGCGAGCAAGACAAGACCCGCCTCATGGCTAGCCTAGGTCACGACATCAAGACGCCGCTGACCGCTCTCCAGCATCAAGTAGAGGCGCTGCAAGATCAGATGGTGTCAGAAGATGAAATGCAAGCCCTCTGGCAGGCCATGTCCTGCCAAGTCGATAGACTCAAGACGCTCACCCAGCAACTTATGGAAGTCGGTCTCATGGAGACCCAGTCCAATCGGCATGTGACGGAAGGTCAACTAGAGACCCTACAACTCGATGATTTCCTAATTCAGTTGCTAACCAGTATCCAGCCCCATTGTAAGCAGAAGGAACAGGAACTGGAAGTCCAGCTAGCGCCTGACCTAGAGACCATTAAGACAGATGGCGATAAACTGTCTCGTATCTTACTCAATCTCTTAGAGAACGCCAGCAAGTACTCGCCGCTGCATAGTCGCATTCAACTCCAGATTAAAAAAGAAGCCCAGGGGATAGCCTTCCATGTCATTGATCAAGGCATGGGCATTCCCACCCAAGACCTGCCCCACATCTTCGACCGCCTCTACCGCGTCGAACAATCCCGCAACCGGGAAACAGGTGGCGCAGGCTTGGGACTCTATATCAGCCAAACCCTGGCCCAACAATTAGGGGGCCATATTACGGTCACTAGTCAAGTAAACCAGGGTAGCCACTTCAGCTTATGGCTACCACTATAGGCATAGCAAAAAGGCCAGAAAGATTCTGGCCTTTTTCTTTATGGTCTAAATAGTTGATAAGCCCGCCAGGTCAAGTGGCTAGAGAGGCGACTGACCGGCTCCCAAGTGAGCCATTTGAGTGAGACTAGCTCATAGAGGCCCTCTTGCGCATAAGCAAAAAGTGAGCTCCAAGCCTTGTGGTCATGGTAGACAGCACCAGGTGGCAGTGGTCGGTTTTCTCCTTGGTCAGAAGACTCGGACTCCCGCTGCTGACGGGATTCGGTCTCATCGGAGGAAGACCCATCTTGCTGGCTAGAACCAGATAGCTCACTGTCCACCTCAGCCCCCTCAGGCAATCGGAAATCTGAGGCCTTTAATTGATTATAGCCAAAGAATTCAAATTGTCCCTGCACCTCACCGGACGGATCCAGGCAACGGTAATTGAGACTGGTCATTTGGAAGTCGTCCTTGCTGAAGCGAACTTCCATATAGTTATAGATATCTTCTACCGGAGTGTCTTCAGGCTCTAAGGTGATTCCCAAGGTCTTAGATGTAAAGTCTGACAAGTCAAAGTTACGTTCTAGGACCGTGAGCCGATAATCATCCTGACCTTCTTCAAACTGGAAGTCGGCTTCATGGTCCAGGATCCAGTCTAGCATGAGGCGGTAGTTAGGTCGCAGGCGAAAAGCCGCGGGCATCTGGATGGCAGACCATTTGTTAGTCCGCTCTGTATAGAGGTAATAGTTCTGATTGCTGTCCCCCAGATAGTAGACCTCCATATGGTCAATACCCCGACTATAATCCAAATAACCCTGAAGGTCCTTGCCAGTCTTGGCATCATAACGGTAGGCTGCTTGATAATTAGAGGTGGCATTTTTATCCCCCGAAGAGCCTTTCAGAGCCACCGAGGTCAAATGCTCTCGACTTTGGCGCACGGCTTTTAGAAAGTCCGCCCGAGAGAATTGGTCACAATCATGGTCCGACCATTCTTCCGAGCTCTCCTCAAGCTTGGAATGCTGACTAGTAGACGATTGGCTGCTGGTCCTGGCCTGACTCTGGAAGCCGGGCAGACTGAGGGCCAAGCTATTGGCTAGCAAGGTAGAAACAAGTAAGTATTTGAGACTTTTCTTCACGTCACATCCTCCTCTATCTAATCCATTGGACTGCTATCTTGTCTCCCTTATTATAACAAAGTAGCCAAAAACAAACAAACCCCTCGGGCCAGTCTAGGCTAGGCCGAGGGCTTGCTTAATACTTAGTTGGCGTCTTGGGCGACAATTTCTTGCACCCATTGGATGAAGTTAGTAGAGGCATGGCCGGTCCGTTCAGCTGTGGTATTACCTTGCCCCCATACCGTCGCAAAGTCCACTGATTTGACAGCCCCATTAGCTTGATTCTCTAGGGCTAGGGCCAGGTTAGTTTCCACCGTCAAGGCCGTGTCTCCTTGGCTAAGGCCGGAACGAATCCGCCAGTGAGGTGCTGGTTTAGAGGTTTGGTAGCCAGAATAAGCGGACGTCAGATAGAACATTGGATTGTAGAGGTCCTGACGTTCTGCAATGGTCTTACCCAGACTATCGGTCTTAGCCAAGTCAGACTCAAAATCCGTCACATACTGGCTGTTCCAGTCGGTCAAGCTCTCATACTTGGCCTGATTGTTCTTGAGCAGGCGGGCCACTAGCTGGTCAAAGTGAAGCTCATTGGCTTCCGCTACCCCGAAGACCGCATTCTCCGCTAGGCTGCGGTCCAAGGCATCGAAGGCAGGCACAGACTTGCTAGCCGTCTTAACATACTTGGCGAAATCCGCCAGGCTGGAAATCTTGGCGGTATTAGTGGCCGCATCATAGGTCACCCATTGAGCCTCAGCATTCAAGCTATCAATATAGGCTTGAGCCGTCTCATAGGTGACAGATTCTGTCGATCCACCCGGACCAGCACCATCGCTGGTATATGGGAAGCTGGTATCGGCTAGGAAGTTATTGAGGGATTGATTGACGACCCCTTCTAGATAAGTGGCATAGGAGCCTTGGGTATAAATCCCCTCACTAGATTCTGTCAGGGTCAAGGCTTGGCCTTCATGTTTGAGGCCAAGCTGATTGATATAGTTGGCATATTCCTTAGCCAAGTCTTGTGATAAGGCCTGAGTAAAGGTGCCCTCTGCCCGCGTATTGCTGTCAGCGAACTGACCCAGGTTCCATTCATAGGCAGCATCCGCATAATCCAAGCTGGTAATGGGACTCCAAGTCATAGTCCCATAAGGTGCATCCGAAATTGGGTTGCCTTCCTTGTCCTTCATGGCTGCCCCTAAGGCTTCCAAGTAAGGATTGTAGAGGGTCGAATCCCCACTAGCCCCTAGGATAGCAGACTGAGCCCCACCGCCACTATGGCCAAAACTCACAATCTTGTCGGTGTCACCTGGCAGAACATCCTTGTTATAACGAACATAACGGATAGCGGCCTTAAGGTCGGTGACGCCCCATGGCGCCCCGCCCACTACTTCTTGGCCCTGGCTATCGGTGGTGTTGTCGCGGCCACGAATACCAGGTTGCAGATAAATCATCCCGGCTTGGGTATAGCTGGCAATGCCGTCAGCAAGCCAGGTTGGTGCCTGAGAGGCATTAAAACCCGGCGTGTTAACCGGTAGGACATAAGGAGCAGTCGCAGCGGTAAATTGGCCCACTTGGGCGTCAGACTTGACGCTGGCAGTATAGGTCCCATCGCCATTGGCAGTCGCCTCTAAATAGGCACCCGGCACATAAATACCCAGGGTCTCATAGTCCAAGGACGCAGGGTTGGCGACATAGACGACGCCGACTTGCCAGTAAATATCATTAGCCTCATCGTATTGCCAAGCCGCATTGTCAAAGGCCAAGCTGTATTGGCCGACGGCGGTCCTTTCTTGGCTCGACGCTTCTTGGTTATTGGCCTCTTGGGCTAGGACAGGCACTTGGCTAGCCAGCAGATTGGCACAAAGCAAGGTTAGGGCGCTTAGTTTCAGTTTTCTCGATAGGGTCATATCATTCAGTCCTTTCACTTATTAAGGGCTGGAGAAAATAATGGGGGGTAGTTAGTTTTCGCC
The DNA here is from genome assembly GCA_965245735.1 of uncultured Abiotrophia sp. Taxonomy (GTDB): domain Bacteria; phylum Bacillota; class Bacilli; order Lactobacillales; family Aerococcaceae; genus Abiotrophia. The sequence goes on along the minus strand of CBDFAX010000007.1, from coordinate 48,806 downwards.
TATCCAGCAAACCACTTCCTGGCGTGGCTTACGGCTACGGGGATGTTTAGGGTCCTTGAGTCGGTAGCCCAGGGACAACATGCAGGCTACCCCTTCGCGCTCAGGGTCCAACCAGCCTTTGGCAGCCAATAGGGCATTGACATCGGTATAATTGAAGCCTTCGATTGCGCAAGAGTCGATGCCCAGCAAACTAGCACTAAACATCATATTGGCCATGGCGATATAGGTCTGCTTGGAAGTCCAATCGTGGAGGGCACGCGGCGTTTCCAGACCCATGCACTTGATTTGGAAGGTTTCATAGAGGGCAATCCGGCCTTCCAGATCTTGATCAGAAGTCAGGCCTCGACGAATGAGGCTCTCTCGTATGGAAGGACCGTCATAACGGGCATTCTTCTCTGCTAGGAGAATGACAAAGTGGCTGGCGGTGTCTAACTGCGGGTGGGCACCCCAAGATAGGGGTTTGAGCTCAGGCCGGATGGTTTGAATTTGGGCTCGGTCTAAGACCAAAAAGCGCCAACCTTCCAGACCAACTGAAGATGGGCTGAGCCAGGCTGCATCCATTAAGAGCTCCATGTCTTGACGGGAAATATCGCGATTTTCATCATAAACCCGTACGGCTACCCGATGGTCCAGGGCTTGACGGATCTGTTCTTTAATGGCTTCTTGTGTCATAGGATTCATCCTCTCTAGGCTTTTGTTTTAGTATAGTCTACTGGTCCCCTTAAGTCTAGACAAACGCTTTCTTCTAGCCCTGACCCAACTAGCGCGCGGAGCGGGACTTTGTTATACTAGAAGATGACAAAGGAGCGATATCAACCATGACATTTTTTAAGATTTCTGACAGCAACTGGGCCAGTTGGGCCAAGATTCTAATTATCACCGCCCTGGCCTATGCCATTGAAAGCCTAGTGCCAGCCCTAGGGGCTTCCATGCTAGCCATTCTGCTGGGCATGGCCCTGTCCGCCTGGCGTCCCCCTGCCTCGACCAAACCGGCCAAGCAAATTAGCGGCCAACTGCTCAAAATCGGCATTGTCTTTTTAGGCTTTGGCTTGTCCTTTGCTAAACTGCAAGCAGTCGGCCTCAAGGTCTACTTGGTCTTGATTCCAGTCGTGGCGGTGGCCCTCTTGAGCGCCCGCTACCTAGGACGCTGGATGGGGATTGAGCCTCGTTCAGCCCTCTTAGTGGGTATGGGAACGGCCATTTGTGGGGGCTCGGCCATTGCCGCCGCTGCGCCTATTGTGGAAGCTGAGGACTCAGAGATTGCCTTCGCCATCACCACCATCTTCCTCTATAACACCCTGGCCCTCTTCCTCTTCCCTCTCTTAGGAGCTTGGTTGGGCTATGGCGATCAAAGCTTCGGCCTCTTCGCTGGGGCCGCCATTAACGATACTTCTTCGGTCGTGGCCGCTGGCTTCGCCTTTAGTGAGGCCGCCGGCACCACCGCCACCATCGTCAAAATGGCCCGGACCCTACTCATTGTGCCGGTCTGCCTAGGTCTGGTTGGGGCTCGCTATGGTCAGCAGAAAGCGCAGATGGCGACCGGCCAGAATGCCCAGGTCAGCCTCTTAGAACAAGCCCGCCGACTCTTTCCTAGTTTCATCGCCTACTTCCTCTTGGCGGTCCTGGCTAGCTCCCTCCTGCCTCTACCTGCTTGGCTGCTAGACGGCTTCAAGTTGCTAGCCCGTCTGACCATGATTGCGGCCCTAGCTGGGGTGGGCTTGGCCGTTGATCTCAGACAGTTGCGCCGGGCCGGTAGCCAGTCCATCTTGCTAGGGGGCCTCTGCTGGGCCCTGGTCATTGCCACAGCTAGCCTAGCCATTCATTTCTTCTACTCTTAAGATTAGCAGCGAAAGGATGAGGACCTTGAAGCATCGCGATAAAGTCGACATCTTCTTAACCCTACTGGCCGGCCTGCCCCTCCTGGCCAGCGGCCTATTCGGCCTTACTTATATCACCAGCCTCATGCTAAGTGACTATCAGCATGCCCTCTGGATTGCTCAGGCTATGTCAGCCCTACTCATTTGGATTGGGGGCTATTTCTGCTATTATGCTTGGCGCAAGCGACGTCGGATCCTGAGCGACTATGATATGCTCTACCGCCACTATCCCGAACTGGCCGACGACTGGAGTCGCTTAGGCCGCCAAGCCCAAGTGGCCGATTCAGAGCTAGGGATTTACTGCTACAAAGAGCATTTAGTCATCACCGCCCAAGGCCTCTATATCTGCCCCCTCAAGCAAATCGCCGCCATTGGCTACCAGGTGCAAAAGGTCCCCGTCAGCCGCCACCTCAAGGAAACCCATCTCCTAGTCTACTGCCGCGACCTGGCTGGTCACAAGGAAATGCGGGACCTTGGTCGGTGGACAGGCGACCGCGAGCGTGCCCTAGCTAATTTCCTAGCCGACCTTAAGACGCTTGCGCCCCAGGTCCAAGATGTCAGTCATAAAAAATAAGCGCACACAAGAAAGAGCCCAGCTAAGCTGGACTCTTTTTTCATATTATTTGTCGACCAAGGCTGGCAGAACCGACACCACTTGGTGTTGGCAGTCCACCGAGGCTTCAAGGGCCGCGAGAATGTCGGCCACTCGCTCCTGAGGGCTCAGGGTCAGAATGCTAGGACCCGCCCCCGAAATGACGGTGGCATAGGCGCCCTTTTCAAGAGCCGTAGCCTTAACCGCTGGAAACTCTGCGATTAGAGACTGACGGTAAGGTTCATGGAACTTGTCTTGCATCATGAGTTGACCCATGGTCGGGTAATCGCCCTGCATCATGGCCATTAACATGACACTGGTCAGGGCATTCTGGCCAATGGAATCCGGCTTGGAGTAGACCTCAGGCAAGACACTGCGGGCTGCCGCCGTCGACAACTCATAGGCTGGGGTGGAAATAATGACCCCGACCCCTTCCAAGTTGCCTACTTGATAGAAGAGTTGATCGGTCTCCGGCTCATAGTAGCCCACGAAGAGACCACCGGTGATGCAGGCCCCCACATTGTCGGGGTGGCCTTCCTTGGCACTGGCCAGGCGCACCTTGTCAAAGGTAGACAGACCCAGGTCAGCAAAGTCATTGGCCAGCTCAATGCCAGCCACAATGGCTGAAGCTGAGCTACCCATGCCATGGGTCAGGGGAATCTGACTCTTCATGGTCAGATGCAGGGGCGCTAAGGTCTTACCATAGCGAGCCGCCGTTTCCAGGGCTACTGCCACCACTAGGTTGGTCTCATCCTGGGGCAGGCCAGCCATAAAGTCGGTCTCAAAATCCACCTGCCAGCGCTCAGCCGGACGAGCCGTCACCGTCAAATAGCGGTCGACCGCAATCCCGATTGAGTCAAATCCCGGACCCAAGTTGGCACTAGAGGCAGGAAAATCCTTTTGCCATACCATGGATACCGCCTCCTAGACCATGAGGTAGCGTGCCACCACGGTGGCATTGGCTTCTAACTTAGCCAAGACCGCCGGGCTGATGGCTTCGGTCTTAATGGTCAAGCCTGGCGCTTCGGCCAAGGTCAAGTAGCCGATTTCTAAGGTTTGGAGAACCGCGCGAACATGGCTAGCTGGCGCGTCAAAGCGTAGGTAGTAGCAAGCTGGTGCTTCCTGGCTGACAATGGCTAATTCTTGGCTTGGCAAGACAGCTGGAATAAAGCCACGGTCGGCAATTTGCAAGATGTCAGACACCACGGCAGAAGCGGTCTCCAGACTACCGGCACCTGGCCCCCAGAACATGGTTTGGCCTACCGCATTGCCTTCTACATAGACGGCATTGAAGGCTTCAGAGACACCGGATAAAGGATGGGCGTTTGGCAAGAGGACAGGCTCAACCCCGACTTGAATGCCGGCAGCAGTCTTGGTGCTCTTACCCAAGAGCTTCATGGTGTAGCCCGCTTGCGCAGCAATGGCGATGTCGCTAGCATCCACTGTGTCAATCCCCTTGACGCTGACTTGATGGAAGTCCACGCGGGTGTCATAAGCTAGACGAGACAAGAGGGTAATCTTACGCGCCGCATCAAAACCACCCACATCATTGGTTGGGTCGGCTTCGGCATAGCCCTTTTCTTGGGCCACAGACAGAGCATGATCATAGGTCCAGCCGTCTTGAGTCATGTGGCTAAGCATATAGTTAGTGGTCCCATTGAGAATCCCCATGACGCCCGAAATTTGGTTGGCCGCCAAGCCCACTTGGACCCCGTTAATAATGGGAATCCCACCGGCTACACTGGCTTCATAGAGCAGGCTGACGCCCTTTTCATTGGCTAGGGCTTGCAGCTCATCAATGTGGAGGGCTAGCAGATCCTTGTTGGCAGTGACCACGTGACGGCCTTGGCTCAGGGACTGACGGATGACTTGATAGGCGAAGTCCACGCCCCCCATGACTTCCACCACTAGGTCGATGTCCGCTTCATAAATATCTTCTACCCGGTCGGTGAAGACTGCTGATTCTAAGCCTAGACGGTCCACCTTATCGGGATCCCGGGTCAGAACATGGCTGATGACTAGGTCTTCTTTATATTTTGCTTGGAATTGGGCTTGGTTCTCAGCTAAGACCTTGACGACCCCGCCACCTACCGTACCGATACCACATAATGCGATTTTCATTCCTGCTCGCCTCCATTTCAATTCTACTCCTCTAAGTTTAGTGGGAATGGCCTGTTTTTTCAAGTAAATTTCATAAGAAAGTATATCGTTTGGGCAAAATATAGTGTATCATAGTAACAGTTAGGCTCTAGCGCCAATCTGATAGAAGGATGGATAGATATGATGATTGTAGCAAAATTCGGAGGCTCCTCCCTGGCCAACGCCGGCCAGATTAAGAAGGTAGCCGCCATCATCCAAGGCAAACCAGAAATTAAAGCCGTCGTAGTCAGTGCCCCAGGCAAGCGTTTCGCTGAGGACATTAAGGTCACCGACCTGCTCATCGCCCTCTTCGATGCGGTGCAAGCAGTCGTTGGACAAGTAGGCCACCAGACGGATGCCCTATTGCAGGCTGACCCAGTGGCTGAAGCCCGTCAGAAGGTGCTGGACCGCTATGCCAGCATCCTGATCGAGTTGGGCCTGTCAACAGAGCTTTTGGCTTATTTTGAAGATACCCTAAATGGCTACATGGCCGATATCCAGGAGCCTGAGCGCCTGCTCGATGCCCTCAAGGCTTGTGGCGAGGACTTCAACGCCCAAGTGGTCAGCCACTACCTAGTCAGCCTGGGCCTTGACGCCCACTATGTGTCGCCTAAGGAAGCCGGCATTTTAGTGACGGACGAACCGTCTAATGCCCGCCTCTTCGACGAGTCCTACGCCCAAATCGCCAAACTACGTGACCGGGCTGGCGTCCTTATTATTCCAGGCTTCTTCGGCTACTCCAAGGGTGGCGACATCGTGACCTTCTCCCGTGGGGGCTCCGATATTTCTGGGGCCATTATCGCCAACGGCCTGGGCGCCGACCTCTACGAGAACTACACCGACGAGTCCTTTATCTACTCCATGCATCCGGGCAAAATCGCGCGGCCGCATCCCATTAAGGAGATTACCTATAGCGAAATGCGGGAGCTGTCCTATGCCGGCTTCGGGATTTTCCATGAAGAAGCCCTGGAACCTGTCTACCGCAATGACATTCCGGTCATGATTCGCAACACCAACCAGCCTGAAATCGCCGGCACCAAGATTGTCTCCAAGAAGGAGCTAGATCCTCGCTATCCAGTCACCGGGGTCAGCTCGGCAACTGGCTTTACCGCCATCTCCATCAGCAAGTACCTACTCAACCGGGAAATGGGCTTCATGCGCCGCGCTATCCGCTTCTTCGAGGAAGCCGGCGTGCCAGTCGAACACGTACCTTCAGGCATCGACAGCATCTCCCTGGTAATTCGCTCCGCTAATATCCAATCGCCAGCGCATTTGGCCGGCATCCTGGCCACCATTCAGGACAAACTCAATCCTGACTCCATCCATGTGGAAGACGACCTCTGCATCTTCGCCATCGTCGGGGAAGCCATGCGGGAAAATGTCGGGGTGGCGGCCGCAGCCAGCCGGACTTTTGCTGATAACCACATTAACATCCGCATGATCAGCCAAGGCGCATCCGAAATCAGCATGCTCTTCATGATCAAGGCCGAGGACGAAGACATCGCCCTCCAAGGCCTCTACCAAGCCTACTTCCCACGCGAAGCCCTAGCTACCCTAGCCGCTGCCGCCCAAGGAGAATAAAGAAAAGTGCAGTTCAGGACCTGAACTGCACTTTTTGTCTGCTGGTTTGTGTTGAGGTTGGTGGCTTGCACACCATTTCGGCCTAATCACCTTTTTTCCTGGCCTATAAGCTCGAGCCAGTTTCGGCGCAAAACCGCCTTTTTCTAGTCTAAAGCCGCGTGCTAGTGGTCCACTCGACGGAGTGGACCACTGGCTCATTCAGTTTCGGCGAAAACCGCCTTTTTCCGGCCTAAAGCCGCGTGCTAGTGGTCCACTCGAAAGAGTGGACCACTGGCTCATCTAGTTTCGGCGAAAACCGCCTTTTTCTGGCCTAAAGCCCCGAGCTAGTGGTCCACTCGACGGAGTGGACCACTAGCTCATTCAGTTTCGGCGAAAACCGCCCTTTTCCTAGCAGGCTAGCCATTTACCTAGTCCATTACTAGCACAAGAGCTTGATAGGGCGCTAGCTTAAGGACCTGATTTTGTGTTGAGTCTAGTTCCTCTATATTATTGAGCAGTACACTTTGCCATTTTCGCCCTAGATCAAGAACCTGCTCTTGCTTTTGATAATTCAAGACAACCCAAAGACAATGAGTCTGATTAGAGCGTTCAAAAGCCATGAGGTTCTTGACATCCCGGAAAAGTGGCAAGAAACTTCCCGACACAATGACCTCTCCATATATTGACCGAGTTCTGAGTTGAATTAAGGTCTGATACCAATGCCAGAGTGATTGTTCATCCTCTAATTGGCTAGCCACATCCGTCAAGTTTCCTTTCACGGCACCCTGCAACCAAGGCTGGCCCGTCGTAAAGCCGCCCCACTTGTGCTTGTTCCATCTCAGCGGAATCCGCGCATTATCCCGAGAGTAGCGATTTAGAATCTCAAGCGCCTCTTGGTCCGTCAGCCCGTTAGCAAGGGCATTATGATATTCATTAATGGAACCAATGTCGTCGACTTGCGCCAGGCTCTCGAATTGACGGTTTTCTGTCCCGATTTCTTGGCCTTGATAGATAAAGGGCAAGCCCCGGCGCATCATGAGCATGGTCGCCAATAACTTTTTGCTGCTATCATTGATTTCCTGACCTTGCAGATAGAAATTCACCCCGCGAGGTTCGTCATGATTCTCAATAATGGTCGACCAGTAGCCTGCCTCTTGCGTTTTGGCTTGGGTCTGGAAAATGGCCTCCTTAATCATTTCAGCTGTTACCGGCTGATGATCATACCAACCTAGAGGGCTCTTGCCTAATTCAGTCTGACCAAAGTCAAAAATAGAAGAAAAGTAGCCCTGATCGCCCATAAACTCATGAAGCTCTGATTCCGATGCATCAAAGACCTCCCCTACCGTAAAGGCCTGGTGGGGCTCAAAACACTCTGCCTTAAGTTCATTAAGGAAGGGCTCAATAGGCTGGGCATCTTGCAGTGAACGCTGCACCGCCACTAGGCCATCTGGCCGATCGGCTGGATAAGATTGCCAAGTCAGATTCTTCTTGATATTAATAATGGCATCAATGCGGAAGCCGGCAATGCCCTTTTCCAGCCACCAATTGACCATCTGATAGATTTCCTGACGCAAGCGCGGATTCTGCCAATTTAAGTCGGGCTGGGTCTTGTGGAAACTATGCAGATAGTAGGTGTTGGTGCCTGGCAGCTGTTCCCAAACGCTGCCACCAAAGTAACTGCGCCAGTTATTGGGTGGGCCGTCCGGACTTTCTACAAAGTAGAAATAATCCGCGTAGTGGCTAGATAAGTCCTTAAGCGCCGCCTGGAACCAGGGGTGCTGGTCCGAACAGTGGTTTACGACCAGATCCATGACAATTTTAATGTCTCGTTTATCTGCTTGCGCAATCAATTCATCAAAATCCTCCATGGTCCCAAAAATCGGGTCAATGGCATAGTAATCGGATATATCATAGCCTTGATCAACAAAAGGCGACTGATAAATAGGCGAAATCCAGATAATCCCGATTCCTAGCGACTGGAGATAGTCCAGTTTCTCAATAATACCGCGGATATCGCCCACCCCATCGCCATTACTATCCTTGAAACTCTTAGGGTAAATCTGATAGGCGACACGATTTTGCCACCAATTGCTTTCAACCATGCTTGTCACTCCTTACTTACAATGTCATCCCAATTGAAATTCACTAAGTCCTTTGCAGACAAGAAATGATAATCGGCTGGGACATGCTCTAGCGATTGGCCAAGGGCAATCGCGGTCATACCGGCCGCCTGAATGGCTTCTAGTCCTGCTCTGGCATCCTCTACTCCTACACACTTAGCTGGGCTCAGGCCAAGGGCAGCGGCCGCCTTAAGGTAAATTTCTGGGTCAGGCTTGCCCTTAGTCAAACTTCTTGGATCTACCATGGCCTCAAAATAAGGCTCCAGGCCTAATTTTTTGATAATCAGCCCAGCATTTTGACTGGAAGAAGCTAGGCCAATTTTGATGCCCCGCTTTTTTAAGTCCTTGAGACAGTCGCCTATGCCTGGCAGTAGATCTTGAGGGCCTAGGCTTTCAAGTGACGCCACATAGGTCCTGTTTTTTCTATCAGCCAAGGCTTGGCGTTCGGTCTCTGTATACTTATCATATAGCCCCGCCTCTTTTAGAATCAGCGTCAAAGTCTCCTGACGTCCCAGACCCTTTAAGCCTTCATTGAGCTCCAGAGTGATTTCCACACCTAGGGAATCCCCTAATGCCTTCCAGGCCAAAAAATGCAAATGCGCTGTGTCTGTAATAACGCCATCTAAATCAAAAATGACCCCTTGAATCGCCATCAGCTGTCCTCCCTATCTGGTTTGAAATTCTGGTCGGCATCTTAAGCCTTCTGCTAGGTTACTAGGGACCTTGGGGCTATCAACTCACTCCGTCACCAGCAACTCAATAACGGGCTCCACAAGCTCCCGCTCTAAGCCTAGGCCTTGGAGTTCTAGCATCTTATAGGTTAGCGGCATGTCCTTCTTGACCAGGTCCCAGATTTGGTCCTTGGCCTGATTTTCCATTTGGACTTGCTCGATATAAGAGAAAATGACCTCTAAACGGACTTGCTGCGAGTCACGTGGCGCCTGCTTGAAAGAGAGGGTTACCGGACCGTTCAATTTCAGCCTAAACCACCCTTTTTCCGGACTAAAGCCTTTAGCTAGTGGTCCACTCGACGGAGTGGACCACTAGCTCGGGGCAAGGGCTAAGGCTCCGTCACCAGCAACTCAATAACAGGCTCCACAAGCTCCGGCTCTAAGCCTAGGCCTTGGAGTTCTAGCATCTTATAGGTTAGCGGCATGTCCTTTTGAACCAGGGCCCAGATTTGGTCCTTGGCCTGGTTTTCCATTTGGGCTTGCTCGATATAAGAGAAAATGACCTCTAAACGCACTTGCTGCGAGTCACGTGGCGCCTGCTTGAAGGAGAGGCTGGCAGGGCCATCTGCTTCAAGGCGCACCAGGCTATCGCCCTGGTCATTGTGGCTAACATCAACTAGGCGACCCTGGCCCGCTAGCTCTAGGTCCGTCAAACAAGCTCCCACAAAGGTTAGCTCATAGGTCCGAAGCCCAGTTCCTTGAGGCTCAAGCTTGAATGCTTTGCCATCGACAAAGGTCAGCCCGGTCGTAAGGAAGCCCGTGCCATCAGTTGCAGTTTCAGCCTCTTCCACCAAGTCGAAATGGCCATCGGCGCCAGTGAAGACCTTGATGGCCAAGACGCTTGGGTTGGCTAGCGAATTGTCAGTCCCATCATCACCCGACAGAGGCAGGATGGCGCCCGCCTTGGCGAAGAGCCCCATGCGCTCTAGCGGCCGGTAAATCGACAAGCGCCGGCCCCCACTATAGCGCAAGCCAGTCTGGATATCATACCAGGTCCCTTCCGGCAACCAGCCATCAAAGCGAGAGCAGAGACTGCCCTTATGACGGGGCTGGGTCAGGGGCATGACCATGATTTGGCTACCAAAATAATATTGATTAGCCACCTCATAGGCCGCCTCCTCTTCCGGATGCTGATAATAGAGGGGCTCAATCAGGGGCTGAGCCTGATAGGCCGCCCGGTAGTTCATAGTATAGAGATAAGGCAGGAGCCGGTGGCGCAGGCGCAAGTAGTCCTTCATGCTACTGGCATATGGCTCCGGATAGCGCCAGGGTTCTTTGCCTAGGAATTCTGAAGACGAACTATGCAGGCGCATAATAGGAGAAAAGACACCCAGCTGGTACCAGCGCAAGGCCAGTTCATTGTTGCGGTAGCCGAAGATGTGGCCACCGATATCATGACTCCACCAACCATAGCCGATATTGCTGGCCGTCGCCGTGAAATAAGGCTGGAAATCCAGCGATTCCCAGGTCATGTGGCTGTCGCCTGAGAAGCCTACTGGATAGCGGTGGCTACCCGGCCCGGCATAACGCGAGAAGGTAATGCCTTGAGGGCCACGGGCTTGAATATCGTGGTAGTGATAGTGGTTGAGCACCCAGAGTGGGTCCACTCCCTTAACAGTCTGGCCTTGTTGCCAGTCAATCCACCAGAAGTCTACCCCCTGCTCTTCTTTTGGATGGTGCAGGTACTTGAAATAAGCTTCTAGGAAGCGAGGTGAAGTCGGGTCGAAGACCACATATTCGCCGCCCTCCCAACCCAGGCCCAACTCTTGGGCCATTTGCTGGTACATAGACTCAAAAGGACGCACCCCATCAGCCGGATGGACATTAAGGGTAATGCGCAGCCCATGCTGGTGGAGCCAGGCCATAAAGCCCGCAGGGTCCGGGAAGAGCTCCTCATTCCAGGTGTAACCGGTCCAGCCGCTGCCATATTGAGGTGGAACAGAAACCACATGCCAATCCATGTCAATGACCGCCACGGTAAAGGGCAGGCCCTCGGCTTCAAAACGCTCAATCAGCTGGCGATAGGTCGCCTCGCTATAGCGATAGAAGCGGCTCCACCAGTTGCCCAAGGCATACTTAGGCAGGAGGGGCTGGGGCCCAGTCAAACGATAGAAGTCGGCCAAGCAAGCCCGGTAGTCATGGCCATAGCCAAAGTAATAGAAGTCTAGGCTGTCGACTTGCTTGACCTGGTACCAACCATCCTGGGTCAGTTGCAGACTCTGGCTGTCATCCAGAACACTGAAGCCAAAGCGGGACATAAGCCCCCGCTCCAGCGGCACCGCCCCATTGGCGTGGTCCAAGGTTTGGGCCGTCCCGCCCAAGTCTTGGATAGGGTCGCCATAGTGCCAGTCACTGTGGTAAATACTGAAGTAACCCCGCAGCTTGAAGACCAGCCCCTCTCTAGAAAAGGCCTGCTTGTCGTATTGAATGAGCACATGGTCGGTGATAATTTCCAGGAGGTCCTCCCGCTCCCGGATTTCATAGTGAGGCACAGGAAAGTCGCGGTTCAAGACCGTCTGGGTCTGACCATCATAGAAGGTCCCCGTCGGACTATACTCGGCCCGAATCAGTCGCGAAGTTAAGATCGTGAAGCGATAATGGGGGCCCTGAATGATGGCCTCCGGCGCCGCCAATGGCTGATAGTCTCCATAGACAGCTTTAATCATGGCTAGTACTCCCTTCTAAGGATAAATTCTTGTTGATGAGGTTGGCTGGGATGTATTGCTGGCGCTGGTCCTGAGCAGTCTGACCCGACTGCAAGACGCGACTCAAGCTAGCCATGGCCTCCTCCCCCTTGTGGACCTGATTGAGGTCAATGGTATTGACCTCGGTCGCCAAGTACTGCAGATAAGGAATGTTATCAAAACTTATGAGGCGCCGGTCTGGATCCCACTGGCCTAGCTGGCTTTGGCTGACCTTGACTAATTCCATAGCTAGAACATCGGCGGTCACCATCAGACCCCGGTACTTGGACAGGTCTTTAATCAAGTCATCCAATTTAGTGTTGAGGTAGATGGGCAGATCCCCATGGCCGCCAGCCGCCCGATAGGCCGCATTGGCCCCCGCATAACGGGCCTGAATAACCCCCACTTGGTCAGGGTCAAATTGATAGCTTAGGAAGGCTAGGTCCAAGCCCTGGCTACGGGCCAGCAATTCCACCCCGGCATAGGCTAGGTCATAGTCCTTGGAGTTGAGCAGTTGCACATGGTCAGCAGCCTCGACTAGGGCCTGGTCTGACGCCGTCAAATAGGTATCAATGAAGACCAGGGGCTCGCTGACGCTTTCTATCATAGCCGCTGCCATATGGGAATCACAGCCTACTACGATATGACCTGCAAATGCCCACTGGCGTCTGACTTGGTGGACGGCCTCTAGGCTCTCTATATTATGAAGCAGGATGTAGTAGTTCTCTTGCCTGGCAATGCGCTCAATCCCCTCCAAGAGAGAGGCCACAAAAGGGTCAGAATAATTAAAATCCCGTCCGCTACTATAGAACAAGACACTGACCAAGCGCGAAGCCTTAGTCACTAAGGCTTTGGCATTGAGGTTGGGCGTGTATTGCAGCTCCTGGGCCAGGGCTTGAATCTGGGCCACCGTCTCCTGGGAGACCTTGTGGTGGCGGTCATTCAAGACATTGGATACGGTCGCGATACTGACATTAGCGGCTTGGGCAATGTCTTTTAGGGTTGCTTTTTTCATTGGGGTCGCCTCAAATCTGACGATTATTTGCTGGAACCTGTCGCAATCCCGGCAATAAATCGTTTTTGGAAAATAATATAGACAATGACAATCGGAATGATTGAAATAGTCGTGGCAGCGAAGAGGCCGCCGTAGTCGGTGCCATACTGGCCATTGAATTGACGTAACCCAACAGCCAAGAGTTGCTTGGACTTGGTGTTAATCATCAGGTAAGGCCAGAGGAAATCTTCCCAACTCCATAGGAATTGGAAAATGGCTAAACTGGAAATAGTGTTACGTGACATAGGCAAGATCAGGCGATGGAAGATGTAGAAATCCGAACCACCATCGACTCGTGCCGCCTCAATCAACTCATTGGAGATGCCCGAGATGCTTTGCTTGAACATGAAGATCCCGAAGCCACTGACCATACTTGGGATAATCAGAGACTTATAGGAATCCAGCCAACCGAACTTCACCATCATCTCATATTTAGGAATAATAGTCACGGCCCATGGCAACATCATAGTACTCATGACCACCGCGAACAGCAAGGATTTGCCTTTGAAAGTGAACTTGGCGAAGATAAAGCCAAAGAGCGCGGAGGTATAGATAATAATGGCCGTAATGGTCACCGAAATCATCAAGCTATTCCAGAACATGCCCATGAAATTGAATTTTTCCTGGATATTGGTGTAGTTGTTGAAGGTGGACATGCCTGGGAAGAGGCCCCCACCTAACTTGACAATCTCACTATTAGGCGCAAAGGAAGACACCAGCATCCAGATAAAGGGAATAATGGTGATAATGGCCAAAGCCGCCAAAATCAGATTCAAAATCAGGGTTACAATGCCTTTGGATTTCATTGTTGGTCACCTCCCATATCCATATAACGGAACATTAAGAGCGTTAGAATGGCAATGACGACGAAGAGAATGACCGCAATGGCCGAAGCCGTCCCAAAGTTATAGTTGACGAAGGCCTCGTCAAAGATTAAGTAGGAGATAACAAAAGTCGAAGTCCCCGGTCCCCCTTCCGTCATAATCAGAATTTGAATATAGGTTTGGAAGTAGGAAATGAGAGAAGTAATGGTGACGAAGAGAGTCACTGGCTTGAGTAGGGGCAGGGTAATATTCTTGAAGGTCTGCCAGCCATTGGCCCCATCAATGCGACTGGCTTCATAGACCTCTTCCGGCAGGCCCATGAGCCCCGCTAGGAAGAGGACGGTCGCATAACCAAAATCTTTCCAGACGGTCATGATGATAATGGCAATCATGGCCCAGTTAGAGTTCTTGAGCCAGTTGATGTCCAGATGGAAGAAGCGATTAATGAGCCCAAACTGAGGATTAAACATCCACATCCAGACGAAGGAGACAGCCACCATGGGGGTGACAGTCGGCATATAGAAGAGGCCTTGGAAGAAGGTCCGCATCTTGGTCATGCGCGAGAAGAGCATGAGAGCCAAGGCCAAGCCCACTGCCAACCGCAAGACGGTCGAGACAAAAGTAAAGAACAAGGTATTAGTCAGCGACTTCCAAAAGAGCTTATCCCCTAATACGAAGCGATAGTTCTCCCAACCAATATAGTTGTACTTCTGGGTCAGCGGATTCCAGTCATGCAGACTCCCGGCAAAGGCCTTATAGATGGGATAGAAGAGGAAGACAGCAAAATAAACGATCAGGAAGAGGACCGACACATTACGAAAGTTGAGTTGTTTTTTCAGGATATTCATCATTTTAACTCCTTTTAACAACGAGAGTGAGTGAGTAGCTGACTACCCCCTCACTCTCAGATTGAGATGCTGCCTCATGCCAAGTGGCCTAGGGCAGATCTGCTATTCTTATTGATAGGCTGATTCTAGCGACTTGAAGGACTCATTACGCATGTCGCGTTCCATTTGACGTTGCGCATTTTCTAGGGCTGAATCCAAATCCACGCCATTATAGAGCACTTCTTCAGCTGCCTTCTTGGCACTTGTTTCCATGGTAGCAGGGAATGGGCCAGGCCAAATCAACTTCTTGATACGTGGCGCAATCACGGATAAGACAGGGTCTGACTTGAGTGATTGATCTTCTTGGACGCTATTCTTGGTTGGATAAGAAGCATAGGCTTTGGCTGCTTCTAGTGAGTATTGGTCGTTGGCCAAGAGATACTTGAGGAAGTCTTGGGCCACTTTTCTTTGTTCTTCTGATTGGTTCTTGTTAATACCTGGGGTGCTTTCGCCGTTGTAGCGGTCATAAGCAAAAGGCTGATCCTTGCTGAAGGTTGGAGTCGCGAAGACGCCATATTCCACATCTGGATACTTGGTCTTGAGCTCGTTAGCGAACCAGCCCCATTTGTAAACCATAGCAGATTGTTGGTTACCGAAGCTTTGGGTATCGTCGGTCCCGAAGTCCTTAGAACCCACGCCATCCACCTCATAGAGGTCTACGAGGAACTTGAGGTTTTCTTTGGTCGTTTCGTTATTGTAGTTAGGAGTGGTGCCATCTTCTTGGAAGAGCAAGGTCCCCTTTTGGTAGTTGAGGCCTTGGTAGAGACCCGCGTAGGAGCCATTCCAGTTGAAACCTGCTTGAACTAGGTTGTCGCCTTCCTTGATGGTTAATTTCTTAGCCACTTGGCGGAACTCATCCCAGGTCTTAGGAATGTCCTTGTCCGTTAAACCGGCTGCTTGCCACATCTTCTTGTTATAGTAGATGTTACCCGTATTCATGACGATATCGAGATAGTTGACTTTACCGTCCACAACATGAGGCTCTACCCCAGTGAAGTCTGCCTTGAGATCTTCGGTTGGAATATCATAAGCTTCTAGATAGCTTGACAGCAACTTGTCTTGGGAGTTATGAATATTGAAAATGGCTGGACCATCCGAACCTTGTAAAGCCAATGGCAACTTGGTCCAGTAATCATCCCAAGGATGGTTGACCACTTCAATTTTGACATTAGGGTGTAACTTTTGGTAGGACTCCGCTAACTTGATAGCTGGGTCGCCGTCATTCCAGGTCCAATACTGAATGCTGACATCCTTGCCATCATTGACAGGCGCCTTGGTATCATATTGGACTTTCTGGCCGAGCGTGTCGTTAGCCTGAGCAGAGCTGAGGGGCACTACACTGGTAGCTAACAAGGCAGAAAAGGCCACTAGTAGTGACTTCATCAACGGTTTTTTCATAGGGAACAGTCCTTTCTTCTGGTTAGGTTAAACGTTTAACCTTTACTTGAGTGTAGCACTCGGATCGGAGTTTGTCAAGCGCTTTCTTTTTGTTTTAGAGGAAATCCCTGATTTGTGTCTAAAGCAGCCGAGCCTCCCCCCCTTTTTCCGGCAAAATCAATGGAGCTAGTGGTCCACTCCGGAAAGTGGGCCACTAGCTCATACGAAATCGGCGATTTTCCCCAGTTTCCGGCAAAATCAAAGGAGCTAGTGGTCCACTCCGGAAAGTGGACCACTAGCTCATACGAAATCGGGGCTTTTCCTCGATTTCTGGCAAAATCTGAGGAGCCAGTGGTCCACTCTGGAGAGTGGGCCACTAGCTCACGCGAAATCGGCGTTTTTCCCCAGTTTCCGGCAAAATCTAAGGAACCAGTGGTCCACTCGAGAAAGTGGGCCACTAGCTGGCACGAAATCGAGGCTTTTCCCTGGTTTCTGGCAAAATCTGAGGAGCCAGTGGTCCACTCTGGAGAGTGGACCGCTGGCGCAAGAGCATAGGGCTATTTTCCCAACACTAGTGAGCTGACCGGCGGCAGCACCAAAGCTTTTTTCTCACAAATCTCTCTAGACAATTATTCTTAGCGTGCTATACTTAAGTTGAACAATAAAAGAAAGGAGGACACACCACAAATGGGCGCAGGAGCCGTCTTTCAGCCTTATTAAGGTGGGGTCTAGCCAGGAAGCAAGTATCAAGGAATGCTAGCCAGCTTATGCCCCACTCTTATCTTAGCTATTTTTGGTACCGCCTTCATTCTGGCGTAACCAACATTTCGAAGCCCCACTGAAAGGCCACTCAACCTAGCGCTCATCCGCCTCAAGTCCAGTCACTGTGTCGTCAAGTCAGTCTGGCTCTGGACTTGGCCCTTATCAAACCCAAAAGCTATTTAGGAGGAAAGATCATGGAAAACTCAAAATTCGTTGATAAATTTGCCGCCTTTGCCGGTAAACTCGGTAACCAGATTCACCTCAAGACCCTGCGGGACGCCTTCGCCACCGTCATGCCCCTCTATATTCTGGCCGGCCTAGTCGTTCTGCTCAACAATACTGTCTTCAAATGGCTCTTCACCGGCGATACCCTGACTAATTTCCAATACTGGGGCATCACCATCGCCAACGGGACCCTTAATATCTCCAGCTTAATTATCGCCGTCATGATTGGTTACTATCTGGCCCAAAACCGCAATTACAGCAACCCGCTAGCAACCGCCATGCTGTCACTAGTGGCCCTGGTCGTTATGATGCCTAACACCGTCCAAGTAGCCGTCGACGGCAGTGAAGTCAAGTCAGCGATCTCCGGCATCCTGCCCTTTGAAAATATCGGGACCGGCGCCATGTTCGCGGGGATTATTGTAGCTCTGGTCGCGACCGAGCTCTTCATTCGCCTGACCAAAGTCAAAGCCCTGACCATCAACCTGGGCGACAATGTCCCACCAGCTGTCGGCAAATCCTTCGCCGTCTTACTACCTGTCATCCTGGTTATCTCCTTCTTCGGGCTAGTCTCTGCCCTACTCTTCAAGATGACGGGCATGAACCTGATCAACCTGATCACTACCTTTATTCAAGAACCTATTCGGCATATCGGAACCGGCCTCTGGGGTGCTATTATTATCTACTCACTGGGCAACATGCTCTGGCTCTTTGGGATTCACCAAGCCGTCATCTACAGCTCCATTCTTGAACCCCTCTTGCTAATTAACATTACGGAAAATATCGCGGCCTACAACAGTGGCCAAGCCATCCCTCACATTATCAACCTGTCTCAAGTCCAATCCTTTGCCCTCATGGGTGGGAGTGGCTCCACCATCTGCTTGCTGGTTGCGACCTTCCTAGTAAGTAAGTCCGCCGTCAGCAAAAATGTGGCCAAACTAGCCTTGGGGCCTGGTATCTTCAACATTAACGAGCCCGTTCTCTTCGGCTACCCAATCGTCTATAACGTCTCCCTGGCCATTCCATTTATTGGCGTGCCGGCCCTAGGTATTCTGATCAGCTATCTGGCAACTTCCCTAGGCCTCATGGGACCATGTGTCATCCAAGTGCCTTGGACTACTCCAGTCTTCTTCAATGCCTTCCTAGCAACCGGCGGTGACTGGCGTGCGGTTGTCGTGCAGGCGGTCATTCTAGCTATCGGCGTCCTCTGCTACATCCCATTCATCAAGGTCAACGACCGCGTGTCGCTAGAAGCCTAAGATAAGGAGTGTTTGATTATGAAGAAAATTCTACTGATTTGTAATGCCGGCATGTCGACCAGCATGCTAGTTAAGAAAATGCAAGAGAGCGCCCAGGAACAGGGCTTGGACCTGGAAGTTGAGGCCCAATCCCTGACCGAAGCTAAGAAACATTTGCAGGACTACCAGGTCATCTTGCTTGGCCCTCAAATCCGCTATGAACTAGCCAATGTGACGGCCGCCGCTAATGGCCTGCCGGTGGCTGCCATCGATATGCGCGACTACGGCATGATGAACGGCCCTAAAGTCCTGGCCCAAGCCCTGGAATTGCTAGGTGATTAAGATGACGGAAGAAATGGAAATGATCTGCTTCCAGCTCATCGCCAACAGCGGCGCGGCTAAGTCTGCCTACCTAGAAGCCCTGGAACTGGCTAAGACAGGTCAGAAGCAAGCAGCCCAAGCCAAGCTTGATGAGGCAGAAGAATGCTTCGTCCTAGCCCACCAGGTCCATAGCGAGCTCATTCAAAAGGAAGCCAGCGGCCAGCAAACCCCGGTCTCTCTGCTCCTCATGCACGCCGAAGACCAAATGGCCAGCGTAGAAGTTGTTCAACTCCTAGTCAGAGAACTCATGGCCGTCCATCAAGCTAAATAAGGATGATAAAAAGGGTGCCCCTTTGGGGGCACCCTTTTTGTGTGGGCTGAGTAAGTAGCTTGTGGCGCAAAGCCTGGAGCTAGTGGTCCACTCGGAAAAGTGGACCACTAGCTCACGCGAAATCGGCGATTTTCTCCGGGTTTCCGGCTAGATCAAAGGAGCCAGTGGTCCACTCTAGAAAGTGGACCACTAGCTCGCACGTAATCGGCGATTTCTCCTGTTTTCCGGCCAAATCAATGGAGCCAGTGGTCCACTCCGGAAAGTGGACCACTAGCTCGCACGTAATCGGCGATTTCTCCTGTTTTCCGGCCAAATCAATGGAGCCAGTGGTCCACTCGAGAAAGTGGACCACTAGCTCGCACGAAATCTGCGTTTTCTCCCTTTTCCGGCAAAATCAATGGAGCCAGTGGCCCACTCTGGAGAGTGGACCACTAGCTCATGCGGAATCGGCGATTTCCTCCCTTTTCCTGCAAAATCAAAGGAGCCAGTGGTCCACTCTGGAAAGTGGGCCACTGGCTCGCACGTAATCGGGGCTTTTGCCCGGTTTCCTGGATAAATCTGAGGAGCTAGGCTTGGGACTTGCGGAAGGAGCGCCACCAACGCCAGACTAGGACTAGGGAGAATAAGCCTATCAAGCAAAATAAGGTCGGTAGGACGACTTGTGGTACTAGTAGGTCAGCTTGGAAGTTGGCGCTTCTGACTAGGGCGGAATTTAGCCAGTCAAAAATCACATGCGCCAATAGATGAATGACATAGAGGACTTCCAGAATGAGCACGGCAATGATTAGCCCTTGCGACTTGTGAGCAAAGCGCTCTGATAATAGGACGACTTGAATGGCGAAATATACTACGAAGACTAGGATTGAATTGAGGCTGGTAGGCTTAATCGAAGCCTGCATCTGTAGGAATCTCAGCAAAACGAGTCCAGCAAGCAGTAGGATTCTTGTGAGTAGGTAGAAGGACTTATAGCGCGCACGTTGCTTGCGCCCTTGCTCTTGAATGGAAGAAAATTGGTCGGTCATGATATTACTCCTTTGTTAAGGTGGCTAGGGTGTACTCTAAAATCCTTACCGCTAACACCGCTTAAGTAATTACTAATCTGATTATAGCAAATCTTAGCACAAGAGGTAAATGGAGAGGTGCTTTATTAAGCGAGAAGTTGCTCTGGCATCCGCCGCGATGCCGTCACCGTCTACGATGAAGTCGCTTGAGCTAGTTACACCTATTGCCACTTGTCAAGGACTTTTTAATCAAAATCATCTTTTTTTTCATTCGATTTTCTCCTAAGCTCCCTCAGCATTATTCTTGTAAGTTTATCTTGCATTGTTTCAGTTGCATTTTCATCGAAATGGACAACAACCTCATAGGTGGTCTTTCCAATCTTTCTCTTTGTGCTAATGCCTTTTTTATCTGTGTTTTTCAGTTCTTCCATAAATTCTCCTTTCCTCGTTGAAATAAAAAAAGCGATTAGATTTTTTATTTTCTAATCGCTCTTACCAATATTTTGAAATTAGTTCTAAAACCAAGAAGCTCAATCATCTCTAAATTGAGGTTTCTCACTATTTTCATATGGATTATAATGATTGATGTTGCAGCCAAATTCTTTTAGTTTCTTGATTTTATTCTCCTTTGTCCACTCAACCAACGATATACCATCAAATCCTTCTATTCTTCCATCATTCATCTTACTTTTGAAGTACCATTCAACAACTGTTTGATGTTCACTATGGAAAAACTGCTTTATATCCCACGCAAGCACTTTTCCTCTTGTATTCCACTCATTAAACCAATGCTTTACAGTTGCTCGATTTTCATATTTAGGACACCAACTTTCAGTATAAACAACATCTTCCGCAAATATATCGTCTATTCCTAAATCTTGTTGTTTGAGCCACATATCAAACCATAAGCTAATGATCTTCTCTCGGTTTTTCATATTTATCACGCTCCTAATGCTCGGACTTATAAATCCATTTTTAGATAAATCCTATCTACTAATTGGACACCTTCTTCGTAAATCGGATGTTCATAATTATCTATAAAAAAATTCTTGATGATATGAGAACGAATAAAGCCACATTTAGGACAACACACCCGCCCTTTACTCCATTATCGTCTAAAACATACATTGTGCCATCTGCTATATATCTGTCGATCATATCTTCTTGTTCATCTGCCAATAATAAAAGCGATAAAAACCGCTTCTTATTTCCTACAACTTCTCTTATTTCTATCAATGTGAATACCTCTCAAATCAATGATGTTTTATTTCTCCTAAATTTTATTATACCAATAAATTCCAAGCCTTTCCATTTCCAAATACCATAAAGGAATATTTTTAGTAAACCCACTACAAAACGGTGGCAATCGTTTTAAGGCTCTTTTTCTCTCTCGGCTTATCCTTTTTACCTATTTTGCATTTAGAAACAAAATAGAGTGCTTGCACCGTCTTTTAAGCATATCTTAAAGATGATCTCCTATCATATATTCTTCAATCGTCGGAGCTTTGCTTCTATCATTTGTTTTCTTTCGCAATTCTTCCTCATCTTTCTCATACCAATGAAGCAAGGTTGCATAATGGTCTTGATAGGTTTTACCACTGCTTTGCATATACCTTGATAGCTTTTCAATCATTGTATTTGTGTGGCTTTTTAACTTTTCCTTTAGTCTTTGATATTCTTCATCGCTTAAGTTGACATTATGAAATTCCCCGTAGGTTTTTGAGTTTGGGGGTGGGGGGCTTGTTCATGGGCGGAGCCAGTCCATTGTTCCGCCTATCTATGGACTGGCTACACGAGGCAAAGCCCATTTCGAGGGTTTTCCGCACTTTATAACCGCCCCAGTCCATCGTTCTGCCTATCTATGGACTGGAGGCACGATAGCACTCCGGTTAAACTACCCCTGACTAGCCCTCTTTCTCCGAACTGCCATGTAAGGGTAGCTTCTTCAGTGGATTCTCCTTAAGGTCGTGCCATTTCAGATGAGGATTTACTATGCGATGCTTAGCATTACGGCCTCGCCCTAGGCTCTCAGCATGGTGTACTAGCAGCTTCGCTATCAAATCTCTATTTGCCTTATCTCCAAAAAATTTGATTATTTCTTTTAAGGTAAGATCGGCGCCATGGTAGAGAATTGCAAATTCATAGATGGTTCGCAAATATGCGTGAGATTTCCCCTCACGATGGCCACAGTGTAGACAATGACATTTATAGCGTGACTGCTCTGTCATTCGTTTCCCACAATTTTGGCAAAAAATTCCAGTAGCCACCCCTGCTTGTTCAACAGAAGACAGACGACGTGGCCGATATGGATTTTGGTATTGGCATGCTCGTAGCACTTGCCAATACTCAGGTGAAATTACCTGCGGTTGATAGGATGACAAACGAGCCAAGAACTCTTGCCAATCTGCTAAAGTCAGAAAATTGCCAGGTCTATTTTCTAATACTATGTCAGGATTTATGAATACTACAAGGGCCTTAATTGGCATTGGCGCAAGCCCCTTGGACTGAAAGAACTTCCGGATATACTGGCGCTGTCGTTGCGCTTGACCTTGTAAATCATTGTCATAAGGATAGCCATTTAATTTACTATGATAGGGGGAATAAGAGAAGCGTCCTGAAAAATCTTTACATTCAATTATCACTAATTGATTATTTACCGCTAGGATGGCGTCTATTTGACAACCAGTCGCTGGTAGCTTACCTTCCGTAATCCACAAGTCTTTCAGCAAAAAGGGTCCTAACCCAAACTTTTCAATACTAGCATCTAATCGACATTCGCCCGCATAGCCTTTTTCCAATCGAGACAGGCGCATGGACTCATCATCACTTAATACATAGCGTTCTTTAAGCAAACGCAAAATGCTAAATCAAAAGAGGCTGCTCTCATCATTAATCCTTCTTTCTAATCAAGTCTACAAAGGAAATACCCTCCCTCTATATATACCCAAATTAATTGATTTTGCACTAGTTTCTTGGATAAAAGTTTGATGAGAGCTACTAGCTAATGGAAAAATAGAAAATTGCACCTTGCTATCATTTTCTACTAGAGCCAGTCCATTGTTCTGGCTATCTATGGACTGGCTCTAAAGATTTCGGGGAAATTAGCGCGATTTGCTCGCTTCTTCATGCAGCCAGTCCATTATTCCGACTATCTATGGACTGGCTTAAAAATAGATGCTGCCTACCCCATTAAATAGAGAAGCCCAGTGCAATTGACTTGCGCTGGGCTCTTGTAAAAACTAGCTGTCTAGTTATTATTGAGATAATGATAGAGCGAATAAGGGACTTCGTGCTCTAACTCTAAGTTCATAGACACTACCGAGACGTGCTTATCGCCTGTCTTCATAACTTCCTGGAGGGCTGAACCTTTCTGATAGTGGACCCGCCCTAGGTAATAGAAGTCGGTCCCTTCGCTATTGTCCTTCTTAATGAAGAGGTGCATGGCCAGGCCCGTTTCATCCGCATTCATCATTTGTTGAACGTCATTGGATTCCAGGCGTCGCTTGCTCTTGGAGAAATAATGCAGCATCTTCTCATTGATGAAGGCATCTTCATACTTAGTCGTATCGCTGATCTCATCACTCTTGTGATAGGTCACGTAAATC
The DNA here is from genome assembly GCA_965245735.1 of uncultured Abiotrophia sp. Classification (GTDB taxonomy): domain Bacteria; phylum Bacillota; class Bacilli; order Lactobacillales; family Aerococcaceae; genus Abiotrophia. The sequence continues at coordinate 25,481 of CBDFAX010000007.1, read as the reverse complement.
GGCATGGTATTGGTCTCGGCATCGATGAAGTAGCCCCCGATATTCTGCGGTACCACATTAATCTTCCAATTAAGGAGGTGGCAAACATCCTTCCGACTGTAGCGCTCACCCAACTTGAAAGGCGAGTCTTGGCTGTCGTCTGCGTAGCGCTCCGACCGTTTCAAGGCCGTCTCCAGCATATCCAGCGTCAGTTCCTTAATGGAGGCATGGCGTAAGAAATTCTGTATGGTCTCATTCAGGCGGAACACCGGCAGCCCTGGCAAAATGATGGGCTCGCCAAACTTACCTGCTGCTGTCTGAGCGAAGAAAGACAGATCCAAGAAACCTTCAATCGACCGCCGAATGGCCGGCGACACATCCAGGTTCATTTGCGCTAGAAAGTCATAGAAGGCTTCCTTATCAAGATCGCCTTGCCCTTCCACCAAACGCTTCATAAGCCAGATTTCATGCGGCCGCTTGCCTGGCAAGAGCTCTTCACAGATAAATTGCAGGAATTGGTCCAGTTCTTTTGAACTTGGAAAATCAACCTCCTCTTCAAACTTATCAATGACCTGCCCATAATGCTTGAAGCTTCCTTCGAAGAAAATAATAGGATCCAGGCTGTCTTCCAAGAGAAAGTCCATGAGACGAGGCACCCGGCCCTTACGGTTACGCATCTCAATATAGGCCTCCTTGAGGTTCTTCATGCTGGACAACTTGGTCTGCTTAATAGAGGAAAAGATCTGCTCGCGAGCCACGGCCTCAAAGTTAATGGTCGTCATGCCGCTCAGCTGCTGGCGGTTGACCAGCTTACGGCGATACTCATCCTTGTTCATGGAACGGTCGCCATAGAGGGCAATTGGGATTAGGTAGTTGTTCTTATAATTGCCGATGAAGTCAATAATGGTCACAAATTCCTTGCTATCATGCTTACGCAGACCACGTCCCAGCTGTTGGATGAAGATAATGCTGGACTCAGTATTACGCAACATAATAACCTGGTTGACACTTGGGATGTCAATCCCCTCATTGAAGATGTCCACGGTCAAAATATAATCCAAGTCTCCCGCTTCCAATCTTGCCACCACATCTTGGCGGACTTCCTGGGAATCTTCCCCGGTCAGGGCTTGGGTCCGATAACCACGTTCATTGAGCTTATGCGATAGCTCATGGGCTTCGTCTTTACGCGAACAGAAGATAAGTCCCTTAACAGTCTGCCCGCTGACGCCATAATAGGTGACTTTCTCAATCAGATGATTGACCCGATTATCCGCCACTAATTGGGAGAAGTCGCTGGTTTCATCTAGCAGCTGGCCGTCTAGTTCAATGTCTTTGACCCCATAATACATGAAGGGACAGAGCATATCTTCGTCCAGAGCTTCCTGGAGGCGAATCTCATAGGCCACGTTATAGTCGAACAGCTCATAGATGTTGAAACCATCCGTCCGCTCCGGAGTTGCCGTCATACCTAGGAGAAAGTCCGGCTTGAAGTGGTCGATGACCTTCTGATAGGTGGCCGCCCCTGCTTTATGGACCTCGTCAATCAGCATATAGTCGAATAAATCAGGCGCCAAGGCCGCCAAGTTAGCATCCTTAGACAGGGTCTGAATGGTAACGAAGACGTATTGCTTGTCTGCCAGGTTCATACCAGGCCGGTAGATGCAGGACTTATCCATTTGGAAGCCAATGACCCGCTGGAAGTCCGACTGGGCCTTGCGCAGAATCTGCTCGCGGTGAACTACGAAGAGCATGCGACGGGGCTTATATTGCTCCACATCGAAGGCTGACAAATAAGTCTTCCCTGTCCCAGTCGCACTGACCACCAGGGCACGACGAGCCCCCTGATCACGAACTTGTTGGAGCGAGGCTAGGGCTTTGACCTGCATCTTATTAGGTCGAATGAATTGCGTCTCATAGGTTGCTAGCGGCTCCTTGGTCAGAGGCGCAATGGACTCCTGGGCATGCGGCGTTTGTTGGAAAAGTGGCCGCTGCCAGTCCTGCTGAGGTAGGTGATCGCGCCCTGGCGTCTCACCCAGTACTGTCAGCTCTTTCTGACGAGCCAGGTCATATTGATTAATAATGAGCTCGTCCAAAGGCAGGGACTCCTGCCAAAGCTGGTCGTATTCTTGGTACATTTTCTGAATGAAGTCCCCACTCTCAGCTGAGGTCAACTTAATGTTCCATTCATAATTTTTCTTCAGGGCCGTATAGGTTAAGTTAGAGGAACCTAGTATGACTACGTGCCGCTCCCCCTGTTGGAAGAGATAACACTTAGCATGCATATTGAGCTCCTCACGAGTCAGCCGCACCTGAACATTGGATAGCTTGAGCAGCTCCCGCATAGCATCCGGATCGTTGAAACCTAGATAGGGCGAAATGAGAATGTAACCTTCTACCCCGCGATCAGCCAGATCCGAGAGTTGGGTCTTAAGCATGGCAATCCCAGCCTTAGAGATAAAGGCCACAGAGAAGTAGAAACGATCACACTTAAGCAATTCGTCTTGAATAGCAGTGAGGACATGGGCCCCCTTGGCCGGCTTATTAATGAGAATCTGAGGGGCATAGTTGCCATCCGGATAATCATGTCGATGAATGAAGCCATGCTGGAGAGATTTAGTAAGTTGCGATTGAAAATAATTAGACACGGTGAGGGCTCCTTTTGTTGGTAGGATACAATCATATTATACGAATAAAACACTATAAAAACAACGCTAGTTGACACTAGCGTTGTTTTGTTTATATAAGGCCAACCTAGGATTAGTGCTAAGTTATGGTTGTGCCTTTTTGGCCCCTTGCGGGGAATGAGGTATCTGAATGTTAAGAAAATCACAATTAAAGTGCTCTTTATACGCTTCCGTCCCCTCGCGGGGAGTAAGGTATCCGAACGAAAACAATCAAACTAAACGGGCGCAACCTAGAAGTTTCCGTCCCCTCTCGGGGATTAAGGTATCCGAACATTATCAACTTACATGAGAAAAACATTTACCCGCAAGGTTGTTTCCGTCCCCTCTCGGGGATTAAGGTATCCGAACCTATATCTTGTGTCGTTCTATACACGACATACTATATATAGTTTTTAAGGTTTCCCCTGTATCAGATACTCCCTTAATCACTACTCTACATTATACCATAAATGCCTGATTTTTTCAATATTATAACAAAAAAAGCGCCTACCGGCGCTTTTCCTCTTTCTCTAACTTGCCAACTTCTCATTCACCAATTCCTGCACAACTTGCACATCATAACCCGCATCAGTCAAGCGGTCCACTCGTTCCTGTCCATTGCCCCAGTCACCGCGGATAACCGACAAGGCTAGGTCATCTAGGTCGCTAGCTGTATCGGAACAGCCATTCGAATGGTTAGCTCCCCCAGCTTCACTGCTAGTGGCTACACTCCCAGCCCTCGCATCATAGCGAGGCCGTGCATAGCCTAGGATGCGCCAGTCGTCACTCGCATAATGGCGTCGGACGACCTGATTAAGCCAGTTACCTTCAATGGTGTTGACAGTTTCGCTGTCGCCATCCACACTTTCCACAATACCGATATGGGACGCAGGACCGCCACCAAAATCGAAGAAGATTAGGTCACCAGCTTGAGGCCAGACATGGCCTAGCCAGATGCCCTGCTCTTGGCACCAGGTCAGATGGCGGGGCACGCCACATTCGCGCCCAATAAGATGAGCGATGCCGGCCTGGTCGCCCATAACGGTGACGAAGACATCGCACCAATCATCGCTGTAGGTCACGGCGTATCCGACCGGCAGGGGCTGGACAGCGTTATAGGAATCAATGAGTGCATGATGGGCGGGGCTGCCGCCTTGGACACCTAGGTAGGCTTGAGCCTTGGATAGGAGCTCTTGGATTTGTGGCTTCATGGGTGAATTCCTCCTTTGAATGAGATGAGATGGGTTTGGAGCGTGGGATGGGTGGCTTTTTGCCTGAGCGGTGAGCCTAAGCGGACTTTGCCTTGCTCTTAGTCTTGCGTTGGCCATAATGCCAGCCTTGAAGTAGCGCCCCTAGGAAGACGCCAACTAGGTTGAGGGTGCCAACCAGGCGACGAGCCCAGGGATCGGGCCAGGTATAGACTTCAGCCAGACCTTGGACTAGGACGGCTAGCGCCGGAATCAGGATGAGCGCGAGCCATTGGATCGTCGTATAAGCTTTGCGACTAGTAGGAAGATGCATGATAAGTGCCTCGCTTTCTTTGCTTAGAGATAGAAGTGCCTGGGTGCGTCAGGCCAGACTGTGGGCCCGCTTGTCCTCCAGGCGCCCCAGACGTTGGCGGACGCGGGACAGGTCCTGGACCACCGTTGTGACTTGAGTCTGGGTCGCGCCAAGGTCAGCTTGAGTGGCGTGGAGCTGGGCTTGGGTGGTGGCAAGGTCTGTTTGTGTGGCATGCAAGTTGGCTTGGGTGGTGACTAAGTCTGTTTGGGTAGCATGCAAGTTGGCTTGGGTGGTGACTAGGTCTGTTTGCGTGATATGCAAGTTATCCTGGGTCGTCGCAAGACTTGCCTGCGCGCCTTGCAGGTTACTCTGCGTGCTAGCCAAGTCCGTCTGCATGCGCTCAATTCGAAGAATTAGCGTCTGGATTGCCGCGATCAGGCGCACCAACTTGCCCAGGAGGGTCGCGCCCGCGACTAGGCCGGACGCCAGCGTCGTAAGCTGTAGCCATGTCATGATGAAGGCTCCTTTCTGAATGATGATGGGGTGGCTGAGTGGCCGGCGCCAGTCCATTGTTCTAGCTATCTATGGACTAGCTTGTCGCAAATCCAGCAAAATGCCCGGTTTTCGCCACCCAGAGACCGAGCCAGTCCACTGTTCCCCCTATCTATGGACTGGCTCGTAAGATACTAGGTGTCTTTGGCTGAGCCATGTCGCGTTGAACGCCCAATGCGACGTGGCGCTCCCCCAACTCGACGTGGCGGACGCTTTTTCGCCATTTTCCGAGCTAAAAGAGGGTATCCTACCTCAGCCATGTCGCGTTGGAGACCCAATGCGACGTGGCGCTCTACCAACGCGACGTGGCGGGCGCTTTTTCGCCATTTTCCGAGCTAAAAGGGAGTTTTCACCTTTTTCCAGGCTAAAAGGGAGTTTCCTGCCGCAACCATGTCGCGTTGAACGCCCAATGCGACGTGGCGCTCCCCCAACACGACGTGGCGGGTGTTTTTTCGCCCTTTTCCTAGCTAAAAGAGGGTGTCTTGCCGAAACCACGTCGCATTGGAGGGCCAATGCGACATGGCTCACTCCCAACACGACGTGGCGGGCGCTTTTTCGCCTTTTTCCCAGCTAAAAGAGGGAGGGCTGCCGCAGCCATGGCGCGTTGGACGCCCAATGCGACGTGGCGCTCCTCCAACGCGGCGTAGCGGGGGATTTTTTGCCCATTTTCGAGCTAAAAGAGGGTGTCTTGCCGAAACCACGTCGCGTTGGAGCCCAATGCGACGTGGCGCTCTCCCAACACGACGTGGCGGGCGCCCAACTCACCCCTAAGCCTCAGCCTTGTAAACTTCCTCTACGGTGCGGGTGACGTAGTTGGCGGTCTTCTCCTTGGCGAACTGGTCGACGGCGTCCTTGGTGAAGATGTCCTTGCCTACGATGGTGGCCATGGCGGCTCTAGCCTGGTCCTTAGTAATGTCTGCCTTGGCGTGGCGCAGGCTAATCTTCTTAGACTTGCCGTCTGCGGTCGCAAAATTCATCTCAAAAGTCTTAATGGTTTTGTTAGCCATGATGGGTTCCTCCTAAATTATCTACTCTACTCAACAAGCCGACTAGTTGACGCTGAAGACCTCGGTCACCTGGGTCTCGGTGATGGGATGCTCAACCAGGGTAGCAATAGCGTCGCGCACGGACTTGATGTCCTCAGCGCTAGCGTTCTCTACCAGGTTGGGCATGGAGACGTTCTCCGCCTTCTTGTTCTCATCTAGGGACTTGAACTTGAGGATACCCTTAACATATGATCGTGCCATAATGAATCACTCCTTAAGATAGTTTCTTGTAACGTTACATACTTAAAAAGAATTAAGCCCCCGCCTCATGCCCAAGTCAGCCTCAAAAATTTATTTTTCTGCAAAATAAAAAAGCCCCCTCTGCGGGAGCTGGAGAAAAAGAGCTTAACAAGGCACTCAAGCCGACCAGTCACTAGCTTGCAGGGTCTGGCGTAGGCGCTTGAGACGGGCATAGTAGGTATTCTTACATATGCCGAGCTCTTGGCATTTGGCCCCAAGCGAGAGTTGCTCGTTCTGGGCCACACAGAGGAAATGATAATCTGCTGGCGACAAGACTTGCGACAGCAACAGCGAGTTGACTAGGTCGTCTAGAGGCGGGCGACTGGCGCCAGCCTGTTCGGCAAAATGCAGAACCTTCTGATTACCAATCAGGCCTTGCGCCTGACGTGATCGTTTGGCTAGGAGCTGACCCAGATGCCAACTCAGGCCCCGCTGAGCATAGCCCACGAAGCGGAAGCGGTCAGACTCGCTGAGCGCTTCCCCATCGAAGTCGCGGGCTAGGCGGACAAGGTGTAGGTAAAGTTCATTGAAGTAATCGTCATAGTCTTGATCCTTAGCCAAGAGATGGTATTGGTGCAAAACATGATGTAACAAGAGCCGGTAGCGGGCCAGGAGTTGCTCCTGATCCAAGGGATAATGGTCGGAAGTCATAGCTGTTCCCTCCTTAAGCCTTGTTAGGCGACTGCATGGAGTTGAGGCCGGTCTTGCGCCAAGTCCTTATAGGCTTGGTCCAGCTGAGCCTGTAAGTCGACCGGGACCTTCCATTCCTTCCAGAAGCTGACAGCCGCTTCGTAACGCTCCTGTGGTAGATGGCCATAGCTGGATAAGCTAAATTGGCTAAGGAAGGCCAGGCGAGCCGTCCGATAGACTAGACGCACTAGTTCCGGACGCCGAGACGTTAGTAAGCGATCCTTGTCCCCTAGGCGTTGGTGAATCTCATGACGGCGCAAGCGCGTCAAGGCATAAGTGGCTTCAGGTGACAGGGGCTGCCGGTCTAAGAGAGTCGTTAAAACTTGGAGATGGCTGTTAATCTGACCCAGCAACTGGTGTTGAGCTTGGACTTGGGCTTCTAGGCTAGTCATTTGATTGTTCAATGTACTTGGGCTTGATGTTTCCATGGTAGTTCCTCCTTATATTATGCAACGGCTTGCTTTTCTTGTGTTGGGTTAGTGAAGTTGGACTGAGATGCGTTAGCGCCAGGGCTTGCCTGCTTAGGCTGAGCTTGGTTAGCCTGTGTCCTGGTGCCCTCAGCTGTCACATCTCGCCGGCCTACTGCTTGAGCTTGATGGATGCTGGCACGCATGGATTGGACCCAGTCGTCTACTCGATCAATCTGCTTAAGGTAATGATCGACCATGACCTGATTCTGAATGGCCTTAAAGTCATCAATATAGCGCATAGGCGCTAGCTTGGCTAGCCAGTGATCAATCTCATGGCTGAAGGCGATGATTCGATTGAGGCCTTCCAAATCCGGAATAAAGGTCGTGGACCGATTAGCAAAGTGCGATAAGCCCTCACGGAATCGCTTGAGATAACGGTAGCGCTCCTCGATAGATTGTAGGTCTTCCTGATACTTGGCATTAGCCTGCTTAAGCGACTCCCGTAGACGTTGGTTAGTTGCCTCCGCCTCGGCTAGCTTGGGGGCTAGTGGGTTGGACTTGAGATCTTGACTTGGGGTAAGCATTTTAGTCTGAGCCTGGCTCGCTTGGTGTGTAGCAATATTCGATTGGGTGTCAGGCTGAAGCCCGTTAGCTTGAGGGCTAGTTGGACCTTGTTGCGTGGCAGCTTGGTTGGTAGCAGGAGCTTGCGGTGCGCTATCCTGACTCGCTTTAGTCGCGACTGCATCCTGTGTCTCCTTCTCCAACTGTTGACAGTCAACTTGTAACTGACTACCTCCTTGGAAGCAAGACTCCAGCTGCCCCGCCTTCAATAGGCGCTTAACAGTCCGAAGTTCTAATTGAGACATTTGATGCAGGTACTTGCACTGGCCTGAAGGTAAGGTATAGACCTTCTGCCGATGTTCCTCAGGGATAGTTGCGATCAGATAGAGTAGTGATAAGCCTAGATGTTCGTAGCACTCCATCTTAGGTAGATTCTTGGCAATGTACATCATGCGATTGGCTTCTTCATAATCTATATAAAGCGTCTCAAGCCAAGGAAGAAAACTTCCCTCAGGCAACAAGAATAACTTAGCATAGTGTAAACGCCGGCCAACTTCCCAATAGGAGCGACTTAGCTGAACCGAATAAGCTAAAATCTGCTCCCTCACCTTGGATAAATCTAAGTTTTTTAAATCATCGAATTTCATGGTTTTTCTTCCTTCCAAATAGTTATAAACCCCTATGCAATAACATTATCTAATATTCATTGTAATGTTCTTGATAAGTCACGATTTTTTAGCGATTTTTGGTTAACCAGAAATTGAATATTTATATTGTGGCAATATAGTGTGTTGTATTAAACTGCGCCTCCTGATGTCATATGTCGAATTTAGTGTCTTGGGTATCGCCCATACTCACCCCTAAATGACGCAAGATACCCATACAAGAGAAATAGAAAATCTCAAGCTGCTCTTCAACCGTCAGTTCCAAAGCTAGACAGACCATAATGATGGTCTCAACGCTTAGACGGCCACAACCATTGAAGATTCGAGAAACCGTAGCGGGCGAGCAATAGATTTTCTCTGCCAGAGCACGCTCGGTCATGCCTCTCCGCTTCAGTGCCTCATAGAGACGCTCATGATCATATTGGTAGCTGATCTGAATTTGTTGCATCTCTCTCATAAAGTAACCCTCCTTTCTTATAGAATTTGTCTTGATATAGCAAAAAGACGACTTCTACCTAACTGCTTAACCATGGAGCCAAACGAGAGAGAGAATCCGCCTTAACTTACTATAGTTATATTATACGCCTGGAAATTCTAGAAAGAAAGCCCTTCACTAAATGATTTCATAATTTGCAACAAAATTCATTTTGAGCAATATTATAGTCTAAGGAATGGCTTAGTGATGGGCTATTGGTATTTGAATCGTCAAATGAGCGTATGCACATTACAGTGTGTGGTTGATGGATTTTACTGACAATAAGCGATTGGGAGATATAGGAGTATTAAGTGATAACATAAAGAACGCTAGTCAAGGCTAGCGTTCTTTTTCTTTTCGAAAGCTACTATATGGTTCAGGATTATCTGAATACATCCATCTCATAAATCTGCTACTGTAACCACAGTCTAGATATTCTCTGCCTATTTCTTGCACATATTTCAACGTTACCTGAAAAAACTCTCCCGTCTTATTTACTTTCAAATATCGCTTTAACTACAGCTAAAGTCATTATGCTATCATCTATTGGGAAATACTTGTATGTAAAATCCTTAATTCTATGCGTGTTCTACCCAAATCTTGCGCCAATAATGCCCCCTATAATCGCACCTAACATAATGTACTTACTTATAATATTCTGTTAATTCTTCTAAACTTATATCTAATCCGACCTGAAATAAAGCGTCTTTTCTTTCATTATAAAGTTTCTCTAAAATCGGTATTTTGTCATCAAACTTCCCATAATGTAATAAATTATGGCAGTGGCTGCATAACGATACAATGTTCTCCATCACATCTAAGCTGACCTTCTTATAATCAAAGTCACGATACTTACTTATAGGAATTAAATGGTGTGGCTCTGTATACCCTTTGCCAGACTTTCTTTCGAATATTCTGTCGTTTATATCGTACTCACATTTATAATCTGCTCTAGCTAAAGCATCGGCGGCATTTTTAGGATCTCTTTTAGGACTTTCCCTTTCAACAGAAGTTGATACAGTCATCACTTGAGGTGTTGCGACTCCTCTCCAATTAGGTTTCGGGCCTTGCAGATTTTCAACAATATCATCAATCACTTCCATTTCTATTTGTTCATACTCGCCTTCTTTATCTCCTAAAATATCAGATATGGCATCTTTTAACACCTTAATAACCGCTTTATCTGATTGAAGTTTTAGGGCTTCATTTAAAAGATAAATCGCATGTTCGTCATCGATTGAAGACATATACTGCTGCTTTCCTGTCCCATGTATAGTAAAAGCACTATCTTCCTTGTAATTTTTCGCCAACCAAGCTTTGTGATCTGTCACCTTTACAGGCACTTCAAGTTTTTTATAGATAGTATCAACTCTATAACCATCATTGTCCCAAGGCGTACCTTTCCTATATTTATCCAATGGTTTTAAAGCATCGAAGCAGTCAGTCTGAGCAATGCTTATTGCCATTAATTTCCCATTAAAATTATGCAATATGAAATCACTTTTTTTGATGCATGTCATCATTGTATAACCTTTATTTTCGCGCCCTATTCTATTCAGTTTTGGCGACCACACAAACCCTCCATTCAGTTCATCTTGATATGTTTCCCCTTGATATACATAAAATACAGCCATTTATATCCTCCTAAAGTTCAATTCTTAGACTTTCTCGTGTTGCACACCATTTTTTTCTAATTTACAGAAATAAGACTCTTCGACTAGATTTCCATCATCACCATGCTTTTCGGCGATAAAGAAACTCCAACAACTTCTGCTTTAATTCCTTCGTTTCGTCTTCCGATAGGCAGTCTGCCTGGGCACTACCTAGGGCACGATCCAGTTGATTAAGTTGAGCCGTTAACTTAGCTTGAAAAGACGCAAATTCCGATTTTAAGCACTCCTGGATGACAGCAAGCTGGACGCCTTCCCCGCGATTGATGCAGGCCTGAATCATACTGATCTCTCAGCGCATTCGACTAAAGGTCAGCTGTAATTCGAAGGCCTTGACTTCAAGATATCCCATCTTGAGCATGTAGTCATTTTCAATATTGACGCAAATAACATAGCGTAAATGATCATGCTCTCCCACTAGGTCTAACAATTCTTGTTGTAGGCTCTCAACCTTATCCTGGAGGCTAGCGAGAGCTTCCAAGTCTTCTGATTCTTGCTTATCTGCTATCGGAATGTCGGGTGAGTCTGACTTGTGTGGCCAGACTGGTCGAAGCTCCTTGATAGAAGCTCTAAAAGAGGAGTTAACTTGGAGATTATCTTCTATTCTCTTGGCCATGCTAGTTGCTCCTTTCCTAGTTAGATGCATTGCTTTCAGTATATATTACTAGCTCCAGCCTGTCATTGCACAATCTTGCTGAAAAGTTACATTTTTTTGCGATAATAGTGTCGTCCTTACATTAAGTATACTAAGCTGCTAGCTTAAGAGGCCATCTTCTTATTAATTTGATTAGAATTAGTAAAGGAGCCAACTTTTTAGTGCTTTTTCAGATTAAGTCCCTATAATTGTGTAAAAGAAAAAACCAGGTAATCTCTGCTACAATACTTTTCAGGGGAACTGCCAACAATGCTAGTGGTTTCCCTAATACAAAAATAGAGCAATCCTCCCCTACCAGAAGATTGCTCTATTATGTCTACATTGTATGATTGTACTAGTAATTGATAATGTTAAATATCTCTGCTTACTCTAAGATGGTAAATCCTAAGCTAGAACTATCTCTTAAGAACATTTGGACTGTCTCAAGAGAATATTCAGTTAAATCCTTATCTTTTAATTCTAACTTCTTAATCAAGTCTGAAGTACAGGTGATGATGTCCACTCCTAAGGAATCCGCTTGATAGATGTTGAAGGTCTCGCGCGGACTAGCCCATAATAGCTCGACGCCTTCTTTTTGATGACAAATAGCAAGTGCCTCTTGCATGATTGGCATTGGATCAACGCCTGTATCCGCAATACGTCCTGCAAAAACGGACACCACTGCTGGGGTACCACTCTTGAGCGCATCGACTACTACTCGAACTTGTTCAACCGTGAAAATAGCAGTCACATTGACTTTAACTCCTTCTGCAGTCAATCTGTCAATTAATGGAGCGGTAGACTCACACTTAGAATTTGTGACCGGAATTTTAACGTAGACATTATCGCCCAAGGCTGCAATTCTACGCGCTTCTTGCTCCATTCCTTCTAAATCATCTGCAAACACTTCGAATGATACAGGATAATCCGTAATCTCTTTTAGGACATCTTTAGCAAAACCAATATAGCTAGTAATTCCTGCTTTTTTCATTAAACTAGGATTGGTTGTAAAACCTGTCACTAAGCCTGAATTTAAATCATGCAGCATCGTTTCTAAGACAGCGCCATCCGAAAATACTTTAATTGATAATGCTTTGCTCATTTGCCTATTCCTCCTCCGTTACATTATTCAATGCTTCCTTAGACTTGGTTAGAATAGATGGCAAAATCAACACGATTGCCAATACGGCGGCGACAACATAGATACCGACTGAACCGACAGACTCTCCTACCCGTCCTAATAAAATCCCAAAGATACCAAAGTCAAAATCCCCGAAGGTAGTATTCGCAAACCCTAGTTGGCCTAAGACTGGTAATAGAGTAGCAGGCAGGAAGGCAAGGAATAAACCATTAACAAATGAGCCAATAACCGCACCTTTGCGCCCACCAGTTGCATTACCATAAATACCTGCGGTAGCCCCACAGAAGAAGTGTGGCACCATACCTGGGATAATTAAGACACCCCCGATTGCGCCAAGAATAAACATGCCGATCAGGCCTCCGAGGAAGCTGAAGGCGAAGCCGATAATAACGGCCGTTGGGGCATATGGGAAGAATACTGCGCAGTCTACAGCAGGAACTGCGTTCGGAATAATCTTAGTCGCAATGCCTTGGAAGGCTGGAATTAAGTCTGCCAGAATCATACGTACACCTGAGTAGACAATGGACACACCCACTGCAAAGGTTAGCCCACTAATAACTGCAAAGATAAAAGGGTTCTTACCCCCAGCTAATTCTTGAACTGCCTGTGGGTTACGAACTAAACAAGCTACTACTCCGACTAGATAGAAGGCAACCATGACAATCCCCGTAGAAATCGTGGTGTTTCTGAGGAAGCTCCATTTTTCAGAGATTTCTAATTCCTCAGTACTTCTGCTATCTTTCCCTACTTTCTCTCCAATCCAAGCTGATAAATAGTAGCCAAGGCTTCCAAAATGCCCCATGGCAATTTCATCACCGTCTGTCACCTTGAGGGTGTATCGTTGTCCGATAGCCGGTGAAATTGCAGACCAAGCACCTAGGAAGAAGCCACCGACTAGGACAAGCGTTAGGCCTTTAAATCCGATGGCCCCTAACACTGCTGATAACAAGCAAGCCATGAAGAAGCTATGATGCCCGGTTAAAAAGATATACTTAAAGCGCGTGAATCTTGCAAATAATAGGTTTAAGACAAGGCCCACAATTAAGATAGACATGGTTTCTACACCTAAAATTTGTTGCGCCACACTGGTAACAGCCTCGTTATTAGGAACCACCCCAGTGATGCCAAAACCTTCTTCAATTAATCTTGCTAAAGGTCCTAAGTTGGCTTGAATAACGCCCGCACCTGCCGCTAACATCAAATAACCTAAAATAGGCCCTAAGGTACCTGTTAAGACCTTATGTCCAGGCGTTTTTAAGGCTACCAAGCCAATAAAAGCAATTAAACCCATTAAGAAAGCCGGTTCACTTAAGATGTTTTGTAAAAATGTCAAAATGCCATTCATTGTACTTCCTCCTTCTTTTAATGCTAGTGATATTATTGATTGACCATCTCTTTTAAGACTGGAACAAGTTCCGTTTCAATTTTCTTGCGATTGGTATAACTTGGCACGAGGCAAACTTTCGTACCTTCTGGGAATATATCTTTAAATTCCTTTACGGTTACATACAAATCTGCATTCTTACCAACTGCTGCATTGGAATCGCATGATTCCACATCTACGTCAATCCCTAGATCCTTAGCAATTGTTTCTACCTTGAAACGTAGTAATAAACTACTACCAATACCATTCCCACAAACAGTGACTACCTTAATCAAGTTACTCTCCTCCTTCCTCTATGATTTTGTCAATAATAGCCAATATTTCCCTTGGGTCAGAAGCTGCAATTAAGGAATCAATTGCCTCTTCATCATCTAAAATCAAGGCCAACTCTTGTAAGGCTCTTAGGTGCGCAGTTGAATCTACTGCAGCTAAGACAAAGATTAATTGAACCTTCTTGTCGTCATCATCATTTTCAGAGAAATCGACAGGTTCTTTTACTTGCAATAAACTAATGCCTAGTTGATGCACGCCTGCATCAGGAGAGGCATGAGGCACAGCTACTTTGGGCGCCAAGACAATATAGGGCCCTGTTTCATTAATGGACGCTATCATGGCCTGAATATAAGATTCTTCAATATAGCCATGGGCAAGTAGTGGCTGAGCCGCAAGATGAACAGCATCTTGCCAGGTACTCACGCTGTCTACTTGTTGAATCAATTCTTCTTTTAATAAATCAGTCAAAGAATCACCTCCTAATACTTGTTGATTGTTTTGAGCAAAAAGATAATGGATTAACTCATTCTTTAAGCCTTCTTCATTCTTGATAGTGGTATATTTGGCCACAATTCCCATTAATTCGTCTATCGATACCACATCCTCTTTTTCCAGGTGCAAGTGTTCATACACCCTTCGTTTTAAGAGAATTTTTTCAATAGATGTCATTAAGGGCTTAACAAGGAAGACCTTGTCTTGACTTTCTAAATGAGTAGTTGAAAAAATAACTTGAATATCATCCCTCTCCCTATTATCTACAGTCTTAAAATGACTCCTTGAGATTGACTGGAATTCCATCCTCGGAAATATTTTCTCCAATTCAGATTGAAGTATCAATGATGTACTGACCCCGTTGGGGCAGACGATCATTGCCCTTAAATCCTTCGCTTCTCTATGCTTGACTTGTGATTGTAAATACCCACCAAAATGTATAGTGAAGTAGGCAATTTCGTCGCTAGATAATGATTTGCCCGTCATCTCTTCTAGCGGTTTTAAACTGCGTCTAATTAATTCATACAGTGAACTATATTCTCTCTTAATCTGATGGGTTAAGGGATTATGCAAAGAAATATTGAACAAAAGGCGATAATAAGACGGATACAAATGGGCATATAAATTCTTCCTGAAGGGAATTCCCATCGGGAACTCAAGACCCGTATTGGCTTTTACTTGCTTGATAATTTCGTCCATAATCTGCACTACTGTCGAATCAGGGTTTAAATCCAAGTTGCCTTGAAGGCATCCTGCAAGTCTCGATAGAATATAGTCTCTTTCCTTAGCCAGCCTCGGATATTCTTCTTCGAGTTCTTCCACTAGCTTCAATAGGGCTGTTTCCTTAATATTGCGGTAGTACTCTTGCTTTACTTGATAGTCGCCTTCAATCTCGATTTCATTCAGAACAGCCATCACGAGCGAAACTATTTTCACGTTTTCGAAAATAAAGGTAAGCTGATATTTTTCACTCAGCATTCGGATTTGAGAGAAGATGGCTGCGTCCTTAGTTGCTATGCGACATTCCTTGAGCACATAATCCAAGATAAATCGTCCACTCTCTAGACGCATTAACTTCTCAATCGTGCGCTCTAGCAATTGCCTTAGCTGACTGCCTGTTCCTTCCAAATAATAGCCCTCACTACGCGTGTATTGTAATGCGATGGATTGATTTTTTAGCAATTCCCGAATATCTTTCAAATCGGCTACCACTGAGTTTTTGCTCATTCGTAACAAGTCTTGCAAATGGTAGTTTGATATGTAGTCTGGATACAATAGCAAATAAAGAATAATCATATCCAGCCGTTCATGTTGAAAAATATAGGATCTACTGCTTATATCTACATGACCTAGTAGCTCACCGCTTGAAATAGCAGGCACTCGAATTAGGTCATTCTCAATTCTTATGTTTGGAAGTAATAAGTGACTCAGCGCTTCATTAATTTTCAGAATATCTGAAAGGATGGTTCTCCTATTACTATTGGACAAATTCTCTAACTCCCCAATTGAAGAATTAGTATAATTCAGGAAAAATTGGTATTTCTTTATGAGCTCATTAGTAAACACGTTCTCCCTCCTATCTCTATTATACTTAGGCTTTCTCTTGCCTTAAACTGCCTTTGAGTACAATCTCATGCCTAATCTAGAACAGCAAATTGTGCTCACTGTATCCCCTTTCATTTATAGGTGTGTCTTGGCTTATTTTTAAGCCAAAAAGGCCCTGTATGTGTGTAAACAGAAAAAGCCAGATAATCCCTAGAACAATGTAATGGTCCGAAAACATTGAAAGTGGAGATTAATCTGACTTATCTTAATTTTAACCTAAAAGTTGAATAATTAACAGTGGAAGATTGAGTTAGTGACCTAAATATGTTAACAGTGCCTTAAAATATGCCCTGCAATATCTTCAGCTTAAACCTAGCTTACATTCTGAGCCACGTCGCGTTGGACCTCCAACACGACATGGCTGCCTTCCAATACGACGTAGCTCACGTTTTTTCTCCCTTTTTGCCTCAAAATACTCGCTTCATTGCCGCGCCACGTCGCGTTGGACCTCCAACGCGACATCACTACCTCCCAATACGACGTGGCTCTCGCTTTTTCGCCCTTTTTGACTCAAAATACTCGCTTCCTTGTCCAGCCACGTCGCATTGGACCTCCAACGCGACATGGCTGCCTCCCAACACGACGTGGCGCCCCCTTTTACACCAAAAAACCACCCGCGCTATACGGGTGGTTACCTATCTTCTTTATCTTAACTCAAAAGTCCAATCTAGTTTAAAGCTTGATTCATCAAAGCGGTGTTCTGGTAGAAGGCGTGGACCACAGGAGTTGGAGCCAATACCAGCCTGTCTATAATCTAGATGGAGGTAATAGACGCCCTCTTCCACTAGTTCGTCTCGATGGCGCGCCTGACTTAGTTGGCGTGTTGAATAAGGGGAGAGGTTGAAGGATAGGGAATGGGACGAAGCCACACTCAGCGCCAAGAGACCTTGTTGGACTGCTAGCTTGGACACTTGGTGGGCGCCATTCTCCTGCGGAGTTACATAAGGCTCATACATGTCTTGGGCAGACTGCTCGAAGTAGCCCCAATAGCTACTATGATGCTTGTCTACATAATTCTCATAAGGTCCATAACCAATATAGGAAACTCGGTCTGCATCCACCATCGGCAGGACTAAGCCAAAGCGTGGTAATTCTACCATTTCATTAGGTCGTTGCCCTTCTAGACTCAGCTTCAGGTGACCCTCTTGATCTAAGCACCAATGACCTTGGAATCTAATAGCTGGCTGACGGCCGACTCCTGCAATAACTGCTTCAAAGTGCAGGCAAACTTGATGATTGATGGTCTCAGCCCTCAGGCTGTGCACCCGCACCTGGCTGTGGTCATAGTTGGCCTGGCGCCACTCTGCTACAATCACGCGGTCATTATCCGTTGGCGCTCGCCAGATAGTCCAGTCACCCGGTCCTGCTAAGATTTCTTCTTGACCAGACTGCCATGAGCTTGGGGCGGCATTGGCCTTACTGAAGGTCACTGCCTGATCTCGCCAATGCATGGTGAAATCCCTTAGGGTCTCGGTCAGCCAAGGCGTTTCAGGCTCGTGACCTAACGGACTAAGCTGTGGCCATTCAATGTCCCGCAGGCGCACTTGGTCTTGGCCCAGGCAAACGTCGTCTCCTCGGCGCAGATAGCGTAGGCGAATATGGGATACTTGCGTCAAGTCCCAGTCCTTAGGTAGGAAGACGATCGCTTCTTGGCCTGGCTCAGCCTGCCAGTCAGTGACCGTCACCCCTGCTAGGGGTTGCCCGGCTACATCATAAGGGGTCATCTCCAGGATGACCTGGTCTTGCAGACTGGTAAAGTGATACCCATGGCTAAAGGTCAGACACCCTCTCTCTAGATCACTATCTACCAAACGAACTGGTCGATGGATTTGAGCGTATTCCAGCGCCCCAGTATGTGGCCGACGATCCGGATACATCAGGCCATCCATACAGAAGTTACCAGCATGAGGGTACTCACCGTGATCCCCACCATAGCGGTAAACCGGCAGGCCTTGGTTCCAAGCACCTTGATTAGTCACGCCTTGGAGTTCGATGGCGTGGTCCGCCCACTCCCAGACAAAGGCACCAATGAATTCAGGATGGCGCATCATACAGTCATAGTAATGAGCCAAATCGCCTGGCCCATTCCCCATGGCATGCGCATATTCACAGAGGATAAAAGGCCGATCCAGTGGCGCATAGGCACCCCCTTCATGGAAATAGGTGGCCTCGATTTCTTCAACACTCGGATACATACGGCTCCAAACATCCAGATACTGGGTGTCATAGGTGACATTAGGCTTGTGATACCAGTAGGCTTCATAGTGGAGCGGCCGGCTTGGGTCTTCCTGTCTGGCAGCCTTCAACATGGCTTCAATGTTAGGGCCATAGCCGGACTCATTCCCGGCCGACCACATAATAATGGAGCTGAAGTTCTTGAGGGCTCGAACATTGGCTATCATACGCGCGAGACAGGCCTGCTTGAAGCGGTCATCGTAGGCTAGTAGGTTATAGTTGTCGTTCCCGCCCATGCCATAGAGATCCACGACCCCATGACATTCTAAGTCCGTCTCGCTAATGACATAAAAACCAAGCTGGTCACAGAGCTCATAGAATTCCGGTGACTTAGGATAGTGGGCTGTCCGCACAGCATTAAAGTTCAGACCCTTCATCAAAATAAAGTCTTGTCGCTGACGTTCTAAGGTCACCGTTGCCCCTGTATCCGGCCAAGAGTCATGGTGGTTGACACCCAAGAGCTTAACTGGCTGATGATTGATATAGAGGCAATTGTCTTGGATAGCTAGCTGACGAATCCCCACCTGCTGGCGGTAGTACTCCTCCCCAACCTGCCAGTAAAGGCTGTAGAGATGTGGTGCCTCTGAGGACCAGATCTGAGGGTTTGGAATTTCGATTTGCCAGTCTTGCTGTCCTAGGGGCAGACTGCCCTCTCCCACTAAGCCTCCATCAGGGGCATAGAGCTCATAGTGGCCTTGCGCCAAGCCCGCTGTAGCCGTGACAGACAAGCCTAAGTAGCCAGTCTGACTATCAGGGGATAGCTGAGTCGTGAGACTGAAATCTAGCATACGTGTCGGCTGCCGCTTAAGTAGGTAGACATCGCGGAAGATTCCACTATTACGGAACTTATCCTGGTCTTCTAGATAGGTCCCGTCAGACCACTTAAGCACTAAGACGCTTAGACGGTTGCTGCCAGCTACCAGATAGTCGCTGATATCGAAGATAGAAGTCGAATGGGATATTTGGTCATAGCCCACAAAATGGCCATTGACCCATACATAGAAGGCCGAGTCTACCCCTTCAAAGACTAGTTCATAGCTAGTCGCTTCAGTCCAATCTGCTAAGTCTAGCTGACGTTGATAGAGTCCCGCCGGATTGTCATAAGGCACATAGGGTGGATCATAGGGAATCGGGAATTCTGTGTTGGAGTATTGAATCTGGTCGTAGCCCTGCATTTGCCAACAGCTAGGCACCGGAATTTGGTCCCAGTCCAAGCCTTGAGCTTGCTCCCAGTAAGGAGCCTCAATCGTCCGCACATTAGGGAAGTACTTAAAGTTCCAGATGCCATTCAGGTCAAGATAAGAGCTAGACTCCCGTCGATTGCTGGCCTGCTTAGCCTGGTCCAAACTAGCATAAGGAATGGTATAAGCCCTTTGGTCTAGGGCTCCCACACTGACTAATTGAGGGTCTTCAAAATATGGATGGATTAACATGCTTGAGCTCCTTTCCCTTATTTGACAGAACCTAACATACCTGCAACGAAGTGACGTTGTAGGATGAAGAAAATCGCAATGGTTGGCAGGGTCGCGATACTAATCGCCGTCATCATAAGACCGAAATCTGGCGAATAAGAGGACCCTAAGTTGGAAATCAAGAGGGGCACAGTCTGTTTGTCAGGCGTCTGCAAGACAATCAAGGGCCAGAGATAGTTGTTCCAGCTAGACATGAAGACAATAATCCCTGCCGCGGCATAAGTATTCTTCATAGTCGGCATGAAGATTCGGACGAAGCAGCCCAGCTCAGATAAGCCGTCAATTCGCCCTGCTTCTAGCAATTCCTTGGAGAACATCTTGGTATTCTGTCTGAAGTAGAAGATGAGGAAGGCAGTCGCCACAAAAGGTAGATAAACGGAGGCATAGGAGTTAATCCCAATGGCCGAACTAACCGAAGACAGTTGGCTGAAGAAGCGAAAGAGCGGGATAATGATGGCCGCAAATGGCAACATCATGGAAACCAAGAGGATATTGAAGACAATGTCCTTGGCCCGGGAGCGATAGACTTCAAAGCCATAGCCTGCCACTGACCCTACTAAGAGGGCTAGGACTGTCTGCCAGAGGGCCACAATGGCGGAGTTAATTAAGGCGCCCCGCATCTGGGTCTGGCTGAATAAATTGGTCAGATTCTGCCACAAGGCATTACCCGGCAGGAGCCGACCGTTAGTAACATCTAGACTGGTATTGGTCGCACTGACCAAAAGGAAATAGAAGGGGAAAGCAAAGATGATGGAGGCTAGCCCCAAGAAGAGGTAAGACCCAAGATGTTTAGTTCTTTTCATGTTGATTCCCCACCTTTAGCTGAATAATTGAGAAGATAACCACCAGGAAGACGATGGCATAGGAGACAGCGGCCGCATAACCGAAGTCGGGTGTGAACTTGAAGCTAATATTGTAGATATACTGGGAGATGGTCAGGGTGGCATTCCCTGGCCCACCCTTGGTCAAGTTCATGGGTTCGTCGAAGAGTTGTAGGGTCCCGATGGTGGAGGTAATTGAAGTGAAGAGAATGACCGGTCTTAAGAGGGGGACGGTCACGCTGAAGAAGGTCCGCCATTTGGAAGCCCCATCGACATCTGCGGCTTCATAGATTTGTGGGTCGATATTTTGTAGGGCAGCCAGGAAAAAGATCATATTATAGCCTGTCCAACGCCAAGTAATGGCAATAATGACCAGGACCTTAGCCCAGACCGGATGAGATAGCCACATAATGGGTTCACTGACAATGTGTAAATTCACCAAGAGCTGATTGACAATGCCCTCATTTCCGAACAAATACTTGAAGATCAGGGAATAGGCAACCAGGGAGGTGACACAGGGCAAGAAGACTAGAGTCCGGAAGACGCCCCGCCATTTGAGGGTTTTCTGATTGAGCAAGACCGAGAAGAAGATAGCCAGAATGACCATGAGTGGCACTTGGAAAATCAGAAAAATCAGTGTGTTACCGAGGGCCGTCAAGAAGACCGGGTCACTGAGTAAGCGTTGATAGTTGGCTAAACCGACGAATTTGAGTTGGTTACCCTTCCCTGCCGATAGGGACAAGAGGAAGGTCTGTACCATAGGATAGAAGTAAAAGAGGCCAATCAAGAGGGTGGGCACCACGATAAAACACCAACCCAGGATCTTGGTTCGGGCGAAGTGATTGAGTTTGAACATCCTACCTACCTCCTTAAATAGAAGAGGCAACAAGTCTGTAGGGATGCCTTGTTGCCTCTGGATGTCATTATTGAATTTGATTCTCTGCTTGTTGTTGGGCTTCAATCAGCACTTGGTCTAGGTCTGCACCATTGAGGTATTGGTTGAAGGCATCCACAACAATACTTTCCATAGCGTAAGTATGTTCCCCGTAGTTAACGGCAGGAATCTTAGTAGACCATTCAGCGAAGTCCTTATAAATCTTCTGATTACCGAAGTATGGTACCGCTTGGTCATAGGCATCAGTCTTAAGGAGTGGTTGATAGGTCCCTAGGGCACCGACTTCCTTCATAATTCGGCGATAGAATTCTTCGCTAGAGCCGAAGGTCTTGCCTAGGAAATCAGCCGCTGCTTCCTTGCCCTTGACATTGAGGACATAGAAGGAAGACCCACCTAAGTTAGAGGCATTGACTGAGCCTGTCACATTTTGACGAGGCCAAGGCACTACCACCCATTGGCCAGATTGACTAGCTTCAGCTGTCACAGATGGTGTAATCCAGTTACCTTGTGGCACAGTCGCAACGGTACCTTTGTTGAAGGCTTGTAGCATTTGGCTCCAGTCATTGTGGACATTAAGCAAGCCCGCATCATTCATGGATTTGAGGGTGCGGAAGGCTTCCTTAAGGGCTTCATTGTCCTTGAGGTTAGGTGCCTTGCCATCTTCCGTCGTATACCAGCTACCGCTAGCATTAATCATGGCCCGCACTAGGCCTAGGTCTTTGAAGTCAACGGAAAGGAGTTTGGTCCCTGTCTTATCGTAGATATCTTGACCAATCTTCTGGAGTTGATCCCAAGTGATGTTTTGCAGTTCTTCCACCTTGTGACCAGACTGTTCTAAGAGGTCCTTGCGGACATAGAGGCCAGTCACCCCAGTATCAAAAGGCACCGCATAGTGGGTATCCCCAATAGAAGTGGCTGCCACCTTATATGGTGCGAAGTCTTCTGCCTTAAAGAAATCAGAGAGTGGGAAGAAGCTATCTGGGTAAGCAGCTAGGAAGCTCTTAGCCCGGTAGTCTTCAATCAGGACGATTTGTGGTAAGCCATCGGTCACCCCAGAGCTGAGGGCGGTATTCAACTTCTGCACAATATCGTCTTGTGCATTCTCAACGATATTGAGCTTGAAATCTGGGTGGTCTTTCTTATAGAGTTCTTGGGCGATTTCTAGGGCCTTAATGTTGAACTTAGGGTCCCAGGCCCAGACTGATACCTCATCCGCAGCATGTGCGGTATGGCGTGGAGCGACTAGAAACGTGGTAAAAGTTGTCAAAAGCACCGTCAAGGTCATCATGATACGTGTAAACTTCTTCATCTTTCGTTAATCCTCCTCAATAATTTGGCGCCAGAGCCGACACACCTCGAGTCTGGTCAACCAGGCACCTGAAATGGTAACGCTTTATATTTACAGTGTATAGTCTTTTGGTTTTACAAGATATAGTGAAAGCGTTAAACTCTATGTCATTTTGTTGCAACATGTCTCTGCTATACTAGAAGTAAGGAGGCGAAACCTATGCGACAATTATGGCAACATTTCGACTATGGACTGACGGATCTGCAGTTTGACGAGTGTGGCATCCAGCAGTTCGAACCCTATCAGGTCTACCAATACACCGTCTATCAACCCTACATTATTCATTGGATTGCCTCAGGCAAAGGCAGCCTAGAAGTCGACAACCACTGCTACCCCCTGACTGCCAATCAAGGCTTCATTCTTAGACGCGGTCAGCAAGTCAAATACTATGCCGATGGCAAGGAACCCTGGCGCAACTACTGGATTGGCTTTAGTGGCCAACGTTTGGAAGATTTCCTGCAATTTACCCAGTTAGCTGATGCCCACTGTATTCAGTTCAAGAATGAGGGGCAGTGCCAGGCCATCATTCAAGATATCTGCCACTATAGCCTGTCCCAGACTCAGGATGCTAATACCTTCTATTGGCAAATGATGAAGGTCTTCGACTTCCTCTACCATGCCCATCTAGAGCTAGTCAGCCTGTCAGCCCCCCGCCAGCAAAGTAACTCTTCGCCCGCAGAGGTAGCCGCCGCCTACATCTACGCCAACTATGCTCGTCCCATAACAGTTGAGTCTATTGCCCAGTATATCGGTATGAGTCGCAGCGCCCTCTTCCGTCTCTTCCGCCAACACTATGGCCAGTCGCCCAAGCAATTCCTGATGGAGACTCGCCTGCGCCAGGCCAGGCAACTCCTGGTTGAAAGTCAAGACTCTATTAAGACCATTGCCGCTAGCGTCGGCTATTCTGACCAGCTAGTCTTCTCCAAAATCTTCAAAAAAACCTTCGGCCTCAGCCCCAGCGACTACCGCGACTGCGCCGGCGAGCCAGATTATATGGGGAAAGGATGAAGGTTGGGCTGGTTTGGTGGCTAGGTGGGGTAGCTGGTTTGGTGGCTTTTCACAGGCTTCTGGCCGAGCTAGTGGTCCACTTTAAAGAGTGGACCACTAGCTAACTGAGTTTTAGCCTTTTTGATGCCTTTTTCTAGGTTTCTGGCCGAGCCAGTGGTCCACTTTAAAGAGTGGACCACTAGCTAACTGAGTTTTGGCCTTTTTATTCCTTTTCCCAGTTTTCTGGCCGAGCCAGTGGTCCACTTTAAAGAGTAGACCACTGGCTCAGAAAATACCGTCCCCTTAAAAATGCGTAAAAAAAGCCAGGTAATCTCTAGTACAATGTAGTTGTCCGACAACATTGAAAGAGGAGATTACCATGACTTACCTTAATTTTAACCTAAATCTGGGAGAATTAACAGGGGGAATTTTGAGTAGTAAGCAAAAATCGCCTTTGAAGAAAGCAAGAAGCATCTCTTTTTTCCCCGAGAAAGTAATTTGACTTCACCTAAACATGTACAGTATAATAAACATAGAAGGAGTCGAGGGCGAACTCGACTCCCATGCAGAGCCGTATAAGACGGTGATGCCAAGATGACTAAAAATAGCCATCCCGCGTGTCAAAGTGGGGACGGCTATTTTTTGTCGTGTTTATTAAGGTTCTTGAGGCATAGGGATATAGATCCTCTTCAGCGGAATTAGTTACTGGTAGCGTGGACTCAAATTAGGGTAATGCTTTACAAACAAATCCACCAACTCAGTTCCGTTAATCCCACGTATAATTGGCGTGTTATCCAAATACTTTTGAGCATACTTTGTATAACTAGATAGAGTTACGAAAAGTCCATAATCTCCTTCTTTCATGGCACCTTTGAGGGATTGTATGGTTGCTTCCTTGATGGGGCTATCTTGACTTTTGACTTGAACAAGAATACGCGGAGGTAACTCATCTTTGTAGGCGGTGATATCAATCCCGCTATCTCCACCTGCGCAGAAATAGTCGTCCGGTAGCCCATAGCATTCAGCAAATCGTTTAATGACATTTGATAGATATTATCATTACTTAATCCTGACTGCTTCATAATAACTCCCTTCCAATTAAAATTACCCATATATCTCTACCAAGATTGCTATTTAGTCACATTTTCTAATATAAGCTCAAATTGGCACAAAATAGATATGTATTTGTTATCTGCTTGATTCCTTTAAAAAAGAACCAAGATTACTCTTAGTTCTTGTTTTAAAAGGATGCTTGAACAATATATACTTATAATCTAAACTCTTAGATTAATTTCACGAAAGAAATCGTTCATGTCAATGCATCTTATTCCGAGTTGATCGCAAACATCCGGAATTTTTGCATTTCTACTAGGAGTATTTGAGTTTAGATTGGGGTTTCTTAACTCTTCAGTAACGATAGTATGATTTCCTTCTTTAGCTATTGCAATAATCCAAGGATCCGCAATTCTGTAATGCGCCCATCCTCTTTCTGAATTCAACGCCTCATTTTTATAGTATCCACAGGAGCTAACGTGTTCGATAATACTAGCCCAATTATCCACATATTCTTCATGTTGCAATAAATCAGTTGTATAGTTTTCCCCTAACCATTCTTTAAAACTACTATCCTGATATGTTTCACTAACTACAATACTAGGTATGATAACATATGTATTTAAGATTTCGGGTAGCTTCTCCCAAAAACTCGGAAAGTACTCTCTTTTATAATATCTATCATAAAAA